>CALSRX010000003.1 GCA_943788865.1 uncultured Polaribacter sp. | reverse complement strand
GGAGGGGGGGGGGGGAGGGTGGGGGGAAAAAACAAAAAAAAAAAAAAAAAAAAAAAACCCAGTCCAATTACAAAAAGTAAAAATGCATACGAATTATCTCTTGTTAATTTATTTTTAGAAATGATAAAATTAAACAAGAAAAAAAGCAATAAAAACAAAGGAGTAACCAACAAAAACTTATAAAAGTCTCCGAGATTTATTTCGGCTTTTTTCACCACTATAAAATCCAACAGGTAGTAGATAAAAAAAAGTACCGTAATAAGTATAAAATTTACTGGTTTTGATTTGCCGAAAAAATTGGCTAACATAATTAGTTTTTATATTTTTGCAACGTAAAGATACTTAAGTTATGATAGCAAGCAATATTTTTAGATTAATTGGTGATTTTTTTACCTGGGCTTTTGGTCCTTTTCAAGCATTACGTTTAAGTGATTTAAGCTGGTGGGTTTCAAATGTAGTAAACTGGATGTTTTTAGTTGTATTATTAGTATTATTTGCATACTGGATGAAAGAATCTGCACGCTTCAAAAGAGAAGGAATCGAAGATTCTGCAGAATAACATTTTACTTTGGGAAGCAAAAACAAATTAAAACGTTTTCATGAAAACGAAACGTTTTCTAATGTTGTTCAGCCAAAAAGAGAAGAAATACTAAATGGTTTTTCTCTTAAGGGTAAATGGAATATTTTTTTCAAAAACAACAACCCAATTGTTTTAGAGCTTGGTTGTGGCAAAGGAGAATACACCATTGCACTTGCACAAAAAAATTCTGACAAAAATTTTATCGGAATTGATATTAAAGGTGCTCGCTTTTGGCGTGGTGCAAAAACGGCTTTAGAAGAAAACTTAACAAATGTTGGCTTTATTAGAACTCAAATAGAATTGATTAACGAACTATTTGCAGAAAATGAAGTTGATGAAATTTGGATTACCTTTCCAGATCCACAAATTAAATACAAACGCACAAAACATCGCTTAACCAATACAGACTTCTTAAAAAAGTACCATCATATTTTAAAAGAAAATGGTGTGGTAAATTTAAAAACTGATAGTGAGTTTATGCACGGTTATACCTTAGGATTATTGCATGGTGAAGGACATGAAATACTGCATGCAAATCACGATGTGTATAAAAACACCTATTCTCCAGAAGAAGTAATTGGAACGCAAACCTTTTACGAAAAACAGTATTTAGAAAAAGGAAAACCCATCACTTTTATTAAATTTAGAATTAAATACAACTAATTCTAAATGAGTTCTTCAGATAATTTTTTTGACAACGTATACAAAATTGCTCGATTAATTCCATACGGAAGAGTTACAAGTTATGGGGCCATTGCCACTTATCTTGGCGCAGCGCGTTCTGCAAGAATGGTTGGCTGGGCAATGAACAATTCTCACAATCAAAAAGAAGAAGTTCCTGCACATAGAGTTGTTAATAGAAAAGGATTACTTACAGGAAAACATCATTTTGATGGCACAAACTTAATGCAACAATTACTAGAAAGTGAAGGGATTGTTGTTGTCGATAATCAAATTCAAGATTTTCAAAATGTGTTTTGGAATCCGAGTGAAGAGTTGTCATAAATTCAACTTATCTATCCATCGATAAACAAACTATAACTTCTTTATTATCTAAACTCTATACACTATATTTGTAGTTTAGAATTAATCCTAATTAAAATCGCAAGATGAGCTTTAAAAAGCAAGATATATACAAGGCATTAGAAACTATCACTGCACCTGGAGAAGGTAAAAGCTTAGTTGAAAATGAAAATATTACAAACGTTGTAACTTTTGGCAACGAAATAATTGTTGATGTTACCATTAGCAATCCGTCTTTACAAGCTAAAAAAAGAGTTGAAAGTGAAATTATCAATACCCTTCGCTTAAAAGTTAGTGAAGATGTGATGGTAAAAGTAAATGTAAAAGCTGTAGTTCCTAAGAAAGAAAATCCAAATCAAATCAAAGGAAAGGAAATTCCGAATATTAAAAATATCATTGCTGTTGCTTCCGGAAAAGGTGGCGTTGGTAAATCTACCATTACAGCAAATACTGCTATTACATTAGCAAAAATGGGATTTAGTGTCGGCGTTTTAGACGCGGATGTTTACGGGCCTTCAATGCATTTGATGTTTGATGTGGAAAAAGAAAAACCATTATCTGTAAATGTAAATGGTCGTTCTAAAATGAAACCCGTTGAAAATTATGGGGTAAAATTATTGTCTTTAGGATTTTTTACAAATCCAGATCAAGCGGTAATTTGGCGTGGACCAATGGCTTCAAAAGCTTTAAATCAATTGATTTTTGATGCTAATTGGGGTGAATTGGATTTTTTATTGATTGATTTACCTCCAGGAACTGGAGATGTACATTTGTCAATTGTACAAGCCTTACCAATCAATGGTGCAATGATTGTAAGTACACCACAAAATATTGCTTTAGCAGATGCTAAAAAAGGAGTTGCAATGTTTCAACAAGAAAGCATCAATGTGCCTGTGTTGGGAATTATTGAAAACATGGCCTATTTTACACCTGAAGAATTACCAAACAACAAATATTATATTTTTGGAAATGGTGGAGCAAAAAATTTAGCAGAAGACATCAATACTCAATTTTTAGGTGAAATTCCTTTAGTGCAAAGTATTCGAGAAGCTGGTGATGTTGGTCATCCTGTGGCATTACAAACAAACACACCTTTAGAAAAAGCTTTTTCTGACACCACTAAAGAAATGCTATCCCAATTAGTAAAACGAAACGAAAATTTACCGCCAACAGAAATTGTTAGAATAACAACAATGAGTGGTTGTAGCACAAAATAAAAGTTATGACAGTACAAGAAACGCTTGCTAATGTTGAAAAAGCTTTAGAAGAAATTCGCCCTTTTTTATTAAGTGATGGCGGAAACATAAAGCTATTATCTATAGAAGATACAACTGTAAAAGTACAGTTAGAAGGTGCTTGTAATGGGTGTTCTGTAAATCAAATGACATTAAAGAATGGTGTTGAAGCAACCATTAAAAAATATGCTCCACAAATTGAAAAAGTAGTGAATGTAGACTAGCTGATAAAAATCAGTTTTTTAAAATTTTACAAGCGTTATTTTTACACGATTTTTTTTAAGTAATGATTACAACAGATATATTAATTATTGGTGCAGGCCCAACCGGATTGTTTACCGTTTTTGAAGCAGGATTGTTAAAACTAAGATGTCATTTAATTGACGCATTGCCACAAGCTGGTGGTCAATGTTCAGAAATTTATCCTAAAAAACCAATCTATGACATTCCTGGATTTCCAGAGATTTTGGCTGGAGATTTAACTACAAATTTATTAGAACAGTGTAAACAGTTTGAACCTGGTTTTACTTTAGGAGAGCGAGCTGAAACTATAGAAAAACAAGAAGACGGGAGTTTTATTGTTACCACCAATAAAGGTACAAAACACAAAGCACCAATTGTAGCAATTGCAGGTGGTTTAGGTAGTTTTGAACCAAGAAAACCGCCGATTCCAAACATTGCAAACTTCGAAGATAAAGGAGTAGAATATATGATTCGTGAACCAGAGTTATATAGAGATAAAAATGTGGTCATTGCAGGTGGTGGAGATTCTGCATTAGACTGGTCTATTTTTTTAACAGCTATTGCTAAATCTGTAACCTTAGTTCATAGAAGAAATGAATTTAGAGGCGCTTTGGATTCTGTTGAAAAAGTACAAGAATTAAAAGATGCTGGAAAAATTAATTTAATTACTCCTGCAGAAATCACAGGAGTTGTAGGAGACAACCATATTACAGGAGTTGTTATTTCTAAAAATAATGAAGATGAGTACATTTTAGAAACCGATCATTTTATTCCGCTTTTTGGATTGGCACCAAAACTAGGGCCTATTGCAAATTGGGGATTAGAAATAGAGAAAAATGCCATTAAGGTAAATAATGCGCTAGATTATCAAACCAACATTCCAGGAATATATGCTATTGGAGATGTTAACACCTATCCAGGTAAACTGAAGTTAATTTTATGCGGATTTCATGAAGCTACTTTAATGTGTCAAAGTGCTTTTCAACGTATTTTTCCAGACAAAAAGTATGTAATGAAATATACTACAGTTGGTGGTGTTGATGGTTTTGATGGAACACGTAAAGAAGCTCCAAAAGCGGTTGTTAAGAAAATAAATTAGTACTTAGTAGTTAGGAATTAGCAGTTAGTTATGGCAATACAAAAATTTGAAGACCTTATTGTTTGGCAAAAAGCCCAAGATTTTTCAGTTGCCATTTACAGTGAATTTAAAAACAACAAAGACTTTTCTTTTAATGATCAAATAAAAAGAGCTTCAATTTCTATTTCCAATAATATTGCTGAAGGTTTTGACAGAAGTTCTAATTCAGATTTTAAAAGGTTTCTTTATATTTCCTTAGCTTCAAATAGTGAGGTTCGTTCTATGTTATATTTAGCAATAAGGTTAAATTTTATTTCAGAAGTATCTGCCAAAAAATTAATTGACAATTCTAATGAAATAGCAAGAATGATTTTCGGGTTAATAAAATCGTTAAATTAAATTGGAATAATCCCCAACTACTAATCTCTAATTCCTATGAAAGACATCACCATAAAAATTACCGACAGAGAGGGAGTTTTACACAAAATTGAAGCTCCAACTGATATGGCAATGAACTTAATGGAAGTTATTCGTTCTTACGAGTTGGCACCTGAAGGAACTATTGGTGTTTGTGGAGGCATGGCCATGTGTGCATCTTGTCAATGCTATGTTAAATCTGATCATGAACTACCAGAAATGGGCATTGATGAAGACATGATGTTAGCTGAAGCTTTTCATGTAAAAGACAATAGCCGATTAGGTTGTCAAATTCCGATTACCCAAGATCTTAACGGATTAGAAGTAGAACTCGCTCCTGAAAGTTAAAAATCACTAAAACTTTCTGTATATTTGTAGAGCAAGCAACTAAAAAGCTCTAAATATGTATGCAAACTTACTAGCACACTTAAAGTTTTTGATAAAACGCAATCCTGAATGATTGATTCAGTTCTGACATTCTGCACTTGATGCAGAATCTCATTTAAGAATGAAACAATTACTAACAAGATTCCTGTTTTCATAGGAATAACAAATTCAAAAAATTATGCCCTTTTATCATCAATTAGGAAAAATACCACCAAAACGCCATACTCAATTTAGAAAAGCAAATGGCGATTTATATTACGAGCAGCTTTTTGGAACTGTTGGGTTCGACGGAATGTCTACCAATAGTTATCATGAGCAAAGACCAACACAGGTAAAGGAGATTAAAAATCAATACAGTGTAAAACCTAAAGTTGCAAAAGAAAACAATATTCAGTCTTATCGGTTAAGAGGTTTTCAAGTTGCACCACAAGATGATTTTTTAGAAAGTAGAAAAATTGTGTTGACGAATTCAGATTGTCATATCGCATTAGCGGCTCCAAGAAAATCTACTACTGATTATTTTTATAAAAATACAGATTCTGATGAAATGATTTTCATCCATAGAGGAACTGGAAAATTAAGAACCATCTATGGAAATTTAGATTTTAAATATGGAGATTATTTAATCATTCCAAGAGGAATTATTTATAAAATAGATTTCGACACAGAAGACAATCGTTTGTTTATTGTAGAATCTCATTCGCCAATATACACTCCAAAACAATATAGAAACTGGTTCGGGCAGTTATTAGAACATGCTCCTTTTTGTGAGCGAGATATTCGCCGCCCGTATGAATTAGAAACCAATAACGAAAAAGGAGATTTCATCATTAAAGTAAAAAAGAAAGATGAAATTTTTGACATGGTCTATGCAACGCATCCTTTCGATGTAGTTGGTTATGATGGATTTAATTATCCGTATGCCTTATCAATTCACGATTTCGAACCTATTACGGGTAGGATTCACCAACCACCACCAGTGCATCAAACTTTTGAAACCAATGCCTTTGTAATTTGCAGCTTTGTACCGCGTTTGTATGATTACCATCCAGATGCAATTCCTGCTCCATACAACCATAGTAATATAGATGCTGATGAAGTATTGTATTATGTAGATGGTGATTTTATGAGTAGAAACGATATTGAAGCTGGACATATTTCATTACATCCAGCTGGAATTCCACACGGACCACACCCAGGAGCTGCAGAAAGAAGTATTGGCAAAACAAAAACAGAAGAGTTGGCTGTAATGGTAGATACTTTTAAACCTTTAATGGTGACAGAAGAAGCAATGAAAATTGCAGATGAAGATTATTTCAAATCTTGGTTAGAGTAATAATAGAACAAAAATAACACACCTGTATTTACAGGAAAAATAAACATCACAAAGATGGCGAAAGAAGTAAAATCAGTAAACTACGGTTTAGAAAAAATATTTGAAGGAGCACAAGATTTCCTTCCGTTATTAGGAACAGATTATGTAGAATTTTATGTTGGTAATGCAAAGCAAGCCGCCCATTTCTACAAAACAGCTTTTGGTTTTCAATCACTAGCATATAAAGGATTAGAAACAGGTTCAAAAGATTCTGTAAGTTATGTCTTGGTGCAAGACAAGATCCGTTTGATATTAACAACACCATTAAATAGCAAATCGCCAATTAACGATCATATTGTAAAACATGGAGACGGTGTTAAAGTAATTGCGCTTTGGGTAGATGATGCTAAAAGTGCTTACGAAGAGACAACAAAGCGTGGAGCAAAATCGTATTTAGAACCTACTGTTGAAACCGATGAGCATGGAGAAATTGTAAAAGCCGGAATCTATACCTATGGTGAAACCGTTCATATGTTTGTAGAACGTAAAAACTACAAAGGTACATTTATGCCTGGCTTTAGAAAATGGGAATCCGATTACAATCCAACACCTGTTGGTTTAAAATATATTGACCATATGGTTGGAAATGTTGGGTGGAATCAAATGGATGTTTGGGTAAAATGGTACGAAGATGTTATGGGGTTCGAAAACTTTTTATCGTTTGATGACAAACAGATTCATACAGAATATTCTGCATTGATGAGTAAAGTAATGTCTAACGGAAACGGAAGAATTAAATTCCCAATTAACGAACCTGCAAAAGCTGCAAAAAAATCTCAAATTGAAGAGTATTTAGATTTTTATGAAGGCTCTGGAGTGCAACATATTGCCGTTGCAACAGACGACATCATTACAACTGTTAGTCAATTAAAAGCAAGAGGAATTGAGTTTTTACCTCCTCCTCCACAAGCCTACTACGATGACATTCCAAATAGATTGGGAGAGCATCGCGATATGATGAAAGAAGATATTGGCGAATTGCAAAAATTATCGATCATGATTGATGCTGATGAAGAAGGGTATTTATTACAGATCTTTACAAAACCTGTAGAAGACAGACCAACGTTATTTTTTGAAATCATTCAAAGAATGGGTGCTCGTGGTTTTGGGGCTGGTAACTTTAAAGCATTGTTCGAATCTATCGAAAGAGAACAAGCAAATCGAGGAACTTTATAAAAACAGAAATCAGAAGGGAGGATATAGAAAAGAGAAAGTACAAACTGTCTTTTTTCTGCATTCTCTTCTCTCTATTCTCAAAAGAACATGAATAAAGACGAATTATTAAAAGCAATAGAAAAGAAGTACGAAAAATTGGGCGTTCCTTTAAACACTATACTTGAAGGACTATTACATAGTACTCCAACTACCTATTGGGATTATATTCAAACTGATGCTTTATTAGGGTTGCAAATTCCGAGAACCACAGAAAAAGATGAAATGGTTTTCATCATGTATCATCAAGTAAACGAGCTGTTGTTTAAAATGATTTTGTGGGAAATTGATCAAATATCATTATCCAAAGAACCTATTACTGCAGAAAAATTCTCAAAACATTTGATGAGAATTAGCAGGTATTTTGATATGCTTTGTAGTTCGTTTAGCGTGATGGGTGAAGGAATGGATGTTGAACAGTATCTTAAGTTTAGAAACACATTAGCTCCCGCAAGCGGATTTCAAAGTGCACAATACAGAAAAATCGAATTTGCATCCACAGAGTTAATCAACCTAATTGATGCTCGTTACAGAGATACCATTGACAGAAACTCCTCTTTCAGAAATGCTTTTGAACATTTGTATTGGCAAGCGGCTGGGAAAAATCATCAAACAGGAGAAAAATCTATTTTGATAAAATTATTTGAAAAGAAATACATGGGGGATTTTATTGATTTTATGGAAGATTACAACGAATGTAATTTGTCTAAAAAATTCAAACAACTTCCAGAAGATGTTCAAAAAAACCCAGAATTGATCAAAGCAATGCGTCATTACGATTATACCGTTAATGTAAAATGGGTATTAGCGCACTATGATGCTGCAGGAAAATATTTAGGTGGTGGAGATAAAGACATTGAAGCAACTGGAGGAAGTAATTGGCGTAAATACATGCATCCAAAATACCAACGCCGTATATTTTTCCCCTATTTATGGAGCGAAGAAGAGTTAAAGAATTGGGGGACTTTTTAAAAAATGTGAAAAATTTAACACCTGTTGTTTGAGTAATCGAGCAGCTTATTCAATTTTGGAATAGAAATTGTCATTCCTTTTTTATATGTTTGAAAATATGAAAAAAATTACTTTCCTTTTTATTGTTTTTGGTATTGCCATTAATACTTATTCTCAACAAAAAACTACTGTTTTTAAAAAAGGAGAATGGTTGCGTTATAAGATGAGTTATAGTGGTTTTTTAAAAGCTGGAAATGCAACATTATCTTTAGACACAGATACTATTAAAGGCAAAGAAGTTTTTCATGTAACTGGAAAAGGTTGGACTTCCGGAATTATAAAATGGTTTTTTAATGTTGATGACACCTATCAATCTTTTTTTGACACTAAAACTATCAAACCTTATGTTTTTAAAAGAAATATTAACGAAGGAGGTTACATCATTAACAGAGAAATTAAATTTAATTACGAATCCAAAAAAGCAACGGTATTAGATTTTAAATTGCAAACTTCAGAAACTGTAGACATTAACAATGTTCAAGATATGATGTCTGCTTTTTATTACTTAAGAAATCAGGATGTTAGTGCCTTAAATATAGGAGATGAAATCGCTTTAGACATGTTTATGGATTCCGAAATTTATCCGTTTAAATTAGTGTATCTAGGTGAAGAATTGCTAAAAACTAGATTTGGAAAAGTTAAAAGCCTAAAATTTAGACCAATGGTGCAAGCAGGTAGAGTTTTTAAAGAGAACGAAAGTGTAACCATATGGATAACTGCAGATGACAACAAAATACCCATAAAACTAAAAGCATCATTAGCCGTTGGATCTTTAAGAGCAGAATTAGATGCCTATAAAGGTCTTGCAAATTCTTTTAAAATTGTATACGATTAAATTGTATTTTTGCGTTTAAATCGCGTATAAAATAATTTCTTTTGAAAAAAATAGTATTCCTTTTATTCAGCTTAATCATCTTTAGTTCTTGTAAAGAAGACAAACAAGAAAGTATTGATGAAATTAAAACAATACTAGAACCTGAAATAGTTTATGAATTTGGCTATAAACTAGACGATTATAAAGTAATTAATGACACCATTAAAAAGGGAGAAAGTTTTGGTGAAATATTAGACAGGCACCATGTAGATTACCCTATCATAAATAAAATTGCTTTAAAAATTAAAGACACTTTTGATGTTAGGCGCGTTAGAGCCGGAAAGCCTTATACCATTTTAGCAGCAAAAGATTCAACTGAAAAGGCACAAGTTTTTATCTATAAAAACAACAAATCTGTGGCTACAGTTATTGCTTTTAACGATTCTATCATTCAAAGCTACACCTACAGAAAAAAAATTAGCACTATAGAAAAAGAGGCTCACGGAAAAATTTATTCTAGTTTTTCTCAATCTATGGATAGCCTACATTTAAATCCTAATTTAACAAATAAAGTAGCAGATATTTACGCTTGGACTCTCGATTTTTTTAAACTTCAAAAAGGCGATACATTTAAGTTTATTTATGAAGAAAAATTTATTGATGATTCTACTTTTGTTGGTTATGGAGAAGTAAAAGCAGCCTTATTTAACCACAATGGTAAAGATTTATATGCCTATCGTTTTGTGCCCGATGCAAAAAAAGGAATCGTTGAGTATTATGACGAAGAAGGGAACATGTTGCGTAGACAATTTTTAAAATCGCCTATAAAATTTCAATATAGAATTTCATCAAGGTATAATTTAAAAAGAAAGATCGCTCTATATGGTCGTGTAAAAGCACATAAAGGAACTGATTTTGCGGCAAATTATGGAACCCCAATTATGGCAACTGCAAGTGGAACCGTTACCGAATCGGCCTACAGAAAAAGAGGAAACGGACATTATGTAAAGGTAAAGCATAACAATACTTACACTACTCAATATTTACATATGAGTCGTAGAAATGTAAAAAGAGGGCAGTTTGTAAAACAAGGAGATATTATTGGTTTTGTAGGCTCTACAGGGAGTAGTAGTGGAAATCATGTTTGCTATCGCTTTTGGAAACACGGTAGACAAGTAGATCCTTTTAAACAAAAACTACCCGCTGCGGCTCCTTTAAAAAAGAGTTTAAACCCAACTTACTTAGCCTATATAGCTCCTTTAAAAGAGCAATTAGAAAACATTAAAAAACCTGAGTCATTAGAATTAAAAGTAAATGATAATGACATCTTTTTTTAAAAACTAACAGTTAATATTATGGCATTAAAAAATACGAATCCAACAAAAACCTGCGCATGGGCAAAATTGACTTCGCATTTTACGGATATAAAAGGGATTCATTTAAAAGAGTTCTTTAAAAACAATGCCAATAGAAAAGCTGAACTTTCATTTTCTTTTGATGATTTTTACGTTGATTATTCTAAAAATAGAATCACAAATGAAACATTGGATTTGTTGATTGAATTAGCAAATGAAGTTGACTTAAAAGATGCAATACAAAAATATTTTTCTGGAGACATCATAAATACAACAGAGAAAAGAGCGGTTTTACATACAGCTCTTAGAGACAATACCTCTAACGAGATACTTGTAGAAAACACAAATGTAAAACCAGAAATAAATGCAACTCTTAATCAAATTGAGGCATTTTCTGAAAAAATAATCTCTGGCAACTGGAAAGGTTATACTGGAAAGTCAATTACAGATGTTGTAAATATCGGAATTGGAGGCTCTGATTTAGGTCCAAATATGGTTGTAGAAGCTTTGCAATATTATAAGAATCAATTAAATACACATTTTGTTTCTAATGTTGATGGAGACCATGTTTCTGAAATCATAAAAAGACTGAATCCAGAAACTACCTTATTTGTTATTGTTTCTAAAACATTTACAACTCAAGAAACCTTAAGCAATGCAACTACCATTAAAGAATGGTTTTTAAGGTCTGCTTCTCAGCATGATATTGCGAAGCATTTTGTGGCAGTATCATCTAATATTAAAAATGTAACTGAATTCGGAATTGACAACGAGAATATTTTTCCGATGTGGAACTGGGTTGGAGGCCGTTTTTCTTTATGGAGTGCGGTTGGATTATCGATAAGTTTGTCTGTTGGATTTCAAAACTTTAAATCTTTATTAGATGGTGCTTCAAAAATGGATGCGCATTTTAAAAACACTCCATTTGAAGAGAATATTCCCGTTATTTCCTCATTAATTAGTATTTGGTATAACAACTTCTTCGAATGTGAAACTGAAGCTATTTTACCCTATTCTCAGTACCTAAATAAATTATCAGATTATTTACAACAAGCCATTATGGAAAGCAATGGAAAAAGTGTAGATAGAAATGGCGACAAAATAGAGTACCAAACTGGGGCAATCATTTGGGGGAATGTTGGAACAAATATGCAACACGCATTTATGCAATTATTGCACCAAGGAACAAAATTAATTCCGGCAGAATTTATAGGTTTTAAAGAGTCTTTATATGGCGTAACAGATCATCATAAAAAATTAATGGCAAATTTCTATGGGCAAACAGAAGCATTGGCTTTTGGTAAAACAGCAGAAGAAGTTCATTTAGATTTAAAATTTAACAACCAAAACAAAGAGGTAGCAACACTTCTTCCCTTTAAGGTTTTTGAAGGAAACAAACCAAGTACAAGTATTTTAATCGACAAATTAACTCCAGATACTTTAGGAAAATTAATTGCCATGTACGAACATAAAATTTTTGTGCAGGGAGTAATTTGGAATATCTTTAGTTTTGATCAATTTGGTGTAGAATTAGGTAAAGAATTAGCCAACAAACATCTTAATAAGGCGTAATTTTCTTGTCTAAAATAGCCGCTTTAGAAACTTTAACATTTATTCTCTTTTTGTTAACAACCTTGTTAATATTTAATAATCTGTTTTTTAGACAATAACACAATATATTACTATTTTTGATTATCATAAAATTTTGTTAATACTTAACATTAAATTAACATTACAATTGTAAAAATTGAAGATTTTTGCAGAACATTTAATAACTTAAAATTTCAAAATGAAAAATTTTAAAAATTTATTAGTAGTAGCGTTGTTTTTCGCAACAGCTGCTGTTTTTGGTCAAACCAAAACAAATGGTAAAGTAGTTGATGAAGCCAATCAACCTTTACCTGGTGCAAGTGTTATTGTAAAAGGAACAACAAACGGTACGTCTACCGATTTTGATGGGAAATTTACTTTAACTGCTAACTCTAACTCTGGAGTATTAGTTATTTCTTTTGTTGGTTACAACAGTAGAGAAGTATCTTTTTCTTCAGCGAAGAAAGATTTAGGAACTATTCAATTAACTGAAGATGCTAACACACTTGATGAAGTTGTTATCCAAGGTGTAATTGATGTTGCTAAAGACAGGCAAACACCTGTAGCTGTTTCTACAATTAAATTTGCAGAAATTGAAGAAAAATTAGGATCTCAAGAATTTCCTGAGATTTTAAGATCAACTCCATCTGTATACACTACTAAATCTGGTGGTGGTTTTGGAGATTCAAGAATTAACATTAGAGGGTTTAGCCAAGAAAATGTTGCTGTTTTAATTAATGGTGTACCTGTAAACGACATGGAAAACGGTAGAGTATACTGGTCTAACTGGGCTGGTTTATCTGACGTCACTTCTGCAATGCAAGTACAAAGAGGATTAGGTTCTTCTAAATTAGCAATTTCTTCTGTTGGAGGTACGATTAACGTTATTACAAAAACTTCTCAACAAAAAGAGGGAGCTAACGTAACTGCTAGTTTTGGTAACGATGGATACATGAAGTATTTAGGTTCTTACTCTACTGGAAAAATGGATAATGGATTATCTGCTTCTTTCTTATTTAGTAGAACTCAAGGAGATGGATATGTAGATGGAACTAAATTTTTAGGACACAACTACTTTATTGGTGTTGGTTATGAAATTAATGATGAGCATTCAGTAGAATTTACATTTACTGGAGCACCTCAATGGCACCACCAAAGAAGTTTTGCTGAAACAATTGCTACCTATCAGCAATTTGGTTCAGGTGGAGAGCCAAATATTAAATTCAATCCTGCTTATGGATATTATAAAGGTGAAGAGTTTTCTTTAAGAAGAAACTTTTATCACAAACCTGTAATGTCATTAAACTATGACTGGAAAATTTCTGATGACTCTAACTTGTCTACAGTATTATATGCATCATGGGGACGTGGTGGTGGATCTGGGCCAATCGGAGATGTAAACAACATTCGTGATTACGACTTTAGATTAAGAGATTCTGAAGGAAGAATTCGTTTTGACGATATCGCAAAATGGAATGCTGGAGGAAGTGTTCCTGATTTTGGAGCAGACAGAACAAGTACTATTAACGACAGAAGTAATGGATTGACTCGTAGATCTTCTATGAACTCTCATAACTGGTATGGTATAATTGCTAACTTCCATAAAGATGCTAGTGAAAACTTTACTTGGGATTTAGGTGTAGATTTAAGAACTTACCAAGGTATTCACTACAGAGTTGTTTCTGATTTATTAGGAGCATCAGGTTATACTGACAATAGAGATGTTAACAATCCAAATAGAAGTATTACTTCTTTTGTAGATCCTACTCCAAGCTGGAATCCATGGCAAAACATCACAAATCAACAAAAAATTGAATATTACAATGATGGTAATGTTCGTTGGTTAGGAGCTTTTGGTCAAGTAGAATATAAAAACGACAAAATTTCTGCATTTTTACAAGCAGGTATTTCACAACAAGGTTTTCAAAGAGTTGATTACTTCAACTTAACTCCTGCAAATCAAAAATCAGGTTTTGAAAACATTATGGGCGGAAACATTAAAGGAGGAATGAACTACAACATTAACGAAGCACACAACGTGTTTGGTAATGCAGGTTACTATTCTAAACAACCTTTCTTTACTGCGGTATATCCAAGCTTTAACACTAATACTGTTAACGTAGGTTTAACAAATGAAAAAATCTTAGGTTTAGAATTAGGGTATGGATATAGAAGTGAAAACTACAACATAAAAGTAAATGCATATAGAACTTCTTGGAAAGATAGATTTCAAAGAAGTGGAAGTAACACACCTGGTAACTTTGTAGATTTCTCTGGTATTACTCAAGTACATACTGGTATTGAAGTAGAAAGCACTAGTAGATTTGGAAACTTAACTATTGATGGAATGTTTTCTATTGGAAACTTTGTTTACGAAGGAGATGTTACAGGAACAGAATATGACCAAAACAACAATGTTGTTGGAACTTCTGGAACTAAATTCTATTTAGATGGAGTTAAAGTTGGTGATGCTGCTCAAACAACAGGTCGTTTATCTTTCACATACAAAGCTAGCGATAACTTAAAGTTTGATTTTAGTCAAGATTACGTGACTAATTTATACCCAAGTATTTCTGCTTCATCTTTTACTAGTCAAGCAGCTGGAAACAAAGGTTCTTTAGAATTACCTGGTTATGCTTTAGCGAATGCTGGTTTTACTTATAAATTTAATGTAAGTGAAAAAATAAATGCTAGATTTAGATTAAACGTAAACAACTTATTTGATACTGTATATATTTCTGATGGAAATTCTAACAGACATGTAGATGGTAGTACAACTGCAACATACAAAGGGATTGATGTAAGAAATAATGTATACTTTGGTTACGGAAGAACTTGGAATGCTTCAATGAAGTTTTCTTTCTAAGAAATCAAAAACACAATTTTTTCAAAAACCACCTCATTAGAGGTGGTTTTTTTTTGATTATAATTAGTACATTTACACAAACTAAAAAACTAACTAAGTATGATATTGTCTTAGATTTTATCATGCAATAAAACAGAAAAGACATGATGAAAGAAATTCATTCCTATTGGGCGTATTTAGTTGTATTAATGCTTCTTTTTGCAGTTTTTAATGCAATTATGGGACTTTCTAAAAAAAGAGAATTTACCGATAAAGATGTTCGTATCGGATTGTTTACTTTAATTGTTTCTCATTTACAATTACTAATCGGTTTGGGTTGGTACTTT
Source organism: uncultured Polaribacter sp. (assembly GCA_943788865.1). GTDB lineage: Bacteria > Bacteroidota > Bacteroidia > Flavobacteriales > Flavobacteriaceae > Polaribacter. The sequence goes on along the minus strand of CALSRX010000003.1, from coordinate 161,452 downwards.
ATGAGTCCAGCTTATAAAGCATTAAAAACAAATAGCGCTGAAGTAATGGGAAATTCTGCTTCTAGGTTATTAGCTGTAGAACATCCTTTAATGATGCTTATTGCGATTGTTTTAATTACAATTGGGTGGTCTAAACACAAAAAGAAAACAGAAGATGCTGCAAAATTCAAAACATTTGCACTCTTTTACGGACTCGCATTGCTATTTATCTTATCTAGAATTCCTTGGAACCAGTGGTTTCAATTTTAAAACCAAAACATCCTAAGTTTACTTAGGATTTTTTTAAACAAATACATGAAGTTACTCAGTTACCTTTTATCTCCAATTTTTGCAATAGTTTTTTTTACATTATTGATGATTTTCCACCCATTACAATGGGTTGGTTTAAAGCTATTTGGATATAAAGGGCATAAATTTATTGTTGATCTAATGGTTTTCTCTATAGAAAAATCATTATTGTTTTTGGGAATTATAGTCCGTTTTAAAAATAATTTTGAAATTCCTAAAGATGCTTCAATAATATTTGTTGCAAATCATCAGAGTCTTTTTGATATTCCATCATTAGGGTTTCACTTAAGAAAATTTCACCCAAAATTTGTATCAAAAATAGAATTGGGAAAAGGAATTCCAAGTGTCTCTTTTAATTTACGTCATGGAGGTGCTGCGTTAATAGACAGAAAAGACTCAAGACAAGCACTTACAGAATTAGCATCATTTGCTAAAAAAATAAACAAAAATAAATGGAGCGCTGTTATTTTTCCAGAAGGCACAAGAAGTAGAAACGGAAAACCAAAACCTTTTTCTGTAAATGGCTTAAAAATGATTACAAAATACAATCAAGATGGCTATATTGTTCCTGTTACCGTAAACAATTCATGGAAGGTTTTTAAATACGGGAAATATCCATTTGGAATTGGAAGCCCCATCACTTTTACCACACATAAACCTATAAAAATTGATTCTTTACCTTTTGAAGATTTGATAAAAGAAACAGAATCACAAATAATTTCACAGATAAAATAACCCCTTATGTCAATACATAATATTAGAAGAGAAGTAATGCTAACTCTAGAAAAAAGCATTGATACCTTTGTAGATAAATTTTTAATAACACCAGAAAAAATTTGGCAACCAACAGATTTTTTACCGAATTCTCAAAAAGAAACTTTTATAGATGAAGTAAAAGAAATTCAAGAAATTTCTAAAGAATTAGATGATGATTTTTGGGTAGTATTAGTTGGAGACACCATTACCGAAGAAGCTTTACCTACCTATGAATCTTGGCTACTAGATCTAGATGGAGTTTCTCAACAACCAGATAATGGTTGGGCAAAATGGTTAAGAGCTTGGACTGCAGAAGAAAATAGACACGGAGATGTGTTAAATAAATACTTGTACTTATCAGGAAGGGTTAACATGAGGGAGGTAGAAATTACCACCCAACATTTAATTGCAGACGGATTTGATATTGGTACTGCAACAGACCCTTATAAGAATTTTGTATACACCAGTTTTCAAGAATTAGCAACCTATATTTCGCATAATAATGTTGCTAAAATAGCACGTAAAAAGGGACACAAAGCATTGGATAAAATGTCTAAAATTATTGCTGGTGATGAAATGCGTCATCATATTGCCTATTCAGAATTTGTAAAGGAAATCTTTAAAATTGATCCAAGTGAAATGATGTTGGCTTTTCAACACATGATGAAACATAAAATTGTCATGCCAGCGATGCATTTAAGAGAATCTTTTGGTGCAAAAGGAAGCATGTTTGATCAATTCTCTACAGTAGCTCAAAGGGTTGGTGTATACACAGGTTTTGATTATGTTGATATTTTAAAGAAACTAAATACTATCTGGGAAATTGACAAAATAACAGGCCTAACACCAGAAGCAGAAAAAGCAAGAGATTGGTTGATAAAATTACCTGAAAGAATTTATAGAATTACAGAACGCATTGTAGTTCCTGATACAAAATACAACTTTAAATGGATGAATCCAGTAGTATAAAAAAAGAGTCTTTCTAAGGCTCTTTTTTGTGTTATTGAATTTCGAATTGATCTTTATCTTCTAAGAATGGTAATTTTTCTCTAATAGCTATCAATTCGTTTTTGCTCAACGTAGCATAGATAATTTTTTCTGTATTTTCTTCAACTTCAGTGAGTTCATTACCTAAAAAATCGATAGCAATAGAATTACCTGTATATTCATAACCATTTGCATCTACTCCAACTCTATTAACTCCAATACAATACGACATGTTTTCTATAGCACGTGCTTTTAAAAGTGTTTTCCATGCGTTAATTCTTGGTTTTGGCCAGTTTGCCGAATAAATCAACAAATCATAATCATCTACGTTTCGAGACCAAACTGGGAAACGCAAATCATAACAAATTAAAGGACAAATTCTCCAATCTTTATAAGTAACAATAAGTTTAGACTGTCCAGAGGTATATTCTTTATGTTCTCCTGCCAATGTAAAAGTATGCCGTTTATCATAGTGCTCAATTGCTCCATTTGGATGCACAAATAACATTCTGTTAAAATAGTTGTTTTCTTCTTTTATGATCATACTACCCATAATTGCAGCATCAAAATAAGCTGCTTTTTGTTGCAACCAACTTACCGTTTTGCCATTCATTTGCTCTGCAAATGGTTTAGGTGTCATAGAAAAACCTGTTGTAAACATTTCAGGTAAAACAATCAAATCAACATTCTGAATTTCTTCCAATAATGCATCTAGTTTTTCCTTGTTCTCATTGGCGTTTTCCCAAACTAAATCTTTCTGAATAATGGCTATTTGTAAATCGGTTTGCATAAAAATAATTTTTAAACAATATTATAAAATAAATAGCTTCTTTTTGTACATTGTTTGTTCAAAAAATTGACTTTCTTACATGCAGACTTTTATTACAGAAACTTTACAAACAATTTTAACGAAGCAAAATTCGTTTGAAAACACTGTTTTTGTATTGCCTTCTCAGAGAGCTGGAGTTTTTGTAAAACAAGCTTTAAAAGAAACGATTGATGTTGGTTTTTTACCAACAATATTCAATATAGAACAATTTATTGAAGAAGTTTCTGGATTGCACAAAATAGATTCCATTCAATTATTATTTCATTTTTATGCAATTTACAAGAATGTAGAAGCTGAACCTGAAGAATTTGAAGATTTTATTTCTTGGGCTTTTACAGTGGTGCAAGATTTTAATGAAGTAGATCAACATTTAATCAACCCTAAAGAAATTTTCCCTTATCTAAGAGACATTCAACGTTTAAAAAATTGGTCAGTTAAAAAACCCTTTGAAGAAACAAAAATGGTTAAAAATCATTTTTCTTTTTTAGAAAAGTTAGAAACTTATTATAGTCATTTTTATACGTTCTTAGTAGAAAAAAAAATTGGCTATCAAGGGTTAATTTATAGGGAGTCCACAAAAAAAATTGAAGCATACATCCATAAAAACAAGCATAAGAATTTTGTTTTCATGGGTTTTAACGCACTAAATAAAGCAGAAGAATTTTTGTTTCAACAGCTGCTATCTGCTGGAAAAACCGATGTGTATTGGGATATTGACAGCTCTTTTTTAAAAAACAATCATCAAGCCGGTACATTTATCAGAAAATATAAAGCTGAATGGAAATATTACTTAACAAATCCAATGCTTACTGTTTCATCTAATTTTGAATTAGAGAAAAACATCGAAGTGATAGGCGCATCAAAAAATACTACACAGATTAAATATGCTGGTGAGTTGTTAAATAAGCTATCTAATTATAAAAATACAGCTTATGTTTTAGCAGACGAAAGATTGTTGCCAATCACTTTAAACTCTTTACCTAAAAAAGTAGAAGCTGTCAATATCACGATGGGTTATCCGTTAAAAGACATTCCTACGACTTCTCTTTTTACTTCTATTTTTCAGTTGTTTTTAACGCAAGATAAACTTGGTAAAACTCAATCTGAACAATTTTACTATAAAGATGTATTGCAGTTTTTTAAGCATGCTTCTATACAACCTTTATTAATTGATGATAGAACGAATCTGTTGGATAAAATTACCATCAAAATTGCAGAAGACAACGATGCTTTTATCAGTAGAACTCAAATTGCCTCTTTTGTCTTCCCATTAGAAAAATCGATTAAAGAATCTATAAGTAACATTTTTAATCCGATTGAACATCTTCAAGATTTTATCAACCGAATTTTAAATTTAATTGCTGTTTTAAAAGAGAAAGCAACCCCCTTGGAAAAAGAATATTTATTTAGATATCATACTGTATTTTCTCAATTGCAGACCTTTCAAAATGAATATCATTTTCTAAAAACATTTAAAACAATGTATCAATTATTTAATCAATTGTTACATACCGAATCCATTTCTTTTAAAGGAGAGCCTTTACAGGGCTTGCAATTAATGGGAATGCTAGAAACACGTGTCTTAGATTTTGAAAACGTAATTATAACGTCTGTAAACGAAAATATACTGCCAAAAAACAGCACTCAAAATACATTTATCCCTTTTGATGTAAAACTCGATTTTGGACTGCCTACCTACAGAGAAAAAGATGCTATTTTCTCGTATCATTTCTTTAGATTATTGCAACGTGCAAAAAATATTTATTTAGTATACAATTCTGAAAGTGACACTTTTGGAGGTGGTGAAAAAAGCAGGTTCATTGCCCAATTATTACATCTTAAAAACGGAATTTCAGAACTGCAAGTAAGTCCGAATGTATTAACAGAAAAGGCAGAATTAAAAGAGATTGAAAAAACACCCGAAATAATTGTTTCTTTAACTGAAGTTGCAAAAAAAGGATTTTCTCCTTCTGCATTGACTAGTTATTTATACAATCCATATCAATTTTATACGCAAAAGGTTTTAAGGTTATCTGAGTATAATGAAGTTGAAGAAACTGTTGCGTCAAATACAATGGGAACCATTATTCATGACACTTTAGACGCCTTGTATCAGCCTTTTATTGGCAGCATTCTTAGCGTAAAAAACATTAAAGAAATGTTGTTAAAAGTAGATGATTTGGTTTCTTTTTACTTTAAAAAACACTTTCATAATTCAGATATTTTTACAGGGAAAAATAGGTTAATATTTGAAGTCTCTAAAGATTATATTATCCGATTTTTAGAGTCTGAACAACAATTGATTTCTGAAAAAAATGAATTAAAAATTGTTGCCACTGAAGAAAATTTAGAAACCACCATCGAAATTGAAGGATTTGATTTTCCTATTACAATTAAAGGTCAAGTTGATAGAATTGACGAGTTAAATGGTGTAACTAGAATTATAGATTACAAAACAGGTAAAGTAGAATCTTCTAATCTAAAAGTTACTGATGTTTCTTCTATTGCAGAAGAAAAATACAGCAAAGCTATTCAAGTATTATTGTATGGCTATATGTATTCTAAAAATAAGTCTATAACGAACAAGATAGAAAGCGGAATTATCTCTTTTAAAAACCTTAAAAGTGGATTCTTAAAAGTAGATTTTGGTAAAAATGACTATGAAAACACTCAGGAAAGAATAGACGAATTTATAGATGCAATTAAAGAATTGATCAAAGAAATTTTTGATGTTTCAATCCCTTTTACAGAAAAGGTACACGAAAAACACAATGTGTAATTATTGCTTCCCTCCTAAAACCAATAACGGAATGTTGCAGTGAAACTCTTTTTTTAGAATTGTATTCTTTTCCCAAAGCTTGTTAAAAAATCCTCTTTTACGTCTAAAAACACACAACATATCTGGTTGATGAGATTGAAAATGCTCTAAAACTCCCTGAAATGTAGTTGCATTTTCTGTGATGGTTAAAGAAGATTTTAAGCTTTCTAACTCCTCGTTTAAAATCAAATCTTCATCTACATGTTTTGGTGTTTTAACCAATAATAAATTGATAACAGGGTTGAATTTATTTTTTATAAATTTCAAAGGATCTAAAACATTTTCCTTGTTTACAATTCCAGTTCTAAAAGCTGTTAAAATAGCATTAAACGGTTTAAAAACATACGCTTCTGGAACAATTAATACAGGTATATTAGATTGTTTAACAACACTACCAGAAGTGCTTCCTAAAAAAACTTCTTCTTTTATAGAATTACTTTTTGGTCCCATTACAATCAAGTCGATTCCAATTTCTTTTTCTACTGAATCAATAGAATCCAACACGTTTCCTTTTGCAGTTATTAATTGGATATTTTTCCCTTTTCTATTGGCAGCATTAATTACTGAACGCAAATACAAGTTAGATTCGCGCTTTAAAATTCCATCAACATTTATAATTGTTCCTGCTTTTGGTTGCACATTGTAGGCTCTAAGCACAAAAACATTGGCGTCAATTTCGCAAGCAAAATCAATAGCATATTGCAATGTGTTTACTGAATTTTCTGAAGACCCGATCGGAACAAGTATGTTTTTCATGTGCTGTTTTTTATTTTTTGAGAAAATTACATAAAATAAATGAACTGCAAAAATACACTTTTTAAATCTATCTTATATTCGATTCTATGAACAATAATAATAGTATTTTTGAAGCGATTTGAAAACAGACATTAGCTTTAAAAAAATTAACAAACTTGCAATTCCTGCATTGGTTGCCGGAATTGCTGAGCCACTACTTTCTATTACAGATACTGCAATCATTGGAAATATAGAAAACAACGCTACAGAATCTTTAGCTGCGGTTGGAATTGTGGGTGCTTTTATTTCTATGTTAGTTTGGGTTTTTGGTCAAATTAGAAGTGCTATTTCTTCTATTATTTCTCAATATCTGGGAGCTAACAAATTAGAGGAAATAAAATCCTTACCAGCTCAAGCAATTACAATTGTTGTTGTTTTAAGTTTATTAGTTATTGCCATTTCTTATCCTTTTTCAGAAATTATTTTTAGGTTCTACAATGCTTCAGGAATCATTTTAATGTATTGTGTAGATTATTTTAATATTAGAATATTTGGCTTTCCGTTTACCCTTTTCACTTTTGCTGTTTTCGGAGTTTTTAGAGGCTTACAGAATACGTATTACCCAATGATAATTGCCATTACAGGTGCCGTATTAAATATTGTTTTAGACTATCTTTTTGTGTATGGTTATGCTAATGTAATTCCGGCTATGTATATTAAAGGTGCTGCCTATGCAAGTGTTATTGCGCAAATAACAATGGCTTTAATAGCCGCAATATTATTATATAAAAAAACATCCATTCCGTTAAAAATCGTTTTACCTGTCCATCCAGAAATCAAACGATTATTGGGAATGATTTTAAATTTATTTATCAGAACATTAGCTTTAAACTTGGCGTTGTATTTCGGAACAGCCTATGCAACTTCATACGGCAAAGAATACATTGCTGCGTATACTATTGGTTTAAATCTTTGGTTGTTAGGCGCATTTATGATAGACGGATATGCTAGTGTTGGGAATATTTTATCTGGTAAATTATTGGGTCAAAAAGAGTATAAAATGCTGATTGCTTTGAATAAAAAACTACTAAAATACGCTTTCGTTTTAGGGATTGTTTTTATTGTTTTTGGCCTAGTTTTTTATAAACCAATCGGAACATTATTTACCAAAGAAACAGCAGTTTTAGAACAGTTTTATTTAGTGTTCTGGGTAATATTAGCAATTCAACCTTTGTGCGCGATGACCTTTATTTTTGACGGAACTTTCAAGGGTTTAGGAGAAATGAAATACTTACGTAATGTATTGATTTTTGCAACGCTAATTGGCTTTATTCCTACCCTTATGATATTCGATTATTTAGAGTTTAATCTCTATGCTATTTGGATTGCTTTTACCGTTTGGATGTTTTTTCGAGGGATCTTTTTATTTTTTAAATTTAAAAGAAAGTTTTCTCCACTAGCACAAAAGCAGTAAATTTGAATACTTATACTCAATTATATGACAACGCAACGTACAGAAGGAAGTTTATATACTAGTATTGTAAATGGAATTGCAACCATAGAATTTGGTCATCCTGCAAGTAATTCATTTCCGAGTTCATTATTAGATAGATTGACAAAAGAGCTACACCATATTTCTACCATTGAAGAAGTGAGTGTGGTAATTTTAAAATCTGAAGGAGAAAAAGCCTTTTGTGCTGGTGCTTCATTTGATGAATTGGTTGCCATTGACAACTTGGAAGAAGGAAAAAAATTCTTTTCTGGTTTTGCCAATGTAATTAATGCCATGAGAACTTGTTCTAAATTAATTATTGGTTCTGTGCAAGGAAAAGCTGTAGGTGGTGGCGTTGGCTTAATTGCTGCTTGTGATTATGTGCTCGCAACAGAAGCTGCTTCTATAAAACTATCAGAAATAAGTATAGGGATTGGTCCGTTTGTAATTGCACCAGCCATAGAGCGCAAGATTGGTGTAGCTGGGTTGGCTGAATTAACAATGGCTGCTACAGAATGGAAAAATGCCTATTGGGCTGAGAAAAAAGGTTTGTATTCAAAAGTCTTTGAAACATCAAAAGAACTTACAAAAGAAACTGAGTATTTAGCTGAAAAACTAGCTTCTTACAATCCGGAAGCACTTACAGAAATGAAGAAAGTTTTTTGGAAAGGGACAGAAAATTGGGGTTCTTTATTAATAGAAAGAGCAGAAATTACTGGGAAATTGGTGTTGTCTGATTTCACAAAAAAAGCATTATCAAAATTTAAAAAGTAGTTACGCTACAATAAACATACTATTATGGGAGGAGATTATTTATTTTTAGGATTGGCCGTATTGTTAGCAATCATGTACTTTTACAACAAGCTTAAAGCAAACAAAAACAGAAGGAAATAACATGAGTACAATAAGAATTACTAAACAATTCAATTTTGAAACCGGTCATGCGTTGTATGGGTATGATGGAAAATGTAAAAATGTACACGGACATTCTTACAAACTTTCTGTAACCGTTATTGGAAAGCCTATTACAGACAATTCTCAAGGTAAAATACGGAATGGTAATTGATTTTTCTGATTTAAAAAAGATTGTAAAAGAAGAAGTGGTAGATGTGTTTGATCATGCAACAGTATTTAATAAAAACACACCTCATATAGAATTGGCAAACGAATTAAAAGCTAGAGATCATCATGTAATTCTGGTAGATTATCAACCAACTAGTGAAATGATGGTGATAGATTTTGCTTCAAAAATCAAAAGAACGATTGCCAGAAAACATTGGTTAGTTCATTCGTTGCGTTTGCAAGAAACGGAAACGAGTTTTGCAGAATGGTTTGCTAGTGATAATTAGTTCTCGACTGCGCTCGAACTGACAACTTTATTTTCCATTAAATGCATTCATTGTATTTGTCATCCCGGCTGTACCAAAAGAAGTAATTACATTACATGAAACTGGGATGCGTTCTATTAACTGACTTTCTTCTTCTTTAGACCAATTACTTAACACAAAGTCTACTTGTCGCCCTTTAGAATAGCTAGCACCAACACCAAATCTAAATCTCGGATAGGTTGTGGTGTTCAATTTTTCTTCAATATCTTTCAATCCATTATGTCCGCCTGCACTTCCTTTTGCTTTCAATCTAATGGTTCCGAAATCAATATTTAAATCGTCTGTAACGATTAGAGTGTTGTCTATCGAAATTTTTTCTTTATCCATCCAATATTTGACCGCTTTACCACTCAAGTTCATATATGTACTTGGTTTTAATAAAACGAAAGTTCTTCCTTTAAAACGAAAATTAGCAACATCACCTAACTTATCAGTTTCAAAAGTTGCTTCATGGTCTTTTGCCAAAGCATCCACTATTTTGAATCCAATATTATGACGGGTATTGTCGTATTTCTCGCCAATATTTCCTAAGCCAACGATTAAAAATTTCTTCATGGGATCTTCTTAGATCTTGTTTTGTTTATTAAAAATAATGAAATTATTTTTCATCATGTAGCAAAAATATAGAAATAAAAAAAGCGTTACAATAAGTAACGCTTTTTATACTATTAGAATAGCAAATATTTATTCTGTAGCTGCTGGAGCTTCTGCTTCTGCTGCTGTTTCTTCAGTTTCTTCTTCTTCATCTTCTATTTCTGCAGTTGCGTTACGAGACATTCTTACTTGTGCTACAACAGTGTTGTCTGGATGTAAAAAAGTACAGTTATTGCTATCAATATCTGTTACAAATAATTTACTTCCAATTTTTAATTTAGAAATATCCGCATTAAAAAAGTCTGGTAAATTAGCAGGCAACGCTTTTACTCTTAATTTACGTTTTGGAAAACGTAAAGACCCACCATTTAAAACACCTGGAGCTTTTCCTACTAAATGTACAGGAATTTCCATTGTAATTTCTTTATCATCAAATAATTGATAAAAATCGATGTGTAAATTTTATCTGTTACTGGATGAAACTGAATGTCTTGTAAAATAGCGGCTATTTTTTGTCCGTCTAATTCAATCGTTGCAGTATAAACGTTTGGAGTATACACAAGATTTTAAATGCAATTTCTGGTGCTGAAAAATGCAATGGTTTGTCTCCTCCGTATATAACGCAAGGAACCTGACCAGCATTACGTAAGGCTTTAGTTGCTACTTTACCCACGCTTTCTCTTTGAGATCCTTTGATTGTAATTGATTTCATTACTTTTATTTAATTATTATTGATTTACATTAAAAATTGTCCGCTGATGCTAGTATTGTCTTGAACTTTGCGCATAACATCTGCGAATAAAGGGGCGCAAGATACAACTTTTATTTTAGAACTTGCTCTTTTTAAAGGAATTGTATCTGACACAATTAACTCTTTAAACTAGAGTTTTCTATTCTTTCATACGCATTCCAGAAAGTATAGGATGTGTACAAATAGCTCTTACACTTAATGCTCCTCTTTCCATCATTAAATCTGCTGCTTTTGCTAGTGTTCCTCCAGTATCAATCATATCATCAACTAAAATAACATGTTTACCTATTACTTCACCAATAAGTTCCATATGAGAAATTACATTGGCTTTTTTACGTTGTTTATAACAAATAACCACATCAGCATCTAAGTATTTAGAATAGGCATAGGCTCTTTTAGAACCTCCCATGTCTGGAGAAGCTATGGTTAAGTTTCTAGATTCTAAGATTTTACGTAAGGTAAAAAGATGGTTGAGGCAAATAAATGATCTACTGGCTTTTCAAAAAAGCCTTGAATTTGATCAGCATGTAAATCCATCGTCATAATCTGGTTGCTCCAGCAGCTTCTAAGTAGTTTTGCTACTAATTTCGCGCCAATGGCTACTCTAGGTTTGTCTTTTCTGTCTTGCCTTGCCCAACCAAAATAAGGCATTACCGCTGTTATGTGTCTAGCTGATGCTCTTTTTGCAGCATCTAATCATTAATAGCATTTCCATTAAATTATCTGCAGTAGGAAATGTAGAACCAATGATAAAGACTCTTCTCCACGAACGATTCTTCAAAGCAGGTTGAAATTCACCATCACTAAAAGAGTGTAATTACATTTACCTAATTCTCACCATATGCTTTGGCAATTTTTCTGCTAACTCGTAGCTTTGAGAACATGCAAAAATCTTTGGACTTAATTGACTTGAAGGCATTTAGATGTTTTGTTAATTGTTAGTGTGTTGTTTGGTACAAAAATAAAAATAATTAGTTAGTGGTTGCTTTTTATGCTTTAATCCTAAATTTATTTTTTAGATTTGCAGTCCAATTAAGTATTACTTATAAAGCTACTAAGTTTTAGTTCGTTAAAGAAAAGTTACGTTTTTGCTGATTCTAAATAATGCTCGAGTGGCGGAATTGGTAGACGCGCTGGATTCAAAATCCAGTTCTTTCGGGAGTGTGGGTTCGATTCCCACCTCGAGTACAAAAAGCTAAGATTTTTATCTTAGCTTTTTTTATTATTTTAGATTTTTACCTCACAAGTTCCTTTAGAAAGCCTCAAGCTATAAAATGAACATTGTTGAAAAAACTGCTTGTAATATGCGAATGTAATCGACTTTCTAAATTCAACTAATTCATTCTTTTTTACAATATTAATGGTACAGCCACCAAAGCCTCCACCCATCATTCTTGCTCCCAGAACATTTGGGTTTTCTTTTGCCTTTTCTACTAAAAAATCCAATTCATCACAGCTCACTTTATATTGGTATTGCAATCCACTGTGAGATTCGTATAACAAATTACCAAACACATTAAGTTCCTTTTTTTGCAGGGCTTTTGAGGCATTTAATACTCTATTATTTTCTTGAATCACATACAATGCTTTTTCAAAATCTGCTGATGAAACTTGACTTTTAATCTGATCTAATTGTGCTTCTGTAACCTCTCTTAATGATGAAACATTTAGCATTAACGCTATCTTTTCACAAACAGCCCTTCTCTTATTATACGCAGTATCGTCTAAACTGTGCTTTACATTTGTGTTGATCAATAAGATTTCATAGTCTTTAAAATCAATCGGAAAAATTGTAGATTCTAATGTTTTACAATCTAAGAAGATAGCCGCATTTTCTTGCCCAAACATACTTGCATATTGATCCATGATTCCGCATTGTACTTTCGCAAAGTTATGCTCTGCTCTTTGAGAAATAAAAATCATTTCTTCTTTTGTCAACCCTAAATCAAACAGCGTATTTAAGCCAAATACAATACTATTTTCTAGAGCAGCTGATGAAGACAATCCTGCTCCAACAGGAATATTACCTGCAAAAACAATGTTAAAATTACCCTCAATAGTATGTGTTTTAAGAATTTCTGCAACAATACCTAACACATAATTTTTCCAACCTCCATTTTTTATGGGCTCGATGTTTTCTAATGAAAACTCAAGTAACTCATTTGCATCCATTGCAAAGACTGTACATTTTTCAGAATTGCTTTTTTCAATTCCAGAAACAATGCCTTTATTTATTGCGGCAGGAAACACAAAACCATTATTATAATCGGTATGCTCGCCTATCAAATTAATTCTACCCGGAGAATAAATTACAATTGGTTTTGTGTGATGTATTTCATAAAAAGCAGCAACTACTTTTTCTATCAACTGTTTGTTTTTCATTAAAGAAATCTTCATTTTAAGAATTAAACAAATGTAATTCATTCTCAGAAAATTATTTCAATTATATTTACTTCCTTAATCCTAAAGGAATTAAACTTTTGAAATCAACTACACCAAAAACCTATCAACTATTATTACCCTTACTATTTTTATTTATTCTCATATCATTTGGTTTGGTCATCGGTCCAAATTACTTCGGGATGAGGCCTTTTCCGTTAGAAATTATCTTTTTGCTAGCTGCCGTTTTTTCGGCAACAGAGTTATTAATTTTAGGGTATAAATGGAACGATATTCAAAATGCAGTAGTTAAAAAAATAGCACAAGGTTTTCCAGTAATACTTATCTTTTTCTCTATTGGACTTTTAATAGGAAGCTGGATTATTTCTGGTACAATTCCGATGCTAGTTTACTACGGAATAAAACTCATCAATCCAGAATATATTTATTTAATAGGATTTGTAGTACCCATCATATTCTCTTTATTAACCGGAACTTCTTGGGGTTCAATTGGCACCATTGGTGTTGTAATCATTGGAATTGCTTCTATCGCTGGGGTTGACTTAGGAATTACCGCTGGAGCCATTGTTGGTGGCGCCTATTTTGGCGATAAAATGTCTCCACTTTCCGATACTACCAATTTAGCTTCAGCAGCAACAGATGTTCCGTTGTATGATCATATTCAGTCTATGATTTACACTACGTTTCCTTCTGCAATTATCGCAGCCATACTATTTTTTAGTTTGTCTTTTATATACCCTGTATCAGCAGAAGTTAATAGTGCGCTTGCAACCGAAGAAACCTTAACTGCAATTCAAAGTTTATTTGATTTTAATATCCTTTTAATTATTCCACCAATAATTGTGTTAGTGGGTTCCTTAAAAAGAAAACCAACGGTACCGGTAATGTTACTCTCCGCTTTTTCTGCTTGTGTTTTGGCCTTATTTATTCAAGAGTATTCACTCCAAGATTTAGTGCAAACCTTATTAAAAGGGTTTCAAGTTGATATGGCAACTTGGGTTTCTATCGTTCCAGAAAATGTAACCGTTTTATTTAATAGAGGCGGATTATACGCATTAAACGAAGCCATCTTTTTCACATTCATGGTCTTTATTTTTATCGGAATTTTAGACATGGTAAAAGCTATGCCAACCATTGTTAATATTGTATTTAAAAGGGTTAGAAAACGATGGACGTTAATTTTATCATCTTTAGTGGCTACGGCATTTACAAATGCATTTACATCCAATCAAAGTGCCACAAGTTTTATTATTGGTGATGCTTTTAAACCTGCTTATGACAAATTAAAAGTCTCTAGAAAAGTACTTTCAAGATCCATAGAAGATTATGGAACCATGATAGAAACCTTAATTCCTTGGCACGCCTCAAGTTTATATGTAGTTGCTACATTAGGGGTGTCTTTTGCAGATTATTGGCATTGGCAATTACTCACAATCATTAATTTAATTATTGCTCCATTATTAGCTATTACTGGTATTGGATGTTTTTATAAAAAGAAAAATAAATAAGACTCGTGAAAAATATAGAAACCTTTTTGTCTCACGACGGAAAAAAAGCACATAGCAAAGGAGCAGTAGTCCCTCCCATTTATCAAAACTCATTATTTACGATGAAAGATTGGGACGATATTGACAAGGCATTTGACGACAGAACCAACAATTACATTTACTCAAGAGGAAACAATCCGTCTGCAAAAATTGTTGAAGAAAAATTAGCAAGGGTCTGTGGAGGAGATACTGCAAAACTATTTGCATCTGGAATGGGCGCTGTTAGTGCCGTGATGCTTTCTTGTATAGAAAAAGGAAGTCATGTGGTTACCATAAAAAACATTTATGGTCCGGCAAATAACATTTTACAATCCTATTTTAAACCAAAATTTGGTATTGAAATTACTTATATCTCTGGAACAGATATCGCAGAGTTTGAAAAAGCCATACAACCAAATACTACGCTCATTTATTTAGAGAGTCCGTCTTCTGTTATTTTAAGCTTACAAGATTTAAAAGCGGTTGCAACCTTAGCAAAAAAACAAAACATAAAAACAGCAATAGACAATACTTGGGCATCTCCGTTATTTCAACATCCTCTAAAACTCGGAATTGATTTTGAAATTCATTCTTGTTCAAAATACATTGGTGGTCATAGTGATGTGGTTGCCGGACTTGTTGTTGGTGCTAAAGCAGGTATGGAAAGTTTGTTTACAAAAGAGTTTGAACTCTTTGGAGCTAAAATTGCTCCTTTTGAAGCATGGTTGTTGCTACGAAGTTTAAGAACGCTGAAAATTAGAATGGACCAGCATCAAAAAAGCGGCTTAGCAGTAGCTGAATTTTTAGAAAAGCATCCAAAAATTGCAAAAGTAAATTTCCCTGGATTGAAATCTTTTCCGCAATACGAATTAGCGAAACAACAAATGTCTGGAACTACCGGTTTGATGAGTTTTCAGCTAAAAACAACCGATTTAGAAAAGGCAAAAACCTTTTTCAACGGATTAGAATTGTTTCAAATTGGTGTAAGTTGGGGTGGACATGAAAGTTTGATTTATGCTCCTGCAATTAGTTATTTAAAAGAACTCAACGCAGCACAATTTGAAGGGTTGGGAATTAGTCTCGGCGATATGAGAATTTCTGTTGGACTAGAAGCTGCAGAAGATCTCATTGCTGATTTGGCACAAAGTTTAGATAAAATTTAATAAAAAAACCTCAACGATTTGTTGAGGTTTTTTATTTTTAATAGGTGTCTTTCATCCAATGATACGGTTTGCGCTTTAACCACATTCCTCTTGTAAAATCTGGAAAATCTTGTGGCTCTCCATTATTAGCAATTGATGCTTCAGAAAGTGGTGTTATAGCACTCCAAGCAGCAGCATCATAAGCATCTAAAGGCGGAGCAATATTGCGCTTTGCAGATTCTATAAAAGCATTGATTACAAAGAAATCCATTCCGCCATGACCAGCGCCTTGCGCGTGTTCTCCATATTTTTTCCAAAGTGGATGGTCATATTTCTCTAACCATTCTTTAGAAGGATCCCAACGATGTGGTTTAGATTTTCCTTCAATATACATTCTGTCTCCGTCTTTTTCCCAAAGACCTTCTGTTCCTTGCACTCTAAAACCTAAAGAATAAGGTCTTGGCGAATTACAATCATGTGTAACAATAATGGTTTCTCCATTTGTTGTTTCAATAGTTGACGTAATAATATCTCCTTGTTTCCATTTTAATTTAGCATTTGGATGCTCTTCTCCTCCATTATCAACAATGTATTTGTGCAATCCTCTTGCTTTTGTTGTATGAGAAGTTAAAGACATAAATCTGTTTCCTCTATTTACATTACACATCGTTGCAACAGGACCCACTCCATGTGTCGGATATACATCTGCGTTTCTTAACAACGAGTGCTCTGTTCTCCATGCAGATTCAGAAATTCCTTTTTCTCCAAACTCCACACCTTTTCCGTAAGCTGTTTTACCGTCATTAAATTTCACAAAACGCAAATCGTGCTGATACCCACATCTAAAATGCAACAGCTCTCCAAATACATTTTGTTTCACCATGTTTAAAACAGCCAATACATCTCTACGATAATTTACATTTTCAAGAATCATCATATGCGTTCCTGTTTCTTCATGTGTATTTACCAAATCCCAACATTCTTCCATGGTATTTGCCGCAGACACTTCCAACCCAGCATAAACCCCTGCTAACATAGCATCTTTTGCCATACGTGTATGCCACAGCCATGGTGTTGAAATAATTACTGCTTCAACATCATCTTCTTCTAATAAATTTTTATAATCAAGCTCGTTTTTACCAAAAACTTTAGGTTTCTTTTCTCCTGCTTTTTCAATTCTATCTAAAGCAATTGCAATTCTCCTTGAATCAACATCACAAATCGCAGTAACCAAAACATCATCTCTTAACAATACATTATTTAAATGATTGGTACCTCTTAGTCCAACTCCAATCAAACCTACTTTTATTTTTTTGTCTTTATACGGATCATTTGCACCAAAAGATAAACTTGGCGACATTGCGATTCCGGTTCCTATAATGGCTGATTTTTTTATAAAATCTCTTCTTGAGCTCATGTTAGTTCTGTTAATTTATTAGTTGATTTATTTTTTGTTTCATTTCAAATGTAGAAATATTATTTTAGGATAAAGAATACTGAGCATAACTTTTTTATATATTTGGTTTTCTAAATACTTTTTTAATGGACGAATTTCTTTTATATGTAAAAATGGGACTAAATCACGTCTTAGATTTTGCAGCCTATGACCATATTCTTTTTCTAATTGTATTAGCAGTTGTTTTTTCATTCCAACAGTTTAAAAAAGTGTTGTGGTTGATTACGCTATTTACCATCGGACATACTTTAACATTAGCATTTTCTGCTTATGGAGTATTAAAAGTTGACGTAAAAATTGTAGAATTTTTAATTCCGGTTACCATTTTTATCACTGGGGTTGTAAACATTTTTAACCTAGGAAGAAAAACAAGTAATAAAGACAACATCAATTTAATATTTGCGTTATTTTTTGGATTGATACACGGTTTAGGATTCTCTAATTATTTTAGAATGATGATTGGGCGCGAAGAAGACAAGTTAATGCCGTTGATAGAATTTGCTTTAGGAATTGAAATTTCGCAAGTAATTATTGTCTTAGGTATCTTAATTATTGGTTCTTTAATGCAATCTATTTTTAAAGTTAGTAAAAGAGACTGGGTCATGGTTACCTCATCAATTGTAATTGGATTTGTAATCCCGATGATGATTGAACGCGTTTTTTGGTAAAAAATTAACGCTTCAACTTTAGAAAACAAACTACTTTAGCTACATGAATAAAAAGCAACTTAAATACGATACTGCTTATATAAAAATGGCTCAAGAATGGGCAAAACTATCACACTGCGAACGCAGAAAAGTTGGTGCTTTAATTGTAAAAGACCGCATGATTATTTCTGATGGATTTAATGGCACCCCAACAGGGTTTGAAAATTTTTGTGAAGATGAAGAAAATTACACCAAATGGTATGTGCTACATGCTGAAGCCAATGCCATTTTAAAAGTAGCTTCATCAACACAGTCATGTAAAAATGCAACATTGTATATTACCATGTCGCCATGTAAAGAGTGTAGCAAATTAATACATCAAGCAGGTATAAAAAGAGTTGTATATGCAAATGCTTACAAGGATGATGCAGGGTTGAGGTTCTTAAAAAAAGCAGGCGTAGAATTAACGTATTTAACAAATGAAGAATAAAAATTATTTACCACTATATTTTGCTTTTGCAATTGTATTTGGCGTTTTAATAGGAGGTTTTTTTAATGGAGGAAACGCTAATAACAACTTCTTTGCAATAAAATCTTCGAACGAAGTAAAAATAAAACGCTTGATAGATTATATCCAAAGAGATTATGTAGATAGTGTGGATACAGAAAATTTATTAGATGGCGCAATTACTCAAATTTTAGGAAAATTAGATCCGCATTCTGTATACATCCCAAAAGAAAATTTGCAAGAGATTACAGAAAATATGCAAGGAAATTTTGTGGGAATTGGCGTGCAGTTTAGAATGATAAAAGATTCTATCACCGTAATTCAAACTATAAAAGGCGGCCCAAGTATAAAAGCCGGAATTAAAGCTGGAGACAGAATTTTAATAGCAAACAAAGACACATTGTATGGTAAAAAATATTCTAGCAACACCATTCCGAAGTATTTAAAAGGAGAACCAAATACAACTATAGATATACAAGTTTATAGAAAAACAATAGATTCTACATTTACAGTTTCGATAAAAAGAGGAGAAGTAGCTATTAAAAGTGTGGATGTTTCTTATATGATAAATGATTCTATTGGATATATTAAACTAGAACGTTTTGCAAGAACAACCTATAGAGAATTTAAATCTGCCTTAACAAAATTGCAAGAAAAAGGCATGACAGATTTGGTGTTAGACCTTAGGGGTAATGGCGGCGGATATGTAGATATTGCAAACAAAATTGTTGATGAATTTTTAGAAGACGGAAAATTAATTGTTTTCACAAAAGACAATAAAGGAAATGTAGATAAATCCTATGCAACAAATCGTGGTACTTTTGAAGAAGGTGGATTGTATATTTTAATTGATCAAAATTCTGCTTCTGCTTCAGAAATTGTTGCGGGTGCATTACAAGATAATGACCGAGGAACAACAATTGGAAGACGTTCTTTTGGAAAAGGATTGGTGCAAGAAGAGAAAGATTTAGGAGATGGCTCTGCTGTTCGTTTAACCATTGCACGCTATTATACTCCAACTGGCAGATCTATACAGAAACCTTACGAAAAAGGAAAAGGAAAACGTTATTCTAGAGATATCAATAACAGAATTGAAAATGGAGAATTACTCAACAAAGACAGCATCAAAGTAGTTGACTCATTAAAATTCACCACTCCAAAAGGCAAATTAGTTTATGGCGGTGGTGGTATTGTTCCAGACGTTTTTGTTGCAATTGATACGACCTCTTATTTAAACAATTTCTATTTCAATACCATTCAGAATTTTGCGTTTGATTTGGTTGATGTAAACAGAAAAAAATTCTCTTCAAATTCTTTAGACGACTTTATCAAGAATTACAACATAGATGATGCATATGATGCCTATTTAAAAAGCATTAACACAACCTTAAAAGACTCTAGAAGGCGCTATGCAAAAGAATTTCAGCCCTCAGGCAAAGTAGAAAAAACAATCAAACACTATTTAAAAGCAACCATTGCTAGCCAAATATATGGGGATGATGGTTTTTATAGAGTAATCCAATCTGATGACAAAATGTTGCAAAAAGTATTGGAGTTGGAAAGTAACAATTAATGCCGTTACTTTGTGAGAATGAATATCCCAAACACTAAAAAAATCTATTTTGCTTCCGATCAGCATTTAGGAGCCCCAACCGCAGAAGCAAGTTTTCCTCGAGAACAAAAATTTGTGGCTTGGTTAAACGAAATCAAAGAAGATGCTGCTGCTATTTTTTTATTGGGAGATTTATTTGATTTTTGGTTCGAATACAATACGGTTGTTCCGAAAGGATTTGTAAGAGTTTTAGGAAAATTAGCAGAAATTAAAGACAGCGGAATTCCGATTTACTTCTTTGTAGGCAACCATGATTTATGGATGAAAGATTATTTTGAAAAGGAACTCAATATTCCCGTTTATCACAAACCACAGGAATTTACATTTAACAACACTACTTTATTTATTGGTCATGGAGATGGTTTAGGCCCTGGAGACAAAGGCTACAAACGCATGAAAAAAGTGTTTACATTTCCTTTTTTTAAATGGCTGTTTAAATGGCTACATCCAGATGTAGGAATGCGCTTAGGGCAATACATGTCTGTCAAAAACAAACTCATTTCTGGAGAAGAAGACGCTAAGTTTTTAGGAGAAGAGAATGAATGGTTAGTGCAGTATTGTAATCGTAAGTTAGAAACTAAACACTACGATTATTTTGTGTTTGGACATAGACATTTACCGCTAGACATCAAACTACAAGAAAATAGCACATATATCAATTTAGGAGACTGGATTGGTCATTTTACTTATGGCGTTTTTGATGGAAAAACACTTGTTTTAAAGAATCTTAATTAACTAATTTTAGCAATTTTTACGTAAACCTTTAACCTTCTTTTAACAAGAAAAAAAATGCTAATATTGTAGCTTTGTTTCCAATTAATTTTTATCACCCATAAATTACTAAAATGATAGAACAACAAATGAATGTAGATGTAAGAGCAATCAATGAAAAGATTGAAAGAGAAAGTGCCTTTATAGACATTTTAACCTTAGAAATGAACAAGGTTATTGTCGGGCAAAAAGATATGATAGAAAGATTGTTGATTGGGCTTTTAGGAAACGGACACATTTTATTGGAAGGTGTTCCAGGTTTAGCAAAAACATTAGCCATTAACACCTTGTCAAAAGCAGTACAGGCTAGCTTTAGCAGAGTTCAGTTTACTCCAGATTTATTACCTGCAGATGTTGTTGGTACCATGATTTACAATATTAAAGAAAATGATTTCTCGATAAAAAAAGGTCCAATTTTCGCCAACTTTGTGTTGGCAGATGAGATTAACAGAGCGCCAGCAAAAGTGCAATCTGCTTTATTAGAAGCCATGCAAGAACGTCAGATTACAATTGGCGATACTACTTTTAAGCTAGAGGAACCTTTCTTGGTAATGGCAACTCAAAACCCGGTAGAACAAGAAGGAACTTATCCATTACCGGAAGCGCAAGTTGACCGTTTTATGTTAAAAGTGGTTATTGATTATCCAAAAATTTCTGATGAACAAACCATTATGCGTCAGAATTTAAATAATGAATTTACAACTATCAATCCAGTAATTTCTGTAGAGCAAATTTTAAAAGCTCGTGAAGTGGTAAATGAAGTATACATGGATGAAAAAATTGAAAAATACATTTTAGACATCATTTTTGCAACCCGTTATCCAGACAAATACAACTTAGCAAACTTAAATGCATTAATCAGTTTTGGAGCCTCTCCTCGTGGAAGTATTAACTTAGCAAAAGCAGCAAAATGTTATGCTTTTATCAAACGAAGAGGTTATGTAATTCCTGAAGATGTGAGAGCAGTTGTTCACGATGTTTTACGTCATAGAATCGGAATTACTTACGAAGCTGAAGCAGAAAATGTAACTTCAGAAGACATTATAAATCAGCATTATTAACGAAGTTGAAGTACCATAATATTTCCGTCATTCCTGCGAAAGCAGGAATCTCATTAACAGAAACTAATAAATATTAGATTCCGCATCAAGTGCGGAATGACAATTAAAAGAAATGGAGACTAAAGAAATACTTAAAAAAGTACGAAAAATTGAGATTAAGACACGACGTTTGTCTGATCATATTTTTGGTGGTGAATATCACTCACCTTTAAAGGTAGAGGTATGACTTTTTCTGAAGTACGTCAATATCAATATGGTGATGATATTAGAGCAATAGACTGGAATGTTACTGCGCGTTACAACGAACCTTATGTAAAAGTTTTTGAAGAAGAACGTGAGTTAACCATGATGTTAATGGTAGATATTTCTGGTTCTGAATTCTTTGGGACAAATCAACAATTTAAAAGAGATACTGCTACAGAAATTGCTGCAACATTGGCTTTTTCTGCAATCCAGAACAACGATAAAGTTGGATTGATCTTGTTTTCTGATCAGGTAGAGTTATACATTCCGCCTAAAAAAGGAAAAAGTCATGTTTTAAGAATTATACGTGAATTGATTGAGTTTTCTCCAAAAAGCAAACAAACTAACATTAATGAAGCTTTGAAATTTTTATCCAACGTGATGAAAAAGAAAGCTATTGTTTTTCTGTTGTCTGATTTTATGGATGATGATTACGAGCAAACCTTAAAAATTACTGGGAGAAAACACGATGTTACAGGAATAAAAGTTTTTGATAAACACGATGAGGAAATTCCGAATTTAGGAATTGTTCCGATGCAAGATGCAGAAACCGGCAACGTACAATTGATAAATACGAGTTCTAAAAGTATTAGAAATAATTACAAAGCAAATGCTTTACGCTTAGATGATTATTATACAAAAACATTTAGCAGATCTGGCGCAGGTACAATTAGCACCCGTGTAGATGAAAATTACGTGAAAAAATTATTAGGATATTTTAAACACAAAGGAAGTTAGAAGAAATGAAGAAGTATTTTGTATCCCTATTATTACTATTCTCTTTTGTTGCATTTGCACAGAATACTCCTGTTGTAAAAGCAGAAATTGACACGACCAACATTAGAATTGGCGAACAATTTGAGTTTAAAATAACGGTTAACGATACTGCAGAATGTGATCATTCCTAAACTAGAAAAATTAACGGGTTTAGAAATTATAGAAGACAAAAAAATTGATACCTTAAAAAATCAATTGATAAAAAAATACATTTTAACAAGTTTTGATAGCGGTGCATATTACATTCCGCAGCAACAAATTTTTATCCGTCAACGATTGCATTTAACAGATTCTTTATTGATAAAAGTAGCATACGGTTAAAGTTGATACTACAAAACAAAAAATGTTTCCTATCAAAGCAATTCAAAGTGAACCGTATCAGTTTGATGATTTTAAAGCCTTATTTGTGGTATGCTCTCATCGCATTGATAATTATTGGTTTGATGCTGTATTTTATTCTACGAAAAAAGAAAGAAGTAGAAGAAGAGGTTGTCGTTCCTGCCCTTCCACCTTATGAAGAAGCAATTCAGAAATTACATGAATTGGATGAAAAATTATTGTGGCAAAACAATCAAATAAAAGAATATTACAGCGAATTAACAGAAATTGTTAGAGGATTTATTGAGCGAGAATTAAAAGTACCCGCTTTAGAATCACTACTGACGAATTGATTGATATCTTAACTGATTTTAACGATCAAAAGCAATTCAACAACAAAAGAAGACGATTAAAAGAAATTAAGAGATTTATTAAGAGAAGCAGATTTAGTAAAGTTTGCAAAATCGAAACCATGTCTCAGAAATTGAAGACAGACAGAAAGGAAGCAGAAGAGGTTGTAACTGAATTAAAACCAGAAACAATCAAATCTCCTGAAATTAAAACTGAAGCAGATGAACTGGAGTAATTTTGAGTTTCATAATCCAGAATTTTTCTGGTTGTTTGCACTAATTCCTTTAGTGATTATTTGGCGAATTTTCGTTCGTAAAAGAAGAGCATGCAACATTAACCATACCTAGTGTAAAGGGATTTAAAGGGGAACAATCTATTGTTTCAAAACTAAAACCTCTACTTTTTGTGTTAAGAATTAGTGCTTTGTGTATTTTAATTCTAGCATTGGCAAGACCAAGAAATGTTGCTGTAAGCAAAAAAACAAAAACAAATAGAGGTATTGATATTGTAATGGCCATTGATGTTTCTGCAAGTATGTTGGCAAGAGATTTAAAACCAAACCGATTAGAAGCCTTAAAAAAAGTAGCTACAGAATTTGTAAATCAGAAGGCCTAATGACAGAATCGGAATTGTAGTTTATGCAGGTGAAAGTTTTACGCAAACTCCAATTACTAGTGATAAAGGAATTGTAAAAAGAACCATTTCAGAAATAAAATGGGGTCAATTAGAAGGCGGAACTGCCATTGGAATGGGGTTGGGTTCTGCAGTAAACAGATTAAAAGAAAGTAAAGCAAAAAGTAAAGTCATTATTTTATTGACAGATGGTGTAAATAATTCTGGATTTATAGATCCAAAAACAGCAACAGAATTAGCAAAAGAGCTTGCAATAAAAGTATATACTATTGGAATTGGAACTAACGGAATGGCAGATTTTCCCTTGTAAAGACCCTAGAACAGGTCAAGTTGCAATTTAGAAAACAACAAGTAGAAATTGATGAAGAATTGTTAAAATATATTGCCAAAGAAACCGAAGGAAAATATTTTAGAGCAACCGATAATACAGAATTAAAAGCAATTTATGACGAAATAGACAAATTAGAAAAAACAAAAATAGAAGAATTTAAATATTATAATTATCAAGAAATATACGACGTTTGGTGCTATTAGCATTGGGTGTTTATTAGTTATTAGAATATCTATTTAAGAAAACAATTATTTAAAAGTTTTATAAATTAAAAATGTATCAAATAGAAGAACCACATATTTTTATTATTTAGCAATTATTCCAGCAATAATTGTAGTTTTCTTGTGGCTTTTTGGTGGAAAAAAAGAGCCAAAGAAATTTACAGACGCACTTTTATTAGAAAAATTAGCCCCAAATGCATCCACTTTTAAATCGGTTTTAAAATTGATTTTTTAGCATAGGATTGGTTTTTTAGTCATTTCTTTGGTGAAACCCAAAAATGGGAACCAAATTAAAAACGGTAAAAAGAGAAGGTGTAGATGTTGTTTTTGCCTTAGATGTTTCTAAAAGTATGTTGGCAGAAGATATTGCTCCAAACAGATTAGAAAAAGCAAAACAAATTATTTCTAAAATTATAGATAAATTAGGTAGTCGATCGAGTTGGAATTATTATTTATGCTGGTAATGCGTATCCTTTGTTACCCATTACAACAGATCATGCAGCTGCAAAAATGTTTTTACAAAATGCAAATCCAGATATGGTTTCTAGTCAAGGAACAGCAATAAATGAAGCCTTAGAGTTGGCAAAAACCTATTATAATAATGATGAACAAACCAATCGTTTTTTAATTATTATTTCTGATGGTGAAGATCATCAAGAAGAAACAAAACAAGTAGCGCAAAACATGTCGAAAGAAGGCATAAAGTATATACCATTGGTAGTTGGAACAGAAAAAGGAGCCCTATTCCGATGAAAGTTAAATGGCTCTTTAATTGGTTATAAAAAGATACAAAGGAGAAACGGTAATTACCAAAAGAAAAGGTGATGTCTTAGAAGACATTGCAAATGCTGCAAGCGGAAAGTATATTGACGGAAATAAAACAGAAAAGCCTGTAGATATTATTGAAGAATTAATTGCGAAATGCGCAAAAAAGTGAATTTGAAACCAAACAATTTTCAGATTATAAAGATCAATTTCAATGGTTTATTGGATTGGAATTTTCTTTTTAATTATAGATGTTTTCTTTTTAGAAAAGAAAACAAAATGGTTAAGAAAAGTCGATTTATTTAACGAAGCAATAAATACAAAATAAATATGAAAACAACATTAACATTTTTACTATTACTGATTGTTTTTCATCAACAGAATTTACGCTCAAGAAGACAAGATTCTATTGCTTTACAAAGAGAAGCAAGAGGCTTATTAAGAGAAGGAAATGAATTGTATCAAAGAAAAATATACAGATGCAAGTGTATTGCTTACAGAAAAGCATTAGATAAGAACAGCTCAATACAAGAAAGCAACTTATAATTTAGGGAACTCTATGTATCAAAAGAAAAACTATCAAAGAAGCTGTTCCTCAATACGAATTGGCTGCAAAAGCAGCTAAAGATAAATTTACAAAAGCAGAAGCTTATCATAATATTGGAAATGCTAATGGAACAAAAACAATATCAACCAGCTGTAGATGCTTATAAAAACTCTTTACGTAATAATCCAAATGACGATGAAACTCGATACAATTTAGCCGTTGCTCAAAGAATTACTAGAAGAAAGAAAAGGAAAAGGAGAAAAAAGACAATAAGGATAAAAAAGACGACAAGAAAAAGGACAACAAGGATAAAAAAGAGAACAAAGATAAAAAGGGCGACAAAGAAAGAAAACGACGATAAAGGAGACGATAAAAAGAAAGACGACAAAAAGAACGATAAAAAAGACGGAGATAAAGACAACGATCAGAAGCAAAGAAAAGATCCAAACGATCAAAAGAACAATCGGCAAAAACCAAAGCCTAAAAAGGGTAATATGACACCTCAGCAAATTAAACAATTATTAGAAAGTTTAAACAATGAAGAAAAGAAAACTCAAAAGAAAATGAATGCTAAAAAAGCAAAAGGAGCAAAGGTTAAGCAAGAAAAAGATTGGTAATTCTTGTGTTTTAATTTTCTAAAAAAGTTATTAGTTTTAACGATTTAAGAATGAAAAGAAACAGTATTTACATACTACTATTTTTGAGTTTTTTAACTCAATCTATTTTTGCTCAAGGCAGAGTTTAAAACTACTGTGAGTAAAAGTAAATTAGGTGTAAATGAGCGTTTTAGAATTGTTTTTTCTATCAACAAACAAGGAGCAGATAATTTTACACCTCCAAGTTTTGAGAATTTTAAAGTTGTTGGTGGCCCTAGTCAATCTGTAAATCAATCTTGGATAAACGGCAAAGTAAGCTTTTTCTCAATCTTATACTTATGTGGTTGAACCAAAAGCCATCGGAACATATTCTATTTCTGGTGCAACAATTTGATTAAACGGCAAAACACTGACGTCTAACCCGGTAAAAATGAATATCCTAAAGGCTGTAGATATTCCACCTAACCCAAACGATCCAAATTATATAGCACAACAGAATGTGCATCTAGTAGCCGAAGTTTCTAAAACACAACCCTATGTTGGCGAGGGTATTTATGTAGAGTACAAATTGTATGTAAGTGAAAACATTAGTGTTAAAGATTTTTCGGTTACAGAAACTCCACAATACAATGGTTTTTGGAATCAAGATATAAATATTAATACATTTACAAATTAAAAACGGGGTTTATAATGGCGAGAATTACAGATATGTTGTCTTAAAAAAAGCATTATTAATTCCAACAAAATCTGGAAAATTATTGATTGAACCTATGAAAATGGACATCTTAATTGGTGTTCCAACAGGGAGAGGAGATTTTTTTGGAAATCCTATTACAAGAAATCTTTCTATGGTTTTTTCATCAGCCAATAAAAACATTAATGTTAAACAACTACCATTAGAAAATAAACCAGAAAATTTTAACGGTGCCGTTGGAGAATTTGATTTTAGCATTACTTCTAGTAAAAACGATTTAAAAGCAAATGAATCTTCACAAATAAAAGTTGGGGTTACTGGAAAAGGAAATTTAAAATTATTTGAAATTCCAAAAATTGAAACGCCAAAAGAATTAGAAATATATACTCCAGAACATAAAGAAGCCGTTAGAACAACGTTAAACGGAATTCAAGGTTCTGTTTACGATTTATATACCGTAGTGCCTCAGTTTAAAGGAAAATACAAAATACCGAAAGTCTCATTCTCTTATTTTAATCCTTCAGAAAAAAAATACAAAACCATTACCACAGAAGACTTATTTGTAAATGTTTTAGAAGGAAAAGAAATTGTAACCACAACAAATCCAATTGTTAAAAAAGATGTAGCTGTTACTGGTGCTAATTTTAGATATATTCAAACTAAGAGTACTTTTATGACAACCCAAAAAGGAAGACTTCTTTAAATCCAACCTAGTTTTACTTCTTGCTATTATTGCTCTTTGGTTGCAATTCCGTATGGAATTATTATTGGATACAACATGTCAGCAAAACGAAATAGTGATATTGTTGGCGTAAAACAACGCAAAGCAGATAGATTAGCTAGAAAATACTTGTCTGAAGCAAAAAAACAATTAGGAAATAAAGAAGCATTTTATATTGCCTTAGAAAAAGCGCTTTACACAATTATTTAAAAGCAAAGCTACAAATAGAAACATCAGATATTAGAAGAGATAATATTACAGAACTTTTACTTACTAAAAATGTAAATGAAGCTACAATTACAGTTTTTATTGATGTACTTAAATGATTGTGATTTTGCTCGTTATACTCCTATTACAGAAGTAATGATGAATGATGTATATGAAAAATCAAAAGAAATAATAACCGCATTAGACAAACAATTATAAACAATGAAAAAAATATTTTTCTTTTTATGTCTGCTGTCTTCAACAATTTTTGTTGCACAAACAAGTGCTAAAAAATTATTTGAGAATGCGAATCTTTTATACAAAGAAGGTAAGTTTGAAGAAGCTATTAAGCTCTATAAACAAATAGAGGCAAAAGATTCTGTTTCTTCTACCCTGTATTACAATTTAGGTAATTCGTATTACAAACTAAATAATGTTGCAAATACCATTTATAATTATGAAAAAGCATTGTTGTTAAACCCTTTAAATAATGATGCAGCAAATAATTTAAAGTTTGCAAAAAGAATGACTATTGATAATATTGAAGAACTTCCAAAATCTTTTTTACAACGAT
Source organism: uncultured Polaribacter sp. (assembly GCA_943788865.1). GTDB lineage: Bacteria > Bacteroidota > Bacteroidia > Flavobacteriales > Flavobacteriaceae > Polaribacter. The sequence goes on along the minus strand of CALSRX010000003.1, from coordinate 132,713 downwards.
TAGAAATTAATTATTTACAAAAGCTTTCATATAATCAATGGGCTGTATTAGCCGTTGTGTTTTCTTTTTTGGCAGCTATACTGTTTTTGCTTTTTTATTTCTCTACAATTTCTAACAAAAAGAGAGTTTACTTCTTAACAAGTATTGTTTCTTTCTTCTTATTGATTTTTTCAATATTTATAACCTATAATCAATATCAAAAAGCAAAGAACACTAAATATGCCATTGTATTTTCGCCTAAAATATCTGTAAATAATGCACCTTCCTCAAATTCTGATGAAGTTTTTGAACTGCATGAAGGCACAAAAGTGCATGTTTTAGATGCCCTAGATGATTGGAAAAAAATTAAATTAGCTGACGGAAAAATAGGTTGGATTTCAACAGAAAGCATTAAAATGTTAACAGATTAATAACATTTTAATTTTCTAAAAAAACTTATCTTCGCAAGAATTTTACAAATAAAGAATGTATAAAAATAAAATAGCAGTTTTTTTCTCAATAGTGTTTCTAACATTTATTATAGCTCCCACTGTAATAAAGGTGGTAGATAGTTCTGTTGATATTTCATTTATATACTCAAATTCAGAAGAAGAATCTAGTAGTAAACAAGCAGAAAAAACAAAAATTATTTTATCTCCTTTAAAAATTAGTGAATTTGTTTTTTCTTCTGCAGAAAAAATTAGTACTACTATACATACTGACAAAAATTATACAAAACCGTATTTAAATACTGTTTTCCCTCCTCCAGAATCTCTTTAATTTTAACTTAAAGTATTTCTCTTATTAGAGAAAAAATCAATCATTCATTTTTTATTAATAACCTTAAACATTTAATTGAGGTTAAAAAAGATACAATATGTTCAAAAATATTAGAGGCGATCTTTTTGGTGGTATTACTGCTGGAATTGTTGCACTACCATTAGCATTAGCATTCGGAGTTAGTTCTGGCCTTGGACCAAGTGCAGGATTATACGGAGCTATATTTTTAAGTTTTTTTGCCGCTCTTTTTGGCGGAACAAATACACAAATTTCTGGACCAACAGCGCCTATGACAGCTGTAAGTATGGTTATTATTGCAGGTATAATTGCTGCCAATGACGGAGATGTCTCAAAGGCATTACCAACAATTTTAACGGTTTTCTTATTAGCGGGATTAATGCAGATTGGTTTGGGAGCTTTAGGTATCGGAAAATACATTCGATATATTCCATACCCTGTGGTTTCTGGTTTCATGACCGCTATTGGGGTTATAATTTTAATTACACAAATTTTACCTTCTCTAGGATATTATCCAAAAGAGGATTTAAGTTATGTAAATCAATACAAACCTCAAGCTGAAGAAATCATTTTAGAAAACATTTTAAAGAAAGAAGCCGGAGAAGGTATTCTTGTTTTAGAAAATTTTAAAGAAACTATTAAGCGAGCAGAATTAATTACTGAAAGTGATATTTTAAAAGAATCTCAAACGTTAGCTTCTAAAGAAGCTTCTGGAGTTATAGGTGCAATTAAAGTATTGCCAAATGCTTTAAAAAACATAAACATATTAGAATTATTGCTCGCAATAGGGACTATAATTATTATATATGGTTTTAAACGAATAACAACAAAGGTTCCGAGCACACTAGTGGCATTACTTGTCATGTCTGGAATTGCTGTTGGGTTTGGCTTAGATTATAGATCTATTGAAACAATACCTGGTGGTTTTCCAATTCCGAACTTATCAATGTTTACTGAGTTTAGTTTAGGCAGTGTCGCACCATACATCTTTACGGCATTAACTTTAGCTTTATTAGGAGCTATTGACTCTTTACTAACAAGTGTTGTTGCGGATAATATGACCAAGACCAAGCACAAACCAAATAAAGAGCTAATTGGACAAGGAATTGGAAATAGTATTGGTGCAATTTTTGGTGGTTTACCAGGAGCTGGAGCAACAATTAGAACCGTAGTAAATATTAATTCTGGAGGAAAAACGAAATTATCTGGAATGATCGCCGGACTTATGTTATTAATAATTCTATTAGGTCTAGGTCCGATTGCATCTAAAATTCCAGCTGCAGTATTAGCTGGTATCTTAATAACCGTTGGTATTGGTGTAATGGATTACAAAGGATTAAAAGCAATTCCAAGTTTACCAAAAGACATCAAATTTGGACCAATAAAGTTAAGTTCAGAAGTAGTTATTATGATGGTAGTATTGATATTATCAACCTTCTGGAATTTAGTATACGCAGTAGGAATTGGATTAGTCATTGCTTCGTTAATGTTTATGAAAAAAATTGGAGATTTATCTGCAGAACGTTCTGATGTAAAATCTTTAAAGAAAGAAAAAAATTGGGTAGACGAAGGTGATTTCCCAGAAGAATTAAAAGAATCTGTTTTTATAAAACACATAAAAGGTCCTTTATTTTTTGGTACAACAAGCGACTTTCATAGTTTAGCGCAACAAATTCCACAGACAGCAACTACTGTAATCATTCGTTTAGGACGTATGCAGTATATGGACCAATCTGGTTTGTATGCTATGGAAGACGTGCTTCAAGAGTTAAGAAAAAAGAAAGTTCAAGTATTATTCATAAACTTGTTGAAGCAACCAAGATATATGATGGAAAGAATTGATATCATTCCTGATTTGATTCCTCAAGAAGATATTTTTAAATCTTTTTCAGAGAGTATCAATTGGATTAAAACACAACAATTAAAAAAATAAATTATGCCACATAGAAATAAAGCAATCACAAAAGAACAACAAGATAGTTTAACGCCAATGAAGGTGTTACAAGATTTTATAGAAGGAAATGCTCGTTTTATTAGAGATGAAGTACATTCAATAGACCATAAAGCGCTAATTTCTCAAACAACAGATGGTCAACATCCAAAAGCAATTGTACTTTCATGTATAGATTCTAGAGTTCCTGTAGAATTAATTTTTGATCAAACAATTGGAGATGTTTTTGTTGCCAGAGTTGCAGGTAATTTTGAAAATATAGACATTTTAGGAAGCATGGAGTATTCATGTAAAGTAGCTGGTAGTAAATTAATCTTTGTACTTGGACATGAAAGTTGCGGGGCTGTAAAAGCAGCTTGCGACCATGTAGAACTTGGAAATATTACTGCACTGTTAGAAAACATTCAGCCTGCTGTAAAACTTTCTGAAACTCAAGTTAAGGGGAAACACAATTCTTCTAACAACGATTTTGTTGATAAAACAATTGAAAATAATGTTCGATTGACAATTGACAGAATTAGAGAGAAAAGTCCAATTCTAAATGAAATGGAAGAAAATGGTGAAATAAAAATAGTTGGTGGTGTTTACCACATTAGTAGCGGAAAAGTTACCATGCTATAACATTTTTTATACAACTTCAAAGGCTTGCATTTATGCTGAACTTATTCAGTATTGCAAGCCTTTTTTATTCTACTTCTTTTATAATATCATCAATTACATCTTCTTCTAGCCCATCTTCTTTTATGATTGATGGAAAAATTGTTGGGGCAATATTTTTTACCGGGCTGTATAAAATAGATTCATCTAAAGTCTTTTTATCAATAAAAGAAATCGTAGAATTCATTCTATCAAAAAAAATAAAAATAATACTCAATACCAATCCTATTTTTAACAACCCAAAAAGACCTCCAAGAATTTTATTGACCATTCCTAAAGCTGCTAAATCGGCTAGTTTTGTTAAAAATCTACCTAATAAACTAACAACTATTATGATCAAAATAAAAGTAATTGCAAATGCGGCTAAGGCTATTTTTTTTTCAGACCAAGAGACACTTTCTTTTAAAAAATCTCCAATAAAATAAGAAAAATGAATAGAACCCCAAACACCTCCAATTAAAGCAACTAAAGACGCAACTTCTATAAAAAGCCCTTTCATCAAACCTCTTATAAAACCAAATAATAAGAATACGGTAATTACAACATCAAAAACATTCATAAATATCTATTTTGTTTTCTGTGCTAACTTACTAAAAAAGAACGAAAATATTACAGATAGTATGTATCTTTGTGACTTAGTTTAGGTTTATGACAAAGATTACTTCTTTAAAAGAAAAATGGGATTTATTAGTTGGTCAGTTATCAACGCAATTTGCAGATGGAGATGCCTTAAATATTGATGCCATTATTTATTTAATTGGAATTCAGGAATTAGGTCAAGGTCACAGAAAGTTTAAGAAAGACGAAAAAGTAAACTTAATGCACATCGCTATTTGTAAGTTATTAGAGCCTTATGGCTATTACGAATTTGAATTTTTTGATGATGATGGATGGCCACATTACAAAACCATCAATCAATTACCAAATTTAAAACCTGGCGAACAATCTGTTTTGATGAAAGAAGCAATCATTTCATATTTTGAAGCCTTAGAGTTTATTAAGTAACTCTCAATTTTCGAATCATCACTGATAACAATTTAGGAAAAAACCGTTTGACATATACTCCTAATTTTTCTTTAAACCCAGCAATATAAACCTCTTCTTTTTTTGCATAGATAGCCTTTGCCATAATTTTGGCAAAACGACTTGGTTCAATCCCGTTCTCGGTAGCAACATCCATTTTGTTTTGCGCAGTCCCATCTTCAGTTAACGCATTTATAGAAACATTGGTTTTTACAAATCCTGGACATACCAAAGTTACAGCGATATTGTTTTTATGGTTTTCTGCGCGTAAACTATCAAAAAAACCATGCAACGCGTGTTTAGAAGCTGCATAACTAGATCGTAAAGGAGTTCCAATTTTACCAACAATACTTGTAGTAACTACAAATTGCCCACTTTTGTTTTCAATAAAATAGGGCAATAATGCTTTTGTTAAAGCAACTGTTCCTAAATAATTGATATCCATGATGCGTTTATCTACCTCAATTGAAGTTTTACTAGCTAAAGATCTTTGACTAATTCCGCCATTATTTACCAAAATATCTACCCTGCCACACCAATTGACGGCTTCTATAACTTTAGCATTAAAATTAGAGTAATCTTCTAAATTTAAAGGTAAAATTTTAATCGCCTCAGAATGTTCACAAGCTTGTTTTACCTGTTCTAATTTTTCTTCATTTCTTGCCGATAAAATCAACTTTGCATTTAATGTAGAGAGGTGTAATGCCAATGCTTTTCCAATTCCGGAAGATGCACCAGTAATCCAAATCACTTTATTTGTGAAATTCATGTTAATTATTTTAAAGCAATGTAATTATTTTAAGTTATAAATAGTAATTTTGGTACACTTCTTGAACTTTTTTTAGAGGTTAAATCGCAATTAATGAAAAAATTATTACTACTACTCCTACTGGTTTCATTCAGTTTACAAGCACAATATAAAATTAATGGAGAAATGAATCCGCCCGGAAATTATACTTGGGTTATTTTGTATAAAATAGAAGGCGCAAGACAAGTGTTTGTAAAAAGTGGAAAAATTGAAAAAGGTAAATTTTCTTTTGACTTGCCTGCAAACACTAAATCTGGTGCCTATCGAGTAAGTTATAAAACCGAAGGAAGTGGTTTTGCGGATTTCTTATTTAATAATGAAGATGTTGCTTTCACTTTCAACCCAGAACAAGCAGAACAAACCATTCAATTTTCTAAATCTACAGAGAATAAATTATACCAAGAGTACATTAATACAGTGTCTATACAGCAATACAAAACAGATTCTTTACAAATTGCTTATTTAAAAAATCCAGTGGCAAAAACGGCTAGTTTATACAAATCTCAATTAGCAACAATTGCAAGTTTACAAAAGCTATATTTATCAAAATCTAAAGGAAAAATGGTGTATCATTTCATCAACGCTACCAATAGATATAATAATCCTGTGATTGCAAAAGATCCACAGGCGTATTTAAAATCGATCAATGAACACTTTTTTGACACCATAGATTTCAACAATCAAACCTTGTATAATTCTACTTTTTTAGTTGATAGAATTACTGATTATGTTTTTTACATGAACTATTCTGAAGATCCAACAAAACAAAGAGAATTACATGACAAAGCTGTAAAAAGGGTTCTAGAAAAAGCAAAGAAACCTACTTTTAAAAAAGACATTATTGAGTTTTTAATCACGCAGTTTGTAAATGCTAGCAATGTAGATTTTGCAGATTATCTATTAAATTCTTTTTATAAAAAACTACCAGCAACTATTCAAAAAACTGAGTTCGTAGATAACTATTTAGAAAAAACAGTGGTGTCAATAGGTAGAATTGCACCAGAAATTACTTGGAGCACAAACAAAAAAGAGTATAAACTTTCAACAATTAACGAAGCCAATAATTACGTGTTGGTTTTTTGGAGTACAACTTGTGGGCACTGTTTAAGAGAAATTCCACAATTCTATGCGTTCACAAAAGACATAAAAAACTCAAAAGTAATTGCTTTTGGAATGGAAACTGACGACATAGAATGGAAAAACCTAACCTCAAAATATATTGGTTGGCATCATGCCCTGGGATTGAAAAAATGGGAAAATCCGACAGCAAGAACCTATCAAATTTATTCTACACCAACCTATATTGTGTTAGATAAAAATAAAAAAATAATTGCTAAGCCAGAAACATTAGATGAACTTAAAAAAATTATTAAGTACTTAGAATAAGTTTTTAAAAATGTAAAAAAGCGTCTTCTAAATGTTCTATTTCGAAGGCGTTTTTTTGTTTTATAATGGCAATAATATCAAACCGAACTTCTACTTCTAAATCATTTTCTACAACAAAATTATCCATCGCAGAAACCAATAATTTTATTTTTTTAGGATTGATAAAGTCTTGTGGATTTCCATAATCTATAGAAGAACGTGTTTTTACCTCAATAGCTACTAAAACATCTTTTTTCCGAGCTATAATATCAATTTCAGCTTTTAAAAACCGATAATTACGAGCAATAATTTTATAGTTGTTTTGCAATAAAAAATCTACTGCTAACTGCTCGCCTTTTTTACCAAGTTCATTGTGCTGGGCCATTTTTACTCATTAAAAACTACAGTAGAGATTCCTTCTTTAGTTACATTCATTTCAATAGTTCTTCCCAAAATTAACGATCTGTTATCTGGTTCATGACCAGCAGGGAATTTAAACAAAACAGGAAAATCATATTCGGAAATTACATCTAAAATTAACTGCTCCATAGAGCTTCCCCATTTTGTCGAATTGCTTTTTATTTTAGAAATGTCTCCTACTATAATCCCTTTACATTTTTCAAAAAAACCGGCACGTTTTAGACTTTGCAACATTCTATCCATGCTATATTTATATTCACCAACTTCTTCAATAAATAAAATTTTATCCTCTGCATTCATTTGACTTTCAGAACCTAACATAGATGCTAATAAAGAAAGGTTTCCGCCAATTAATTTTCCTTTTGCGTTTCCTTTTTTATTCTCTTTTACAGAGACTAAACTATAACTCAATTTTTCTCCAAAAAGTGACTTTTTAAATGATTTTAGTGTTTCAACAATTTTCTCAGCATCATCTCCCATACTTGTTCCCATCATTCCATGAATGGTTTCGTAACCCAATGTATTTAAATGAGAATGCAACGCAGTAATATCTGAATACCCAATTACCCATTTTGGACTCTCTATAAACTTTGTGTAATCTAATCTGTCTAAAATTCTTACCGTTCCGTAACCTCCACGTCCAGCCCAAATTGCCTTAATATTTGGATTGTCCATTGCTGTTTGAAAATCTTCTGATCTTTCTTCATCTGTTGCAGAAAAATGACCTACTGTGTCAAACAAATGTTTACCATATACAACATGTAAACCCCAACTTTCTGCCAACTCTTTAGCTTGATCTATTACATCTTTTCTGTCCGTTAAGATACCTGCTGGAGCAACTATGGCAATAGTGTCTCCTTTTTGTAAATAAGGAGGTGTAATTAACTCAGATTTTGTGTTTTCTTGAGCTTGCGTTTGATTGTTTGAAATAATTAATGACAAAAATGCAATCAAAAAGAGTTTTGTTACTTTCATAAAAATGATTTTTGTAAATGTATCTATTTTTGACGGCTTAAAAAAATGAGTTTTCGTTGGTTTTCCGTACTTTTGCTTTTCAAAAATTTGTTCAAAACAAATTTTAAACGAAAACGATACGATAGAAATGAATACTCCAAAAAGATATACAATTACCGCTGCTTTACCTTACACAAATGGCCCTGTTCATATCGGGCATTTGGCCGGCGTTTATGTTCCTGCAGATATTTATGCACGTTATTTACGTTTAAAAGGAGAAGATGTGGTTTTTGTTTGCGGATCAGATGAGCATGGAGTACCTATTACAATCAAAGCTAAAAAGGAAGGGATTACACCGCAACAAGTAGTTGATAAATACCACAAAATTATTAAAACTTCGTTTGCGGATTTTGGAATTTCTTTTGATAATTATTCAAGAACATCCGCAAATGTTCATCATAAAACAGCATCAGATTTTTTCTTAAAATTATACAATGATGGAGAGTTTATTGAAGAAGTTACAGAGCAATTGTATGATGCCGAAGCAGATCAATATTTAGCAGACAGATTTGTTGTTGGAACGTGTCCGAAATGCGGAAACGAAGAAAGTTATGGAGATCAATGTGAAAGCTGTGGAACAAGTCATAATGCAACAGATTTAATCAATCCAAAATCGTCAATAACCGGAAATGTTCCTACGTTGAAAGAAACTAAACACTGGTTTTTGCCTTTAGATAAGCACGAAGCATTTTTAAAAGAATGGATTTTAGAAGGACATAAAAATGATTGGAAACCCAATGTGTTGGGGCAAGTAAAATCTTGGATTGATGATGGTTTACGACCAAGAGCAGTAACTCGTGATTTAGATTGGGGAATTCCAGTTCCTATTGAAGGAGCTGTTGGTAAAGTGCTGTATGTTTGGTTTGATGCCCCTATTGGATATATTTCTGCAACCAAAGAATGGGCAGAAGAAAACAATACAGATTGGGAGCCTTACTGGAAAAATGATGACACGAAACTGGTTCATTTTATTGGGAAAGACAATATTGTTTTTCACTGTATTATTTTCCCTGCAATGTTAAAAGCACATGGAGATTATGTGTTACCAGAAAATGTGCCTGCAAATGAATTTTTAAATTTAGAAGGAAATAAATTATCTACTTCTAAAAACTGGGCGGTTTGGTTACATGAATATCTTTTAGATTTTCCTGACAAACAAGATGTGTTGCGTTATGCCTTAACCGCAACAGCACCAGAAACAAAAGACAACGATTTTACTTGGAAAGATTTTCAGGCAAGAAATAACAACGAATTGGTCGCTATTTTTGGGAATTTCATCAATCGTGTTGTTGTTTTAACCAACAAATATTACAACGGAAAAGTACCGCCTTCAGGGGATCTTAGTGACGTTGACGAAGAAACGTTGGCTACTTTAAAAGAATTTCCGAATACGATTTCTAGGTCAATCGAGCGCTATCGCTTTAGAGAAGCGAGTCAAGAATTAATGAATTTAGCTCGTTTAGGAAATAAATATTTAGCTGATGAAGAACCTTGGAAAGTAATCAAAGTAGATGAAGAACGTGTAAAAACCATTATGCATGTTGCCTTGCAAATTGCAGCTGGTTTAGCTGTTTTATCTGAACCTTTTTTACCCTTTACATCGGTTAAATTGAAAAACATTTTAAACATTAATGAATCTTTAAGCTGGAACGATATCTCAACAAAAGAAATACTTTTAACAGCTAATCATCAAATTAATAAAGCTAAGTTGTTGTTTGCGAAAATTGAAGACAGCGAAATTGAAGCACAATTAGACAAATTACAAGCAACAAAGACAGCGAACCAAAATGCTGCAAAAACAGTTGAGCCTCAAAAAGAGACCATAGAGTTTGATGATTTTACCAAATTAGACATCAGAGTTGGAACTATTTTAGAAGCCATTAAAGTTCCGAAAGCTAAAAAATTATTGCAGCTAAAAGTAGATGTTGGTATCGATATAAGAACCATTGTTTCTGGAATTGCAGAAAGTTTTAACCCAGAAGATATTGTTGGGCAGCAAGTAACTGTTTTGTGCAATTTAGCTCCTAGAACTTTGCGTGGTGTAGAAAGTCAAGGTATGATTTTAATGACCGACACACCTAATGGAAAATTAGCTTTTGTAGAACCTGCAGAAAAAATTAAAAATGGCGGACAAATAAGTTAACGACTTAATCTTGTTGCTTTTTTTCGAATAATTTCTCCAATCGTAGTGTTTTCAATTTTACTTTCTAACCAAGACAAAATGTCTAAATAAAGAAAAGCGCGTTTCTCATAGGGGTGATTTTCAAACTTCTGCAATCTAACATGAATTTTTTTGAATTCGTTTTTTATTTGATGTGGATATACATCACTTAAAGCTTTAATCGAAATAATAAATTCTTTTTGAACTGCTTGTAAATTCTTCATTTTAAGTAAGAATTTATAAGTCTCTTTAAATTGTTTTTCTAAATGATAATCCATTCCACATTCATAATGAGCAATCAAATTTAAAACCCTTGCAAAACATTGCAAATCTTCTGCTGCTTGTAAATTTTTAGAATCAATAATCTTCGCTAAAAAAGCAATACATTTTCTATTTTCACCCATCCCAAAATACAAACACGCAATCTTATAATACAAGATTACAATATGATGATTATCTAACCTAGATGCATATTTTTTAATCTTTTGCTCTATTTCTTTTACCAAAAACTCCCCTTCTTTAAATGTGCCTTCTAAAAAGTGTAAATGCAATTGATTTGCCGTATAGTATTGAAAAATTAACAGCTCGGTGTTGCTGTTTAACGGGATTTCTTGACTTTTAATTTCCGCTTTAAAAAAATTAAGTTCTTCCTTAAATTTCGAAAAATGTTTTAGAAGAAAAAGAGATTCAAGTAAATAGTTTTTCCCTTTTAAATAAAATACAGGATGTAATGAGATTAGCTTTGTATTTCCTCTAAACAACTGCATCCATTTGTGCGAATATTTATAACACATTAAAAAATCTTGTAGTAAAAAACTCTTCCATACGTGAGCTTTATACAACCAAAGTTTCTCTCTAAAACCGAGTGTGCTAAAATCAAATTCTGGCATTCTTGCATCAAAGTATGTCGTTATTTTTGCAAACTCTTCATCGTTTCTGGCAGGTCCAGTTTTTAGTAATATACTATATAGTTGTAATGATAAATTAGATAATTTACTAGTTATTACATTTTGCTGGCTTAGCATCTTTGCTTGTTCAGAAAGTACGTCTGCTCTCGAACTAATACTTCTTGTGATGTATTGTGTTTCAATTACTTTTTCAAGTTCAACAATTTCATAAGCAATATTTTTCTCTTCATTTTCAATTGCCATTGATTTCGCTTTATCTAACAATTTTAAGCTTTGTTTGTACAAGCCCTTTTGATATAAAACGGTTGCAAAATCTAATTGCTCTCTGATTTGAATTCTAATATTTTGATGGGCCGGATTTAAACGTAAACTAATTAAGATTTGACGGTATAAATGTGCTTTTAAATTTGACAATTGTTGTTTGGTAACAATTCCATTCTCTAAAATTTGTCGTTCATCGTAGGTTTTTAACTTTTCTAAAAATTTAAATAATGAAAAAAACTTTGCATCAGTATTTCCACCTAATCTACCAACATACAAATTAAATTGCCTTTTTTCTGATTTTGACAACGATTTAATCAACTCAAACAATGCATCGTTTTGATTATTGGCTAGCGTAAATGATTTACCCATAATATTCTTATTATCAGAGTTTTATTTTATAAACAGCTCTTTTAAACATCGTAAAGAGGCTATGATAATTTTCTCTCTTAGAAAAGTCAATATATAAATTTGAATTTGATTAAAAAATTAAGAAGTACACATGCAAGATAATAAAATACAAATTTTTGACACAACGCTTCGTGATGGTGAACAAGTTCCTGGTTGTAAACTAGACACTAGACAGAAATTAGTCATTGCAGAGCGACTGGATTTTATGGGAGTAGATGTTATTGAAGCAGGTTTTCCTGTTTCGAGTCCAGGTGATTTTAATTCTGTAAGTGAAGTTGCTAAAATTGTAAAAAACGCAACTGTTTGTGGTTTAACTAGAGCCGTAGAGAAAGATATCGAAGTGGCAGCTGCTGCACTAAAATATGCCAAAAAACCTAGAATTCATACAGGTATTGGCACCAGTGATTCTCATATAAAGTATAAATTTAATTCGAGTAGAGAAGAAGTAGTAACAAGAGCTGTACTTGCGGTTCGTTATGCAAAATCATTTGTAGAAGATGTAGAGTTTTATGCCGAAGATGCAGGAAGAACTGATAATGCTTTCCTAGCGCAGATTTGTGAAGAAGTAATCAAAGCTGGAGCAACCGTATTGAACATACCTGATACCACAGGTTATTGTTTGCCGGAAGAATATGGCGCAAAAATTAAATACCTAAAAGAGCATGTAAAAGGGATCGAAAAAGTAACTATTTCTTGTCATTGTCATAATGATTTGGGCATGGCAACAGCAAACTCTATTGCAGGAGCTATCAATGGTGCTAGGCAAATTGAATGTACCATAAATGGTATCGGAGAACGTGCCGGGAATACTGCTTTGGAAGAAGTTGTAATGATTTTAAAACAACATCCAACTTTAAACTTAGAAACCAATATCAATTCCCAATTGCTTTATGATACCAGTATGATGGTTAGAGAAAAAATGGGAATGCCTGTACAGCCTAACAAAGCTATTGTTGGAGCCAATGCTTTTGCGCATAGCTCTGGAATACATCAAGATGGGGTCATTAAAAATAGAGAAACCTATGAAATCATGAATCCAGAAGATGTTGGTGTTACAGAAAGTGCAATTGTATTAACTGCTAGAAGCGGAAGAGCTGCCTTAGCCTATAGAGCTAAAAAAATTGGTTACGAGTTAACAAAAATTCAATTAGACAAAGCCTATAATTACTTCCTACAAATAGCAGATATTCAAAAAGAAATTCACGATACAGACTTACATTCTATCATGAAAAACGTTAATAAGTTTTCAAAAATAGCCATTGCATCATGAGAAAAACACTCTTTGATAAGGTTTGGGATGCCCATGTAGTTGATGCAATAGAAAATGGTCCACAAATATTATATATAGATACACATTTAATTCATGAGGTAACAAGTCCACAGGCTTTTGAAGAATTAGAAAAAAGAGGGATCCCAATTGCGAGACCCGATAAAATTGTGGCTACAGCAGATCACAATACGCCCACAATCAATCAACATTTACCCATAAAGGATGCACTTTCTAGAAACCAGTTAGAACAGCTAACTAAAAATTGTCTTAAGAACAATATTCCTTTGTATGGTTTGGGACATGAAAACAATGGAATTGTACATGTAATAGCACCTGAATTGGGCATCACACAACCTGGAATGACCATGGTTTGTGGAGATTCTCATACATCAACCCATGGTGCATTCGGAACCATTGCCTTTGGTATTGGAACAAGTCAAGTAGCACAGGTTTTTGCGAGCCAATGCTTGCTTTTAGAAAAACCTAAAAAAATGAGGGTACTCGTTAATGGACAATTAAAAAAAGGTGTCCTTCCTAAAGATGTTATTTTATATATCATTGCTAAGTTAGGAACCAATTCAGGTACCGGTTATTTTTGCGAGTATGCTGGTGATGTTTTTGAAAATATGAGCATGGAAGGCAGAATGACCGTTTGCAATATGAGTATTGAGATGGGTGCTAGAGGCGGAATGATTGCTCCAGATCAGACAACATTTAACTATATCAAAGGAAAAGAATTTGCTCCAAAAGGAACTGATTTTGATGAAAAAGTAGCAAAGTGGAAAACCTTAGCTACAGATGAAGGAGCTGAATTTGATAAAGAATATGTAATAGATGCTTCAGATATTGAACCAATGATCACTTTTGGAACAAATCCAGGAATGGGAATTAAAATTTCTGAAAAGATTCCAAACAAGGATGAAAGTTCTTTTGAAAAATCATTGACCTATATGGATTTTGAAAAAGGGAAATCCTTGATTGATACCCCAATTAATTATGTGTTTATTGGAAGTTGTACAAATTCTAGAATTGAAGATTTTAGAGTTGCAGCTAACTATATAAAAGGAAAACAAAAAGCCGAAAATGTAACAGCTTGGTTAGTTCCTGGATCGCAACGAGTTGCAAAACAAATTACCGAAGAAGGTTTGAAAGCCACTTTTGAAGCCGCCGGCTTTACGTTAAGACAACCTGGATGTTCTGCTTGTTTAGCAATGAATGATGATAAAATTCCGGAAGGAGAATACTGTGTATCTACATCAAACAGAAATTTTGAAGGTAGGCAGGGTCAAGGCTCCCGAACTTTATTGGCAAGCCCATTGGTTGCAGCTGCAACTGCTGTTGAAGGTAAAATTATTGACATTACTAAACATTTAAACTAATGGAGAAGTTTATACAATTAACATCTAAAGCTGTTCCGTTAGCAACAGAAAATATTGATACTGATCAAATTATACCTGCTCGCTTTTTAAAGGCAACGGATAAATTAGGTTTTGGCGAACAAGTTTTTAGAGATTGGCGATTTCATAAAGACGGAACCATCAATAAAGAGTTTCCTTTAAACAATACAAAATATAGCGGAAGTATATTAGTAGCAGGAGATAATTTTGGTTGTGGTTCTAGTAGAGAACATGCCGCTTGGGCTTTGGTAGGCTATGGATTTAAAGTAATTGTAAGTAGTTTTTTTGCTGATATTTTTAAAGGGAATGCATTGAATAACGGATTATTACCCGTGCAGGTTACCGAAGAATATTTGAAAAAATTAATTGTGCATCTAGAGGAAAATCCTACATCAGAAGTTATCGTGAATTTAGAAGAACAAACTATTGAATCTGAAATAGGAAATGCTTCTTTTGAAATTGATGCTTACAAGAAAACTTGCTTGCTAAATGGTTATGATGACATTGATTATTTAATCAGTAAGAAAGAAAAAATAGCCGAATTTGAAACTCAAATGCTATAAAATAGTTCTAGTTGCGTTAGCGATTGAAGTGACATCCTTTTAATGTTAGTTCGAGTTCGCGGAGCGAGTATCGAGAACAAGTTAAAAGATATAATGAAAAGCGCGACCCATGTGGTAACGCCCAAATAAAAAAATATGAAATATACGATTGCAGTAATTCCAGGAGATGGAATTGGGCCAGAAGTTATAGCGCAAGCAAAAAAAGCATTGAATGCAATTGCAGATGTATACAATCACACATTTATCTACAAAGAAGCCTTAATGGGTGCTTGTTCAATTGATAAAACAGGAAATCCATTACCCAATGAAACCTTATCTATATGCAAAAAATCTGATGCAATATTATTTGGTGCAATTGGTCATCCAAAGTATGATAATGATCCGACTGCGAAAGTAAGACCAGAACAAGGATTACTTAAATTACGTAAAGAGTTAGGGTTGTTTTGTAATGTAAGACCTGTAAAGGCTTACGATCAATTGATAGCGAATTCGCCCTTAAAAAAAGAGATTATAAAAGGAACTGATATTTCTATTTTTAGAGAATTAACAGGAGGGATATACTTTGGCATAAAAGAATTAAGTGACGATGGTCAAGTTGCTTTTGATGGTTGCTCTTATTCAGTTGAAGAAATAGAGCGCATTGCGCATTTGGCTTTTAAAGAAGCACAAACTCGTAGAAAAAAACTAACATTGGTCGATAAAGCCAACGTCTTAGAAACTTCTCGTTTATGGAGAAAGACTGTAACAGAATTAGCAATTCAATATCCAGATGTAACTTTAGATTTCTTGTTTGTAGACAATGCTGCAATGCAACTAATATTAAATCCAAAACAATTTGATGTTATTTTAACTGAAAATCTTTTTGGTGATATAATTAGTGACGAGGCAAGTGTTATTGGAGGATCTATAGGTTTATTAGCCTCTTCTTCTGTTGGAAAAGGGAATGCTTTATTTGAGCCCATTCATGGTTCGTTTCCACAAGCAACAGGAAAAGACATTGCAAACCCATTAGCCTCAATTTTATCTGCTGCATTGTTATTAAAACATTTAGGGTTGTTTATAGAAGCTAATGCTATAGAAAGAGCTGTAGAAAAGTCATTGGTTTTAGGGATTACAACAGAAGATATTAAAGGAAAAAATTCGTTCTCAGCATCTACCTCTAAAGTAGGAGATTTTATTGCTGATTATATTGAAAATCAAGACGAAAGTAATTTAAATTTTCAAAATATCTATATGGGTCAGAGTACTATTATTTAGTCTGTATTTTATCTAAAAGAGTCATTTCTTAAGAAATGACTCTTTTTTATTTTTTTCTTAAAAAGTTAGAAGCGTTACTTTCTAATAAATCTGTCAAGATTTTATCATTTGATGCGTTACTTCTAAATGCAACTAAAGTTCTGATTGAAAAAGTTCTTAATGCATCATACACACTTAAAGTACTTACGGCAGAATCTTTTCTTCCAACAAATGGCAACACATCTGGACCACGTTGACATTTTGTGTTGATATTTACCCTACAAACTTGATTAACCAATGAGTCTATTAATGGTGCTAATGAATTAGGATTGTTACTAAACAAACTTACTTGTTGTCCGTAGTTAGATTCAGAGATATAGTCTAGCGGTTCTTGAATATTTTTAAATGATAAAATAGGAACAACTGGACCAAACTGCTCTTCTTCATACACTTTCATAGTTTTATTTACTGGATATAAAACTACTGGATTTACAAAACTTAATGTTGTTTCTCCTCCATTTTTATTCAAAATTTTTGCTCCTTTTGATTTCGCATCATCAATTAATTCTTGAATATAAATTGGTTTATTGGGCTCTGGTAATGGTGTAATTTTTACATTCTCTTCCCAAGGCAATCCTCCTTTTAATTTTTGAACTTCTTCAACAAATTTTTGATTAAATTCTGCTACAATATCTTCATGCACAAATAAAATTTTAAGCGCTGTACATCGTTGTCCGTTAAATGCCAAAGAACCTAAAACACATTCTTTAACCGCCAAATCTAAATCGCAATCTGGCAATACAATTCCCGGATTTTTAGCTTCCAAACCTAAAACCAACCGTAATCTATTTTTCTTTGGGTGGTGTTCTTGTAAAATATTTGCCGATTTGCTATTTCCAATCAACGCTAATACATCCACTTTTCCTGATTTTAAAATCGGAGTTGCTAAAATTCTTCCACTTCCATAAATAATGTTTACCACACCTTTCGGGAAACTTTTTTGAAATGCTTCTAGCAAAGGAGATAATAATAAAATTCCGTGTTTAGCTGGTTTAAAGATGGTTGTGTTTCCCATAATTAATGCAGGAATTAACAAGCAAAAAGTTTCATTTAAAGGGTAATTATATGGGCTCAAACACAACACAACTCCTAACGGAGCTCTACGAACTTGTGCTAAAATTCCGCTGTGATTTTTAATCTCTGAGTGTTTTTGATCCATTTCTTTTAAGGTTGAAATGGTGTCATTTATATACTCTATAGTTCTATCAAATTCATCACAAGATTCATTATAAGGCTTGCCTATTTCCCACATCAAAAACGTTACTACTTCATCTCTAGTTTCCAACATTAATTTTGTGAAATTTTCTATACAGAGAATACGTTCTTCTACTTTCATGGTAGGCCATTCTCCTCTACCTTTATCATAAGCATTATATGCTGAATCTAATGCTTCTAATGCTTCTTTTTCTGTAAGACTCGGAATTGTTCCTAATAAAGTTGGTGCTAATTTCCCTTGACTATTCTCAAGATAAATAGGAGAATAAACATTGGTTCGGTGACCAGGCCAATATTTTAATTTACCATTAATTAAATAAGTATTTTGCTCTAATACCTGAGAAAATCTATATTTTTCAGGTACTTCTAAAATTGATTTCATAATAGTATTTGTTCACAAATTTTTTTTCTAATCTTTGGCTAAGATAAATTAGATTTTTCTCTTAAAATAAAAAAAGGTGTGATATTCATCACACCTTTTTTTATTGATATAAATTTTTTTAAAGTTTAATTTTTGACAATTTTAATTGTTTCCCGTCTTTATCTAATAAAATTACTTCATCAAAACCAGCATTTTTAAACTTTGCAAACTGAGTAGCTGCATCACCTACAACTAAATAACCCATTTTAGAGGCATCTAAATACTTATTAACTAATGCCTTGTGCTGTTCTAAGGTCATATTTCTAATAATATCTTCTTCATTTGCAATATAATCTGGTGAAAGATTGTAATTGCTAATATTTTGAAGCATTCCTAGTAAAGCACCTTGAGTTTCAAAACGTCTAGCGTTAGATTTTATTAATGCGTTTTTAGTAAAATCTAAATCCTCTTGAGAAATTCCGTTTTTATACTTATTAATTTCATCTCTAAAAATATTTACAGATTCAAATGTTGTATTGGTTCTAACACTTGAAGACGCATTAAAAGTCCCTCTTATTTTAGTACCACTAAAACCTGTAGATGCTCCATAAGTATACCCTTTCTCTTCTCTTAAAATTAGATTTACATTTCCAGAAAAAGAACCTCCTAATTTATAATTCATTACAGTAGCTGCAAAATAATCTGGATCTGTTCTAGCCATTGATAAATAACCAATATTAATTACAGACTGTTTTGCATTTGGAATATCTACAAAATATAGTGATGATTTATTTCTGTCTGAGTTCATTTCAAATGTTGGAATTACAACCTCTTTGCTTTCCCATTTCTTTTCTAAACTAGCTAAAGTAGCAGTAACTGTTTCTTTATCAATATTTCCTACAATGTGGAATTTACTCACAGATGGTGAAAAGTTCTTTTCATAAAAAGCTTTTAAATCGTCCATGGTAATCGCTTCAATTGATTCTACAGTTCCACTTATTGGATATGCAAAAATATGTTTCTCACCATATAAAAGTTTGTTCGAAACATTTCTAGCAACAAAATTAGGGTTAGCTGAAGAACGTTTTATACTATTAATAGTACTTGTTTTGATTCTTTTTAATTCTTCTTCATCCCATCTTGGCTCTAGAAGGATCTCTTCTACTAGTTTCATTGTTTTATCAAAGTTTCTTACTAGTGTATTTCCTCTAATGGTAATTGATTCATTTCCAGAAAACATATTAATAGAAGCGCCTAAAAGAGTAATCTCTTCTTCTAATTGTAAAGGGGTTTTGTTGGCAGTTCCTTCCATCAAAATATCTGTCATCAAATTTGCTACTCCGTTTTTATCAAAAGAGTCTAATAAATGACCCCCATCTATAACAATGCTGAAATTAACGATTGGAATTTCTGTTTGTTTAATTCCTAAAACTTTCATGTCGTTTTCTAATGTTACTGACCATGATTCTGGAATATTTAATTTTGGTGATTTTCCTGCTGTAGGAGCTACAGATCTATCAAATTTAGAAGGTGATTTTTCAACTTTATTATTTTTGTCTGCAATTTTTACATCTACATTCTCTTTAATTACCTCTTCAACTATCGCTGCTTTTTTAGAGTTATTAGCTGCTAATTCTAATTTCCCTTTAGGAACAAAACTGGTGATAACGTATGGCTTATCTTTTATATACTTATTGTATACTCTAATAATATCTTTTTTAGTTACTTTTTTAATGTTCTCAATATCTTCGGTTATAAAACCAGGATCACCAGCAAAAACATTGTATTGAGCTAATTGAAAAGATTTCCCTAAAACACTACTTATTGAATTATAAAAACTAGTTTCTAGACCTGCCTTGATTCTCTCTACATCTTGATCTGTAAAACTTTCTTCTTCAAATTTCTTAAACGATTCTATAACGGCAGACTCAACATCCGCTAAATTATTGTTTCCATTTGCTGTAATTGAAATACGAAACTCTCCTGCCAGTTCTTGAGAATTATTATAGGCACTAGCTCTTGAAGTTAACTTTTTATCCTGTACCAAAACTTTATACATTGGTGCTTTCTTTCCATTAGACAACAACTGTCCTAAAAAATCTAACGCATATGCATCATCTGTATATTGTTCTAATGTTGGCCAAACCATATTTAACTGTGCGGCTCTAGCAAAATTATCTTCATGATACAGCCTTTTTGTTTCAGATAAAGTAACTCTAACTGGCTTTAAAGGTTTTACTTCTTGACGACGTTTAATTTCCCCGAAATATTTTTCGATCAAAACTTTTGCTTCTTTCGAGTCAAAATCTCCAGCGATGACTAAAGTTGCATTATTAGGACCGTAGTATTTGTCATAAAACTCTTTAACATCTTCAATAGTTGCATTTTGTAAATCAACCAATTCACCGATAACTTGCCAATTATATGGATGGCTTTCAGGGTAAATAGCTTTATCTAATACCCATCCGGTATGCCCATAAGGGTTATTATCTACACGTTGTCTTTTTTCATTCTGAACAACTTCTTGCTGATTGTAAAAAGCAGATTCTGTTACTGTATTAATTAAAAATCCCATTCTGTCGCTTTCTAACCACATAATGGTCTCTAAAGCATTATTTGGAACAACTTCATAATATATTGTACCGTCTTTCCAGGTTCCTCCATTTAATGTACCACCTAAGTCTTGAATTTTCTTAAAAAATTGATCTTGCGGAACATTTTCAGACTCTTGAAACAACATATGCTCAAATAAGTGAGCAAATCCAGTTCTACCAGTCTTTTCTCTGTTAGATCCTACCCCATATTGAATCGCTAACGATACAATTGGGTCTGATTTGTCTTGATGAAGAACTACTTGTAATCCATTTTCAAGTTCATACTTTTCAAATTCTAAAGTTAATTTATCTCCTTTTGTTTCTTTTTGACAAGACACGAAAGAAAATAACGCAATAGATAAAAAGAAAATTACCGAACGTAGTTTTAATTTAGTCATAATATTTAATTTTTTTTGTTCAAATTTTTAATTTAGTAAATATAAAAATAAAACTTTAGTGATTTGTTAAAAGTCGCCCTGTATTTGTCGTTTGAATGTCAGACTAAAAACTCAAACAAATTTGGCTTATCATTTAAATAATCACCATAGAAATTCATTTTTTTCATCCGTTCTAAAAGAGGCTCTAAATCTTCTTTACATTTCAATTCTACTCCAACTACTGCTGGTCCATTTTCTCGATTAGTCTTCTTTGTGTATTCAAAATGAGTAATATCATCTTGAGGTCCTAGAACGTGAACCACAAATTCTTTTAAAGCACCTGCTCTTTGCGGAAATCGCACAATAAAATAATGTTTAAATCCACTATATAGCATTGCTCTTTCTTTGATCTCTGCAGTTCTTGTAATATCATTATTACTTCCACTTACCACACAAACTACATTTTTTCCTTTAATTTCATCTGCAAAATAATCTAATGCAGCTATGGTTAAAGCTCCTGCTGGTTCAACCACAATAGCATCTTTGTTGTATAGATCTAAAATAGTCTGACACACTTTTCCTTCGGGAACAGTAATCATGGCATCTAGGTTTTCTTTACAAATTTCATACGTTAAAGAGCCAACTTGTTGTACGGCTGCTCCATCAACAAACTTATCTATGGCTTCTAGTCGAACATTCATCCTTTGTTCTAAGGCTGATTTCATAGAAGGAGCCCCTTCTGGTTCTACACCTATAATTTTGGTGTTTGGAGAGAGTGCTTTAAAAACTGACGATAAGCCCGAAGCTAAACCTCCTCCTCCTACTGGCACAAAAACATAATCAATAGAATCCTTTGCTTGCTCAATAATTTCCAGTCCAACAGTTGCTTGTCCTTCTATTATTTTTTCATCATCAAAAGGATGTACAAAAGTTTTTCCCAGAAAATCACATTCCTTTTTTGCTTCATTTTGAGCATCATCAAACGTATCTCCAACCAATTGAATTTGAATCCAATCACCACCAAACATTTGCACTTGTTCTAGTTTTTGCTTGGGTGTAGGAGCGGGCATAAAAATGGTCCCTTTAATTTTTAATTTCTGGCAAGCAAAAGCAACCCCTTGAGCATGATTCCCGGCACTCGCACAAACGATTCCTTTTTTCATTTCTGCTAAGGTTAAAGAACTCATTTTACGATAGGCTCCTCGGATCTTATACGAACGAACTTGCTGTAAATCTTCTCTTTTTAAAAGAATATTCGCTTCGTGTTTCCTAGAATAATTAAGGTTTTGAGTTAAAGGGGTTACGGTAACTACATCTTTTAGTGTAGTTACAGCATTTTTTATGTCTTCTAATTTTGGGTAATAGGTTGGTATTTTGACGCTCATTTTTATTCTTTTCTATATGATGTCATTTCGAAATGAGCATTTTTGCGATTGAGAAATCTGCCAATTGTAAAATTAATAATATCTTTTTTGGTTTTATTTAAGAGATTTCTCGTCGCTACAATCGTTGCTCTGTCGAAATGACAACAATTTTTTAAAGTTGTTTCATTGCTGTCATTGAAGCTCTTAAAACCGCTCCAACTTTTTCTACTTCGTGCTCTCTTATGACTTTGTTTACAGCAATTAATTGTTGATTATCAACTTTGACGTGTTTTGTAAATGGTTTTCCAATGACCTGGACAGATTGTTTTTTTATAAAATCAGTTAATAGAGGTTTACATGCATGGTCAAACAAATAGCAACCATATTCTGCGGTATCGGAAATTACACGATTCATTTCATACAGTTTTTTACGAGCGATGGTATTTGCAATTAAAGGGGTTTCATGCAATGATTCATAGTAGGCTGACTCTGCAATAATACCAGAAGCCGTCATAGTCTCAAAAGCCAATTCTACACCAGCTCTAACAAATGCAACTAACAATGTTCCGTGATCAAAATATTCTTGTTCCGTTATTTCTTGAGTTGTAACTGCTGTTTTTTCGAATGCTGTTTCTCTTGTCTCAGCTCTCCAAGCTAGTAGGTTTTGATCATTGTTTGCCCAATCTTCCATCATCGTTTTAGAGAAATGCCCTGACATGATATCATCCATGTGTTTTTGAAATAACGGACGTAAGATCTCTTTTAGCTCCTCAGACAATTCAAAGGCCTTCAATTTTGCAGGATTTGACAAACGATCCATCATGTTTGTAATTCCGCCATGTTTTAAAGCCTCAGTAATGGTTTCCCATCCGTATTGGATTAATTTAGCAGCATAGCTAGGTTCAATTCCTTCTACAACCATTTTATCAAAGGACAAAATTGCTCCTGTTTGTAAGACCCCACACAAAATGGTTTGCTCACCCATCAAATCGGATTTCACCTCGGCTACAAATGAAGACTCTAAAACACCTGCTTTGTGTCCACCAGTTGCAACTGCATAGGCCTTTGCTTGTGATAGCCCTTTCTTTTCTGGATCGTTTTCTGGATGCACTGCTATAAGCGTTGGAACTCCAAAACCTCTTTTGTATTCTTCTCGAACTTCAGATCCTGGACATTTTGGAGCAACCATAATTACTGTTAAATCTTTACGGATTTGCATACCTTCTTCTACGATATTAAACCCATGAGAATACGACAACGTAGCTCCTTTTTTCATTAAGGGCATTACTGCTTTTACTACAGAAGTATGTTGTTTGTCTGGAGTTAAATTTAAAACCAGATCAGCTGTAGGTATCAATTCATTATAGGTGCCAACAACGAAGTTGTTTGTTGTAGCAGAAACATAAGATGCTCTTTTTTCTGAAATTGCTTCTGCTCTTAAAGCATAAGAAATATCCAATCCAGAATCTCGCATGTTTAATCCTTGATTTAATCCTTGAGCTCCACATCCTACAATGATTATTTTTTTTCCAATAAGTGGTGCAACTCCTTCTTCAAATTCTGTAGATTCCATAAATCTACATTTTCCTAATTCTGTTAATTGTTCTCTTAGTGATAGTATATTAAAATAATTTGTCATTTTTCTTTTATTAAGTATTAAAATGCTTTGAGCATTTCTGAAATATTCATGGGTTCTTTAGTTACTGATATTCTTCCGGATCTTACAAATTGCAATAATTTATATGGTTTTAAATCTTGATATAATTGCTCCGTTTCTTTTCTGCTTCCTGTTTTCTCTATTACAAAAAAATCTCTAGCTACGGTTACTATATTTGCATGACTAGTTTTAATAATATCTTGTATTTGACGCTTGTCTAGTAACGAATCTAAAGACACTTTAAACAGAGCGGATTCTTGGTAAATAGTTTCCTCATCTGTATGTACATAGGCTTTTATAACTTCTATTTGTTTTTCTAATTGTCCAACAATTTTAGTTGCTTGCTGTTCTTCCATAGTTGCAACAATCACAAATCTATTTACGTTTTCAATTTCTGATTGAGAAGTTGTTAAGCTTTCAATATTGATGTGTCTTTTTGAAAATATTGATGAAACTCTGTTTAACAATCCTACATTGTTTTCTGTATATACTGATATCGTATATGATTTTGTTTCTGTGTTCATATATTCTTAATTATTGAAGAAAAAAGAGAAGAAGATATAAGAAGAAAGAGTCTACCTTCTTCATTTCGTGATTTTTATTTCTATCAACTTTGCTCTTATTTCTATTTTCTCTATTCTAGATTCTTTTTATAATTTAACTTAATCTGATATCTGAAACCGATGCTCCAGTAGAAATCATTGGAAACACATTGTTTTCTTTTTCTACAAAAACTTCTAAGAAATAAGAGCTTTTAGAAGCAATCATTTTCTCAATGGCTCCTGATAAATTTTCTCTTTTTGTAACTTTTTGCGCTTCAATATGATATCCTTTTGCAATGGTTACAAAATCTGGATTTACCATTTCGGTAGATGCATATCTTTTGTCAAAAAACAATTGTTGCCATTGACGCACCATCCCTAAAAATTCATTATTCAGAACTACAATTTTTACAGCTGCTTTGGTTTGAAAAATAGTTCCTAATTCTTGAATCGTCATTTGATAACCTCCATCACCAATAATGGCAATAACTTCTCTTTCTGGCGCTCCCATTTTAGCACCAATTGCTGCTGGCAATGCAAATCCCATAGTACCTAAACCCCCTGAAGTAATACTGCTTTTTGTTTGGTTGAATTCTGCATATCTACAAGCCATCATTTGATGTTGCCCAACATCAGAAACAACCACCGCTTTTCCTTTTGTTACTTGGTTGATTTCTTTTAATACTTCTCCCATTGTAATTCCTTTTTTGGTTGGAAACAATTCGTCTTTAATCACTTTTTCAAATTCGATAGCATGATACTCTTTAAATTCTTGCATCCAAGATTCGTGAGAATTTTGATTTACCAAAGGCAACATCTTGGCTAATGTTTCTTTTGAATTTCCTAAAACAGCAACATCTGTTTTTACATTTTTATCAATTTCTGACGGATCTATATCAAAGTGAATCACTTTTGCTTGTTTAGCATAGCTTTCTAAATTTCCAGTAACCCGATCATCAAATCGCATTCCGATGGCAATTAACACATCACATTCATTGGTTAATTTATTTGGCCCATAATTTCCATGCATTCCTACCATCCCAACATTTAATGGGTGATTTGATTCTAATGCAGACAACCCTAAAATAGTCCAAGCAGCAGGAATTCCTGTTTTCTCAATCAATGCTTTAAATTCGGATTCTGCTTCACCTAAAATCACTCCTTGCCCGAAAACAATTAGTGGTTTTTTTGCCGCATTGATCAATGACGCAGCAGCTAACAACTGACTTTTATCTACATCTGGAACCGCTTTATAACTTCTGACAGATGTGCATTTTTGATATTCAAAATCAAATGTATCAAACTGTGCATTCTTAGTAATATCAATTAACACAGGTCCAGGCCTACCAGATTTGGCTATGTAAAAAGCTTTTGCCAATACTTCTGGAATTTCCGCTGCTTCAGTAATTTGATAATTCCATTTTGTAACCGGAGTAGAAATCCCAACAATGTCTGTTTCTTGAAAAGCATCAGAACCCAATAAATGTTTTCCCACCTGTCCCGTAATACAAACTAGGGGGGTAGAGTCTATTTGTGCATCTGCAATTCCAGTAACTAAATTTGTAGCTCCAGGTCCAGATGTTGCCATTGCTACACCAACTTTCCCTGTAACTCTAGCATAGCCTTGTGCAGCGTGAGTTGCTCCTTGCTCATGGCGAACTAATACGTGTTGTAATTGGTCTTGATATTTATATAACTCGTCATAAATTGGCATAATAGCACCCCCTGGATATCCATAAATTAAATCAACACCTTCTACTAGTAAACATTTCACAACTGCTTCTGCTCCAGAAATAGGTTGCTGCTTTTTTGATTGATTTTTTTTAGTTGAGGCTTTTGTTTTTATTTCCATGACTTTCTTTTATTAAAAAGCATCTGTTACACATCCTTTTGATGCAGATGCAACTGTTTTAGCGTATTTGTATAAGATTCCCTTTGTATGTTTTAATTTTGGTTCTTTCCAATTAGCTCTTCTTTCTACAAGCTCATCGTCAGATAACAATACATTTATTGTATTGTCTTCTGCACTAATTCTAATTTGATCTCCTGTTTTTAATAAAGCGATTGTTCCGCCAGATTGTGCTTCGGGAGTAATGTGACCTACTACAAAACCGTGAGTTCCGCCAGAGAAACGTCCATCTGTAATTAATGCTACTGATTTTCCCAAACCTGCTCCCATAATCAACGACGTTGGTTTTAACATTTCTGGCATTCCTGGTCCGCCTTTAGGGCCAACATAACGGATTACAACCACATTGCCTTTTTCAACTTCTCCATTAGAAATTCCGGTATTTGCTGCTTGTTCTCCATCATAAACCACTGCTTTTCCTTCAAAAATCAACCCTTCGTTACCGCTGATTTTTGCAACTGCGCCTTCAAGAGCAAGGTTTCCGTATAAAATTTGAAGATTTCCAGATGATTTTAACGGATTGCTCTTTGGATAAATAACATCTTGATGTTCTTCAAAAGAGAGTGGTGTAATATCTTTTAAATTTTCTGCCAATGTTTTTCCAGTAACCGTCAAACAATCACCATGTAAGTAGCCATTATCTAGTAAGTATTTCATCACTGCTGGAGTTCCGCCAACACCATGAACATCTTCCATCAAATATTTTCCACTAGGTTTTAAGTCGGCTATTAATGGAGTTCTATCGCTCACACGTTGAAAATCTTCTAAGGTAAATTCGATGTCAGCAGCATGCGCTATTGCTAAAAAGTGCAATACCACATTGGTGGATCCACCCAAAGCATTTACAATTGCAATGGCGTTTTCAATAGATTTTTTAGAAATGATATCCAAAGGTTTTAAATCTAGCTCCAATAAATTCTTAATTGCCAAAGCTGTTCGTTCACTTTCTGAGATTTTATTGGGGTTTTCAGCAGGAATTGAAGAATTATAAGGTAAAGAAAAACCCATTGCTTCTATTGCTGATGCCATGGTATTTGCTGTATACATTCCGCCACAAGCTCCTGCACCGGGAATGGCTCTTTTGATAATTTCTTTATATTCAAATTCATCAATCTCTCCAGCAACTTTTTGCCCTAATGCTTCAAAAGCAGAGACAATGTTTAGTTTTTTCCCTTTGTAATTACCAGATGCTGTTGTTCCGCCATACATCATTATTGAAGGTCTGTTTAAACGCAACATCGCAATTACAGCTCCTGGCATGTTTTTATCGCAACCCACAACAGAAATCAAGGCATCATAACTTTGAGCATTCATAACCGTTTCTATAGAATCTGCAATGATATCTCTAGATACTAAAGAGTAATTCATCCCAGAAGTTCCCATTGAAATTCCGTCACTTACACCAATAGTATTAAACCCTAAACCTACCAATCCATTTATAGTACACTCCGTTTTAACTTCACCAGCAAGCCTATTTAAATGCATATTACACGGGTTGCCATCATAACCAGTACTTGCAATTCCAACTTGAGCTTTTTGCATATCTTCATCTGTTAAACCCACCGCATATAACATGGCTTGTGATGCTGGTTGAGATTCGTCTTGAGTTAATCTGCTACTGTATTTATTAAGTTTCATTTCTGCATTTCTGTTTTTTAATGGATTCGAAATTAGCTGTTCGTCTTATTTTTTTATTTTTTATTTTTTAACTCTGCCTATATTCAGTTTGATTATATTTAATTTAAATTATTGATTTACTGTCGTTTACATTTCTTTTTTTGTGGCTTCCAATTAAAAATATTTATAAAAAAAACCTGCATCAAATTGATACAGGTCTTGCTTTTTATTGGCAATAACGATCTATATCAACTCGGTGGTGAGCTAATAATGACAATAATTGTAATAATGATGTTGTTAAATAAATTCATTTTAATTTCTTTCATAAAAAAAGCCTTCTGATAACAGAAGGCTTTTATATTATTTTAAAAATTATATATACACTTCCTTATCGTTGCTTTTGAATAGCAATGACAATAATAGAAATGATATTGATAATTTGTGTGTTCATCGTGATGCCACAAATATCTAATTTTAATTTTATAAAACAAGAAAAATATTGAAAAGAAAAAGAGCACCTGTTTGATGCTCTCCTCTTTTCATAGCAAGTCCCCTATTACTTGCCTCCCAACATTAACAATTCGTTACAAACAATTTCTGTAATGTACTTTTTGGTACCATCTTTGTCTTCATAACTTCTAGATGTTAATTTACCTTCTACAGCTACTTCGCTTCCTTTTTGTAAATACTTTTCAATAATTTCTGCCGTTTTATTCCATGCAACTACATTGTGCCATTGCGTATCTGTAACTTTTTCGCCTTGGGCATTTTTGTAAGTTTCATTTGTAGCAATTGAAATTTTTGCTAATTTTTTACCACTTTCTAATGTGATAATTTCTGGATTGTTTCCTAAGTTTCCAATTAACTGTACTTTGTTTCTTAACGTACTCATAAGATAAGGTTTTAAATAATTAATAAATGTTATGCCAAATACTTCGTTTGATTTGACATGGCAAAGATGCAATCACTTCCTAATTTTATTCGGTTGATAACTACTTACTTTCGTATGTAAACGTTTGTAGTCGTTTGTAAATGATTTTTTGTATCTTTAAAACCACAAAAACAAAATGCAATGGAAACAAAACAATGTTTAGAATGTGGTGAAAAAATAGTTGGTAGAATTGATAAGAAATTCTGTACAGATTATTGTCGAAACAGCTATAATAACAAAGTAAATAAAGAGAGTAAAAACCTAATTAGAAATACCAATAATCGGTTGCGTAAAAACTATAAAGTGTTATTAGAATTAAACACTACAGGGAAAACAAAAGTGACAAGAACAAAATTATTTGATCAAGGTTTTGACTTCAATTTTTTTACATCAATTTATAAAACTAAAACAGGCAATGTCTATTTTTATGTTTATGATCAAGGTTATTTGGCATTAGAAAATGATTATTTCTTATTAATAAAAAGAGAGTAAAAAAGTTTCATCCTCTTAAAAAAGAGTAGATTATCTAAAAATTAGTGCATTTATAAAAATCACATTTCAATGAAAAAATATGCCCCTATACTTTCTTTTCTAATTATTGTCTCTGTAATTTATTGGAGTTTTATGGATATGATGCTGTCCTATTCTGAAAATAAGATCGTTACAGAAACCGAGTTTTCTATAAATAATGCGCTAACACATTTAAAAGAAATATCTAAAACTGCACATTATACTGGCTCTAAAAATCACTTAAAAGTTCAGAATTATATTGTCAACGAACTTAAAAAATTAGGATTACAACCAGAAATTCAACAACAAGTAGCTATTAATAACAAATGGAGAGCGGCAACAAATAATGCAAATATTATTGCTACCATTAAAGGAAGTGAAGCTGGAAAATCTTTAGTTTTATTATCGCATTACGATTCTAACCCACATTCTTCTTTAGGGGCTAGTGATGCGGGTTCTGGGGTAGTTACCATTTTAGAAAGTGTAAGAGCCTTTTTAACGCAACATAAAACACCAAAAAATGATATTCATATTGTAATTACTGATGCAGAAGAAATGGGTCTTTTAGGTGCAAAAGCTTTTGTTGATGCTCATCCTTTAGCAAAAAATGTTGGATTGGTTTTAAATTTTGAAGCTCGTGGAAGTGGTGGACCAAGTTATATGCTAATGGAAACTAACGGTAAAAACAGTAAATTGTTAACTGAGTTTTTAAAAGCGAAACCCAATTATCCTGCAGCCAATTCATTAATGTATAGCATATACAAAATGCTTCCTAATGACACAGATTTAACTGTTTTTAGAGAACAAGGAAATATTAACGGATTTAATTTTGCATTTATTGGAGATCATTTTGATTATCATACGGCACAAGATTCATTTGAAAGATTAGATAGAAAAACATTATTACATCAAGCAGATTATTTAATGACAACATTAAATTATTTTGCTTTTTCTGATCTTTCAAATCTTGAAAGTTCTGTAGATCATGTGTATACAAATTTCCCGTTTACACGATTATTACACTATCCTTTTTCTTGGGTTTTACCTTTATTAATTGGGGCAATTTTTCTACTGTGTATTATCCTTTTCTTCGGAATTGCATTAAATAAAATAACCATAAAGGGAATATTAAAAGGGTTTACCCCTTTTACATTTTCATTCGTTGCTTGTGTAGGAATTTCAATATTATTATGGAAAGGAATTCTATTCATTCACCCTCACTACAAAGATATATTACATGGTTTTACGTACAACGGATATGAATATATAGCTGCATTTACATTGTTAAATCTATGGTTGCTCTTTAAAATATATAAACCCTTCTTTAAAAAATTTACAGGGGCAGATTTAGTAATTGCTCCAACATTGTTTTGGTTAATAATTAACGTGCTAATTTTTATTTATTTAAAAGGTGCTGCCTATTTTATTATCCCTGTTTATTTTGTGCTAATTACTTTAGCCGTTTATGTTTTTATTGACCCAAAACGGACTACAAAAATTATACTTGCAACTGTTTTATCAATACCCGTCCTTTTTATTTTTGCTCCTCAGATAAAAATGTTTCCTGTTGGTCTTGGATTAAAGAATTTATATATAAGTGCGTTGTTTTTAGTTTTAATTTTTGGATTAATGATTCCTGTTTTTACAGCATATAAATCAAGAAAGTCATTGGTAAGGTTGATAGGTTTAGGCACCGTTTTATTTTTTACGGTTGCTGCTTACAATAGTGGTTTTGATGAAAACAAGAAAAAACCAAACAGCATCGTTTTTATTAATGATGTTGACACAAATCAATCTTATTGGGCAAGTTATGATCAAACTCCAGATGATTACACAAAACAATTTTTAGGAGACAACCCAACAAAAGGAAATTTTACGGGTACAACATCTAAAAGCAAGTATAACACATCATACAGATATCATCAAAAGACTGAGAACAGAGCTTTAAACCCACCAATCATTTCAAAGATGACTGATACTATAATTGGTGATGTAAGAAACATTTCATTCCTTATAAAACCACAAAGAACTGTTAATAAATTAGAGCTGATTGCAAATGTCCCTATTGTATTTAATTCAATTGGAGTTCAAGATGTATTCTTAGATAAGAAAAATCAAAAAGACACTATTAAAGTGACAAGAGGCACAATTCTTAGTTACTTTTTAGCGGCAAAAGATTCCGTTTTAAAAGTAGATTTTACCATCAATAAAAGTAGTATTCCAGATATTAGCTTGATAGAATCTTCTTTTGATCTACAAACCAATCCGTTGTTTAAAATACAACCTAGAACTAACGAAATGATGCCAATGCCATTTGTAACAAATGATGCAGTAATTACGTTGCAAAAACTAAAATTATAACCCTATTTTATTTGAGAAACTCGAAGTGTGTTTACCATTCCTTTTGCCTCAACGGGCATAGAAGTTAAGTTAACAACAAAATCATTTGTATTTACAAATCCTTTTTCTTTTGCAATTCTATTGATATCAACAACCGTGTCATCTGTACTCACGTTTTTATCATAGAAAAAAGATTTGACACCCCAAAGCAAACTCATTTTAGGTAGTATTCTCTTTTCTGATGAAAACGCTAAAATATAAGATTTTGGTCTCCAGGCAGATATTTGAAAGGCTGTATAACCACTGTTTGTTAAGGTTGAAATTGCTGTAGCTTCAACATCATTTGCCATTAAAGCAGCATGATGACAGACTGCTTTGGTAATAAAACGATCTGTTCTAATATGAGGGGGTGCTTGTGGCACTTTAATTAAAGGTGAATTTTCTACGCTTCTAATAATTTTAGTCATTTTTTCAATAACTCTTATTGGATGTGCTCCTACAGAAGTTTCTCCAGATAACATTAATGCATCTGCACCATCCATAATTGAGTTGGCTACATCATTTACTTCTGCTCTTGTTGGAACAGCGTTGGTAATCATAGTCTCCATCATTTGGGTTGCAATAATTACAGGAATTCTTGCCATTTTAGCTCTTTGTACTAGCATTTTTTGAATCAAAGGAACTTCTTGCATTGGTATTTCTACTCCTAAATCTCCACGCGCAACCATTAAGCCATCACAATACGGAATTAATGCATCAATATTTTGAACAGCTTCTGGCTTTTCAATTTTTGCAATAACAGGAATTCTATACTCTGATTTTTGATTGATTAAATCGTGTAATTTTCTTAAATCTTCTGGGTTTCTAACAAATGAAAGAGCGATCCAATCTACATATTGCTCTATTGCAAAAATGGCATCTTTCATGTCTTTTTCTGTTAAAGCTGTTAAAGAAATTGCTGTGTTTGGTAAATTCACCCCTTTTTTTGAAGATAATACACCTCCAACTTTCACTTTTGTAGTAACTTCATTTTTCTTGTTGGTAGCCACAACTTCAAAAAGTAGTTTTCCGTCATCAACTAATATTTGCTCTCCTTTTTTAACATCTTTCGGAAAGTTTTGATAGGTCATAAAAGCTTTTTCCTTTGTCCCTGTACATTTATCCGTAGTAAATACAAAGGTGTCATTTTCATTTAAAACAACATTGTCTTCCATAACGCCAACTCTTAATTTTGGACCTTGTAAATCTGCTAAAATTGCAACATGAATATTTTTTTCATCATTAATTTCTCTAATGTCTTTTATTCTTGCTTTAACATTATCGTAATCTGCATGTGAAAAATTGATTCTAAAAACATTAACTCCTTTATCGATTAATTCAGAAATAATTTCTTTGGTATTTGATGCAGGGCCTAGCGTTGCAATTATTTTGGTTTTTTTATTATTTGACATATATTAAAAAATTAAAAAATCTTTAGATTTTAGTGTGTTTATATCTATTTCATATGATGTAATCACTTGATTTACAGAGTTTATCTCTTCTATCTTCTTAGTGATATAATCGTAGTTAAAATCTCCTTCTAATTTAAGGAAAAAATCTACTCTCCTTTTTTCAGGGATTAAATAAGTTGTTATTTCGTTTGATTGAAATAATCCTGTAGAAATTTCATCTAGATTATTTGAGTATTTATTAGAAATTAAAAACCATGATTGACTAAACTTTGTGTTTATAAATTCGTAAATACTAAATATTGCATTGTTATTTTTGTTTTGAAAATCTAGACTATAGTTTGCTAAAACAAATCTAGTATTTAGTTTTTGATTTAATAAATATGCTAATTTGTATTCTTCTAATGTAGAATGAATTCCAATTAAAGTATAGTTGTCATCGGAAAAATCATTTAATTCTAGCGAATGTATTTGCATATTAAACAGCTTCGTTTTTAATTCATTACAAACTATATTATTTCAATAATCGCTGCTAAATTACATATAGTTTCGCATAAATTAATCAAAAAAGAATAAAAACGGAGTTTAAAAAAGTTAAGAATTTGTTATTTGATCTTGCAAAGCATAATAAACTCTTTTTGATGCTTGTTCTTCAGCCTTTTTCTTAGAAGTTGCTCTTCCTTTAGCTATTAAAGATCCATCTATACTTATTTTTACACTAAAATGTTTAATGTTTTCATTTCCAGAATCTTCATAGATATCAAAGTCGTATTGTTTTTTCTGTTTTTGACACCATTCAATTATCAAACCTTTGTAGCTTGTAATTTTTCCTTCTAGTTTTGGAATATCTACATATTGAATAATCACCTTTTCGTAGATAAATTTTTTGCAATAATTATAGCCTCTATCTAAATAAATTGCTCCAATTAACGATTCAAAAATATTACCATAAATGTTATCTCCAACATTTTCTTTATCAAAATTACTTTTTACATATTTAATTAAATCTAAATCTTTACCAAGTTCATTTAAATGTTCTCTACTAACAATTTTAGATCTCATTTGGGTTAAATAACCTTCATCTCCTTTAGGAACTTTTTTATACAAATAGGAAGCAATGATAGATCCTAACATAGCATCCCCTAAAAATTCTAGACGCTCATAATTTATAGGATCCCCATTGTCGTCTTTTAGTTTTAAAGATCTATGGGTAAATGCTTTTTTATAAAAATTTATTTTTTTTGGAGAAAAATTAAGTAGTGCTTTTAATTCGTAATAGAAACCATCATCTTCTTTTCTTTGGGGATTTACAATTTTACGAATAAAATTCATGCAGAATTAATCAATTTTCTTTAGCGCGACACAAGCATTGTGCCCTCCAAAACCGAAGGTGTTACTAATAGCAATATTAACCTCTCGCTTTTGCGCTTTATTAAAAGTAAAGTTTAGCTTATTATCAATCTGGTCATCATCTGTAAAATGATTAATTGTTGGAGGCACTTCGCTGTTATTGATTGCTAAAATTGAAGCAATTGCTTCAATTGCACCTGCAGCTCCTAATAAGTGACCGGTCATTGACTTTGTTGAGTTGATATTGATATTGTAGGCATGATTACCAAAAACATCTAAAATTGCTTTTGATTCTGCAATATCTCCTAATGGTGTAGATGTACCGTGCATGTTAATTGCATCTACATCTTCAGGTTTAATTCCTGCGTCTCTTAAACAATTTAACATTACGTTTTTAGCTCCTAAACCTTCTGGATGCGGTGCCGTAATATGATGTGCATCAGAAGACATTCCTCCTCCAATAACTTCTGCATATATTTTAGCTCCACGTGCTTTTGCATGTTCATATTCTTCAAGGATGAGCGCTCCTGCTCCTTCCCCTAAAACAAAACCTTCTCTATCTTTATCAAAAGGTCTTGATGCAGTTTCTGGGCTATCATTTCTAGTTGATAGTGCATGCATTGCGTTAAATCCTCCCATACCAGCAATAGTAACTGCAGCTTCAGAACCACCAGTAACAATGGCGTCAGCTTGTCCTAATCGGATATAGTTTAAAGAATCTATAATCGCATTTGATGAAGATGCGCAGGCAGAAACCGTTGCAAAATTTGGACCTCTAAAACCATGTTTGATTGAGATTTGCCCTGGAGCAATATCTGCAATCATTTTTGGAATAAAAAATGGGTTGAATCTAGGCGAGCCATCTCCAGCAGCAAAGTTTAATACTTCGTTTTGAAATGTTTCTAATCCGCCAATACCTGAACCCCAAATTACTCCAATTCTATCTGGATTGTGATCTTCTGAATTTAAACCAGAATCAGCTATTGCCTCATCTGTTGCAACCATAGCATATTGCGAAAAGCGATCCATTTTTCGGGCCTCTTTCCTGTCAATAAAATCGGTTACATTAAAATTTTTTAATTCACATGCAAAACGAGTTTTGAACTTAGTAGCATCAAAATACGTTATAGGCGCTGCTCCGCTAACTCCGTTAACTAAACCGCTCCAATATTCTTGTATATTATTACCAATTGGTGTTAATGCACCAAGTCCAGTTACAACAACTCGTTTAATTTGCATATGAAAATTACTTTTTAGCCTCTTCTATATAGCTTACTGCTTGACCAACTGTACCAATGTTTTCTGCTTGGTCGTCTGGTATTTGGATATCAAATTCTTTTTCGAATTCCATAATTAATTCCACAGTATCTAAAGAATCTGCTCCTAAATCGTTTGTAAAGCTAGCTTCATTTGTTACTTCATTATCGTCTACTCCTAATTTGTCTACGATAATAGCTTTTACTCTTGATGCAATGTCTGACATAATTTTCTAAGTTTTAAAATTTTAATCGGGTACAAAAATACGAATCTTATTATTTAATTCTACTTTTTCCGCAAAAATTGTTCAATCTAAATTAAAAAAAATCTTTAAACTTTTGGTAAACGAAGCGATTTTGTTAATAATTATTCCTTTTTTTGTAGTTAAACAAATCAATTTAAAATGAAAAAAATTGCCATTTTCGCTTCTGGTTCTGGTTCCAATGCAGAAAATATCATTAGTTTTTTTAAAACAGAAAAAACGGCAGTTGTTACTAAAGTGTTTTGTAATAATCCAAAAGCAGCAGTTTTTGAGCGATGTAAACGATTGCAAGTTGATGCTGTTTTGTTTTCGAGAGAGGATTTTTTTAAATCAGACACCATCTTAAATCAACTTAAAGGAGTGGCAGATTATATTGTGTTGGCTGGTTTTTTATTAAAAATTCCAACAAATATTATTGAAGCTTTTCCAAATAAAATAATTAATATTCACCCTGCTTTATTACCCAAATACGGAGGAAAAGGAATGTATGGTATGCATGTACATAATGCGGTTAAAGAAAATAACGAATCTGAAACCGGAATTACAATCCATTTTGTAAATGAAAATTACGATGAAGGTACCATTATTTTTCAAGCAACAACCAAATTAGAATCTTCAGATTCTCCTGAAGATATTGCGCAAAAAATTCACGCGTTAGAGTATAAACATTTTCCGAAAATAATCGAATCGGTTGTTTTGCAATAAAATGGCAACAAAAAAACAAAAATATTATGTGGTTTGGACTGGAAGAAAAAAAGGTGTTTTTTCTTCTTGGGAAGATTGTAAAAAACAAATAGACGGATTTGAAGGTGCGCAATACAAAGCTTTTACTGACAAAACAGAAGCGCAATTAGCTTA
Source organism: uncultured Polaribacter sp. (assembly GCA_943788865.1). Lineage (GTDB taxonomy): Bacteria > Bacteroidota > Bacteroidia > Flavobacteriales > Flavobacteriaceae > Polaribacter. Next base: position 95,839 of record CALSRX010000003.1, on the reverse strand, counting down.
CAACAAAAATTACTTTGCTTACAAAGGAAAAAACACCAAAAAACCAACATTAACGGAATCTGAAAAGAAAAAATACGGCAAGCCTATTTTGGAAAGTATTTCTGTAGATGCGGCTTGTAGTGGAAATCCGGGCAAAATGGAATATAGAGGGGTATTAACACATAACAAACAACAAATTTTCATCAAAGGTCCTTTTGAAAAAGGCACTAATAATATTGGTGAGTTTTTAGCCTTAGTTCACGGATTAGCTTTGTTAAAAAGCAAACAAAAAGAAGACATTCCGGTGTATTCGGATTCTAAGATTGCTATGAGTTGGTTAAAAAAGAAACAATGTAGAACCAATTTGGTTTTTGATGCTTCAAACAAAGATTTATTAGATCTGATTAAACGCGCAGAAAAATGGTTGAAAGAAAATTCTTATAAAAACCCTGTTTTAAAATGGGAGACCAAAGCTTGGGGGGAAATCCCTGCAGATTTTGGAAGAAAGTAAGTTTTTTACTAGAAATGAGAGAAGAGAAAAGAGTGCTGCAGTATATTTGTAATATCCCGTGGTGCCTATGATGCTAAATCTTATTAAAATGTCAGCGAAGTTCTCCTAATTAACAATTGTCAATCTATTGTCTTAGGTCTTTGAATCAAGAGTGAAACTTATGCCCTTCTTCACCGCTCATCTCACGTCTATTCTCTCTTTTCTCTAGTCTATATTTTGTCTTTTGTCTAAAAAACTAACTCAACATCATCACCGCTTTTTTAACTGCAGCAACTAACACATCAATTTCTTGTTTTGTATTATAAAAAGCAAAAGACGCTCTAACCGTTCCAGGAATGTTATAAAAATTCATAATGGGTTGCGCACAATGATGTCCGGTTCTAACTGCAACTCCTAATTTATCTAGAATTACACCAATATCGTATGGATGAATCTCTTTAATATTAAATGAAATCACTGCAGTTTTGTTTGAGGTTCCATAAATAGTTAACCCTTCAATTTCTTGTAGTTTTTCTGTTCCGTATTGCAACAATTGGTTTTCGTAATCAGCTATTTTATCAAAACCAATAGTATTCATATAATCTAAAGCAACTCCAAAAGCAATACCTCCACAAATATTTGGTGTTCCTGCTTCAAACTTATGAGGCAGTCCTGCATAGGTGGTTTTTTCAAAAGTTACGGTTTCAATCATTTCTCCGCCCCCTTGATATGGAGGTAATTTCTCTAACCATTTTTCTTTTCCGTATAAAATTCCAACACCTGTAGGTCCGCAAATTTTATGAGCGGAAGCCACATAAAAATCAACATCTAACTCTTGCACATTGGGTTTTATATGTGGTGTTGCTTGTGCACCATCAATTAAAACAGCAGCGCCAACGCTATGTGCTTTTTCAATAATTTCTTTAATTGGGTTGATGGTTCCCAATGCATTCGAAACATGGTTACAAAAAACCAATTTTGTATCTTCAGAAAGAAGCTGATCAAAAGCTTTCATATCTAAGGTTCCGTTTTGTAACATCGGAATCACTTTCAAAATAGCTCCTGTTTTTTTACACAACATTTGCCAAGGCACAATATTAGAATGATGTTCTAAGGCAGAAACAATAATTTCATCCCCTTTCTTTAACAATTCAGAAAATCCAGATGCCACCATATTTATTCCATGCGTTGTCCCGGCAGTAAAAATAATCTCGTATGCTTTTTTTGCATTAAAATGTTGTTGAATTTTAATTCGAGCTTCTTCATATTTATCGGTTGCTTCTTGACTTAAAGAATGAACTCCTCTATGAATATTTGCATTGTAATTGCTATAGTAATCAACAATGGCATCAATCACAATTGTTGGTGTTTGCGATGTTGCAGCATTGTCAAAATACACCAATGGCTTGCCATTAACTTGTCTTTGTAAAATTGGAAAATCGGCTCTTATTTTTTCTACTGGAAACATCGTCTATATATTGAGTTACAAAAATAACTTTTGTAATTGAAACAGCCTTAAAACAAGCGTTAAATTATTATATTTACTGCTACAATTTTATTTTACTCACCTAATGAAAACTTTAAAAAGAACCCTACTATTACTTATTTGCCTTGTGTTAATTTCAATAGTATATAATTATCCAAAATTAAATATCATTGCTGGATACTCTGCAAAAAACATGAATTCATCTGTGTTTTTAGCAGGCAGAACTTTAGCTTTTACTGATAGTACAGACAATAATTTCTCTCCAATAAATTTAGCTTCTGATGTTGTTGATGTGGCTAAAAAATCTGCCTCAAGTTCTGTTTTTGGCTTGTTATCTAGAACTGCTATTTACAGAGAGGGTGTTGGAAGTGTTGTCATCACAAACGATTTTGACACTTCTTTAAAAGTGCCTGTACCAAAAAGAGCAAAACCAGATAACATAACGGCTTATCCGTTTGGAAATGCAGACCAAAAAGATTCAATTTTATCAACAATATACTACAACAAACTAAACAAAACCGTTGAAAATTTATTTACCAATAACACGCAAACTAGAGCTGTTTTAGTCCTTTATAAAAACCAAATTATAGCAGAAAAATACGCTAAAGGTTTTACCAAAAACTCACGAATTTTAGGCTGGTCTATGACCAAAAGCATTATGAGTACTGTTTTTGGGATCATGCAAACCCAAGGAAAAATTAATGTGTTAGATAAGGCACCCGTTGCAGCTTGGAAAAATGACGAAAGAAAAGAGATTACCTTCAATGATTTGTTACATATGAATAGTGGTTTAGAATGGGACGAAAACTACAACGAAATTTCTGACGTTACCAAGATGTTGTTTTTAGAAAAAGACATGACGAAGATTCAAGCTGAAAAACCATTAGTGGGTAAGCCAAATGAAAGCTGGAACTACTCCTCTGGAACTAGTAATTTAATCTCAGGGCTCATTAGAAGTCAATTTAATTCACATCAAGAATATTTAGACTATTGGTATAGAGAATTTATAGATAAAATTGGCATGAACTCTATGGTCATAGAAACCGATATGACTGGTAATTATGTAGGCTCTTCTTATGCTTGGGCAACACCAAGAGATTGGGCAAAATTTGGTTTGTTGTATTTAAACAAAGGAAATTGGAATGGCCAACAACTTTTCGATGCTACATGGGTTGATTATATAACAACACCCACGAATGGTTCTAAGGGGACTTATGGTGGGCATTTTTGGTTAAACGCAGAAGGGCAGTTTCCTGATGTTCCAAAAAACATGTTTTTTGCAGATGGGTATCAAGGGCAGTTTGTTTTTGTTTTTCCAGATCAAGATTTGGTTTTGGTAAGAATGGGTCTATCACATATTGATATTAATGGCTTTTTAAAAGGCATTTTAGAAAGTATTGAATAAGCTCTAATCTAATTTTTTTAGTTCTTTACCGTTCCAGTTCAAATGATTAACTTCTAATCTTTCGTAAAGTTCTATTAAAGATGTTTTTGTGTCTATAGCTCCATGATTTCTAATGAGCAAAGAGCTATTCTTTTTAAACTCGCTTCCCATTGAAGTAACAAATTCACCATCTATTTTTCCTGTTTTCCTATTAATAATAAGGTTTTGCTGGCAAGCTGTACCACATCCAAAAGAGACAATGGTGTAATATCCCGCAAAATTAACTCCTGCTTTACATTTCTCTATGATATCTTCTCTATAATCATTTAAATAAGATTCTCTAGGAATAATCGGAGCTTTTAGCTCTCCTTGATATACATCTTTACTATAATCTGTAAATTGGAGTGGAATATATTTTTCATAAAGCACTAAGTATTTCCCTGCTTTTCCTTTGCTTAAAAACACTACATTTTTGTGTTTAAAATACACTTCAAAATCAGGGTGTTTTTGCACATCCGATTTGGAAACAACTTTTATCTGTTGAGATTTAAAACCCAATACCAAATATTTTTGTGTATTTACTAAAGTATCGAGTTCTTAAAGATGCTTATTCAATATTATTTTTGAAGATGTTGTTTTTAACCCCTGAAATGCAAACAACCCACCAATTACAATCAATATTAAACAAAAAGAAATTCCCTTATTTTTCATCTTATAAATTTATAAAAAAACATCTAATAAAGTTCAGCATTTTTCTCCATAAAAAAACCACGCAAATTGCATGGTTTAAATTTTATAAAAATTGTGTATTGCCTACAAATCAAATCCAATATTTACGGCTAATTTTGTAGCAATCAGCTTTGTAATTCTAGATTTTACTTCCGGAATTTTTACACTTTCTAAGACTGTATTAGCAAAAGCATACATTAACAATGCTTTTCCTTCTTTTTTCGGAATTCCCCGTTGTTGCATATAAAACAAGGCGTCAGAATCTAATTGTCCAATGGTACAACCGTGTGAACATTTTACATCATCTGCAAAAATCTCTAGTTGAGGTTTTGCATTGATTGTAGATTTATCGCTCACCAACACATTGTTGTTTTGTTGATACGCATTTGTTTTTTGTGCTTCTTTTTCTACAATTACTTTTCCGTTAAAAACTCCCGTAGAACGTTCGTCAAAAATTCCTTTATAATCTTGATGACTCTCACAATTTGGTTCTATATGATGTACCAAAGTATGATGATCTACATGCTGTTTACCTTCAATTATGGTAATTCCTTTTAAAATAGAGTTGATATGCTCTCCTCTTTGATAAAAATTTAAGTTATTTCTAGTGATATTTCCTCCAAAAGAAAAGGTATGTACAGAAACTTCACTATTTGTTTTTTGTTCAATATAGGTGTTGTCAACTAATGATGCATTGTCTTTATCATTCTGTATTTTGTAAAAATCTACATTAGCGTTTCTAGCGGCATAGATTTCAGTAACCACATTTGTCAACACCGCATTTTCTGTTAAGCTTTGATGACGTTCAATAATTTGAACATGTGCATTTTCTTCAACCACAATTAAATTTCTGGGCTGAATCATTGTTGCCACATCATTACCTGTTGTAAAGTTGATGATTTGTATAGGTTTTTCTACTTCAACATTTTTAGGAATATAAATATATGCTCCTTCGTTTGCGAAGGCCGTATTTAACGAAGTTAAGTTGTCTTGTTTCGCAATTTTATTGAAATAATTTTCAATAACCGCTTTGTATTTAGATTTTGATAATGCAGATGACATTAAACAAACATCTTTTCCATCATGAGTTGTATCTGATAAAAACGAGCTGTACTTTCCGTCTATAAATACCACTTTATAGGTGTCTATATCATGAATAAAATACTTCTTAACATCTGCAAACTCGATCGAGTTTTCTTTGTTTGGAAAAATGCTAAAATCGTTTTTTAAAACGGCATTTAATGAGGTGTATTTCCATTCTTCTAACTTCTTCGTTGGAAACCCTAATTTTTCGAAATTTTGTAATGCTTCTGAACGAATATCATGAATTGCTGTATTCACATTGATTCCGTTTTCAAAGGCTACATAAGATTCTACTATTTTATCTTTTAATTCCATTTTTTCTTTTTGTCATTCCGCACTTGCTGCGAAATATCATTAATGTAAACGCTCCTTTTATTAAATTCTAGCTCCTGTGTTTCGACAATCAGGTTTGCGAGAATAACAATAAAGTTTAAACCAACTCTTGTTTAATCCAATCGTATCCTTTTGCTTCTAGTTCTAACGCTAAAGAAGCATCTCCTGTTTTTACAATCTTACCATCGTGTAAAACATGTACAAAATCTGGAACGATATACTCTAACAAACGTTGGTAGTGTGTAATTACAATTACCGCATTGTCTTTAGATTTTAATTTGTTTACACCGTTAGCAACAATACGCAGTGCATCAATATCTAAACCAGAATCTGTTTCATCTAAAATGGCTAATTTTGGTTGTAACATTGCCATTTGAAAAATCTCATTACGTTTCTTTTCTCCTCCAGAAAAACCTTCGTTTAAAGAACGTGATAAAAACTTGCGATCTATTTCTAACAATTCTGATTTCTCACGAATCATTTTCAACATATCTTTTGCAGGCATGTCTTCCAATCCTTTTGCTTTACGAGTTTCGTTAATCGCTGTTTTTATAAAGTTGGTGACTGAAACTCCAGGAATTTCTACCGGATATTGAAATGACAAAAACACACCATTATGTGCTCTTTCTTCTGGTGCCAATTCGCTAATATCTTCCCCATCTAATTCAATAATTCCTTCTGTAATTTCATATTCATCTTTTCCTGCAATAATATTAGCCAAGGTGCTTTTTCCAGCTCCATTAGGCCCCATAATTGCATGAACTTCTCCTGCTTTTACTTCAATATTCAATCCTTTTAAGATTGATTTATCGTCTATACTTGCGTGTAAATTATTTATTTTTAACATTTCTTTTATGCTATTGGCTTTTAGCTTTTAGCTATAAGCATTTATAATTTTATCCTACTGACCCCTCTAGAGAGATTTCTAATAATTTTTGTGCCTCCACAGCAAATTCCATTGGCAACTTATTTAGTACCTCTTTACTAAATCCGTTTACAATTAAAGCAATGGCTTTTTCTGTATCAATTCCTCTTTGATTACAGTAAAACAATTGGTCTTCTCCAATTTTACTGGTAGTTGCTTCGTGTTCTATTTGCGCTGTTTTATTTTTTGCTTCTATGTATGGAAATGTGTGTGCTCCACATTCATTTCCCATCAATAGCGAATCACATTGCGAAAAATTACGTGCATTTTCTGCTCTTGCATTTACTTGCACTAAACCTCTGTAAGAATTTTGTGATTTTCCGGCTGATATTCCTTTTGAAATGATTGTTGACCTAGTGTTTTTACCTAAGTGAATCATTTTTGTTCCTGTATCTGCTTGTTGATAGTGATTAGTCACTGCAATCGAATAAAACTCTCCAACTGAATTATTTCCTTTCAAAATACAAGATGGGTATTTCCATGTAACAGCAGATCCTGTTTCTACTTGTGTCCAAGAAATTTTTGCGTTGGTTTCACACAATCCTCTTTTGGTTACAAAATTAAAAACACCACCTTTACCATTGGCATCACCAGGAAACCAGTTTTGCACGGTAGAATATTTGATCTCAGCATCGTCCATTGCAATTAACTCTACAACAGCCGCATGTAATTGATTTTCATCTCTTTGTGGCGCCGTACATCCTTCTAAGTAAGACACATAACTGCCTTTATCTGCAACAACTAAAGTTCTTTCAAATTGTCCTGTTCCTCCTTCATTAATTCTAAAATACGTTGATAATTCCATTGGACAACGAACGCCTTTTGGAATGTAACAGAAAGATCCGTCAGAAAAAACAGCCGAATTTAATGCGGCATAAAAATTATCTGAAGTAGGAACAACCGTTCCTAAATATTTCTTCACCAACTCTGGATGTTCTTGAATAGCTTCAGAAATTGGCATAAAAATAATTCCTTTTTCGCCCAATGTTTTCTTAAAAGTTGTCGCAACAGAAACAGAATCCATTACAATATCTACCGCAACATTTGCCAAACGTTTTTGTTCATCTAAAGAGATTCCTAATTTTTTAAACGTGTCTAATAAATCTGGATCAACTTCATCTAAACTATTTAGTTTTGGTTTCTTTTTTGGAGCAGAATAATAGGCAATTTCTTGAAAGTTTGGTTTAGGGTACTTAACATTTGCCCAATCTGGTTCTTCCATTTTTTTCCAAACACGAAAAGCTTCCAGACGCCAATCTGTCATCCATTGTGGTTCGTTTTTCTTTTTAGAAATAGCACGAACAACATCTTCATTTAACCCTTTTGCAAACGTTTCGCTTTCAATATCTGTGTAAAAACCATATTCGTATTCTTTGGTTTTTAATTCCTCTCTTAAATTATCTTCTGTATACTTACTCATTTGTGTCTTTCTTAAAGTGAAAAGCTTTCTCCACAACCACAAGTTCTATTTGCGTTTGGATTGTTAAAAACAAACCCTGTTCCGTTTAAACCTCCAGAATATTCTAGTGTTGTACCTACCAAATACAAGAAGCTCTTTTTGTCTACAATAATTTTTACATCATTGTCTTCAAAAAGTTTATCACCCTCTGATTGATTCTTATCAAATTTTAAATCATACGATAAGCCCGAACAACCTCCACTTTTTACGCCTACGCGCACAAAGTCTTTAGAAACATCAAAACCGTCATCTTTCATTAACTCAATGACTTTTTTCTTAGCTATATCTGAAACTTTTATCATAACTTTAAATAGATTAAATCTAAATTAGATGCAAATATAGCCAAGAAATATGATTATCAAAGTCTTTTAACATGAATAAAATTGATAGTTTGATTGTTAAAATACATAAAGTCAATAGTATTTGATTTTATAGCACTTTTGATTTGTTAATGAAGTGTTAAAAAAAGTCTATAAACTTTAATAACAAGGAATTAAACTTACTTTTATTCCATAACTAAAACAAACTAAATGAAACGCATTTTTACCGCAATCGTACTTCTAATTTCTACTCAGATTATTGCACAACAAAAAGCTTGGCCAGAAGAATTAATTACCGTTCCAGTAAAGTCTAATTATCAAAAAACATCTACCTATGCCGAAGTAATGTCATTTATCTCAGCACTGGAGAAAAAATCTGATTTATTGCATTTAGAATATATGGGAACTAGTAAAGAAGGCAAAAAAATTCCGATGGTAATTTTAGCGAACCCAAAAATTACTACTCCTGCAGAAGCGAAAGCCTCTGGAAAACCTGTTTTGTATATTCAAGGAAACATTCATTCTGGAGAAGTTGAAGGGAAGGAAATTGTACAACAAATAATGCGTGACATTTTATTGGGTGATAAAAAACATTTATTAGACAATCAGATTTTAATCTTTGCGCCTATTTATAATACAGATTCTAACGATAAAATGAAACAAGGCAGAAGACCTTCTCAAGAAGACAGTCCGGTTGAAGTTGGAATTCGATCCAACAGTCAGGGATTGGATTTAAATAGAGACGGAATTAAAATGGAAGCTTTTGAAACTGCTGGCTTAATTCAGAATGTCCTTTTAAAATGGGATCCAGAAATGTTGGTAGATCTACATACTACTAACGGAACATGGCATGGTTACGGAATTACGTACGCACCAAGTTATCATTATGCAGGAGAAAAAGCACCCTACGATTATACTTGGGATGTTTTATTTCCAGAAGTAGACAAAAAAGATCGATAAAAATTACAAAGTAAAAATTGGCCCGTATGGGTATTATTCTACCAGACAAGGTTGGCCTCCTGCTTCTATTTATACCTACAACCATCATCCAAGATATATTGTCAATCAAATGGGATTGCGAAATAAAGTGGGAATTTTAAGTGAAGCTTTTGCTCATGATCGTTTGTATGAACGTATGAACGGAACCTATGGATTTGTTGCAGAAATTTTAGAATTTACTCACAAAAATGGTAGAAAAATGGCAGCCATCAATGCAAAGGCAGAAAAAGACGCTATTGATAATGTGGTTAATAATGCAGGAAAAGTGCAAAAAGGAGTCCGTTTTAAAATGGTGGCTTTAGATAAAAAAATAGAAAGTTACAGAACCTACGATTACATTCCGTACATGAAAGATGGAAAGAAAAGCTATATCCGTTCTGGAAGAATCATTGATGTTCCGAATGTAACCAACTTATCAAAATTTGATGCTACAGTATCTACAACTTTACCAAAAGGATATTTCTTACCAAAATCTATGAAATCTATCGTAGAGCATTTAAGAAAACAAGGTGTAAAAGTAACGGAGCTAAAAGGACGTAAAAGAGCAACTGGAGAGGTTTTTATGGTTGAAAAACTAACAACAGCAAAACGTAAGTTTGAAGGCCATAATATGGCAACAGTAGAAGGGAAATATGTTGCAAAAACGCAAACTTTTAGAAAAGGTGATTATTGGATTGACATGGCACAACCTTTAACAAATCTAGCGTTTTACATGTTAGAACCGCAGTCTGATGATGGATTGGTATCATGGAATTTCTTTGACAACTATTTAAAATCTCAAGGAGTAGATACAAAAACTGTAGAATATCCTGTTTTTAAATATTACTCTGTTAGATAAACCAAAAATCATGTCTGTTCGAGGGGAGTCGAGAACTCTAAGGTACTCGATTATTATAAAAATAGGTTTCGACTCCGCTCAACCGGACAGAAGATTAAAACACCTTTTCTTGCTTTAAAAACAAATAGAATTGCTGTATCTTTGCGGCATGATTGAAGACAAAGACCAAAACAAAACCTCACTTTCTGAATTAGGTGAATTCGGATTGATAAACCATTTAACAAAGCATTTTAAACTTAAAAATGCATCAACAATAAAAGGAGTTGGAGATGATGCAGCTGTTCTAGATGCCTCAGAAAAACAAACCTTAGTTAGTACTGATTTATTAATTGAAGGGGTCCATTTCGATTTGAGTTATATGCCCTTAAAACATTTAGGGTATAAATCTGTTATGGTAAATCTTTCGGATGTGTATGCTATGAACGGAACTGCAGAGCAAATTACTGTTTCACTTGCAGTTTCTAATCGTTTTCCACTAGAAGCAATTGAAGAATTGTATGCCGGAATTCAGTTGGCTTGTGAAACCTATCAAATAGATTTAATTGGTGGCGATACCACCTCTTCTAACAAAGGAATGTTGATTTCTGTAACGGCAATCGGTAAAGCAAACAAAGAAGATGTTGTGTATAGAAATGGTGCAAAAGAAACCGATTTAATTGTCGTTTCGGGTGATTTAGGTGCTGCCTATTTAGGACTGCAGGTGTTGGAAAGAGAAAAACAAGTTTTTCAAGTGGATCCAAATAATCAACCTGACTTAGATGCATATACCTATTTAATTGAGCGTCAATTAAAACCAGAAGCACGTAAAGATATTGCTGGATTGTTAAAAGAGCTAGGTGTGAAACCTACTTCGATGATTGATATTTCTGACGGATTATCTTCTGAAATTATGCACATTTGTTCTCAATCTAAAGTAGGGTGTAAAATTTATGAAGATAAATTTCCCTTAGACCCACAGGTAATTTCTACTTGCGAAGAATTTAATATGGATTCTACCATGATTGCCTTGAGTGGTGGAGAAGATTACGAATTGTTATTTACTGTACCAATTGCCGATTTTGACAACATCAAAGGAAATCCGAATTTTTCTATTATTGGTCATATTACAGAAGAAAACCAAGGGATGAATTTAGTAACACGGGCAAATCAAGAAATTGCTTTACAAGCGCAAGGTTGGAATGCGTTGAAAGAAAATTAATTATTTTTTATTGAAGAAATAAACTTCTTAAGTGTTGCGGTAAGCTCATTTTTATTTTCAATATGACTCATATGCCCATCATCAAAAAGAATGGTTTCTAATTTGTTGGTTTTTGCTTCTTTTAAAGAAATTTCTAGGTCTAAAACAGGGTCTCTTCTTCCTAAAATCAATAATTTTTTACACGATAATTGTTGTAAAACAGGCTCTCTATTGGGTCTAATAATCATGCCTTCTTGACAAGCAATATACCCTTGAACTGGAGTCTTCAACGCATCATTTAATGCCGCTTTCATTTCGTCTTGATAAGTAATTCTACTTTGTTCACTAAACAAATTAGTAAAAGATAGTTGCACCATGCTTTTGAAGTTTTTCTGTACTAATTTATTGGCTCTAATACGCAACTTTTTTCGTTCAGTATCATCTGCTAAAGAGGTAGAATTCATCAAACAAAACCCTTTTATTTTATCTATATTTTTCTCTGCAAATGCCAAGGCAACATAACCTCCCATAGAATGTCCAACAACAATTGGTTTTCTAATTCGTAAATGTTTTAAAACAGCTTCAACAGCATCTGCCATGAGCTCCATAGAATGCACATATCCTATGCATTCAGAATTTCCATGCCCCAATAAATCAATACAAATAACTCGATTTCTTTTTGATAAAACCTCAGTAAGAGATTTCCACATAGAGGAATTTTCTAAAAACCCATGCAAAAGCACTACCGCAGTTCCTGTTCCTGTTGATGAAAAAGAAATTTTAGTGTTTTTATAGACGATACTATTTTGCATTAAACAAAAATATGTATCTTTATTGAGGTTATTTATATTATAATAGAAATGTTTACATCACCCTTTAGAAATCTTTCAGAAAAAAACGAAAAGAAATTAACGTTTAGTCTTGTATATCTCTTTATTATAAGCATGATAGCTTTGCGATATTTTAACATCTATATTGATGGTGTAAAAGCTCCTTATGGAATTGTGTCTTTTGAATTTGCAGGAAGCTTAGAAAATTCTCTTGAAATCATCAACTCTTGGTCTACTTTAGGGAAAATATGTGCAGGTCTTAGCTTGGGATATGATTTTCTTTTCTTAATTATTTATACTTTATTGATTTCTTTATTCATACACAAGTTAAATGTGCGTTTATGGACAGGAAAATCTTTTTATAAAATAGGAGAAATACTAATTTGGTCTATGTTTTTAACTGCTGCTTTTGATGCAATAGAAAATGTATCGTTGATAAAATTACTTGTTGGTAGTCATAAACAATATTGGTCTTCAATTGCATTTACTTTTGCAACCTTGAAATTTATTTTAATTGCAATTGCTCTTTTATACCTTATAGCAAATTCCTTTTTATTACTTCTTAAGAAACGTTCTTAAACGTGAATAAAACAAAAGAAATCTTTATTGTAGGATTTGCCTTATTCTCTTTATTTTTTGGAGCGGGTAATTTATTGCTTCCACCTCTTTTAGGTTACAATGCTGGTACAAATTGGGGTTGGGTAACCATAGGTTTTATAATCACCGCAGTAGTAATTCCAATTTTTGGAATTATAGCACATGCTAAATTACAGGGAACCATGTTTGACTTTGGGAAAAAAGTCTCACCAACATTCAGTTATATGTATTGTTTGTTTGTGTATGCAATTTGCATTACAATTCCTTCACCCAGAACAGCATCTGCAACTCATGAAATTGCAATACATCCATTTTTTGGTACAAACCCTCTATTAACAAGTTGCATTTACTTTACACTTGTATTCATTTTTGTGCTCAATAGGTCTAAAATATTGAATTTGATTGGTAAATATTTAACACCATTAATTGTAATCATTTTAGCTTTGGTTATTGGAATTGGATTATTCTCAAGTAATGCAAGCATGAATTCTGGTATTTTTGAAGCACCTATAGTAAGTGGACTTTTAGAAGGATATCAAACTTTTGATGCGATTGGAGCTGTAGTTGTTGGTGGTGTGATCATTATTTCTTTAAATCTTAAAGGATATTCTTCGACTTTAGAGAAAAAAGAATTGATTAAAAAAGCTGGAATTATTGCAGGAATTGGTTTGTTTGTGATTTATACCGGATTGATTGCTGTAGGAGCTTATTACGGATCAGAAATTTTTGTTGACGGAGCTTTAAGTAATGATATGCAAAGAGCAAATTTATTGAGAGGAATCAGTGTATCTACCTTAGGGGATATTGGAACCTCTTTTTTAAGCATATTGGTTGCCCTTGCTTGTTTTACTACAGCTGTGGGTATTGTTACTGGAACTTCAGATTATTTTAAAGGATTGTTTCACAATTCTCAAAAGGCATATACAATTACGGCTGTCTTAAGTTGTTTAATAGGTGTTTTAATTGGTCAATTAGATTTTCATTCAATCATTGTAATTGCATTGCCAGTGTTAATGTTTATTTACCCAATAACTATTATTTTAATTTTATTGAACGTTGTTCCAGAAAAATTTGCTTCTCCTTCAGTTTTTAAAGCAGTAGTAGGCATAACATTCTTATTTAGTATTCCAGATTTTTTAAAGTTTGTTGTCAATCCAGAAAGCTTAACCGGAATACAAAGGTATATTCCTTTTTCTGAACACACTTTGGGTTGGGTGTTGCCAGCTTTGATTACTTTTGTGTTCGTAAATTTAATTAAAAAGAAATAATTGTTATTTGCTTGCTCTTCGCATTCTTTTAGGACCTAACCACAGCCAAAATCCTGTAATTGTAAAGAGTAGTAATGCCAATCCCATAATGGTTGTATAGATGAGTTTTATTGGGTTTCCTGAAGTATTGAAATACACATCCAACGCAGAACCATCATGGATTCCTTCTATAAAATCTGAACGACGTCTTTCTATATGCAATAAGTTCCCTGTGGCGCCATCAACTTGAATTCCGTAATAATTTTCAAAAATAAATTTTGCAGTTCCGTCATTTTTCCGAATATCAATTCGATCAATTTCAGATGATAAATCTTTAGAAATATGTTCTTTAAAATAGTATTTTGCATTACTATATAAACTATCTATGGGCAACCACTCTTTTAATTCAGTAGAAGTTCCTTTATGTGTTTTTGATAGTAGATAATCATTGCTATTTTTCTTCCAACCAAGTAATAATCCACTAATAGAAACTACAAAAAAGAAAATAAATAAGGTAGCTCCATTAATTCGATGCACTTTTCTAAAAGTTCGTAAAACTTTAGCCTGTTTTTTCTTTCTTGGGTTTAAACTCATTTGGTTTTATTGGGAAAAGCGAAAATATTCTTTTAAATTGAATTTAAATATTTTTAGTCCTAAAAAAAGCGAGTTTTCACTCGCTTTTAACATTTTATAGTATTCTTTTTACTGATTCATTAAATCTTCTATTTCATCAGCTAAAATTGGAATATTTCGCATCAAATTAAAAGGGTCTCCTTTTTCTTGAATTACCACATCGTCTTCTAAACGAATTCCCATATTTTCTTCGGGTATGTAAATTCCTGGTTCAACTGTAAAAACCATGTTTGCTTTCATCGGTTTTTTTAATTCACCATAATCATGAGTGTCTAATCCCATATGATGAGAAGTTCCGTGCATGAAGTATTTTTTATAGGCTGGCCAGTTTGGATCTTCGTTTTGAACATCAGCTTTGTCAATCAATCCTAAATCCAACAATTCAGAAGTCATGATTTTACCAACTTCTTTATGATATTCTGCCCAAATAGTTCCTGGAACAAGCATTTTTGTTGCTTCTTCTTTAACTCTATAAACTGCATTATAAACAGCTTTTTGTCGGTCTGTAAAACGTCCATTAACAGGAATTGTGCGGGTCATATCTGAAGAGTAATTGGCATATTCTGCTGCAACATCTAACAACAACATATCGCCATCTTTACATTGCTGATTGTTTTCTATATAATGTAAAACACAAGCGTTATACCCTGAACCAATAATTGGTGTATATGCAAAACCCTTAGAACGATTGCGTAAAAACTCGTGCATAAATTCTGCCTCAATTTCATATTCCATGACCCCCGGTTTTACAAACCCTAAAATTCTTCTAAACCCTTTTTCTGTAATAGTACAAGCAGTTTGTAACAACTCTATTTCTTGTGCTTCTTTTACGCCACGAATACTTTGTAAAATAGGAAAGCTTTTTGCCCAATTGTGTGCAGGGAATTTATCTTTTACAGTTTTTATAAATCGGTCTTCTCTACTTTCTAGCTCTATCGCTTGACGATAATGCTCATTCGTGTTAAAATAAATAGTTTCGGCTTCTGTCATTAGATCAAAAAATACTTTATCAAATTCGCTCAACCAATAGACCGATTCTATACCAGAAGTTTTTGTGGCTTGAGCTTTATTTAATTTTGCCCCTTCCCAAATAGCGATATGATCATTTGTTTCTTTTACAAATAAAATTTCTCTGTGCTTTTTGTCCATTGCATCAGGAAAAAGCAACAAAATGCTTTCTTCTTGATCTACACCACTTAAATAAAAAATATCTCTATGCTGATAAAACGGCAATGTACTATCGGCTCCCGTAGTAAATATGTCGTTAGAATTAAATACAGCTATTGATTTTGACTTCAGTTGAGCAGTAAATTTTGCTCTGTTTTTTATAAAAAGTTGATGGTCTATTAAGTGATATTTCATAATGTATTGATGTTTAAGTAAACAAATGTAGTAATTTATAGAAAGAAGATTTAGGTATATACCTAAAATAGATATTATGGTTTGAACAAAAATACCAGTATAAAAACCTTAAGAATAATTGATTTCCAAATGGTTATAAAGAATAAAAAAAAGACAATTTTTTAAAAAATAATAAAAAAATTATCATTTTATTGTTTTTATAAACTATCTTTGCAGCTAATATTATTTTAATTATTTATTACAATGAGTAAAGGTACAGTAAAATTCTTCAATGAATCTAAAGGATTTGGTTTCATCACTGAAGAAGACACAAACAAAGAACATTTTGTACACATTTCTGGATTAATCGATGAGATTAGAGAAGGTGATGATGTAGAATTTGACTTACAAGAAGGTAGAAAAGGAATGAACGCAGTTAACGTTAAAGTTATCTAAGATATAAACTTTTTTTTATTAAGAAACGCCTATCAATTAATTTGATAGGCGTTTTTGATTTTATAAAACTATCTTCTTTTACTACCTTCTCTTCTAGAAGAACGATTGTCGTTTCTTTTTCTATTGTTATTATTCGTTGGCTTTTTAGAATGATTTCTAGGTGTATGGTTTTTCTTCTTAGGCGGATTCGTTTTTTTCTTTCCTGGCTCTGTAGTATTTGTAGGCTCAAAACCTTCTAGTACATTTGTCTTTAATTTATGCCCTAATACATTTTCTATTTGTCGTACATATTCCATTTCTTCAATACACACTAAAGACAATGCCTCTCCTTTTGCACCCGCTCTACCAGTTCTACCTATTCTATGTACATAATCTTCAGGAATATTTGGCAATTCAAAATTAATAACATGTGGCAACAAAGGGATGTCTAAACCACGTGCCGCAATATCTGTTGCTACAAGAACTCGAATGTCATTGGTTTTAAATTCTGCCAATGCTTTTGTACGAGCTCCCTGACTTTTGTTTCCATGAATTGCAGCGGCTGAAATCTTACTAGCAACTAATTTTTTTGTGAGCTTATTTGCGCCGTGCTTTGTTCTAGTAAAAACCAATACTTGCTTCCAGTTTCCATCAGAAATTAATTTTGTAATTAATTCTGTTTTTTTTCCTTTATCTACACGATATACTTTTTGCTCAACTTTTTCTGCCGTAGAATTCTGAGGTGTTGCTTCTACCAAAATAGGATTGTGAAGTATTCCAGCAGCTAATTCTTTTATTTCTTTAGAAAAAGTAGCAGAAAACAATAAATTTTGACGCTTTGCTGGCATCAAACTCATAATCTTTTTAATATCCCTTAAGAACCCCATATCGAGCATTCTGTCTGCTTCGTCCAATACTAAAATTTCAATTCTTTTTAAAGACAGCGCTTTTTGACTCTCTAAATCTAACAACCTACCAGGCGTTGCTACCAAAACATCTATTCCTTGTCTCAATGTTGCGATTTGAGCTTTGGCTTTTACACCACCAAAAACTACCGTAGATTTCATATTTAAATAGGCACCATAATCTCTAACATTATCATAAACTTGTGCCGCTAATTCTCTAGTCGGAGTTAAAACTAAGGCTCTAATAGGTCTAAATTTTGGATGTCTTGTCTCGTCTAAAATCTGTAGCATTGGCAAGGTAAATCCTGCTGTTTTTCCAGTACCTGTTTGGGCTGAAGCCAACACGTCTTTTCCTTCTAAAATTAAAGGAATTGCTTTTATTTGAATTGGAGATGGAGTTTTATAACCTTGCTTTTCAACAGCTTTTAATAAAGCGTTGTTTAGTCCTAATGATTGAAATGACATACTTATGTTTTATAAAATGACCTGTAGAGGGATTGTCATTTAAGAATTTCTGCAAAGATACGTTGAATTCTTTTGGAAATTAGGTTCAGATGTTAAATCTAAAAAACTTAAAGAAAAAGTTTTTGTTATCTCTTTTACATGTAGTAACTTGACACACCAAATTTAAGAACTCATGAAAAAACTAACCACAGCCTTTTTTGCAATTTTATTGTTGTCAACAACACTAATTTTTGCCCAAACAACAGCGAATCAAATTGAAGAAGCTTTAAATCAAAAAGAAAATTTAACAAAAAACTCTCTTGTAAAAAACATCGAATTCACAAACATTGGACCCACAATTATGAGTGGTCGTGTTGTAGATATCGATGTAAACCCTAACAATACCAACGAATTTTATGTGGGGTATGCCTCGGGAGGTTTATGGTACACAAACAACAACGGTACTTCTTTTACACCTGTAATGGACAATTCGCCTACACAAAACGTTGGTGATATTGCCATTGACTGGAAAAATGGAACCATTTGGGTTGGAACTGGTGAAAGTAATTCTTCTCGTTCTTCATATTCAGGAATCGGAATTTTAAAATCTACCGATAAAGGAAAAACATGGGAAAATGTTGGTTTAACTGACTCACAACACATTGGTAGAATGATTATCAATAAAAACAATCCGGACGAAGTAATCGTTGGAGCCATTGGGCATTTGTATTCAAAAAACAAACAACGTGGAATTTATAAAACTTCTGACGGAGGAAAAACATGGAAAAATGTTCTTTTTATTGATGATATGACAGGTGTGATTGACATTAGTGTATCGCCTACCAATTCTAATATTTTATATGCTGCATCTTGGGAAAGAATACGTAGTGCTTGGGACTTTGATGGTGACGGGAATGGGTCTGCCATATACAAAAGTACCGATGCAGGTAGTTCTTGGACAAAAATGACCACTAAAGGCAATGGCTTTCCAATTGGTACTGGTGTTGGTAGAATAGGTTTAGCTGCGTTTAATGATAATATTGTATATGCTTTTTTAGACAATCAATTTAGAAGACCTGAAACACCTAAAAAGCCAGGTAGCGGAATTCAAAAAGATGATTTTAAAACCATGTCTGTTGCAGATTTTATGAAATTAGACAACAAAGAACTAAATACCTATTTACGTAGCAATCGTTTTGATAGTAAAGAAACAGCTACCTCTGTAAAAGCAGCAGTAAATAAAGGAGACCTGAAACCAAGTCACTTAGCTTCTTATTTAGAAGACGCTAATTCTATGCTATTTGATTCACCTGTAATTGGTGCAGAATTGTATAAATCTACCAATGGAGGAAAAACTTGGAAAAAAACACACAATGGGTATTTAGATGGTGTGTATAGTTCTTATGGGTATTACTTCGGTATTATGGGGGTTAGTGAAATGGATCAAAATAAAGTATATATCGGTGGTGTTCCTTTATTAAAATCTGATGATGGTGGAAAAAGTTTTCAAAATATTGGTGGCGCAGGTGTGCATTCAGATCATCAAGCTCTTTGGGTAAACCCTAATAAATTAGGACATATTGTAAACGGAAACGATGGTGGAATCAATATTACTTTTGACGATGGTAAAAACTGGTCAAAAAACAACCCACACGCTGTTGGGCAATTCTATGCCATTGCCGTAGATAATAAAAAACCATACAATGTATATGGTGGATTGCAAGACAATGGTGTTTGGTATGGACCGAATAACTATCGTTTTTCTACTGGCTGGAAAGGTAGCGGAAGCTATGCTTACAAAAGAATTGGCGGCGGAGACGGAATGCAGGTTGAGGTAGATACTAGAGACAATGAAACAGTGTATTCTGGTTCACAATTTGGTTATTATTTCCGTTTAAATTTAAAAACCGGAAAACGTATTTCTATTCATCCTAAGCATGAACTAGGAGATTCTCCTTATCGTTATAATTGGCAAACTCCTATTTTATTATCAAAACACAATCAAGATATTTTATACATGGGCGCAAATAAATTATTGCGTTCTATGGATCAAGGGGCAACATTCGAAGTTGTTTCAAATGATTTAACAACGGGTGGTAAAAAAGGAAATGTTCCTTACGGAACATTAGCAACCATTTCTGAAAGTCCATTTCAATTTGGGTTGATTTATACTGGATCTGATGATGGATTGATTCATATTACAAAAGATGGTGGGGTTTCATGGAAAAACATTACTGGGAATTTACCAAAAGAGTTATGGGTAAGTAGAGTAATTGCCTCGAAATTTAAAAAAGAAAGAGTGTATGCTACATTAAATGGTTATAGATCTGATGATTTTACATCTTATGTATTTATGTCTGATAATTACGGAGAAACTTGGGAAAATATTGGAAAGAATATTCCGACTTCTGCCGTTAATGTAATTAAAGAAGACTCAAAAAACGAGAAGTTATTGTATGTAGGTACAGATAACGGATTGTATGCTACATTTAACAATGGAGGTTCGTGGCATCCTTTTAGTCATGGTTTTCCAAATGTTGCTGTGCACGACTTAGTAATTCAAGAAAGAGAAAATGATTTAGTTGTTGGAACACATGGTAGAAGTATCTACAAAGCAAACATTGCAAATTTGCAAAACTTTGATTCTTACAGCTCAAAAACTACTCATATATTTACTATCGACCCTATTCGTTCTTCACCGCGCTGGGGAAGTTCTTGGAGTCAATGGTCTTCACCTGCTACTCCAGATGTAGCAATTAAAGTATTCTCTAATTCAGCTAGAAAAAATACAGTTTCTGTGTATGCTGGAAAAGTTTTGGTAAATTATTTTGTGGTAAGTTTAGACAAAGGTTTTAATACCATCAACTATGATGTTTCTTTTTCTAAAAGCGGAAAAAGAGATTATGAAAAAGCAAACAACAAAGGAAAATTAAATGCGGCACAGAATGGTGTTTATTATTTACCTAAAGGAAAATATACTATAAAAGTAGGAACAGAAGAACAAACACTAGAAGTAAAATAAACTGTTATCTTTCATGGTAACAACTTATAGAAATCAGTACTTTTATCTCATGAAAAGAGTACTGATTTTTTATTTTCTTTTAGCTTCAAGTATCCTATTCTCACAATCTAATTGGCAAGAATTCAAAAAATTATCTTACTTGTGACAACAAACTTATCCCTAAAAAATCCCTTAAAGGAAAATGGAAAAATGAGAAGTGTTTGGTAAATTCTAACAACAATTATTTAAACAAGTTCTAAATACCACAGAAAACAAAAAAGTTGTTTGCTTAAACATATCAATAAGCGTAAATTTGTGCCAATTCTTAACTAATAAAAAATGAGCGGAATCTTAAATTCTTCGATCGCTAGAAAGTTTGCCATGGCGCTTTCGGCTTTCTTTCTTATGTTTTTCTTATTGCAACATTTTGTAATAAACGTAACTTCAATATTCCCAAATAATGGTGCAACTTTTAATAAGTTGTCTCACTTTATGGGAACAAATGCATTAATTCAATATGCGCTACAACCTGTTTTAATTTTTGGGGTTGTTTTTCATTTTGTAATGGGTTTTGTTTTAGAAATAAAAAACAATAATGCCAGAGCAATTAAATATGCTAAAAATAATGGTGCTGCAAACTCTACTTGGATGAGTAGAAATATGATTTGGACGGGTTTAGCAATTTTAGCTTTTATTGTATTGCATTTTATTGATTTTTGGTTTCCAGAAATCAACACCAAATTTATCCAAGGTGATTGGTCTGGAATGCACAATGGACAATTACGCTATTTTCATGAGTTGCAAGAAAAATTTGTAAACCCAGCAAGAGTTGGCGTCTATATTGTGGCATTTGTGTTTTTAGCTTTACACTTATTACACGGATTTGATTCTGCTTTCCAATCAGTTGGAGCAAATAATAAATATACTAAAGGGTTGAAAACTTTTGGTAAATTATATGCAATCTTAATCCCGTTAGGATTTATCGTTATTGCATTATTTCATCACTTTAACCATTAATCTTAAAAAACTATGGCTTTAGATTCAAAAGTACCAGAAGGTCCAATTAAGGATAAATGGACAACATATAAAGATAAAATTAACTTAGTCAATCCTGCCAACAAACGTCATATTGATGTTATTGTGGTGGGTACAGGTTTAGCTGGAGGTTCTGCTTCTGCAACTTTAGCAGAATTAGGATACAATGTAAAAGCATTTGCATATCAAGATTCTCCTCGTAGAGCACACTCAATTGCTGCACAAGGAGGAATCAATGCTGCAAAAAATTATCAAGGAGATGGAGACTCTAACTACAGATTGTTTTACGATACTGTAAAAGGAGGAGATTATCGATCTAGAGAAGCAAACGTATATCGTTTGGCTGAAGTTTCTGCAAACATTATTGATCAATGTGTTGCTCAAGGAGTTCCTTTTGCACGTGATTATGGTGGATTGTTAGACAACCGTTCTTTTGGTGGTGTTTTAGTTTCTAGAACTTTTTATGCCAAAGGACAAACTGGTCAGCAATTATTATTAGGAGCTTATTCTGCAATGAACAGACAAATTGCTCGTGGTAAGATTGAAATGTTTAACAGACATGAAATGTTAGATGTGGTAATTGTTGATGGAAAAGCAAGAGGGATTATTGCAAGAAATTTAGTAACAGGAGAGATTGAGCGTCATTCTGCGCATGCGGTAGTAATTGCTTCTGGAGGATATGGAAATGTATATTTCTTATCAACAAATGCGATGGGTTCTAATGCAACAGCCGCATGGAAAATTCATAAAAAAGGAGCTTATTTTGCAAATCCTTGTTATACACAAATTCACCCAACTTGTATTCCGCGTTCTGGAGATTATCAATCGAAATTAACATTGATGTCAGAGTCATTAAGAAATGATGGTAGGATATGGGTTCCAAAGAATTTAGAGGATGTAAAAGCCATTAGAGAAGGCAGAAAAAAACCTACAGATTTATCTGAAGACGAAAGAGATTATTATTTAGAAAGACGCTATCCTGCTTTTGGTAACTTAGTACCTCGTGATGTTGCTTCTAGGGCAGCTAAAGAACGTTGTGATGCTGGATATGGCGTTAATGCTACTGGTGAGGCTGTGTATTTAGATTTTGCATCAGCAATTACGAGATATGGAATAGAGCAAGCGAAGATTCATAATATTTCAAACCCTTCGGATGCTAAAATTTACGAATTAGGACAAAAAATAGTAGAGGAAAAATACGGGAATTTATTCCAAATGTATGAGAAAATTGTAGATGAAAATCCTTACAAAACACCGATGATGATTTATCCTGCGGTACATTACACAATGGGTGGTGTTTGGGTTGATTACAATTTAATGACAACCATTCCGGGTTGTTATTGTATTGGTGAGGCAAATTTCTCTGACCATGGTGCAAATAGATTAGGAGCTTCTGCATTAATGCAAGGATTGGCTGATGGGTATTTCGTACTACCTTATACCATTGGAGATTATTTAGCAGACGATATTAGAACTGGTAAAATTTCAACTGATTTGCCAGAATTTGAAACCGCTGAAAAAGAAGTCTCAGATCGTATTAATTTCTTTATCAATAATAAAGGAACGAAATCTGTAGATTATTTCCATAAAAAACTAGGAAATATCATGTGGAATAAATGTGGTATGTCTAGAAATGCTAAAAACTTAGAAGAAGCGATTAAAGAGATTGCTGAATTAAGAGCTGAATTCTGGAAAGAGGTTTCTGTACCTGGAGGAGATAAAGAGTTTAATGAGGAATTAGCAAAAGCTGGAAGAGTTGCTGATTTTTTAGAATTAGGAGAATTGTTTGCTAAAGATGCTTTAAACAGAAATGAGTCTTGTGGAGGTCACTTTAGAGAAGAATCTGCAGAAGAGTCTGGCCCTCAAAAAGGAGAAGCAAAACGTGATGACAAAAATTATGCATACGTTGCTGCTTGGGAATACAAAGGGGAACCTGCTAATGCAGTTTTACACAAAGAAGAATTAAAATTTAATGATATTGAACTAAAACAACGTTCATACAAATAATTAAGACATTATGAATTTAACACTTAAAATTTGGAGACAAAAAGACTCAAAAACTAAGGGTCTAATGGTTGATTACAAAGTGACTGATATTTCAGAACACATGTCTTTTTTAGAAATGATGGACGTTCTAAATGAGCAATTGGTAAATACTGGTGAAGAGCCTGTAGCTTTTGATCATGATTGTAGAGAGGGAATTTGTGGTATGTGCTCTATGTACATTAACGGAGAAGCTCATGGACCCGATAGAGGAGTTACAACTTGTCAATTACACATGCGTATGTTTAAAGACGGTGACACTATTACTATTGAGCCTTTTAGAGCTAAAGCATTTCCGGTGATAAAAGACTTAGTTGTTGATAGAAGTTCTTTTGAACGCATACAACAAGCTGGTGGATTTATTTCTGTAAACACTTCAGGTAATACACAAGACGCTAATGCAATTCCAATTTCCAAACACGCTGCAGATGAAGCGATGGATGCAGCAGCTTGTATTGGGTGTGGTGCTTGTGTAGCAACATGTAAAAACTCTTCTGCCATGTTGTTTGTTGGAGCTAAAGTTTCTCAATACGCATTACTACCTCAAGGTCAGGTTGAAGCCGCAGATCGTGTTTTAAACATGGTTGCTCAAATGGATGCCGAAGGTTTCGGAAACTGTACAAATACTGGAGCATGTGAAATTGAATGCCCGAAAGGAATTTCTTTAGAAAACATTGCTCGTATGAATAGAGAATATTTAAGCGCAAGTTTAAAAGGATAAATAAACATTTTAAATAGATAAAAAACCTCTTAGAATTCTAAGAGGTTTTTTTGTACTTTATATATAAATTCGGAAATAAAAAAGCCTTTTGATTTCTCAAAAGGCTTTTCTATTTTATTGTATAATATTATGGATTGATTGTCCAAGATACATAGT
This sequence comes from uncultured Polaribacter sp., assembly GCA_943788865.1. Classification (GTDB taxonomy): domain Bacteria; phylum Bacteroidota; class Bacteroidia; order Flavobacteriales; family Flavobacteriaceae; genus Polaribacter. Next base: position 71,249 of record CALSRX010000003.1, on the reverse strand, counting down.
ATTGAGAACCAATTGCTCCAACACCTGGTGCACTAAAATACTCTTTACCGCCTAAGTTTGCTCCACCTACTTTTAAAGTAGATTTCCATTTTGGCATTCTAAAATTTACTTGAGCATCAATTACTGATCTAGCATCTACCATTCCATCATAGAAAGCAGACTCCCATAAGAAAGCATCTTGCCATCTAAAGTTCACATTAAAACCTAAATTTTTAAATAAATCAGATTTACCAAATTGCATTTTAAATTTATGCTCTGGTGTATTGAACCCTGCCTCAAAATCTGGATTGCTTGCTCCTTTAGAACTAAAATTAGCATAGGCATAATTAAAACTAAGATCAAAATCATTGAAAATTTTAGTAGCAATACTAACACCTGCACCTGAAGAAGTAATATCCGCATCTGAATTTGAATCAAAAGCTACCCCTTTATAATCTCCACTTTGCAAAGCAATTAATGCTAGTGGTGTAGGAACTGGAGTTGGAGAACCAACAGCCGGACCGATATCAACAGCATCATTCATAGCAACACTACCATATAATGGTGCAACAACATTTTCACTTGCGATAAAGTCTTTATATTTATTGTAGTAAGCATTTAAATCTATGGTAAATCCTTCAATGATTCCTCTATAACCAACTTCAAAAGCAGTTACATGTTCTGGTTTTACAAACTCTATATCAGATTTCTTTAAAAGCCCTGGGTTTGTACCTCCGCCTGCAACAAAAGCTTGTACAGAACTTGCTGTCCAAGAATTATTATATGCAGAAGTTCCTGTTAAAACTTTCGTAGTTCCAATAGCACTTGTTCCTCCGGTTACCGCATTAATATATCCTGCTAATGCTGGGTTAATTCCTAAACTATAAGGTTGAGATCTGTATCTACTAATATTATCTGGTGCCGTACCAACTAAGATTCCTGCTCCAGCATCTAAACCAATATATTGATCTTGAGTGGTTGGGTTTCTAAATCCAGTTTGTATAGAAGCTCTAAAATTGTGATTTCTGTCTTCTCCTGCTGCATAAGATAAGGATAGTCTTGGAGAAACATTTCCTTTAAAGTTTTGTGCTTTATCATATCTTCCAGAAGCAGTAACTTTTAAACGATCCTCCATGAATTTATCTTGAATCTGAACATATGCACCATATTCGTTATAATTGATTGCACCATCGTAATCTGTAAAGATAGTTCCATAAGAATTTAAAGAATATTTTCTAAATGAACCCCCTACTTGAATGTCTGCAAAATCGATATAATCTCTTAGGTTTAAGTTAGCATCTGCATGATATAACTTCGTATTATCAACAAATTTTGACCCCGTAGTTAAATTTGGATCATTTGTAATAATTGCTTTTGAAGCATTAAATCCTGCAGATCCAGGTACTAAACGCCCAGTGTCTGCAACGGCTCTACCAGTTGCATGTGCTGCAGCAGAATTACCCGCTGGTACACCCGGAATTAATCCCGCAAACGCTTGTGCATAAGCCCCTGTATATTGACCAAACCATTGAGAATCTGATTTCCAAGATCTATTAATATTAATAGCTGCAAAACGAGTATCAAATGAATCTCCTGCATCTTCTTGAGTTACATAACCTCTAACGAAAAAGTTTTTCCCACGGAATTCCAATTTATGTTGTGATAAATAGAAGTTTTTAATATTATATCTGTTTTGTCCTTGATAAATGGTGTTTCCTGTTCCGTATTTAGAATTCCAAATTACTTCCAAACGATCATTTCCAAAAGGTCTATAATTTAAAGACAATCCTAATTTTACACTTTTTGCGTTATTGTCCATTAAATCATTATCTGTATACCCTGTTCTACTTACATTTACATTTGGTACTAATGCTGCTAATGCAGGAGGGAACCCTGGAATTTTACCCGCAACACCTTTGATGTTCGCAGAAACTTCATCTCCATACACATTTAATCCGTTATAATTTGGATTTCCAGCATGACTTGTAGAAGCAGGATTTAATTCATCTCTATAATCTACAGCAAACCATTCTGTCCCTTTTAAGTAAGACAATGTTGCTTTTGCTGCAAAATAATCTGAAAAAGCATATGCCATTCTAATACTAGTATCTACATACTCGTTAGTTCCGGCAGCATCTTGAGTTGTCATTCCTGTTTTCATTACATAGCTAATTCCTTGGCTATCGAAAGGCGATTTACTTGTCATGAACATGATCCCATTAAATGCATTCGCTCCATACAATGCAGAAGAAGCACCTGGTAATAATTCAACAGTCTTCACATCAAGTTCAGACATTCCTAATAAGTTACCAAGCGCAAAGTTCAATGCTGGAGAAGAATTGTCCATTCCGTCAACCAATTGCATAAAACGCTCATTTGCAAAAGTAGCAAACCCACGAGTATTCACAGATTTGAATGTTAAACTGTTTGAATTAATATCTACTCCTTTAAGGTTTTCTAAACCATCATAAAAAGAAGGAGAAGACGTATTTCTAATTTCTCTAATATCCATTCTTTCTACTGTAACCGGAGACTCCATAATACGCTCTGGTGTACGAGATGCAGATACTACTACCTCATCTAAAGAAGTAGCATTTTCAATTAAAGTCACCGATACATCTTGGTTATTTTTTGAGATTGCAACTTTTTGAGTTTTATAACCCAACATAGAAATTTCAATATTAAAAGGCGGAATATCCGTTACTTTCATTGTAAATTTCCCGTCAAAATCTGTACTTGTACCTACTGATTTTCTTTCAACTTTAATGTTGGCGCCTGGTAAAGGTTCGCCAGAAGCGTCTATCACTGTTCCTGAGACGGTAGTCTGAGCGAACATAATTACGCTAGTAAACGTTGCAAATGCAACAAGTAATAGTTTTTTCATAATGTAAAATATTTGTTATCTATTGCGCAAAGTACAATTTTTTTTGAATTAGTTAAAGAAGTAAGCTAAAATTTAAACATTTGCCATTTTTTTTATTTGATATTGAAAATTTAACAATGTTGTTTTCTTTGATAATTTCCTTTGAAACAAAAAGTCAAATCGTAACTTTGCAGAAATCTTATATCAATTGGAAATAATCCATTCTCTTTCTAATTATCATCATACAGAAAAAACGGTTGTAACCATTGGTACTTTTGATGGAGTTCATATTGGTCATCAAAAAATAATAGAGCAAGTGGTAAAAACGGCAAAAAAGCTAGGTAAAAAATCTGTTTTGCTAACGTTTTTCCCCCATCCTAGAATGGTTTTGCAAAAAGATGCTTCAATAGAATTAATTAACACAATTGATGAAAGAGCTCATTTGTTATCGAAAACCGGTCTGGATTTCTTAATTATTCACCCATTTAGCATTGCCTTTTCAAGATTAACAGCCTTAGATTTTGTAAGAAAAATTTTAGTAAATCAATTAAACACTTCAAAATTAATTATTGGATACGATCATCATTTTGGAAAAAATAGAGAAGGGAACTTAGAACAACTTACAGAATATAGTCATTTATATAATTTTACTGTTGAAGAAATTCCTGCACAAGACATTAATGATGTTGCTGTAAGCTCAACAAAAATTAGAAAAGCATTATCAGAAAAAAACATAAAAACAGCTAACAAATATTTGGGCTATAATTTTATGTTAAGCGGAACGGTAATAAATGGCAAACAACTAGGAGGTAAAATTGGTTTTCCGACTGCAAATTTAAGCATCAAAGAAGCATATAAATTAATTCCAAAAACAGGTGTTTATCTAGTAAAATCAATGATTGGCACTAAAACTATTTTTGGCATGATGAATATTGGTTTTAGACCAACTATTGAAGGAAAGCACCAAACTATCGAAATTCATTTTTTTGATTTTAAAGAAAATCTTTATACTAAAGATTTAACTGTAGAAATTTTATTTTTCTTAAGAGATGAAGAAAAATTTGACTCAGTTGAAAAGTTAATCTTGCAGCTAAAAGAAGATGAAAAAATTGCACTAAACTACATCGAAAACAATCTCTAAAAGGCATTGGTAAATTGTTGTACTTGCTGTATCTTTGTGACTCTTAAAAATTTTAAAGATGTTACAGGTTCAGTATATTAGAGACAACAAACAAGCTGTTTTAGAAGGTTTAGAAAAACGAAATTTTACAAATGCAGAAAGTATAATTTCAGAGGTATTAGCTACTGATGAAAATCGTAGAAACACACAAACTTCTTTAGACACTATTTTAGCAGAATCTAATACTTTTTCGAGAGAAATAGGAGAGCTCTTTAAATCAGGGCAAGCTCAAAAAGCAACCCTATTGAAGGAAAAAACCACACAACTTAAAGAGCAATCTAAAGCGTTAACTGAGCAATTGAATACTTTTTCAAACAACTTGCAAGAGTTGTTATATCAAATTCCGAATGTGCCTCATACATCTGTAAAAGCTGGAAAATCTGAAGAAGATAATGAAATTGTTTTTTTTGAAGGCGCAATTCCAGCTTTAGGAAAAAATGCTTTACCTCATTGGGAATTAGCGAAAAAATATGACATCATAGATTTTGAATTAGGAACCAAAATTACCGGTGCTGGTTTTCCAGTGTATAAAGGAAAGGGAGCAAGGCTACAACGTGCCTTAATCAACTATTTTTTAGATAAAAATATTGAAGCTGGTTATAAAGAATACCAAGTTCCACATTTAGTAAATACAGAATCTGCTACTGCAACTGGGCAATTGCCAGATAAAGATGGGCAAATGTATCATGCAGCAGTAGATGATTTATATTTAATTCCGACTGCCGAAGTTCCAATAACCAATATGTTTAGAGGAGACTTAATTACTGAAACTGATTTTCCAATTACATGTACCGGATACACACCTTGTTTTAGAAGAGAAGCAGGAAGTTATGGCGCACATGTTCGAGGTTTAAACAGATTGCATCAATTTGATAAAGTAGAAATTGTAAGAATAGAACATCCTGATAATTCATACCAGGCTTTAAATGAAATGGTAGAGCATATCAAAGGTATTTTAAGAGACTTAAAATTGCCTTACAGAATTTTACGTTTGTGTGGAGGTGATACAGGATTTACTTCTGCATTAACATTCGACTTTGAAGTGTTTTCTACAGCACAAGATAGATGGTTGGAAATTAGTTCAGCTTCAAATTTTGAAACCTATCAAGCAAATAGATTAAAGCTGCGTTTTAAAAATAAAGAAGGGAAAAGTCAGTTAGCACATACATTAAACGGGAGTTCTCTTGCGTTACCGAGAGTTTTGGCAGGAATCTTAGAAAACTATCAAACCGAAAATGGAATTAAAATTCCGGATGCTTTAGTGCCTTATTGTGGTTTTGATATGATTGATTAAAAACAACAATCAATAAAAGAATAATCAAGTAAGTTTTGAGGCCTCTTAAAACTTACTTTTTAGTTTGCAACAACTGCAACCATTAATCTTTTATATTTATTCATTTCTAATAATGCATTTAAATACGCACCTATTTGTCCGTTTTGCATAAACACTTTAGAGTTGTTTTTTGCTTGTTCGTATTGTTTAGTTAATTCGCTCATAATTTCAAATTTTGTTAGTTCTTATATCTAATAGACAAGTTTTGTGCCAAAATGTTACAATGCATTTACAGAAATCATCTGATTTAATAAAAATTTAACGTTCTTGTTCTTATCTTTGAATACCATGAAAAACACCATTATTCTATTTTTTATCTTCATTAGCTCTTTAAGTTATGGGCAAAACGACTATATGTTGGCAGAAAGATATTATAGAGATGGAGCCTATGAAAAAGCGATACAGATCTTTAAAGTTCTTTACACAAAAAACCCTTACAACACTACTTATTTAAAAAGGCTGGTTAGTTCTTACCAAGAAACATCGCAATTTGAAACGGTTGAAAAGTTATTAAAGCAGCGTTTAATTACATACCCAAAACATTCTTATTTAAATGTTGAGTTGGGTTATAATTACGAAAAACAACAACAAAAGGAAACCGCAAAAATATATTATGACAAAGCCATAAACTCAATAAAAACAAATAACGGGATGGGTGGGTTTATTGGTCGATTATTTAATGACAATGCTTTGTTGGATTATGCAATTTTAGCGTATCAAGAAACAATGCGCTACAACCCAAATGCAAATTATCAATTTCAAATTGCTCAAATTTATGGTGAAAAAGGAGCATTTGAAAAGATGTTTACCTCTTATATTGATTTGATTGATAAAAATGAAGATTATTTAAATACCGTACAACGTTTTACAAGCAGATATATTACAGATGACCCAGTAAACAACAACAATATCCTGTTTAAAAAAGCACTGATTAAAAAATCGGTTAGCAATCCTAAAAATGTTTGGAATCAGTTGTTAAGTTGGCTTTTTATACAACAAAAAGAATATGAAAAAGCGCTCATTCAAGAAAAAGCATTGTACAACAGAAATCCAGCATACATTGTAAACATTATAGATTTAGGGTACAATTCTTACAACAACAGCGCATTTGATACTGCTAAAAAATGTTTTGATTTTATTTTAGAAAAAAGTCCATTTATAGATCAAATCTTAATTGCGAATTTATATACAGTAAAAATTGCAATAGCAACAAATCAAGAAAATATTGAATCTCTTTTTGATGCTATTTTTACTCGTTATGGCAAAAATTCTGCGACATTAAAAATTCAGTTAGCATATGCAGAGTTTTTAACCTATAAAAAAAACAAACCCGAGCAAGCAATTACTGTGTTAACACATGCAATGGATATTGCAAAATCAAAATTTGAAAAAGCAGAAATTAAATTAAAATTGGGCGATGTTCATGTGTTTATTGGAAATTACAACAAAGCATTGATTTACTTTTCTCAAGTACAAACGAGCATTAAAAATCATCCGTTGGCTCAACAAGCTCGATTTAAGGTTGCGCAAACTTCTTATTTTAAAAACGATTTTAAATGGGCATTTGCCCAATTAAAAGTGTTAAAAGCATCAACTACACAACTAATTGCAAACGATGCATTGGATTTGTTTTTAATCATTTCAGACAATCAACCCAAAGATTCGTTAGACATTGGTTTACAGTTATATGCTAAGGCCGATTTATTAGCCTTTCAAAATAAAAACACACAAGCAATAGACACCTTACAAAAAGTAATTAGAGATTATAAAGGGCAAAAAATTGAAGATGAAGCATTGTTTAAACAAGCAGATTTGTTTTCAAAAACAAAACAATTTCAAAAAGCAATCAACAACTATACTCAAATTATTGCACTAGATAAAGACGGAATTTTTGTTGATGATTCTATCTATCAAATTGCAGAAATTTATCTAAATCAATTAATTAATACCGAAAAAGCTTCTGAATACTATCAAAAGATTATTTTTGAGCATCCGTCGAGTATTTATTTAGTTGACGCTAGAAAAAAATACAGGAAACTCAGAGGAGATATTGTTAATTAACCACCATACAAATGTACATTTACAACGTAACTTTAAGCATAGACCAAAGTATTCATGAAGAATGGTTAGAATGGATTCATAACCACATTCCAGAAGTCTTAGCCACCGGAAAATTTACCTCAGCAAAATTAACGCAAGTGTTGGTTGAAGAAGATATGGGCGGAATTACATATTCTGTACAATACAGCGCAAAAACTCGCGAAGATTTAGACAATTATTACAAAGAAGATGCTGATAGATTGCGTATTGGCGGAATGCAAAAATTTGCAGATAAAATGTTGGCTTTTAGGACAGAATTAAAAATTGTAAACGAGTTTTTCTCAAACGAAGTAAAAAATTAACATGAGCGTTAAAGCCAAAAAACATTTAGGACAACACTTTTTAACCGATGAAACAATCGCTAAGAAAATTGCAGATTCTTTAACTGAAAAAGGATACAATAATGTGTTAGAAATTGGTCCTGGAATGGGGGTTTTAACAAAGTATTTATTAGAAAAAAAAGCAGTAGTAACTGTCATGGAGCTCGATTCTGAATCTGTTACCTATTTAAAAGAAACATTTCCTTTAGAGCACCTAAACTTAAACACAACTTCAGAAAAATTTAAGATCCTAGAAGGCGATTTTTTAAAGCAACAAATAACACAACTTTTTAATAAAGAACAGGTGGCAATTATTGGTAATTTCCCTTATAATATTTCTACACAAATCGTTTTTAAAGCGCTAGAAAATAGAGAATTTGTACCAGAATTTGCTGGTATGTTTCAAAAAGAAGTTGCTCAGAGAATTGCAGAAAAAGAAGGAAGTAAAGTGTACGGAATTTTATCCGTTTTAACACAAGCTTTTTATGATGTAGAATATTTATTTACTGTACCTCCTTCTGTTTTTAACCCACCTCCAAAAGTAGATTCTGGTGTAATTAGGTTGGTCAGAAAAGAAAACTATACGTTGCCTGTAGATGAAAAATTATTTTTTAGAGTTGTAAAAACAAGTTTCAATCAACGAAGAAAAATGTTGCGTGGTAGTTTAAAATCCTTTAATCTTTCGGATACGTTAAAAGAAGACCCTATATTTGCGAAACGCCCTGAGCAATTATCGGTTCAAGAATTCATTAATTTGACTGCAAAAATAGCTAACAATGGCATTTGAAATCACAAAAGAGCTTATAGAAGATATTGCATTACATATCCAAAATGGAAATGATAAAGCGATTATTGAACTGTTTGAAGAAATACATCATGCAGATATTGCAGAAATTTTAGAAGATGTTTCTTTTGAAGAATCGGTATATATTATTAAACTCCTAGATAGCGAAACAACTTCTGAGATTTTAATTGAGCTTGATGAAGATATTCGAGAAAAAATATTAGAACAGTTTACCGCAAAAGAAATTGCTGAAGAAGTTGAAGAACTAGACTCGGATGATGCTGCAGATATTATTGGAGAACTTTCTGAAGAAAGGCAAGAGGCCGTAATGTCTGAAATTGAAGACGAAGAACATGTCAAAGAAATTGAAGAATTACTTTCTTATGATGAAAATTCTGCCGGTGGTTTAATGGCAAAAGAGTTGGTGAGTGTAAATGAAAATTGGAATGTTCTGAAATGTGTTAAAGAAATGCGAATTCAGGCAGAAGAAGTTACTCGAGTACATTCTATTTATGTTGTAAATGATGCTGGTCAATTAAAAGGGCGCCTCTCTTTAAAAGATTTATTAGTTGCTTCTACAAGGACTCATATTTCTGAAATTTACATTCCAAAGGTAGATGCTGTTCATGTTGGTGACCCAGCAGAAGATGTTGCTAATATCATGCGAAAATATGATTTAGAGGCGATTCCGGTTGTAGATGACAATGAGGTTTTATTAGGTAGAATTACTATTGATGATATCGTAGATGTGATCAAAGAAGAAGCCGATAAAGATTACCAAATGGCTGCAGGTTTAACTCAAGATGTAGATTCTGATGATAGTATTTTCCATTTAACAAAAGCACGTATTCCTTGGTTATTTTTAGGTCTTATTGGTGGTATTGGAGCCTTCTTAATTATGGAGGGGTTTCAAGATTTATTTAGTGAAGATGCTATCTTATTCTTTTTTACACCATTAATTGCCGCTATGGCAGGAAATGTTGGAGTACAATCTTCTGCAATTATCGTACAAGGTTTAGCAAACGATGATGTAAAAGGAAGTATCAATAGTAGATTGATAAAAGAAATGCTCCTTGCTTCATTAAACGGATTAATTTTAGCAATCTTTTTATTTTTATTTATTTGGTTATACAGCGGAGAGCTTCAAAAAGGTTTTGCTATTTCTGTTTCGCTAATCGTGGTTATTATTGTTGCTGGATTAATAGGAACTTTCATTCCTTTGTTTTTAAATAAAAGAGGAATCGATCCTGCAATTGCAACTGGGCCATTTATTACTACTAGTAATGATATTTTTGGAATTCTAATTTACTTTTGGATTGCGAAACTAATCATTGGTATTTAATAGCAATTTATTTTAACTTATTAAACAAATCCCATAATACAACACCACAACTTACTGATATGTTCAAAGAGTGTTTGGTGCCTAATTGTGGAATTTCAATACACAAATCTGAAGCTGAAACTACTTCTTGTTGTACCCCTTTCACTTCATTACCCATCACAACAGCATATTTTTGCTTTTTAGCTGGAATAAACTCGTTTAGCATGGTGCTGTTTTCAGCTTGTTCTATGGATAATACTTTTATATTTTCTTTCTTTAATTTCTCAACCAATGCTAAGGTATCTTTTACATATTCCCATTCTACAGATTCTGTAGCACCCAATGCTGTTTTATGAATTTCTTTGTTTGGTGGGGTTGCCGTAATACCGCAGAGATAAATTTTTTCAATCAAAAAAGCATCCGAGGTTCTAAAAACAGAACCCACGTTGTTTAAACTTCTAATATTGTCAAGAATTACAATTAAAGGTGTTTTAGTAACATCTTTAAATTCATCAACAGAGATTCTTCCTAACTCGCTATTTTTTAGTTTTCTCATAAAAAGTTCTATCTTTATATACGAATAATTATCTTCGCAAAACTAATTTAAAAATTCCGAAAGACTTGGCAAAAGCAACCACAAAAAAGGTTACTCCATTAATGAAACAATATAATGCCATTAAGGTAAAATATCCTGATGCCATGTTGTTGTTTAGAGTGGGCGATTTTTACGAAACCTTTGGTGAAGATGCTAAAAAAGCAGCACATGTTTTAGGAATTACATTGACAAAAAGAGGTGCTGGAAGCGAAACTGAAACTGCTTTGGCTGGTTTTCCGCATCACTCCATAAACACCTATTTACCAAAGTTGGTAAAAGCCGGAATGCGTGTTGCCATTTGTGATCAATTAGAAGATCCTAAAATGACCAAAACTATTGTAAAACGTGGAGTTACAGAATTGGTTACGCCTGGTGTTGCTTTGAATGATGAAGTATTAAATACTAAAACAAATAATTTTTTAGCGGCAATTCATTTTGAAAAAAAACAACTCGGAATTTCATTTTTAGATGTGTCTACCGGAGAATATTTAGTTGCACAAGGAAATGCTGAATACATCGATAAATTATTACAAAATTTCAGTCCAAGTGAAGTATTAGTCGAAAAAAGACACAAACAACAATTTCTAGAACTTTTTGAAAATCGTTTTTATACATTTTATCTAGATGATTGGGTTTTTCAACCTGAATATGCACAAGAAAAGTTGCAAAATCATTTTAAAGTAAAAAGTTTAAAAGGTTTTGGAATTCAAGAATTATCTAGCGGAATTGTAGCTGCAGGTGCTGTATTGTTTTATTTATCGGAAACACAACACAAACAATTATCGCACATTCAAAATATCTCAAGAATTGCTGAAGATCATTATGTTTGGATGGATAGATTTACGGTCCGTAATTTAGAATTGTACCACGGAACTTCTAATAACTCTGTGACACTTTTAGATATTATAGACGCAACCATTTCGCCCATGGGTGGACGCTTATTAAAGCGTTGGTTGGCTTTGCCTTTAAAGAATATTGAGGAAATTCAGCAACGACACGAAACCGTTAATTATTTAATCAATTCTGATGAGTTCTTTGAAACCGTTACCTATCAAATCAAACAAATAAGTGATATTGAACGATTGATTTCTAAAGTGGCCACAGGAAAAGCTTCGCCAAGAGAAGTTGTCTACTTAAAAAATTCTTTACAAGCAATTATTCCGATTAAAGAGGCTGCTGAAAAAAGCACAAATGCATCTGTAAAACAAATCGGAAAATCATTAAACAATTGTTCAGAATTGATTTCAAAAATTTCTGAAACGGTATTTGACGATGCTCCGGTAAACATCAATAAAGGAAATGCTATTGCAAAAGGAGTTTCACAAGAGTTAGATGATTTACGTGCCATTTCAACCTCTGGAAAAGAATATTTAGACAATATGCTAGCTCGTGAAACCGAAAGAACAGGAATTTCTAGCTTAAAAATTGCGTTCAACAATGTGTTTGGATACTATATAGAAGTTCGGAATACCCATAAAGATAAAGTTCCTGAAGAGTGGATTCGCAAACAAACCTTGGTAAATGCAGAGCGCTATATTTCAGAAGAACTGAAGGAATACGAAACCAAAATTTTAGGAGCAGAAGAAAAAATTCAACTTTTAGAGCAAGAAATTTTTGCTAAATTGATTCAATACATCATCAATTTTGTGCAGCCAATTCAGCAAAACGCAAACGGAATTGCAAAATTAGATTGTTTATTGTCTTTTGCTAAAACTGCGATTGACAATAATTATGTACGTCCGGTTTTAGATGAAAGCACCGATTTAGAAATTAAAAACGGACGCCATCCGGTGATTGAAAAACAATTACCAATTGGCGAAGAGTATATTGCAAATGATGTGGTGTTGAATAGAAATCAACAACAAATTATTATGATTACTGGGCCCAACATGTCTGGAAAATCGGCCATATTACGTCAAACTGCATTGATTGTGTTGTTGGCACAAATGGGAAGTTATGTTCCTGCACAAAATGCTAGAATTGGTGTGGTAGATAAAATTTTTACACGTGTTGGTGCAAGCGATAATATTTCGATGGGCGAATCTACGTTTATGGTAGAAATGAACGAAACTGCTTCTATTCTTAATAATATTTCTGAACGTAGTTTGGTGTTGTTAGATGAAATTGGAAGAGGAACTTCTACCTATGACGGAATTTCAATTGCTTGGGCTATTGCAGAATATTTACATGAACATCCATCACAAGCGAAAACATTATTTGCTACGCATTACCACGAATTAAATGACATGACCGAAACTTTTAGCCGTGTTAAAAATTTCAATGTTTCTGTAAAAGAGCTCAAAGACACTATTATTTTCTTACGTAAGTTGGTTGCTGGTGGCTCTAATCATAGTTTCGGAATTCATGTTGCTAAACTGGCTGGAATGCCAACTCAGGTAATTCATAGAGCAAATAAAATACTAGAACAATTAGAGAAAAATCATTCGAATAAAGAAGTAAAGGAAACTTTAAAAACCGTACAACACGAAGAAATGCAATTGAGTTTTTTTCAGTTGGATGATCCTTTATTAGAAAATATCAAAGAAGAAATTTTATCAACCAATATTGATACCTTAACTCCGATTGAGGCCTTGATGAAGTTGAATGAAATTAAACGGATGTTGATTAAAAAATAGTTAATAATGATCGCGCAACCACTCAAAAGCGGTTTGCATTTGAGTTCTTACTTCGTCGTTGGTTTTCTTAAAGTGATTGTTCATAAAACTAAACACCAAAACTTTTCCTGAATTTGTCAATAAATAACCACTAACATTATGGTTGTTGCCTACCGTTCCGGTTTTGGCAAACACATAAGGTTTTTCTTTTCCTGCATACCAATTTTTTATGGTTCCGAATTCTCCGCCCACTGGAAATAAACGGAACAAACGTTCTTGAGGAATCATTTTGTACATTCTTGATAACACATCTACCAAAGAGGCAGGAGAAAATAAATTATACCTGCTCAATCCAGAACCATCAACCCAACGCGGTTGTTGTTTTAAGTCTTTTAATTGATTTTCTAATACGTATTTTCTAACTCTAGAAGAACTTAATGTGTCTGACAAGGTAGAAGATGCCAAAATTAAAATTTGTTCTGCTAAAAAATTGTCGCTTACTTCCATCATACGTCTGTATAAAGTGTCAGACGGAACACTATACGCAACAGTTGATGGTTTTAAAGCGGAGGATGTAATGATAGAAACTTTATTCGGAGCAATGTCATTCCAAAGTGAGGCAACAATAGTAGAATCTATCAAAAACGGAATCTCCGTTTCACTTTTTCTATCTTTTCTAAAATAGAAATTGTTTTTGTATTCGTCTCTTCCATAAAAATCCTCTGTAATTTTTATTTTTTGTTGATAATAGGATGGTTGCACAACAATTGAATCTTCATTTTGAACGGTAACTACATTTCCATACATCGGAAAAGCACTTCTTTCTGGACTAAAATAGGTGTCATAATCTTCCCAGGCCCACCCCGGTCCGTAACGTTTATCTGTTGTATTATTGATAATTAAATTTGCTTTTGCATAAGTGTTTACCATTTTTAAAGCGGTACTATCTTTAAAATAATTGTGCAAAAATGTTGGGTCTCCTGTTCCTTGAATGGTAATAGTATCTTTATTTACAGCGTATTTAAAAGCTGGAATAGAATCTGGCAACATGGTTAGCCCTGTAAATAAGGTGAAAAGTTTAGTGTTGCTTGCCGGAGTAAAATATTTGTCTCCATTGTAATTATAGACTTCCTTGTCAGCCTTTATATCATAAATATAAATGCCTGTAAATTGATTTTTATAAAAAGGCGTATTTACTTTTTTAGAAATGGTTCTGTTTAATTTTGCCGTTTTACAATTGGCAAAAAAAGCTAGTATCAAGAGGCTAAAGAATACTTTTTTGAGCATCATTTTAAAATAGTTTGGTTAGCGATTCTAAATTACAATTTATTTTTAGAATCTAATTATAGAAATGGTTAACTTTGCATCCGTATGAATGCACATTTTTTATTTATTGGTGGTCCAGAAATAATTGTTATCGGTCTGATAGTGGTGATGTTGTTTGGTGCAGATAAAATTCCGGAAATTGCTCGTGGTCTTGGAAAAGGAATGCGTCAGTTAAAAGATGCCACGAATGATATTAAAAGAGAAATCAACGAAACTGCCGACAAACAAGGAATTGATACAAGCATTGCAAAAGATGTTGCTGAAGAAATCAATAAGGTAAAAGAAGATATTACGGGTCCTGTAAAAAGGAATATGTAACGTCGTTACGAGGAGTTTTTCGACGAAGTAATCTCTTTCTAATAAAAAGATTGCTTCACTAAGTTCGCAATGACTACTACTTTACTCTACTAATTGTCAACCCGTCTCGTATTGGTAACAAAACAGTTTCTAACCTATCATCAGAATTTAATAGTGTATTGTATGCTAGCAATACTTTAGTATCCATATCTTTTTCGTTAAGCTCTTCTATTACTTTTCCACTCCACAAAACGTTATCGGATAAAATAATTCCGCCAGAATTCATCTTCTCCATAATCAAATGAAAGTAATTGATATAGTTTGATTTGTCTGCATCTATAAACACCAAATCGAAGGTTGTATTCATTGTTGGAATAATGTCTAATGCATTTCCAACATATTGTTGAATCTGATTCTGATACCCTGATTTTTTAAAATATTTTTCTTGCAAACTATACAGTTCTTCGTTTTTATCTATGGTGTGTATGATCCCTTCTGGATGCAATCCTTCTGCAATACACAACGCAGAATAACCAGTATATGTGCCAATTTCTAAAACGCTTTTAGGTTGAACTAATTTTGAAAGCATAGACAATACTCTGCCTTGAAAATCACCACTTAACATTCTTGGATTCAATACTTTTTGCCAAGTTTCTTTAGATAATTCTTTTAAGATTTGAGGTTCATTTTGAGTATGTTTTACAACATAGTCCTCTATTTTTTCGGGTAAAAAATGCATTCTTTCTATCCTTCTAATTCTTGAAGTTCTTTTTTCAACTGCTCTTTTTCTTCTTTAGATAAACAACGATGTTCTTTTTTACAATCGGTTTCTTTCATCTTATAAATTTTGGTCATTTTAGCATTTTGTTTCGAGTACAGCCCGCATATTTTGCATAAAAGAAAGTGAAGGTTTAATTTTATTTTTTCTAAAAATGTTGCTTCTCCATATTGACTTTTGTCGCAAATGGTTGTTGCTTCATCACAAGTTATACTAAATTTTGCCATTTTATATTAGCTATTAAACCAGTTATCTTCCATACATTTTCTAAGTTGCGTTCTTGCTCTATGAATGATAACCCAAAGATTTGACGCAGTTATATTTAACTCCTTACAGATTTCTTCTGTTTCAAATTCTTGAATCGTTTTCATTCTAAAAACGAGTGCATATTTTTCTGGTAAATTATCAATACATTGATCTATTGCCGATTTTAATTCTGTGGTTTCTATCAGCTTATCTGCATCATTACCCCAAGTTTGAGGAACGCGTTCTTCAATCCAACTTCCATCATTTTCACTATCTTCATAAAAATTCATCCTAACTTCGGCTTTTCCTTTTTTAGAATTTATTTTACGATAATAATCGATTATTTTACGCTTCAGTATTGCCACCAACCAAGTTCTCTCAGTTGCTTTTCCTTCAAAATTTTTGGCTGATTTTAATCCTGCAAAAAAAGTTTCTTGCACCAAATCTTTTGCCATATCATTATTATTTACACGTACAACTGCATAATTAAATAAATAATCGGCGTATAGATCAATCCAAGTATTTGGATTTAAAATATGTTTTGTTGGATTTTCTGACATTTTGAACTCTGAACATCAAAGATATTCAATTTAAACTAAAGCTCCGTTTTTGATAACCTCTATTTCTGAGGTGCTTTACAATCGTTTTTTCTACGTGTATCTACTATATAGATAATTTCCCAATTGCCATTATTGTTAAAAAGCTGAAAAGAATTGGCGCCACAATGACTAAATTTTTGGTTGTTATAAAACTCATAAGGTGTCCAAACAGAAGCTAAATTTCCATCAATATGAATGGTATAAGAGAGAATTTTTTCAAAATAATTATCTGTTGGTTTTACTTTTTCTGCAAAAGCAACCAAGCTTTCATATGCTTTCGCATCTGATCGTAAAACACTTTCACCTTTACCATTAATAAAAGTAGTTTGTGAGTGTAAATCTTTATGAATAGTCGTTTTTAACAACGCAACATCCCCTTTATGAAATCCTTTAAAAAAGTTTTGGACTGCTACTCTAACAGCTTTTGTTTCCTCTCTTTTTTGAGCATTCAATGAAAAAGTAAGAGTTGCTAGAAGTAAAAATGTTATAATTTTTTTCATGATAAAATAGGATTAGTTGAGTAAATCTATTCAAATAAATGAAGATTTAAAATTCTTCTTCAAAGATTAACAGAAGATTAACTAGAAGAAAAAAAGGAGTCTTGATACGAATATTTACGTATTTTTACCAGAGATAAAATTATAGAAAATGTCTGTTGCAAAAAAACAATATAAGAGAGTTACCACAAAATCATTAGTAGATATGAAAGCTAATGGTCAAAAAATATCAATGTTAACTGCCTATGACTTTACCATGGCAAAAATTTTAGATGGTGCAGGAATTGATGTCATTTTAGTTGGTGATTCTGCCTCTAATGTAATGGCGGGTCATGAAACCACGTTGCCTATTACTTTAGACCAAATGATTTATCATGCAAGTTCAGTAGTAAGAGGAATAGAGCGTAGTTTGGTGGTGGTTGATTTGCCTTTTGGTAGTTATCAATCAGATCCAAAAGAAGCCTTGCGCTCTGCCATTAGAATTATGAAAGAGTCTGGCGGACATGCTGTAAAATTAGAAGGAGGAAAAGAAATAAAAGAATCTATTAAAAGAATATTAAATGCTGGTATTCCAGTAATGGGACATTTAGGCTTAACGCCACAATCTATCTATAAATTCGGGACTTATACCGTTAGAGCAAAAGAAGAAGAAGAAGCAGATAAATTGTTAGAAGATGCTTTGTTGTTAGAAAAAATTGGCTGTTTTGCCATTGTATTAGAAAAAGTTCCTGCAAAATTAGCGAAAAAAGTAGCTGAAAGTATTTCAATTCCTGTAATTGGAATTGGTGCTGGTGGTGGTGTTGATGGACAGGTTTTAGTTACTCACGATATGTTGGGAATGACGCATGAATTTAATCCTCGTTTTTTACGTAGGTATTTAGATTTATATGCAGATATGACCAGTGCTTTTCAACAATACAATGCAGATGTAAAAAGCAAAGATTTTCCGAATGAAAGCGAGCAGTATTAAATTAAGTAGTTGTCATTCCTGCGAAGGCAGGAATCCATAGAAAGTCTTTTTTTAGATTTCTGCCTTCGCAGAAATGACCGTAAGTTATAAAATAACAATCTTTTCTTATGAAAATCCTTCACTTAGATTCTAATCATCCGTTATTATTGAATCAACTCAATGAGTTGGGTTTTACAAATGACGAAGATTATGCTTCTTCAAAAGATGAAATTGAATCTAAAATTAATACTTATGATGGTATTATCATTCGTAGTCGTTTTACCATAGATAAACAATTTTTAGACAAAGCAACAAACCTAAAATTTATTGGTAGAGTTGGTGCAGGATTGGAAAATATAGATTGCAACTATGCAACCAAAAAAGAAGTGCATTTAATTTCTGCTCCTGAAGGAAATAGAAATGCAGTTGGAGAACACGCATTGGGAATGTTACTTTCTCTTTTCAATAAATTAAATAAAGCCGATAATGAAGTTAGAAACGGAAAATGGTTGCGTGAACAAAATCGCGGGATTGAATTAGACGGAAAAACGGTTGGAATTATTGGTTATGGGAACATGGGAAAATCGTTTGCTAAAAAACTCAAAGGTTTTGATGTTGATGTACTGTGTTATGATATTCAATCGAACGTTGGTGATAAAAACTGCAAACAAGTATCACTTAAAGAAATTCAAGAAAACGCAGATGTATTGAGTTTGCATACGCCTCAAACTTCATTAACCACAAATATGATAAACACAACGTTTATCAATCAGTTTAAAAAACCGTTTTGGCTTCTTAATACGGCAAGAGGAAAATCTGTTGTTACCAAAGATTTGGTTGAAGCTTTACAAAAAGGAAAAATTTTAGGTGCTGGATTGGACGTGTTGGAATATGAAAAAGCATCTTTCGAGAATTTATTTACAACTGAAATGCCTAAAGCTTTCAAGTATTTAATTCAGTCTGAAAATGTAATTTTATCTCCTCATGTTGCGGGTTGGACAGTAGAAAGCAACCAAAAACTAGCACAGACAATTGTAGATAAAATAAAACAAAAATTTTGCTAACTTGTAACATCTCAAGTTTTACAAGATGAAAAAAGGAAAAGTAACCGGAATTGGTGGTTTGTTTTTTAAAACAGCAAATCCGTCAGAAACAAAAGATTGGTACAAAAAGTATTTAGGTTTTAATACCGATGATTGGGGCTGTACTTTTTGGTGGAAAGACGAAAAAGGAAATAAATGCTCTACACAATGGAGTCCGTTTGCAAAAGACACAACCTATTTTGAACCTTCAAAAAAAGACTTTATGTTTAATTATAGAGTTGAAAATTTAGTTGAATTGTTAGAACAATTAAAAAAAGAAGGTGTTACTGTTATTGATAAAATTGAAGAATATGACTATGGAAAATTTGGCTGGATTGTAGATTTAGATGGAAATAAAATTGAACTTTGGGAACCAAAAGACGCTTCTTTTTTGTAGTTTTATATTTCAATCTTTAAAAAGAAACACATGCAAGTTATAGATGAAAACGGAAATTCTATTCCAAATGAATCCAGTAAAAGAGTTATTGCTGGTATTTTAGCAATCATTCTTGGTCCGTTAGGAATTCATAAATTTATTTTAGGATATACTCAAGAAGGAATTATAATATTAGTTTGTACTTTTATTTTAGGGGTTATTACCTGTGGTATTGCTGCTTGGGCTATGGGGATTATTACGCTAATTGAAGGAATTATCTATCTAACAAAATCTGATGAAGAGTTTGTTTACATGTATCAAACAAATAAGAAAGGTTGGTTTTAAATCAATTTTTAAAACGTATAAAAAAAGCCAAACACATTTGTTTGGCTTTTTTATTTCTAAATAATATTATCGAAGTCTTAATGGCTCAATTGTTTTTATCTTACCTTTTTTCTTAATTGTTTTATTATTAGATAAAATAAATATCGTAGCTTCTTCTGGCTTTTTAATATCTCTAATATTTTTTACTTTAAAGCTTATCGCATATTTCCCGCTTTTTAACAAATTAGCACTAATGATAGATTTTCTTGTGCTTTCATCATAAAGTGAAAATTCTTTAATCTCGTTAGTATTTAATTTTAGAGCGTCAATTTTAAAATCACTTGAACTTTCAAAACTAATTTTATATTCAACAGATGGTGAAAGGCCAACAACTCCCGGGTAAACAATTCTTTTTACTGAAGAATTAATTGTGAGTGTTTTTTGATTACAGCCTACTAATGCAATGCTGAAAATTAGAAAAATACAGTTCTTAAAATTCATACTTATTTATTAGAAACTAAAAATTTAACAGTAGGGAAAACAATTCCGTCTTTATATGCTTTTAACATATAAATTCCTGTATGTAATTTAGATACATTAATGGTGCCAGAATTTGTGTCTTTCTTTCCTTCAGCTACAATTCCACCTAAAACATTATAAATTTTATATTCAAAATTAGCATTTGCTTGATCTACTTTAAAATTTAACTTTCCGTCTAAAACTGGACTTGGATATGCAGAAAAAGGAGAAACATTAAATGCTGTTTTATCAATTCCTAAAGTACTATTAGCAATATTAATATGCCATAAACCTCTTCCAAAACTGGCAGCAACCAATTTATCTTCTGTATAGTTTATGTCTATGTCTCTTACAATAACATTAGGTAAACCTGATCCAAATTTTTTCCAATTGTCAGCTCCATTTTTAAAGTATACACCTATTTCTGTTCCAACAAATAAAATTTCTGTTCCTTGGTTTTGTTTTAATACAACTTCATGCATTACAATATTTGGTAAACCTGTAGAAATGTTTGTCCAGGTTGCACCGCTATCTGTAGATTTAAAAACTTTATTTCCATCTGAATACCCAGAAACAGTAACGTACACGTTTGATGTATTAGATTGATCAAAATCAACAGAATTAATCCAACCTCCTCCTGGCTCTGTTAATGTTAGCCAATTTGCACCTGCGTCTTTAGAATATTTTGACGTAGCATTTCCAACAACAGCAATTCCATTACCATGTGTAGAGATTTTTTCTATTAGCCCTGCTCCAGCATTTAATTTTACAGCATTTGTAACTCCTGTTGCTATACTTGCTGCAGCATTTGGGTCTGTAATCTTATACACATCATCTCCACCTGCATATAGTATTGTTGGGTCTGTAGTGTGAATTTCTAATGGCCAAAGTTGCCCTGCCCCTGGAATTGTTCCATTAGTCTCACCATTATATTTCCCAGTATAACCAGTTCCAGTTTTATGAAAATTACCATTAAATCCACCTAAGTATCTAATTGAGGGGTTGTTATAATTGATAGCAACTGTAACTCCATCTCCTGCAGAAGCAGAAATCCATTGTCTTGTGCCGTTATGCATTTCTTTACTAAAGCCATCATTATCTTGTAACCCTAGCATGTAATCTCCTTGAGATAAAGTAGGAGTAATAGCAACATCATATATTTGAGATACAATTACACCATTTGATTTATAAACTGTGGTTGGTTTAACATCGTTTATAGAACTAAATGTTGTAAAGTTTAATCCACCATCATTTGCGCTCCAAAATTCATATTGCCCATCTAATGTTCCCATTCCATGATGATCTGAATGCACATACGTTCCTGCATCAGCTGGACTACCCCAATATCCGTTCAAAGAATTATTCCAGCTTGCTCCATTATCTATAGACGTATGACCATTTACTTCTCCTGATAGAAACATTCCGTCTTTAAACAATAACGTTTGATTATAGCCTCCTTGAGAATCATAACCTCCTGGTTTAACACCAATTGTAGAAAAAGTATTAGCTCCTATGTTGTATTTTTTAATGTCACCTGTTTGATTTTGAATGTAAAAACTTCCATCAGAACCTACAGTAACAGCACGTCTATTATCAGTATTAGGCGCAATAGCAACCGACCATGTACCTCCTGAATTTGAAGAAAAGTAAACTCCCTTAAGACCGGTAAACATTATATTCTTTAACAATCAGTTAATTACACAAAAACTAAAAAAACAGCTTCTATCTAAAAAATCTTATTCGTTTGCAGGCTTATGTTGCTCTTGAAGCTCTGTAGCTTTGCGCTCCAATTCTGCCTGGAATTCTTCCATAACAGGTTTTACGGTACTGTCTGGTATATCTGCAACTCTAATATACATCAACCCGTCTACAGCATTGTTAAATTTAGGATCTACGTTAAAAGCAACCAATCGCGCGTTTTGTTTTACGTATTTTTTTATCAAAACCGGAATTCTTAATGCACCTGGCTCAATTTCATCGATAATTTTATCAAACTTTTGCATGTCTGCTTTGGTGGCATCAAAAACAAAGTCTTTATCAACGTCTTTTAGTTTTACTTTGAACTCTTTTTTAGGAAAAATATATTGTGCTATATAAGGATCGTAATAATGAGATTTCATAAATTCTATCATCAACGATTTTGAAAATTCTGAAAATTGATTGCTTATACTAACGCCTCCCATTAAGTATTTATATTCAGGATAACGCAATGTAACATGCACAATTCCTTTCCACAATAAAAATAAAGGCATTGGTTTTTGTTGATATTCTTTTACAATAAACGCTCTTCCCATTTCTATGGTATTCTCCATCATAGAATACAATTCTGGTTCAAAACGAAATAAGGTATGAATATAAAAACCTGCAATACCGTATTTTTTGTAAATATCTTTTCCAAGTCCCATTCTATAGGCACCAACAAGCATGTTTGCTTCTATATCCCATAATAATAAATGGTGATAATATTTATCGAATTTGTCTAAATCTATCGCTTTATTTGTTCCTTCACCAACATCTCTAAAAGTAATTTCTCTAAGTCGACCAACTTCTTGCAGTAAATTTGGAATCTCTTTTGCACTTGCAAAAAACACTTCATAATTTTTACTTTCTAGCAGTCTTTTATCATTTTCCCTTAAATTTTCTATTTCTCTAATAAAATATCGAACATTTTTTTGTGAGATAATCTCTTTTGGGGTTTTTGGTAGTTTAAGGTTTTTGGCAGAAAGAATTTTTTGCGTTTTTTTCTCAAAAGAATTTGCCAACATATACGTTTTCCTTCTAATAAACTCATAGAAAGAAGTAATATCTTCATAAGAATCTTGATCTTTAACAGAAATAGGTTTTCCTATTCTTACCTTTATAACTCTATGTTTCTGAGAGAGTAATTCTGACGGTAATTTTGCAGTTCTAAACGTATCGCTAATTTTAGACAAGACATAAAATAAATTGCTATTTTTTGCATGAAAATAAATTGGAATTACGGGAACTTGTGCTTTTTTTATTAATCTAACAGCGCCTTCTTCCCATGGTTTATCCACCATTAATTTTCCATCTCTATAGGTAGAAACTTCTCCAGCAGGAAAAATTCCTAAGGGATTTCCGTTTTTTAAATGCAACAGTGCGCTCTTAATTCCAGCAACACTAGACTTCGCGTCTTTATGTGTTTCAAAAGGGTTTACGGGCATAACATAAGGCTTTAAAGGCTCTATTCTATGCAGTAAAAAATTGGCAATTATTTTATAATCTGGTCTTTCTTGAAGCAGTAGTTTTAATAACAAAATTCCGTCTATTCCTCCTAAAGGATGATTTGATACTGTTATAAATGGCCCTTCTTTTGGAATTCTTTTTAAGTCTTCGTCAGGAATTTCAAATTCAATTTGAAAATCCCCTAAAATTCCGTTTAAAAAATCTAAGTCTTTTTTGTGCTTATGTTTATTATAAATCCTATTGATAGCAGAGATGCTTAAAACCCTCATCAAAATCCATCCAACAAAAGTTCCTAAAAACCCGTACTTGGACACCCCTAAAACAGTTGCAATTTCTTTAGATGTTACTAAACTCATTCGCTAAAAATTGACATAACCACAAACTTAATGTAAAAATATTAGTTAGCATAATTAATTTTTTTCATCGATTACTAACTGAACTGTTTCTCTACTGGTTTGTTGTAACAGCAAAATTCCTTTTTTTTCGATTTTTTTTATCGACTCTGAATTAAAGTGCCTAATGGTAAACATGGTTACGTTTTCATTATACTTAACGTTAAAACTAGGACTTAACTCTTTATAAAAATGAGTAAAATTAGAATAGTTGTCTTCAATACACACCGAAAAACTAATGGCCGAATTCTGAATTAAATTCACTTTTATTTTATACTGATGCAGTAATTCGAAAATATAACTCAAATTCCTTTCCACCATAAAAGAAAAATCTTTTGCAGAAATAGAAACTAAAATTTGATTTTTCTTTACGATAAAACAACTCGTTTTAGGCACTAACTGAGCTCCTTTACTAACTTTTGTGCCTGGATTTTCTAAATTTAGAAAAGACCTAACATATAACGGAATTCTTTTATTTTCTAATGGCTTTATTGTCTTTGGATGTATAACCGATGCGCCATAAAAAGCCATTTCAATGGCTTCTTGATATGAAATTTGTTGTAGCAATATAGTGTCTTGAAAAACTCTTGGATCTGCATTTAAAACACCATCAACATCTTTCCAAATAGTTACACTTTCTGCTTGCAAACAATAGGCTAAAATTCCGGCTGTAAAATCAGATCCTTCTCTTCCTAAAGTAGTTGTATTTCCTTTTGCATCTTGGCTAATAAACCCTTGTGTAATGTATAATTCTTGTTGATTTAATTTTTGTGTATTTATTTGTGTTTCTTCCCAATTTACAGATGCATTTCTAAAATTAGAATCTGTTTTAATAATTTCTCTAACATCCAACCAATTATTTTTAATTTCAGAATCTTTTAAAAACTCACTTACAATTTTTGTGGATAATAATTCTCCATAACAAACAACCTGATCATAAACATAACTATACTCTTTGTTTTTATTTTGAATTAAAAAACCTTGTAATTGTCCAAATAATTGAGTTACCTGATTGTTTATTAGATGCTCACTTTCAAACAATTCTGATAAAATATGTTGATGAAAAAGCTGGATTTGGTTTATCGAATTTTTTAACTCAGAAACATCATTTAAGTAGTTATAAACAACTTTTTCGAAAGCATTTGTCATTTTTCCCATTGCAGAAACAATGACAAATGTGTTTTTAGTTCCTTCGAAATTTAATACTCGAACTAAATTTTTAACCCCTTCTGCATTTTTTATAGAAGCTCCTCCAAATTTGAAAATTTTCATTATTTGGTTTCAATAAATTTCTTCAAAGCATCTTCTCTCATATGAACAACTTGCCAATCTTCTAATACATTTGCCCCAGTACTTTTGTAGAAATCAATTGCATTTTGGTTCCAATCTAATACATCCCATACAACTCTTTTTGCACCCATATCATAAGCGTATTTTAATATGGCTGTGTACAAAGCCATTCCAACTCCAAAACCTCTTTTTTGTTCGGTTACAATTAAATCTTCTAAATGAATCACACGACCTTTCCAAGTAGAATATCTTTCATAGAATAATGTTGCTCCAATAATTTCATTATTTTCTTCTGCAACAAATGTCATAAATTTCGGATGCTCAGAAAATCCGTCTTTTATTAAATCAGCTTCTGAAATTTCTACTTCATTGGGTAATTTTTCAAACGCTGCAAGTTCTTTAATTAACCTCATCACATTTTTCATGTCTTCTTTTTCTCCTTTTCTAACGATAAAACTCATAATATTTATTTAAGTAACGCAAATTTAAACGATATTTGTAAACCATTTATATTTTATTGACATGAATCAAGCTCATACGACTCTCGGAGAATTTATCATCGAGAATCAAATGTATTTTAAGTACTCTTCAGGAGAATTATCTAGAATTATTAACTCCATAAGATTGGCTGCTAAAGTAGTAAATCATGAAATTAGAAAAGCAGGTTTAGTAGATGTTACAGGTGCTGCAGGAGATATTAACATTCAAGGAGAAGCGCAACAAAAACTAGATGTGTTGGCTAACGACTTGTTTAAGCAAACCATTATCAATAGAGAAATTGTGTGTGGAATTGCAAGTGAAGAAGAAGATGATTACGTTGTGGTTGAGGGAAGAAATAAAGCAAATGAAAATAAATATGTGCTTTTGATGGATCCTTTAGACGGTTCTTCTAACATCGATGTAAATATTTCAGTTGGAACTATTTTTTCTATTTATAGAAGAGTTTCACCTATTGGAGCACCCGTTACAAAAGAAGATTTTTTACAGAAAGGAAATCAGCAAGTTGCCGCTGGATATGTTGCCTACGGAACCTCTACCATGTTGGTTTTTACAACAGGAAAAGGTGTAAACGGTTTTACATTAAATCCCGCAATTGGAACTTTTTATTTATCGCATCCTAATATCACTTTTCCTGAAGTTGGAAAAATTTATTCTATCAACGAAGGAAATTATGTCCATTTTCCGCAGGGAGTAAAAGAATATTTAAAATATTGTCAAGAAGAAAATGAAGATAGACCTTATACTTCTAGATATATTGGTTCTTTAGTTTCAGACTTTCATAGAAATATGTTAAAAGGCGGAATTTATTTATATCCTACCAGTAAAATTGGTCCTAAAGGAAAATTACGTTTGTTATACGAATGCAATCCAATGTCTTTTTTAGCAGAACAAGCAAATGGAAAAGCTTCTGACGGATATCAAAGAATTCTTGATTTACAACCTACAGAGTTACACCAACGTGTTCCTTTTTTCTGTGGAAATACAAAAATGGTGGAGAAAGCAGAATCGTTTATGGCCAAGTATCCTGAAGATGCTAATTATTAGGCTATAATTTTTCTTTATAACCACATAAAAAATCAAAACCAATACTAGTTGTTGGTCAAAGATATTTCCGCTAAATTTGTGAATATAGAAATTCAGCATAGAGTTGATAAACAATAAATTTAATCACAAAAACAAATAATTATGGCTTTTCAATTACCAGAATTAGGATACGCATACGATGCGTTAGAACCACATATTGATGCTAGAACTATGGAAATTCACCATAGCAAACATCACCAAGGATATACAAACAACTTAAACAATGCAATAGCTGGAACTGATTTAGAAGAAAAATCTATTGAGGATATTTTAACGAACTTAGACATGAACAACAAAGCTGTTAGAAATAATGGTGGTGGTTTTTTTAACCACTCGTTGTTTTGGTCAGTTATGAATCCAACTAATAAAGGAGAATTATCTGGAGAATTAAAAGCTGCTATAGAAGCTGAATTTGGTTCTGTAGATGGTTTTAAAGATGCTTTTTCTAAAGCAGCTGCAACACAATTTGGTTCTGGATGGGCTTGGTTGTGTGTTCATAAAGGTGGTAAAGTAGAAGTTTGCTCTACAGCAAATCAAGACAATCCTTTAATGTCTAATGGTTGTGGAGGAACTCCAATTTTAGGAATAGACGTTTGGGAACATGCATACTATTTAAATTACCAAAATAGAAGACCAGATTATATCAATGCATTTTTTAATGTAATCAACTGGAATGAAGTTGCAAAAAGATACGCAGCTTCAAAATAAAAAATATCTTTTTTGAGTATTTCACTCAATAAAAAAAAGCATCTCAAATGAGATGCTTTTTTTATGTGCTTTAAAGCTATTAATAAGCTCTTTCGTTATTGCCTTCGTAGAAATTAATAAACGCCTGGTTAACAACTCTATGTCCGCCATCTGTTGGGTAATCTCCTGTAAAATACCAATCTCCTAAGTTATCTGGACACGCAATGTGTAAATTGTCTACCGATTGATAAATTACCTCAACTTCTGCATTGATGTCAGATGTTTTTAACATTTCAGCTGTTTTATTAGAGATTTCTTCATCGGTAAAAGGAGCGTAAATTTCTTTTACATAGTTTACTATTTCACTATCAGGTTTGTTTTTTTGAGCAATTGCTTTTTTATACACTTCATCTACAATATGATATTGATTTGTGTTTTTTAACAATTCTAAGGCAGCTCTAAAAGCAATAAAATCTTCAATTTTTGCCATATCAATTCCATAACAATCTGGATAACGAATTTGAGGCGCTGAAGAAACCACCACTATTTTCTTAGGTTGTAATCTGTCTAAAATTTTAATGATACTTTTCTTTAAAGTAGTTCCTCTTACAATACTATCGTCAATAATTACTAAATTATCAGTAGGTTTTACAACTCCATAGGTTACGTCATAAACGTGAGCTACTAAATCATCTCTACTATTATCATCAGCAATAAAGGTTCTTAATTTTGCGTCTTTTATCGCTATTTTTTCAAAACGAGGTCTTTCAGATAAAATTTCTGTTACTTTTTCTGCCGAAAGAGATTTTCCTCCAGCTAAAATTTTTGCAGTTTTTTGTTGGTTTAAGACATCCTCAGCAGCTTCTGTCATTCCGTAAAAAGAAGTTTCAGCTGTATTTGGAATATATGAAAAAACAGAATTTGTAATGTCGTTATTTATTGATTTAAGGACTTGAGGAAAAACTAATTTTCCTAAATTTTTACGTTCTTCATAAATAGAAGCATCACTTCCTCTAGAAAAATAAATACGCTCAAAAGAACAGGCCTTCTTTTCTTTTTGTTCTAAAATCGATTTTACATCAATTTGACCATCTTTTTTTATAATTAATGCATGACCTCTTTCCAATTCTTTAACCTTATCAATAGAAACATTAAATACAGTTTGAATAACGGGTCTTTCTGATGCTACAACAACAACTTCATCATCTTGATAATAAAAAGTAGGTCTAATGCCTGAAGGATCTCTAAGCACAAACGCATCTCCATGGCCAACTAAACCTGCCATTGCGTAGCCTCCATCCCAATTTTTAGAAGAACGTTGTAATACATTTTGTAAATCTAAATGCTCCTCAATATAAGGTGATGCATCTTTTTTAGTATATCCTTTTTCTTTCGCTTTTAAATATAAATTTGCTACTTCTTCTTCTAAGAAATGCCCAATTTTTTCCATTACAGTAACTGTATCTGTAAACTCTTTGGGGTGTTGTCCTAACTCAATCAACTCTTCTAATAATTGTTTAGAATTGGTCATGTTAAAGTTACCAGCAACAATTAAGTTTTGATGTTTCCAATTACTTTGACGTAAAAATGGATGTACACTTTCTATACTATTTTTACCAAAGGTTCCGTAACGAACATGGCCTAAAAATAAGTTTCCTAAATAAGGCATGTTTTCTTCTTGCCAAGTAATGTCATTTTTTTTATCTGGGTTTTCTTCTAAAACTCCATTTAATCTGTTATTAATTTGAGCAAAAATATCTTGAATAGGTTGTGATTGATTTGAACGAATTCTGCTAATATATCTAGTTCCAGGATTTACATTAAACTTTACACTTGCAAATCCAGCACCATCTTGACCACGGTTGTGCTGTTTTTCCATTAGCAAATACATTTTATTAATTCCGTAAAAAGCGATTCCGTATTTGTCTTTATAATATTGCAATGGTTTTAACAATCTTACCATTGCAATTCCACATTCGTGTTTTAAAGCGTCACTCATTTTCTTAGTTATTGTTTGTTTTAAGTGATAAAAAAATCCGCAGCAAAAAGCGCGGATTTATATTTATGAGATTTCTATATCAAATTGTGTTAGTTGCTTAAACGCCTCTAAGCGTTTTGTAACTTCTTCTTTTGTTAACTCTTCCATTCTTTGTGTACCAAATTTTTCTACACAAAACGAAGCCAAATTAGAGCCGTAAATAATTGCGTTTTTCATGTTTTCAAAAGAAATGTCTTCTGTTTTTGCTAAAAACCCACAAAAACCTCCAGCAAATGTGTCTCCTGCTCCTGTTGGGTCAAAAACTTCTGCTAAAGGCAATGCCGGTGCAAAAAACATATTCCCTTCGTTAAATAACAAAGCGCCGTGTTCTCCTTTTTTAATGACCACATATTTTGGACCCATTTCATGGATTTTCTTAGCTGCATTTACTAACGAGTATTCTCCACTTAACTGACGTGCTTCTTCGTCATTAATGGTAATTACATCTATTCTTTTAATTACATTGTGTAAATCTTCTAGGGCAATATCCATCCAAAAATTCATCGTATCTAGCACTACTAATTTTGGTGTAACCTCCATTTGATCCAAAACCGAGGCTTGTGTTAAAGGGTGTAAATTACCCAACATAACAACTTCTGCATCTTTAAAATTTTCTGGAACCACCGGAGAAAAATTTTCTAAAACATTTAACTCAGTAATTAACGTATCTCGAGAATTCATATCGTTATGATACTTACCGCTCCAGAAAAAAGTTTTGCCTTCTTTTATAATTTCAACTCCATCCGTATTAATCCCTTTAGAGTTCATCATGTCTAAATAAGATTGTGGAAAATCTCCCCCAACAACAGAAACAATCCCTGTTTCTACTCCAAACTGACTCGCTGCTAAGCCTACAAAAGTTCCTGAACCACCTAATATTTTATCTGTTTTGCCAAATGGTGTTTCAATAGCATCAAAAGCTACTGTACCAACTGCTAATAATTTACTCATCTCTTAATTTTAACTTTCTGTTTAGAAAGATTTATTCTTGTTATTGGTTTAAATCTATGTTAAACCTTATTTATATTTAAACTAAATAGGAATAAATACCAATTTTATCGTAATTTTGTCGCTCAGATAAAATAGGTCTTTAGCCTGTACAAAAATAAGTTTAAAAAATGACTATCAAAGAAATACAAGAAGAAATTATTGATGAGTTTTCGATGTTTGATGATTGGATGGAGCGTTATGAATATATTATTGATTTAGGAAAGTCATTACCTCTAATTGATTCCGCCTTTAAATTGGATGAAAACTTGATCAAAGGATGTCAATCTAAAGTTTGGTTACATTCAGAATTACAGAATGAAAAACTTGTTTTTACCGCAGATAGTGATGCTATTTTAACCAAAGGAATTGTTGCTTTGTTATTGCGTGTTTTTTCCAATCAAAAAGCAGAAGATATTTTAAATGCTGACACCAACTTTATTGATCAAATTGGTTTAAAAGAGCACTTAAGTCCAACCCGAGCAAACGGTTTGGTTTCGATGATAAAACAAATTAAAATGTATGCAATTGCTTTACAAGCAAAATAAAAATAATACTATATATTAATGAACGACGCAGAATTAGAAGAAATTGGAGATAAAATTGTTCGGGTTATAAAAACCATTTACGATCCAGAAATACCCGTAGATATTTACGAGTTAGGGTTAATTTATGATGTTTTTGTAAATGAAAATAATGATGCTAAAATATTAATGACTTTAACATCACCTAATTGCCCTGTTGCAGAGTCTTTACCAAGAGAAGTAGAAGACAAAGTAGCATCATTAAAAGAAATTAACAATGCAGAAGTAGAAATTACTTTTGATCCAACTTGGACACAAGAAATGATGAGCGAAGAAGCTAAGTTAGAATTAGGAATGCTTTAATTAATGGCAGAAGAAATAATCAATAGAGTTGCAAATAGCAAATTAGTCACAATAGATCTTGAGGATTATTATCCTGAAGGTAATCGTGTATTGATTGATATTAAAGACTGGTTGTTTGAAGAAATCATTTTAAAAGAAAAAGATTTTAGAGCATTTGTAAATGCGCATGATTGGAGTCAATACCACAATACCTTTGTTGCTTTAACTTGTTCTTCTGATGCCATTATTCCTTCTTGGGCCTATTTATTAATCGCTACAAAATTGTCGCCTTTTGCAAAGAAAGTTGTTGTAGGATCATTAGAAACATTAGAAAGTGTTATTTATGTAGAAATCATAAATCAATTAAATGTTAACGATTTTAGAGACAAACCATTAATTCTTAAAGGATGTTCAAACAAACCGATTCCTGCTTCAGCCTACACCCTTTTAATTCAAAAAATTCAACCAATCGCAAAAACGATTTTTTTTGGCGAAGCCTGTTCTACGGTTCCTTTATACAAAGCTTCTAAATAATTTTTTTAGTTATTTAATTCCTATTACTTTTGCAGCTTAAAATTATTTAATAACTAATGAGAAAGTCATTTTTAGGTTTTCTTTTATTATTTTCAGTCCTAAGTTTTTCTCAAGAAAAGAAAGACAGTATTGCTCCTGTACCTCCAAAATGGAAAGTAACAGGGTTATTTACTTTTTTATTCAATCAATCTACTTTTACAAACTGGAAAGCCGGTGGAGATAATACGGTTGCTGGAAACATTGGTGTAAACTATGATTTTAATTATAAAAGTGGAAAATGGAACTGGGATAATAGAATTATTTCAGTTTATGGCTTAAGCAGTATTAAAGATGCTGGTGTACGTAAAACAAGTGACCGATTTGAATACAACTCTCTTTTAGGTTTAAAATTTAATAAATATTGGTTTTTCTCTTATTTCTTAAACTTTAAAACTCAATATACAAGAGGTTTTGACTATAAAAAAACACCTAGGTTACCTATTTCAGATTTCTTTTCTCCAGCTTATTTATCTTTTGGGCCAGGGATGCTTTGGAAAAGATCTGATGATATTACCATAAATATTGCGCCTGCAACTGCAAGATTTACTTTTGTGAACAATGAATTTTCTGGTAAATATGGTGTTGACCCAGGAGAAAATGTAAAATTTGCTTTAGGGTTTAGCTTGTCTGCATATTTGAAATTTGAAATTATGGAGAATATTACCATGCAAAAC
The DNA here is from genome assembly GCA_943788865.1 of uncultured Polaribacter sp. Classification (GTDB taxonomy): domain Bacteria; phylum Bacteroidota; class Bacteroidia; order Flavobacteriales; family Flavobacteriaceae; genus Polaribacter. The sequence continues at coordinate 38,868 of CALSRX010000003.1, read as the reverse complement.
ATTATTGCTTTGTATTCTAATTACTTAATAAATCCTCAAAATGTGGATTTAGATTACCAAGCAAAATTTATAATTGATGTTAATAAATACATGACTGTAGATGTTCTTTTTCATACGCTAATTGATGATAACGCATCAAGTAAAATTCAGTTTAAAGAAATATTTGGTCTTGGTTTTAAATATATTTTTCACAAAAAATAACCACAGTAACTTTAAACAATAGTTGCTGTCTTTCACAAAAAAAATAAAAAATGATTAAAAAAATTAGCTTCATATTGTTATTCGTTTTTGCTGTTCAAATGCAAGCACAAGATAAAACTGAAAGCAAAAACAGTACCTGGAAAAAAACAGGAAACATTTCTTTTTTGCTTAACCAATCTTCTTTTTCCAATTGGATTTCTGGTGGAGAAAATACCATTTCTGGAAATTTAGGCCTCAATTATGATTTTAATTATTCTAAAGGAAATACAACTTGGGATAACAAAATAATTTTAGCTTATGGGTTAAATAATGTTGATGGAAATGGGACAAGAAAAACTGATGACCGATTTGAGTTTAACTCTCTCTATGGTAAAAAAGCTAAAGGGTTTTGGTCTTATTCTTTCTTTTTAAATTTTAAAACACAATTTACAAATGGGTATGATTACAAAAAGACTCCGAAAGTAAAAACCTCTGCATTTATAGCTCCAGGATATCTAAGTTTTGGACCCGGTATGTTGTGGAAAAAATCAGATAATTTTAAAATAAATCTAGCGCCAATTACTTCTAAAATCACAATGGTTTCTGATGAATTTTCTGGGCAATACGGTACAGACTTGGGTAAAAACACACGTTATGAATTTGGTTTTAATGGTTCCTTAAATTACAAAGCTACTGTGATGGAAAACATTACTATGGAAAATATCTTAAATGTGTATGCTAACTATTTAGATAATCCACATAATATTGACATCGATTATCAATTAAACTTTGTAATGCAAATAAATAAATACTTGTCTACAAACTTAAATTTACATACAATTGTGGATGACAATGCAACAAGTAAAACACAGTTTAAAGAAGTATTTGGATTAGGCGTAAATTATATGTTCTAAAAATAAATCACTTATTTACATATTTAGAGTCAGCTTTTTGCTGACTCTTTGTATATAACCAAGATGTCTCTATTCTTTTCATTTTTAGTATATTTAACCAACTAAAAAATATTATGAGTTTATTAATTTTATTTGCCGCTCTTTCTATATTCTTTTCATTTTTCTGCTCAATTCTTGAAGCCGTTTTACTAAGTGTTACACCAACATTTGTTAAAGTGAAAAAAAGTGAAAACAAAACATATGCAAATCAGTTAGAAGTGTTAAAAAACGATGTTGATAAACCGTTAATTGCCATATTAACACTCAACACTATTGCACATACTGTAGGTGCAATTTTAGTCGGAGTTCAGGCAGAAAAATTACCTTACAAAATTGAGCTTTTAGGCTTTAATATTGTGGGTGTTGTTTCTGCAATTATGACCATTTTAATTTTAATTGTTTCAGAAATTATCCCTAAAACTATTGGTGCAACTCATTGGCAAAAATTAGTAAAATTTAGCACAACAACTTTAACATTGTTAGTTTTTGTGTTTAAATGGACAGGTATTTTATGGTTTTTGCAATTGTTTACCAAGCTCTTTGGAAAGTCAGCTCACACCTCTGTTTTAAGTAGAGAAGTCTTTTCTGCAATGACAGATATTGCTGAGCAAGAAGGTGTTTTTCATGCTTCAGAAAGCAAAGTAATTAAAAACCTATTAAACTTTAAAGAAGTATTAGTTAAGGATATAATGACTCCCAGAACTGTGTTAAAATCTTCTGATGAAACACAAACCATACAAGAGTTTTTTGACCAAAATCCGAATTTACGTTTTTCTAGAATTCCGCTATACGAGGGGAATTCAGATCATATTACAGGGTATTTTTTAAAAGATCAATTGTTAGAAGCCATTATCAATGGAAATGGAAATAAGCAATTAAAAGACATTAAAAGAACTATTTTAGTCACTCAAAGAGACTTACCAATACCTGATTTATTTGGGCAGCTTATAGAGCAAAGAGAACATATTGCTTTGGTGGTTGACGAATATGGTTCTGTAAGTGGATTGGTTACTCAAGAAGATATGATTGAAACCTTGCTTGGTTTAGAAATTATGGACGAAAGCGACAATATTGAAGACCTACAAGTATTGGCTCGAAAAAGCTGGGAAAGAAGAGCAAAACGCTTGGGGATTATAGATGATTTTGAAAATCTCAAATAATTACCAATTGCTTTTTTGAAATTGATTTACATCAAATACTTCTTTTGTTAAAACAGGTGTTTTAATTTCGCTATATACTTCTTTTAAAGTCAATTTTCCATTTGTAAAAAACAGCACTTCTGGAGAAATCCACCCTTTTTGCAAAGGCTCATACTTGTTAAATTGCGTTTCTCTAAGAGTGTTGTTAGCTTGTTTCTGAATTAATTTTGTAAATAATAATCGCTCTTTTTCTATATAAAAATGATTTGCATTTTCATCTCCAACTACATAATTTTCTTTGCCTTGCCAAGTAGTTGTCTTGATTTTAGAAAGATCTATTTGCAATTTTTTTAAATCGTTAATGGTTTTTTGAGGTTGTTGAGCATATACAGAAAACCCTAAAATTAACAACGGATGATATAGCGGTCTAGAAGCAATCTTTTTCCCGTCTTTAAAATTATAAATAGAATCGTTTTTAAATACAATTCCGTTTCCAGAAGTAATAGAATCGAACTTTATGGCTAAACTATTTGGTAAAAGCATTGCCTCATACCAAGTTTGCTCTCTTGCTACTTTTTCTTCAGCATCATAATAAATTGTTGCTTGCTTAAACGTTAATGTTTGATACCAAGAACTAGCATATTTTTTGTGCATCAATGCAATCAGCTCTTCTCCGTTTGTTGGTTCTGAAATAGAACACGACAAAAACAATAGTGGCGCTAAAATGTATAAAAAAAGCTGTTTCATAAAGTCTATTTTAAAAATCATTATTCTTTATATTCATCATACAAAAAGTTGTTGTACGGAAAGCGTTCTATATGAATTTTTCGAACCTCATCATACACTTTTTCTTTAAACTCTTCAAGGTTTTCTTTATTGATGGCGGACAGAAATACTGATGTTGTTTCTATTTCATTCATCCATGTTTTTTGCCAATCTTCTAAGGTATAATGTGCTTTTGTTTTTTCAGTCACCAAATCATCTTCATCAATTGTTTCGTGAGAATATGCATCGATTTTATTAAAAACCATTATCGTCGGTTTGTCTGCACTTTTTATTTCGTCTAAAATGGTATTCACTGAGGCAATATGATCCTCAAAATTTGGATGCGAAATATCTACCACATGCAATAACAAGTCGGCTTCTCTAACTTCATCTAATGTAGATTTAAATGATTCTACCAATTGGGGTGGTAATTTTCTAATAAACCCAACCGTATCTGTCATTAAAAAAGGAATGTTTTTAACCACTACTTTTCTTACCGTCGTGTCTAAAGTTGCAAACAATTTGTTTTCTGCAAACACGTCACTTTTACTAATCACATTCATTAAGGTTGATTTCCCAACATTGGTGTACCCAACCAAAGCAACACGCACCATTTTTCCACGGTTTTTTCGTTGCACACCCATTTGTTTATCTATCGTTGATAGCTTCTTTTTAAGAAGGTTGATTTTATCACGAATGATACGTCTGTCTGTTTCTATTTCTGTTTCTCCAGGACCACGCATTCCAATTCCTCCTTTTTGTTTATCAAGGTGTGTCCAAAGTCTGGTTAACCGTGGTAGTAAATATTCGCATTGTGCCAATTCAACTTGGGTTTTTGCTGAACTTGTTTGGGCTCTTTGCGCAAAAATATCGAGAATTAAATTGGTTCGGTCTAAGATTTTACAATCCAACACTTTTTCGATATTTCTTATTTGTGCTGGCGATAATTCGTCATCAAAAATTGCCGTACCAATATTATGAGATTCTATATAGGCTTTGACATCCTCTAATTTTCCGGCTCCAATAAATGTTTTTGGGTGTGGTTTTTCTAACTTTTGCGTAAATCTTTTTACAGCAACTCCTCCTGCTGTTAGGGTTAAAAACTCTAACTCATCTAAATATTCTTCAGACTGCGTTTCGTCTTGAAATTGTGTGATAACACCAATCAAAACTGTTTTTTCAGAAGTTACTTCTCTTTCTTCTATCATAAGCGACAAAGGTATAAAGAAAACATTTTTTTAAACTAAGAATCTTTGTTTTTCATCCAACCTTTTATCTTTTCGTCGTCTAATTGATATTTTTTGTATTTACCGTCTCTATATCTGTGATAAATAAAAATGGGCATCAATAAAAAAGAAAGGTAAAAAATGCCCAATCCCATTACAATTTCTGCTTTAGGATGTTCAGTTTTAAGCAAATAAATACCTGTACACATCCAAAGAATAAAAATGATAAATAAAATAGTAAGAAGTGTTTTCATAAAAAGAAAAATTAGATTGTTTGCAAAGCTACAAAAAGGCTGAAAATTAACTTGTTACTTCTATTAACTTATTTCTATAGGCAGTTAAAAGTTTAGATTTAGAAATAAATCCAATATATTTTTCATCTTTTATGACAGGTAAGTTCCATGCACCACTTTTTTGAAATTTCTTCATAATTGTGGTCATTTTATCTATTCCTATTTCTATCGTTTCTGGTGGATTTTGCATTACTTCTTCTGCAAAAACGGTTTGATACAATCCTTTATCAAACATAATTGGACGAAGATCATCTAGTAATATAATTCCTAAAAGTTTGTTCTTTTTTTCACTTAACACAGGAAAAATATTTCGATTCGATTTTACGACCGCTTCTGTTACAATTTCTCCCAAAGTCATTTTCGGATATATAGTAATAAAATTATTTTCAATAACTTTATCAATATCCATTAGGGTTAGCACCGCGTGATCTTTATCGTGGGTAATTAATTCTCCTTTTCGTCCTAACTCCATTGCATACACTGAGTGTGGATGTGCATACTTTGTAATAGAATAAGAAATAGCAGCTGTTATCATTAAAGGAATAAATAGCTCATACCCTCCTGTAACTTCTGCAATTAAGAAAATTGCTGTTAAGGGTGCGTGTAAAACTCCTGCCATTAAACCAGCCATACCAACCAACGTAAAGTTACTTTCTGAAACAGAATTGTTAAACAAACCACTATTATTAATAACTTTTGCAATACAATTGCCCATAATGCTTCCCATAAACAATGTTGGAGCAAAAATACCGCCAACACCTCCAGCGCCAAATGTTAATGAACTGGCAATTATCTTAAAAAACACTAATCCTGCCAACAATAGAATAACCATCCAAACATTGGTGAGATCAAGGTTTTTAAAATTACTTTGTAGTGTTATTTCTATATTTCCATCTAAAAGTCCGTTGATTGAATCAAATCCTTCTCCATATAAAGGTGGAATAAAATAGACTAGAATTCCCAAACCAATTCCGCCTATTAACAGCCTTTTTATTGGTGATCCTATTTTATCAAAGAACTTTTGTATTCTATCGTAAACTTCTGTAAAATAAATTGAAGTCAATCCTGCTATTATCCCTAATACAATAAAAAAAGGAACATCTTTAATGGTAAAAACATCTTCAATTTTAAATGGAAGTAAAACGTCTGAGCCAAAAAAGAAATACGATGTAATTATTGCTGAAATCGATGCCAACAATAACGGCAACATAGATGCTATTGTTAAGTCTAAACTAAACACTTCAATAGCAAAAATTATAGCTGCAATGGGAGCTTTAAAAATCGAAGATAATGCTCCAGCTGCGGCACAGCCTATTAATAAGTTTCTTGTAGTTTGATTTAAATGAAACAATCGTGCTACATTAGAACTTATTGCAGCACCTGTTGCAACCGTTGGCCCTTCTAATCCAACAGAACCTCCAAAACCAACAGTAATTGGCGCGGTTAATACAGAAGCAATCATTTGATGACGTCTCATAATACCTTTCCGTTTAGAAATGGCAAATAAGGTTGAAGGAATGCCATGACTTACTTTATTTCGAAGTACATATTTTATGACAACATATACAATTGCTAATCCAATAACAGGAAACAGAAAGTAAAATGCATGATGGTAGTAAACTACAAGCTTTCCTTCTAATAAATGCTGAAAAAAATGTGTTAAGTTTTTTAATACAACAGCGCCAACTCCAGATAAAAATCCAACAAGAATACTTAATAAGTAAATAAATTGACGTTGCGAAATGTGCTTAGATCGCCAAATTAAAAACTTAGTAAATGCTTTTTTAAATTTATATGATTTCATTTTTAAGAAAAACTACCAAATGCAAAAGTACTCTAAAACTAGTATACAAAGACTCAAATAGTATTTGATTTTGAGATTTGTTTTTCTAAAAGACTTTTATCATTTTACTTGTTGCTTGTTAAAATATCTGTTCCTAAATGTGTTTCTTCTTTATTGGTAAACCACGCTCTATTTTTAGGCATTTTAATACCATTGATTAATTCTTCATTGGTTAATAAAATATATTCACCATCATTTTTAGATTCATCATGAAAAAACTGATACACTTCCATTGTATAAGTTTTGGGATTGAAATAAAAATACCAAGTATCTTTTCCTACTTCTTTTTTATAGGTTGCTTTTAAAACCAAATATTGCTTTCCTTTAAACGTTTTTTTCTCTACTTTAGGATGAATTATGGTGCCCTGGTCTTTTAGTTTCATTGGCAAACCATACAAATACGTGTAGTAATTTTTGTACATCTTTGCTCTGTCTTTACTTAATCGATTCTTCTTTAAAGTTTCTTCTGATGGACTTGTATCTCCGTTAAAAACAATCTGAATATGATCTTTATCAATGACATATGTTGATGAATTTTTGCCACTTTTTGCAGTTACTGAAAAGAACTGATTAGGTAAATCAATGTGTATTTCACTTTCTCTTTTAGGGCTTTTTGGGGTTTCCATAGTTACCAAAAGTGTGCCTTTAAAAGATTCCCATTTTCCATTTGGGTCGTGATATTTTATTGCTTTTTCTAACAGCTGATCCCCCGTTAGTTCTTGTGAGAACGTTTGAATTGATAAGAACAATACTAAAATAACAAGTAGTTTTTTCATAAACTAAAAATACTAAAAAATCCCGTTCAAAAATTAGAACGGGATTTATAAATTTTTGTCATTGCGAAACAAGTTTTAATTTGTTGTGGCAATCTTTTACTAAAAGTGAGATTACTTCGCTTTCACTCGTAATGACGTTTTATTCTTGAATATCTAATTTGATACACAATTCTTTTAATTGTGCTTCATCTATAAATGCTGGTGCATCAATCATAACATCTCTTCCTGAATTGTTTTTTGGAAACGCAATAAAATCACGGATGGTTTCTTGTCCACCTAAAATAGCAACCAATCTATCCAATCCAAAAGCCAAGCCTCCATGTGGTGGTGCCCCATATTCAAAGGCATCCATTAGAAAACCGAATTGTGCTTTTGCTTCTTCTTCAGAAAACCCAAGATGTTTTAACATGGTTGCTTGCATTTTCTTATCGTGAATTCTGATAGAACCTCCACCTATTTCATTTCCGTTCAACACTAAATCATAAGCGTTTGCTTTTACAGCACCTGGGTCTGTATCTAATAATTCTAACTGTCCTGGTTTTGGTGATGTAAACGGATGATGCATGGCGTGGTAATGTCCTGTTTCTTCATCCAGTTCTAATAACGGAAAATCAATGACCCACAATGGTGCAAATACTTTAGGATCTCTCAACCCTAAACGTTCTGCCAATTCCATTCGTAAAGCAGATAATTGTGTTCTTACTTTATTGGTTTCTCCTGATAAAATACAAATTAAATCTCCGGCTTTTGCTCCAGTAATTTCTGCCCATTTTGCCAGGTCTTCTTGATTGTAAAACTTATCTACAGATGATTTGAATGTTCCGTCTTCATTTACGCGACAATAAATCATTCCTAAAGCACCAACTTGGGGACGCTTCACCCAATCAATCAATGTATCAATTTCTTTTCTTGTGTATGAATTCCCTCCAGGAACAGCAATACCAACAACCAATTCTGCGTTGTTAAAAACACCAAAATCTTTGTGTTGCGTAACTTCATTCAACTCGCCAAACTCCATTCCGAATCTGATGTCTGGTTTATCGTTTCCGTATAAACGCATGGCATCATCATAGCGCATTCTTGGAAATTCTGCTACCTCAACACCGTTGATTTCTTTCAATAAATGACGCGTCAAGCCTTCAAAAACATTCAACACATCTTCTTGTTCAACAAAGGCCATTTCACAATCTATTTGTGTAAATTCTGGTTGTCTATCGGCACGTAAATCTTCATCTCTAAAACATTTTACAATCTGAAAATATTTGTCCATTCCGCCAACCATTAATAGTTGTTTGAATGTTTGTGGCGATTGTGGCAAGGCATAAAACTGACCTTCATTCATACGAGAAGGTACTACAAAATCACGTGCGCCTTCTGGAGTTGATTTGATTAAATACGGAGTTTCTACTTCTATAAATTCTTGATCTGATAAATATTTGCGAACTTCCATCGATACTTTGTGACGGAAAATTAAACTATCTTTTACTGGATTTCTTCTGATGTCTAAATAGCGATATTTCATTCTGATATCTTCTCCACCATCCGTTTCATCTTCAATGGTAAAAGGAGGTAGCTTAGATTGATTTAGTATTTCTAACTTAGAAACCAATACTTCAACATCACCCGTTTTCATTTTAGGATTCTTAGAAGTCCTTTCAATAACAGTTCCTGTAACCTGAATTACAAACTCACGCCCCAAGGTTTTTGCTCGCTCAATAATTTCTTTTGGTGTGCGATCTTCATCAAAAATTAACTGCGTGATTCCGTAACGATCTCGGATATCTACCCAAATCATAAATCCCTTGTCTCGCGATTTTTGTACCCAACCCGCTAAGGTTACTTCTGTATTGATGTGTGATGCTCTCAATTCACCACAAGAATGACTTCTATACATTTCTTTTGAAAAATTTCTTCTCGCACAGCGAGGTTTCCTTAAACTGTCATCCCAAATTTATTTCGGGATCTAATCCTGCAAAATTAAACAATTTAAGCAGAATAACTACTTTTTATGTTTTGAGAATAATGAGCTAAAATCTTTGTAAGTTTGTACTTATGAGTGTTATAAATATTCAAGAGAAATTCAACTTGTTTTCAGACCATTGGTCACCTAAAAAAATTGGTGAATTAAATGGGCAACAAATCTTATTGGCAAAATTAAAAGGAGAGTTTATGTTTCATAAACACGATGAGGAAGATGAATTATTTATGGTGATAAAAGGTTGTTTAGAAATTGAATTACGTGACAAAACAGTAACGCTAAACGAAGGTGAATTTTATATTGTTCCTAAAGGGGTTGAGCACAAACCCATTGCTAAAGAAGAAGTTCATATTGTGCTGTTTGAACCATTATCTATTAAACATACAGGTAATGTAATTGCAGATATAACGTTAGAAACTTATGAATCTATTTAAAATAGTTTTGAATGTTGAATTATGAGTTTTAAGTTTTTACCCTTACTAATTAACTCACAACTCAACACTAAAAACTCAACACTTCAATTATGAGTAAATTATATTTAGTCCCAACGCCTATTGGTAATTTAGAAGACATGACGTTTAGAGCAGTTCGTGTGTTAAAAGAAGTCGATTTTATTTTGGCTGAAGACACGCGTACAAGCGGAAAATTACTAAAGCATTTCGAAATTGCAACGCAAATGCACAGTCACCATATGCACAATGAACATAAATCTATTGAAGGGGTGTTGAATAGAATTAAAAATGGAGAAACGTGTGCGCTCATTTCTGATGCTGGAACTCCCGCGATTTCTGATCCTGGTTTTTTATTGACAAGAGCCTGTGTAGAACACAATATTGAAGTGAATTGTTTACCGGGAGCAACCGCTTTTGTACCTGCTTTGGTAAATTCTGGTTTACCAAATGATAAGTTTGTTTTTGAAGGTTTTTTACCGGTAAAAAAAGGGAGACAAACACGTTTGTTGTTATTGGCAGAAGAAACAAGAACCATGATTTTTTATGAATCGCCTCATAAATTAGTAAAAACATTAGGGAATTTTGTTGAGTATTTTGGAGCCGACAGACCAATTTCTGTTTCTAGAGAACTCACCAAGCTATTTGAAGAAACCATTAGAGGAACTACAACCGAAGTGTTGGCACATTACACCAACAAACCACCAAAAGGGGAAATTGTTATTGTTGTTGAGGGGAAAAAATAAAAAATTAAATCGTACTATTATTTATAAAAATCAATTTATTATGTTTAGAAAACATGTTGCTATTATCGCAATCATTATGCTCGGATTTATTGGGTGTAATTCCAATAAAGAATTAAAAACAGCTGAATATTCTGATGTTATCAATGAAGAATTTACAGGAGACCTTGCCTTTGAAACTGTTTCTTTTGTAGAAAAATATTGGCGTGTTGTTGGTAATACAGGTTTTAACAAAAGTGTCTACAAAATTGCGGAGCAGTTAGAAAAAGATGGGTATGTATTAGAAGAAAAAGCCACTGACAAAGATGTGCTAACATATAGAATTGAAACGCGTCCGTTAAAAAATCCTACTTGGGAATCTGTAGATGCAACGGTTACCATTAATGGAGAAGCAACACCATTATTAGCACACGATACCAATAGAAACATGATTGCGTTGAGATCATATAGCACTCCGAAAGAAGGTGTAACTGCCGAAGTAATATATATTGAAGATTTAAAAAAGCTTAAAACAACCAATGTAAAAGGGAAAATTGTTTTTGCAGAAACAAGTCCGGGTAGAATTTTCAAAACCGCTCTCGATGGCGGTGCTATTGGTGTCATTACATACAGCAATCCTGCGTATTTACAACCTGAGAAAAACACCACTTCTATTCAGTTTCGTTCTGTTCCGTTAGATTCAGTGCATAAATCTTGGGGAATTGCCATGTCATTTGCTGCAAAAGAACGTTTAAAAACTGCTTTAGCAAAAGGAAAAGTAACATTGAATGTACAAATTGAAACGAAAATTTATCCATCCGAAGAGTTAACAATTGTTGCAGATATTAAAGGAAGTGAGCAACCTAAAAAACGGTTGGTTTTTAGTGCACATATACAAGAACCTGGAGCAAATGACAATGCTTCTGGGGTTGGTGCTGCATTAGAAATGGCTTCTCTATCAGCTAAATTGGTAAAAACAGGAAAAATCAAACCAAAGAGAACATTGACTTTTTTATGGGGAGATGAAATTGTTTCAACAGGAAGATATGTAAAAGAAGATAGCCTCCGAGCAAAAGATATTGTGTGGGGAATTTCTTTAGACATGGTTGGAGAAGACACTGAAAAAACTGGTGGAACTTTTTTAATTGAAAAAATGCCGGACCCTAGTGCAATTTGGACACGTGGAAATGATAAACACACAGAATGGGGTGGAAGAAAGTTAACTTTAGAACAAATGAAACCACATTATTTAAACGATTTTGTGATTGAAAAATTTAAAGCCCAAGGAAAACGTGCAAATTGGGTTGTTAACACAAATCCGTTTGAAGGTGGAAGTGATCATGTGCCTTTTTTAAGAGGCAATATTCCGAGTGTGTTATTTTGGCATTTTACAGATCAATTTTATCACACAGATAACGACAGAATTGATAAAGTTTCTAAAACAACCTTAAAAAATGTTGGAACGGCTGCCTTAGTCTCTGCTTTCACATTGATAAATTCTGATGCAACTACTGCAAAGGAAATTTTAAAAAATATAGAAAATGCTTCCATTGCTCGTTTAGATGAAGAATTGAAACAAAGCAAATTAGCGATTGAAAAAGGCGAAGATGTAAAAACGCAAGTAGAAATTATTGCTGCCTGGGAAGACTGGTATGTAAAAGCTGCAGCTACAACTTCTGATCTGGTTTCAGAAATTTCTTTGATTCAATCAGACATTGAAAAAACACAAGCTATTATAAAAGAGAAAGCTAAAAGTGTTATTGAGGCTTTAAAATAGAAATATAATTTTACATTTTAACCGATTAGTTTAAGTTTTGATCTCTTAATAAATACTGACCTCTCGACTCCGCTCGAGGTGACATTCTTTTTTTATTTTAGAATATTTTACAAAACATAAGTACTAAAAAAACCTCATCTTTTAGATGAGGTTTTTTTATACAAAATTGTAGTTGTTTATTTATTGTCTAATCCACCTCTTCTTTGTGGAGAACGTGGTGTTGGCCAAGTTCTCGCTTTACCAGTTCTTGGGTCAATAGGCATTTTAATTTTCTCTAAATTCGTTCTTTCTGGATCTTCACTAGCCATATAGGTTAAAATTGCAGTTAAGATTGCGTTGTTACGCACATCATCAAAAACAATTTTATCATAAGTGTCTCTATTGGTGTGCCAAGTGTAATTCCAATAAGACCAGCTTAAAGAACTTAAACTAAATCCTGGAGCTCCAGCAGCTAAGAAAGCTGCATAATCAGATCCACCTCCACCAGGAAAACCTGGGAATGTTGTTTTAATATGTTTTGTAATATCTCTTGGAACAGCAGATAGCCATCTTCCCATAAAATCATAAGCGTGTAAAAATCCTTGACCAGAAATATTTACCACTCTTCCAGTTCCGTTATCTTGATTAAAAGAAGCCTGAATATTTTTTACAATTTCTGGATGATCTTCTACAAAAGCTCTTGAACCGTTTAACCCTTGTTCTTCACTTCCCCAGTGACCCACTAAAATGGTTCTTTTTGGATTTGGATACATTTTCTTTAAAATACGCATTGCTTCCATCATTACTAAAGTTCCAGTTCCATTATCTGTTGCTCCAGTTCCTCCGTCCCAAGAATCAAAATGTGCAGAAAGAATAATGTATTCGTTTGGCTTTTCTGTTCCTTTAATTTCTGCTATGGTATTAAAGTTGTCTACAGCACCTAGTTCTTTAGATTTTGCAACAATATTAATTTCTGGCTTGCTTCCATGTTCTGCCAATCTATATAACATTCCGTAGTCTTCTAATTCCATATCAATAGTTGGAATCTTTTCTGTTCTTGCACTAAAAATTTTGTTTACCCCAAAACCTCTAGACCAGTTAGAAGCAACCAAACCTGCTGCTCCTGCTTTTTCTAATTCTGCGATGATGGTTCTAGAATTAAAACCAGTATTGCTAATGTTTTTTCTCCAAGCTGCTGTAGCTGCAGAACGCTCTTTTTTCATTTTTTCAAATGATTCTGGCGTTGCAAATTCTTCCCAGTTATAGTCTGGTCTTCCTGTAATTTGCTTTTCTGAAATCAATACAATTTTTCCTTTGATTGTTTTTAACCAACGTTGAAACGCTGCTTTATCAGAAATTGTTGGAATAATTATAACTTCTCCAGAAATTCCTTTGTTTGAAGTACTTGGATTCCAAGCTAGTTGTGTTGCGCTTAAACTTTTAACACGAGGATAGGTCATATCTACATGTGTAATACCGCGTTCCCATCCGCGCCATTGTCCCCATTTTTCATTTCTTGCAGAGATTCCCCAAGATTTATATTTGGCAACAGCCCAGTCATTGGCTTGTTTCATTTGTGGAGTACCTACCAATCTTGGTCCGATTCCATCTAATAATTCATGCGCTAAGTTTTCTAGTTGAGAGTTGTTGTTTGCCTCATTGATAATGTTTTGAACAACAGGGTCTTTACTTTGTGCTGTTACAGCTGTTGTAGCCATAAGAAACAACACTAAAACGTGTAAGATTTTTTTCATTGTATAAAAATTAATTAGTTTGTTGTAAATATAACGAAGTAGGCCTTATCTATTTGTTAAAATTTATGTTAAATATCCCAAAACATAAGGGTTCTGTACAAAAAAATGCATCACTTTTTGAAATAAATGATGCGTTTATTCTCTTTAAAAAAAAAGGATTTATTTGTGTTTCCCTTTTTCCCAACCAGTTTTTCCTAAATATTGCTCTGCGCTTTCTACAGCTCCGTCTTCTATAGAAGTTCCCATAGAATCGTTCCATCTATTTAAATATCCAAAGAGAGAAATAACGCCTAACATTTCTACAATTTCTCCTTCGTTCCAATATTTATATAATTCAGTTTTAATGTTTTCATCAACAGCGTTTGGAACCATCGAGGCCGCTAAAGAAAAATCTAATGCTGCGCGTTCTGCGTCAGAAAAAGCTGCATGCGTTTTATATTCCCAAATATTGTCTAATTGTTCTTGTTCTGCTCCATAACGTTCTGCGGCTCTAATTGCATGTGCCTGACAATATCTACAACCTGTAGCATTGCTAGAAACCCAAGCAATCATTCTTTTTAAGGCTGAAGTAACGCGTCCTTCATTAGCCATTACCGCTTTGTTTAAATTGATAAACGCTTTAGAAATAGCGGGTCTACGTTGCATGGTTAATACTGAATTTGGGCAAAAGCCTAAGGTTTCATTAAAAAACTCTGCTAATTCTTTTGTTTCTATATCGTGATTCGCAGATAAAGGTGTTACTAATGGCATATCTTTTCTATTTTTATAGCCTCAAATATATCTATTTTTATAAATTTAACTTTCTAATTAATCAAAACTTAAAATATGAAGCTTCAATTACATTCTTATGATTTAGTATTAAAACACACGTTTACCATTTCAAGAGAATCTAGAAATACACAACCAACATTAATTGTAGAATTAATTGATGACGATTTTCATGGTTTTGGAGAAACATCTTCCAATACGTATTATAAAATCACCATGGAAAATTTGATCGATGAAATTACCGAAAACCAAGGGTTTATTGAGTCGTTATCAGATGCTACTCCAGATGAGTTTTGGGAAAAGTTACAACCACTATTTAAAAACAACATGTTTGCTTTATGTGCTTTAGACATGGCGTTTAATGATTTGTATGCACGCAAACAAGGTAAAAAGTTGTACGAAGTTTGGGGGTTGAAAACAAACAACAATCCGATGACAGATTATACCATCGGAATTGACACGATTGAAACCATGGTGGCCAAAATGAAAGAATTGCCTTGGCCGATTTATAAAATAAAATTAGGCACAAAAAACGATATTGAAATTGTTACTGAACTAAGAAAACATACCGATGCGATTTTTAGAATTGATGCCAATTGTGGATGGAATGCAGATGAAGCTATCAAAAATTCATTTATCTTAAAAGATTTGGGTGTAGAGTTTTTAGAACAACCTTTACCTGCTGCTGATCTTGATGGTTATAAAAAAGTTTTTGAAAATTCTGCTTTGCCTATAATTGCAGATGAAAGTTGCATTGTAGAAAGTGATGTTGAAAAATGTGTTGGCCTATTTCATGGTGTAAATGTAAAGCTTACCAAATGTGGTGGGTTAACACCCGGAAAAAGAATGTTAGAAAAAGCAAAAAGTCTTGGACTTAAAACCATGGTGGGTTGTATGACAGAATCTAGCATCGGAATTTCTGCCATTGCGCATTTATTACCATTATTAAATTATGTAGATATGGATGGTTCCTTGCTTTTAAAAGAAGATATTGCAGCTGGAATTACCATTACAAATGGTGTAATTTCTTATGCTGATGAAAACGGAATTGGAGCTCATTTACTGTAACAATGCAATTACAAAAAGCACCAAACACAACCGCAATAATCAACAATACAGCCTATTTGTTTTTTAGCGGGACTTCTTATTTAGGCATTCCACTTTTGCCAAGTTTTCAAGAATTGGTAAGTCAAAGTATTGCAACCTGGGGAACCTCTTACGGAAGTTCTAGAAGTGCTAATTTAAAACTAGACATTTATCAAAAAGGAGAACACTATTTAAGCTCTTTTTTAAATACAGAAGATGCTGTTACGGTTTCTTCAGGTACATTGGCAGGACAATTTGCGTTGCGCGCATTAAGAAAAAAAGTGGATGCTTTTTATTATATGCCCAAAACACATCCAGCAATTTTAGTGGATGAAGCTCAGCCTGTTTTTGTAAATGCTGAGCTAAATGCTGAACTAAAGAATTCACAAAACACCTCCATTTGTATTATTGTAGATGCAATTGCATCTTTAGAAACCACTCCTTTTTCATTTGAGTTTTTAAACGACATTTCTGAAACAAACACTCTATATCTCTTGATAGATGAATCGCATAGTTTAGGTGTTTTAGGTGTTAACGGAAATGGCATTTCATCTCAAATTTCGAAAGCAAAAAACACAGAAATAATTATTGTGTCTTCTTTAGGAAAAGCCTTTGGTATTAATGGAGGTGTTATTGCCGGAAGCACAAATTTTATCAACTTGATAAAAACCGATTCGTTATTTATTGGTTGCGCTGGTA
Source organism: uncultured Polaribacter sp. (assembly GCA_943788865.1). Lineage (GTDB taxonomy): Bacteria > Bacteroidota > Bacteroidia > Flavobacteriales > Flavobacteriaceae > Polaribacter. Next base: position 22,481 of record CALSRX010000003.1, on the reverse strand, counting down.
TGAGTCCGTCTTTTTTAGAAGCCTTTGTAAACGGGCAAGGAATCTATCAACAACAGCTCAAAAAACTGCAAGAAAACAGTTCTTATGTGTACCATAAATTAAAACATTTAACGGCGGTTCGAATGTCAGAAAACTACCCTGTTTTCTTTTTTGAAAAGGAAGAAATTGCAGACTATTTATTTAAAAATCAAATTTTAATTACGAGTTTTTATTATCCTGCAACTACAAAAAAAATCAATAGAGTTGTCTTGAATGCAAATCACACAAAAAAACAATTAGATTCTTTAATAGATTGCTTGATACAATTCTAATTATAGTAAATTTGTAAAAACAAACGATAAAATGGCAACAAATACAGTAACCACATCTTGGAAAAAAAATGGAATTTTAGAAACAGATAACCCCAGTGGAAATACGTTTATTATTTATGATGCATCAGAAGATCATGGAGATTTAGTTGGGTTTGGCCCAAAAGCGCTGATGCTTTCTTCTTTAGCAGGTTGTTCTGGATTAGATGTCGATTCTCTATTAAAAAAAATGCGTGCAGAGCCAGCAGATTTTAAAATTGTAGTAGCAGGAGAATTAACAGAAGAGCACCCAAAACACTATCATAAAGTGCATGTAGATTATCATTTTTATGGGACCGATTTAAAAGAAGATAAAATTACAAAAGCAGTAAATTTATCGGTAGATAGATATTGCGGTGTGATGGAAATGTTTAGACAGTTTGCTACAATAACCACTCAAATACATTTGCATGAAAATGAATAAATAAAACTATAAAAAGAAATGCTGAAAATATTTCAGTATAAAAAATTGCTATGCGTTGGACCTTAAAAACAAAACCTGAAAAAGAAAAAATTAATCAACTTGCAAGCGAATTATCTATAGAAAAACCCTTGGCAGAAATCTTACTGCAACGAGGAATTTCTACATTTGATGACGCTAAAAAATACTTTCGTCCATCATTAGAAGATATACACGATCCTTTTTTGATGAAAGATATGGATGTTGCGGTAAGCAGAATTGAAACTGCCATTGCCAACCAAGAAAACATTTTAATTTATGGCGATTATGATGTAGATGGCACTACTGCTGTTTCGTTGGTTTCTTCCTATTTAAAAACCTATTACAAAAATGTAGCAACCTACATTCCGGATAGATATGAAGAAGGGTATGGCATTTCGTATCAAGGAATTGACTTTGCAGAAGACAATGGTTTTTCTTTAATCATCGCCCTAGATTGTGGTATCAAAGCCATTGATAAAGTTGCCTATGCGTCAGAAAAGAACATCGATTTTATCATTTGTGATCATCACAAGCCAGGTGCTGAAATTCCGAAGGCTGTAGCTGTTTTAAATCCGAAAAGAACCGATTGTAACTATCCGTATGATGAATTGTGTGGTTGTGGTGTTGGATTTAAATTGGTGCAAGCATTGGCATCCAAAAGAAATGAAACTATTGAAGATTTAACGCCCTATTTAGATTTGGTTGCTACAGCAATTGGAGCAGATATCGTTCCGATGACCGGAGAAAATAGAGTATTGGCTTATTTTGGCTTGCAGGTAATCAATACCCATCCTAGAAATGGGTTTAAAGCTATTATTCATCAACTGAAAAAGAAAGAATTGACCATTACCGACGTTGTTTTTATCATTGCACCAAGAATCAATGCTGCTGGAAGGATGAAACACGGAAATTATGCCGTTGAATTATTGACCGAAATGGATTTTGAAACTGCGGTTGAATTTGCATCCGCCATAGAAAAAAACAATTCAGACAGAAAAGAACTCGATAAAAAAATAACCCATGAAGCTTTACAACAAATTACAGAAAATAAGGAAGAACAAAATGTTACAACGGTTGTTTATCGTGAAGATTGGCATAAAGGTGTTATTGGTATTGTGGCTTCTAGACTCATAGAAACCCATTACAGACCTACCTTAGTTTTTACAAAAAGTGGCGATAAATTGGCTGCATCTGCAAGATCGGTAAAAGGATTTGATGTGTACAATGCATTAGAACAATGTGCTGAATTTATTGAACAGTTTGGCGGACATAAATATGCGGCTGGGTTGACCTTATTGCCAGAGAACTACGAACGTTTTAAGCAAAAGTTTGAAGACGTTGTACAACAAACCATTTTACCCGAACAATTAATTCCGGAAATAACCATTGATGCCGAAATTGAACTTTCTGAGATTACACCAAAATTTTATCGAATTCTACAACAAATGGCACCTTTTGGACCTCAAAATATGAAGCCTGTTTTTAAAACTGCTGCGGTTAGAGATAATGGATTTGGCAAACAAGTGGGCGAAGATAAAAGTCATTTGCGCCTTAATTTAATTTATGGGTCAGACAACAAAACCTATACGGCAATTGGTTTTGGGTTGGGCGATCAATTACCCCTTATTAAAAACGAGTTTGACATTGTGTACAACATCGATGAAAATACCTGGAATGGGTTTACGAGTATTCAGTTGTTGCTAAAAGACATTCAATAAATTTTCTTATTTAACAATGTTAGCTTTAATTCATCTCTTACTTAAAGTAATCTTAAGTATTGACTTTTTTTACCTTTTGTAAACATATTTGTTGACTTTTAACTATATTTGTAAACAATTAAGTTTACTTTTTTAATTAATTTGGAAACTTAGTTCGATAAAAATTAATAATAATGAGAAATAAGAAACAACTTTTAATTGAACAATTGGATCAAAAATTAAAACCATTTCAAAAGACAGAAATGGTCCTGGTGCCAGATAAAGGCTGGATAAATACAATCAGAACTACTCTTAACATGACAATGGTTCAACTTGGGACCAAATTAGGTGTAACAAAGCAAGGTGTGAATAAAATTGAAGATAGTGAAGCAAAAGGCTCAATATCAATAAATTCTTTAAAGGAGGTAGGTAATGCTCTCGATTTAAAACTTGTTTATGGCTTTGTGCCAAAAGACGGAACCATTAATAATCTAATCAACTTAAAGGCTGAAAAACTGGCTAAAAAAATTGTTTTAAGAACCAACCAAAACATGAAATTAGAGGACCAAGGAATTGGAGATGAAAAGATAACCAAAACCATAAAAGAGCTTGCTGATGAAATAAAACGAGAAATGAGAAAGTCGTTATGGGATTAAACCTAAATTATAAAAATGGCCAAACACCTTTAGACGAAGAAGAAAAAGAAGGTCTTAAAATAAAGTCAATTACCACTCAAGAAGAACTAGATGAGTTTGAGCAATTGAACATTGAGAAAGCTGTTGAATGGACTATTTATTCAAAATTAAAGCCTGAAAATATTTTAACCGAAAAGTTTATTAAAAACTTGCACAAAAAAATGTACAGTGATGTTTGGAAATGGGCAGGTGAATTTAGAAAAAGTGACAAAAACATTGGAATAAAATGGACTCAAATTGGTATAAAACTGAAAGATCTAATTGATGACACTAAATATTGGTTAGAAAACAAGACTTATCCACCTAAAGAAATTGCTATTAGATTTAAACATAGAATCGTAGCAATTCACTGCTTTCCTAATGGAAATGGCAGACACTCAAGAATGATGGCTGATATAATTATTGAATCTATTTTCGGAAAAGAACTTTTCAGTTGGCACAAGTCAAATATGGTTAGAGCAGATGAAACAAGAAAAGAGTATATAATAGCATTAAGAGAAGCTGACAATGGTAATATAAAACCATTAATAAAATTTGCAGAAAGCTAAAAAAACTAAAGCCGTGTATAATTAATTGTTAAAAGACATTCAATAAATTTTCTTATTTTTGGGTAATTGCTAAAGAAATGGAAAAAATACCTACAATTTTTCTTGAACAAAAGGTTCATAGAAAAAGTAAACAATTGCTTATACAATTTAAGTATCATCAGAAATTAATTGATATCATTAAGACTGTTAATGGTGTTCGTTGGAGCACTTCTTTAAAGTCTTGGTACTTAAAAGATACTCCAAAAAACTTAGCCCTGATTGTAACTTTATTTGAAGGAATTACAAAAGTTGATACCAACAAGATCTCTAGTAAAAAGGTTTTTCAAAGAAACCTAACCGAAGCTCAAAAAACGTTATTAAACAGCTTTTATTTGTATTTAAAAGGGAAAAGGTACAGCCAAAGCACCCTAAATACTTATACTTTTTTTGTAGCTGATTTTATTAATTTTCATACTAAAATAGCCTTAGAAGATCTTACCAATAGAAATGTAGAAGAGTTTATAGAGACAGTATTTCTAGAAAGAAATTATTCTATAAGTTCTCAACGCCAATTTATTAGTGCAATAAAGATTTTTATTGTTTTTTATCCAGAAACAAAAATTAATAATTTACACTTAGAAAGACCCAAAAAATCTAGGCAATTACCTAATGTTTTGTCTCAAGAAGAAGTTATAGAAGTTATTAGAGTTACTAAAAATTTGAAACATAGGGCTATTATTGCCTTAATTTATTCATGTAGATTAAGAATTAGTGAGTTGATAAAATTAGAACTTAAAAATATTGATATAAATAGAAGACAGTTATTTATACAAAATGGAAAAGGGAGAAAAGACAGGTATGTTATTTTAGCTGACAGTCTTTTACCTTTATTACAAAACTATTTTAGCACCTATAATCCAACATGTTATTTTGTTGAAGGAGGTATTTGTAAGCCCTATTCTGAAAGTAGTATTAGAAAATTTTTACATAAATCTACAAAGTTGGCCAGCATACAAAAAAATGTTACACCACATACTTTAAGACATTCTTATGCCACTCATTTGTTAGAAAATGGAATTGGTTTGCGTCATATTCAAGAGTTATTGGGTCATGAAAGGCCAGAAACCACCATGATTTATACACATGTTGCTAAGAAAGATTTATTAGAAATTAAAAGTCCATTAGATACTATTTTAATGAACTTAGAAAAAAATGCATCTGCAAATAGACCGATGTTGAATTCAGAAAACCAATATTTATAGATTATTATATTAATTTTTTTTTATATTTTTAGCTATGGAAAAAAATTGCACATTTTCTTATGGAAAAAGCAATCACTTAAATTGGATAAAATGACCAAAAGTTCCTGTTATCCCGAAATAATAATCAATAAACGAGAACTTTGTTCTCTATATAACTAGTTTGCATTAATTAACATTATAATTGCAGAGTTCAAAGTGGAGTCCAGAACCCACTCTAAAAAACGGGGCGTATTTTGAAAAGCCTTATGAGTAGGAAAATTTAAATTTATAGACAATGGAAAAAAATTTACCTTTTGTATCATTATCAATAGCTGATAAAGGTTACAACAAATTAGTTATTCCTTTTTTAGGGAAACTGGATGATGGAAATGTTTTTAAAAACATTATTACTCTTTTACTTACCGTATTAGCAATTGGACTTCTGCTAGGCGGAATTTATCTAAGCTTTGATGGATTATTTGGAGATTCTGGCTTTGTAAAAAGCTACATTTCAAACGATTATTCAAGCGGTGGTCAAAAAGCAGGTGCTGTTGTTGGTCTAATCCTTGGCTTCGCAATTAGTATTTTAACCGCTTGGGCTTTATTTAGTGTCTTAAAAAAGCGAACAGAACAAATGAAAACCATCGAATATGACGGTTTGTTATCCTTTGTTTTTGTAAAAACCTTACCGAAATTAATTTTGGTAATAGGTGAATTACTGTTCGTGTTGTTTTTATACGCTGGTATACTTCAAATCTTTGCTGCTCTAGTGGGTTCTTTTGTGTATGCACCATTAAGTGAATTGCCTGCATTGTTACTAAGTATTTTTCCAGGAATGGAGGTATTCAGCGGGTTAGCTCCTCAACAAATTGTTGGAGATTATGAAAATTTTGGAGAATATATCAAAATAGGTGTTATGAGCATTGCTGGAGCTTTTCTTTTGCTTATCGCATTTTATATATACAAAGAAATCTATAATTACATTTTGAAACTGGTAACTAATCTAATCTCATTTCTACCAAAATTTGCTATTCCACTTGCAATTAGAAAGAGAGAAGAAAATTAATATTCAAAAACCGTGAATGTTGAGGATATAGGTACAGGTATACTGATTATAAAAGTCTATAATGACAAAGGCATCTATTCTTCAAAATTCATAAAAGAATAACTAATGCCAACAAGGTATTAAAGCAATAGCGGTTCAGGTGAAAACTTGAACCGTTTTTTGCTTAATCAAAATATCTTTCAGTTCGAAAGCAAAAAACAATCTATCCGCTACTGCTCTTATACTTGACCGTTGGCAGACATTAAAAAAAGCGGAAATTCGCTTTTTTTAACATTAGTCCCTTAAGGAAAAAAGGTGTTTAAGATACTTTTAAAATTTCTTCTCAAAAACAGTATACTTCTTTTTTCGCATTTGAATATAGAAAAAATTGATATTCAAATTTTTAGTAACTTGGTTGCAAAACTCAGTCAAACAATATCTTAACTAATAATATTGTTTAACTAATTAAAATAATAACCAAATGTTTACAAGTCTTAACAAAAAAACCGCCTTTATTTTATGTTTCTTTTTTTTAGGAACTACTCAATTTACTCAAGCTCAAAAAAAATGGAGCAAAAGAAAAGTAGAGGCTTTAAAAAAAGAAGTTTCACAAATTGTAACTGCCAACCATAAACAATCTCAAGTAATGGTTGATAAAATATTTAGTTTTTCAGAACTTGGTTTTCAAGAATATGAATCGTCTAAATATTTAACAGGAATTTTAAAGCAAAACGGATTTGAAATTGAAGAATCTGTATCTGGAATTCCGACTGCTTGGTTTGCCAAATGGTCAAACGGAGAAGGTCCTGTAATTGCATTAGGAAGCGATGTAGATTGTATTCCGAAAGCATCACAATATCCAGGAGTTGCCTACCACAAACCAATTGTTGATGGAGCTCCAGGGCATGGAGAAGGTCATAACTCTGGTATTCCTTTAAACATCACTGCTGTTTTAGCCGTTAAAAAAATAATGGAACGTGAAAATATTGGCGGAACACTTATTTTATGGCCGGGAATTGCAGAAGAATTGGTTGCTGCAAAAGCTTGGTACACTAGAGACGGACTTTTTGATAAGATAGACATGTGTATTTTTACCCACGTAAGTAGTAATTTGGGTGTCTCTTATGGTGCCGCTAGTGGTACTGGTTTAATTTCTGTAGAATATACTTTTGAAGGAGAATCTGCCCATTCTGCTGGTTCGCCTTGGCGTGGAAGAAGTGCTTTAGATGCTGCCGAATTAATGAGTGTGGGTTGGAATTATAAAAGAGAACATTTACATCCTTTAAAAAGATCGCATTCTATTTTTACAGATGCTGGTGACCAACCCAATGTAGTTCCTTCTAAAGCATCAATTTGGTATTATTTTAGAGATGTTACCTATGATGGAATTATGGAGATGTATCAAGAAGCAAATGATGTGGCAAAGGGTGCTGCATTAATGACAAAAACAAAAGTTACATCAAAAATACTAGGAACTGCTTGGCCAAGACATTTTAATAAAACCATTGCAGAAACCATGTATGAAAATATCAAAACTGTTGGATTGCCAGAATGGTCAGAAAAAGACCAAACACTAGCAAAAGCAGTTCAAACGGAAGTAAAATCATCTAGAATTACTGGTTTAAGCACAAAATTAATTCCATTAGGGTTACCAATTAAAACACCTAGAAGTGGTGGTTCTGATGATATTGGCGATGTCTCTTGGACGGTTCCAACAGTAACCTTAAGATACCCTTCTAACATTCCTGGTTTACAAGGACATCATTGGAGTAACGCCATTGCTATGGCAACTCCGATTGCACATAAAGGAGTTACTGCCGGTGCTAAAGTAGAAGCCATGACAATTATTGATTTTTTATTAAAACCAAACCTATTAAAAGAAGCTAAAGACTATTTTAATAAGGAACAACGTAAAAACACTTCCTATAAACCAATGATTACTGAAAGTGATTTACCTCCCATCTATTTGAATACAGACAAACAAAAACAATTTAGATCTCAGCTAGAAAAATTTTATTACAACGAAAAAGAATTTGATACCTATTTAGAACAATTAGGAGTAAGTTATCCAACTTTAAAAAAGAAAAAATAAAAGATCATGAAATACAAACATTATCTTTTAACAATTGCCGTATTTATTTTTGCCTTTGGTTGTCAAAAAGAAGCACCTAGTTGTGATACTGTAATACAAAATGGAGTAATTTATAATGGAACGGGTGAACTTCCTTTTAAGGGAACTGTTGCCATAAAAGGAGATAAAATTATTTATGTAGGAAAACACAAAGAGTTTAAAGCTACCAACGTAATTGATGCAAAAGGAAAAGCAATAGCACCTGGATTTATAAATATGCTGAGTTGGGCATACGGAACTTTAATGAACGATGGTCGTTCTTTGAGTGATTTGAAACAAGGTGTAACACTTGAGGTTTTTGGAGAAGGAAACTCTCCTGGTCCAGAAGGAAAGCCTGGTGATGAAAAATATATGTCGTTTGGTGGTGCTATGGACACATTGGTAAAAAGCAAGATATCTACCAATATTGCCTCTTTTTTAGGTGCAGAAACTGTTAGAATACAACATGTTGGTTATGCCAATAGAAAAGCGACAAATGAAGAATTATTGGCAATGCAAGCTTCTGTAGAAAAAGCTATGAAAGAAGGGGCCATGGGAATTGGATCTTCTTTAATTTATGCACCTGGAGATTATGCAGATACCGACGAGCTGATTGCACTTAATAAAATAGCTTCTAAGTTTGGAGGCATGTATATTTCTCATATGAGAAGTGAAGGTGATAAATTGTTAGATGCTTTAGATGAATTACTATTAATTGCAGAAAAAGCAAAGATACCAGCAGAAATTTACCATTTAAAAGCTTCTAGAAAAGCCAATTGGCATTTATTAGACACTGTAATTACACGCGTAGAAAAAGCACGAGCAAAAGGACTTCGAATTACTGCAGATATGTATACCTATAATGCTAGCTCAACAGGTTTAACTGGAGTAATTCCAACCTGGGTTCAAGAAAGCGGTCATAAAGCTTGGATAGAAAGAATGAAACAAGCAGAACCAAGAAAAAGACTCTTAGTAGATATTAGAAAAGAGTTGGCTCATCAACCTCCAAGCGGAATTTTAATGGTTGGTTTTAAAAATGCTGAAATGGCAAAAAAATATCGTAGCAAAACAGTTGCAGAAGCTGCTGAAATGAGAAATCAATCTCCTGCCGATGCCATTATTGATATGATTATAGAAGACGATAGCCGAATCCAGTGTATTTACTTTAGTATGTCTGAAGAAAATATTCGTAAAAAAATACAAATTCCTTGGCTGTCTTTTTGTTCTGATGCAGGATCTTATTCTGACCTATCGAAAGATTTTAGAACGCATCCAAGAGCTTTTGGAAGTTTTATTAGAGTTTTAGGAAAGTTTACTAGAGAAGAAAAGTTGCTCTCATTGGAAGAAGCTGTTCGTAAATTAAGTGGATTTCCTGCAACGAACCTTGGATTAAAAGATCGTGGATTTTTAAAAGAAAATTATTTTGCTGATGTGGTCATTTTTGATCCAGAAACTGTTGGCGACAATGCTACTTTTGACGAACCGCTTCAGTTTGCAAATGGAATGAATGATGTGTTTGTAAATGGGGTTCAAGTGATTTCTAATGAAAAACATACTGGAGCATTTCCTGGGAGGTTTGTGAAGGGACCGGGATATCAGCAAGAATAATGGTAAGCTGTTTTTAGGAAAGACCTGTTAAGAAAAATTATTTTTTCTTCATTAATTCCAGATTACGAGCAATCACATTGTTTTTCATCTTAGAAACTCTATCTTCAACATCTTTCATTACTTTTATAAATGTTGGGTGGTTATGGATGTTTTCTAAAAACAGCCACATGGACTCAAATAAATGCGAACATCTCTGAAGGTCCAAGTAATGATTACTCTAATTTCTTTACCAAATCTGGTAGTATCCCTTTATCTTGTTTAATCGGAACTGTACATGTTGCTTTTCAATATTTTGGCGGAGACGGAGGAGTGACAACCACTTTACAAATAGACAATGTGAAAATTATAGGGGACTAATATTGAATGGAGTTCTAATAAACAAATCTCTTCAAAAATTGAAGAGATTTGTTTATTAATTTAAATTTCTTTTTTCTATAAAAAAGCGTTTTAAAAGGCTGCTGCAATCATTTTCTAAAATTCCGCCAACTACTTTTGTTTTTGGGTGAATGGTTGTTTTTAACTTTATAAAACCGCGTTCTAACTCAGAAGCACCGTATACAATTTTACCAATCTGTGTCCAATAACTTGCACCAGCACACATTTGACAAGGTTCTAAGGTTACATACAAGGTGCAGTCTTTTAAATATTTTCCACCTAAATAATCTGCTGCAGCAGTAAATGCTTGCATTTCTGCGTGCGCTGTTACATCATTTAAAGTTTCTGTTAAGTTATGGGCTCTAGCAATAATTTGGTCTTTAAAAACAATGATTGCTCCCACAGGAACCTCCCCTTTATCAAGGGCAATTGCTGCTTCATCTAAAGCTTTTTTCATAAAATAAACATCATCAAAAGGATTTATCATCGTAAAAAAATATTTTTTCAATAATACAAAAAGCAAATCAGATGTAAAACTCGTACTTTTGTTGCATGTCAACAAAACTTTTAGATACAATTTACAATCCTAAAGATCTACGTAAACTAAAACCAAGTCAATTACCGGTTTTAGCAAAAGAATTGCGTGAATTTATCATTGATGTTGTTGCCACAAAAGAAGGACATTTAGGGGCTAGCTTAGGGGTTGTTGAACTAACAATTGCATTGCATTATTTGTTTGACACCCCAAATGATTTACTGGTTTGGGATGTTGGGCATCAAGCCTACGGACATAAAATAATCACTGAACGAAAAGCTGTTTTTGATACCAATAGACGGTTAAACGGAATCTCGGGTTTCCCCAAAAGAAGCGAAAGTGTGTACGATGCTTTTGGTGTTGGACATTCGTCTACTTCAATTTCTGCAATATTAGGAATGGCAATTGCTTCTAAACTAAAAGGAGAAAATGAAAAGCAGCATATTGCTGTTATTGGTGATGCCTCTATTGCAAGCGGAATGGCTTTTGAGGCTTTGAATCATGCTGGAGTTACGGATGCTAATGTATTGGTAATCTTAAATGACAATGCTATTGGTATTGATCCATCTGTGGGAGCGTTAAAAGAATACTTAACCAAAGTAAAATCAGATAAAAGGCTAGCCGCTCAGAACAATATCATAAAGGCATTAAACTTTAATTATTTTGGCCCGATTGACGGTCATAATTTAGAGGAATTAACTGCAGAATTATCGCGATTAAAAAAGATAAAAGGTCCAAAATTCTTACACGTTATCACCACAAAAGGAAAAGGATTACTCCAAGCAGAAGAAAACCAAGTACAATATCATGCTCCTGGAAAATTTGATAAAATTACTGGAGAAATCATTCCGAAAGAATTAAAAATAGAACCACAAAAATACCAAGATGTATTTGGTAAAACGCTGGTGGAACTTGCAGAAATAAACAACAAAATTGTGGGTATAACACCTGCCATGATTACTGGTAGTTCATTGAATTTTCTTTTAGAAAGGTTTCCTGAAAGAACGTTTGATGTGGGTATTGCAGAGCAGCATGCAGTTACTTTGGCTGCCGGAATGGCAACACAAGGATTGATTCCTTTTTGTACTATTTATTCTACTTTTTTACAGCGCGCATATGATCAAATTATACACGATGTTGCCTTGCAAAACTTACCGGTTATTTTTTGTTTAGACAGAGCTGGTTTGGTTGGTGAAGATGGTGCTACACATCATGGTGTTTTTGATTTGGCGTATTTACGTGCAATTCCGAATTTAATCTTATTTGCGCCAAGAAATGAAGTTGAAATGCGCAATATGATGTACACCGCCCAATTTGGGTTAGAAAACCCAATTGCCATTCGATATCCAAGAGGGAAAGGGGTTTTGATTGATTGGCAACAACCTTTTTCTACTATAGAAATTGGAAAAGGAGTCTGTGTTAAAGAAGGAAAAGAAGTGGCCGTTTTGTCTATTGGTAGCATAGCAAAAAATGTAGCAGAAGCAATTGAAAATCTAGATGAAAAAGTTTCTGTAGCGCATTACGACATGCGTTTTGTAAAACCTTTGGATGAGCAATTATTACATACTATTTTTAACACTTTTGATACTCTAATTACAATAGAAGACGGAACTATTGCTGGAGGATTTGGAAGTGCAATTTCAGAATTTTCTTCAAAGCACAATTATAAAAATAAGATTAAAACACTTGGTGTTCCAGATGAATTCATCCATCAAGGAACCGTTGAAGAATTGTATACTATTGCAAAAATAGATTCAAAATCTTTAGTCAAAGAAATAAAAAAAGCAGCATTAAAATAATGCTGCTTTTGTCTGTTCGAGCGGAATCGAGAACTCATAAAAATGAACTTTCATTTATATCTCGACTCCGCTCGATATGACATTATAAAGATTTATTCTTTTTATTTGATTATCACTTTTCCTGTTGCTTTCTTGTTGTTTACATCAATCAAATTTACAATATAAACACCAGAAGTTAAGTTTACAGAAACAGGTTGTCTTTCTTGTTGAGAAAAATCTATTTGCTTAGAAAACACTTGCTTTCCGTTGATGTCAAACAGCAGCAAATTAGCTTTACCTACCGTGTTTTTTGCAAAAACAGTAAAGTCTCCATCTGAAACTGTTGGGTACATGGTAAACACTTTATTGTCTTTTACCACATCATCTACAGAAGCTGCTGCTGAAAAGAATTGTCCGGTAAACATTCCTCTACCATAAGTCGTTGCCATAACCGTATTATCTGCAGTTCTTAAACTAAATGATGTTACTTTTACATTAGACATTCCGTTAAAAGATTGAGACCAACTCGGGTTGGCATCCTTAAAATTACCTGTTCTCCAAACACCTAATTCTGTACCAATAATTACTTCATCATTATTTAATGGATTCATCATAATTGCTTTTACAGGAATGTCAGGAAAATTACCTTCTTTGCTTACCCAGGTTGTTCCTCCGTTTGAAGTATACCAAATACTAGCAACTCCATAATTGTGGAACGTAACTATAATTTCATTCTCTGTTGCTCCAAAAGCTATAGAAGATACACTTCCAGCAGGAAAAGCACCACCTGTAATATCACTCCAAACTGGACCAGCTGAATTAGCATTCTGAATTCGCAATAATTTTCCATCATTAGTTCCTACAAAAAGTTTTGTAGAATTTAATTCATAAGGAGATACTTTAAATGCTGTTGGTTCTCCAGTTAATAAACCATTTGTAAATTCTGTCTTAACAGGAACGGTTAATAAATTAGTGAATCTTGCTAAATTATAGCTTCTATTCCCTGCTATGGTTTTAGAAAAATTTGTAAATAAAATATCTAAATTATCATCTAATGTTGCTGGATTGATAAAAGAACCTGCTTTATCATCATCAATAATTTCTATTCTATTTCCATTATATGGCAAAGGAAAAGCTTCTACATCATTATATACATAAGATGCTAAAAAATAGGCGCCATCTCTATCTATGAAAGAATAAGCACCGTCTCCTCCTTTTGGTTTAATAGAACTATTAATTCCTGCTGATGCACCATTCATGAATTGTGTTCCGTTATCTTGAGCACCTGAAATTAATAACACGTTTGCAGCATTTTGTCCTATATCTCCGTGATAAAATTGCGTTACATTATAGTCTTTGTTTCTCGATGAAATCGCATTTGTTGTCGTTTCTGCACCAGACAATGAACTTGCATAATACACACCGCCATCATTCCCGATAATTGCTTTATTGGCATCTGTAGGATGAAATGCCCAGCCATGTTGATCTGCATGTACTAAAGGAATATTTAATCCTGCTAAATTATTGTTATTAGACCATTTAGAAATTTGTTTCCAGGAAGTACCTGAGTTTGTGCTTCTAAATAAGTCAATACCCCCTGCATAAATTATTGTGTCATCTGTTGGATCTACTTCAATCACTAAATCATAAAAAGCCTGACCACGAGTAAAATCGTTATTTGGAATTCCGGTATCTGCATCTGATGGTAATGTTAGTGTAGTCGTATTTGAAAAACCATCTGTTGTTTTTAGCATACTTAAATAAGGAGCAATTGTATTCCCCGAACCATCGACTGACCTTACCTGTGCTAATACATACACTGTATTTGCATTAGTTCCTGAAACGGCTATTTCTGTTCTTCTTGCATTTGTAATTGAATGTACTGCTGTAAATGTAGTTCCTGCTGCATCAGTTGATTTTAAAATAGTCCCTCCTCCAAAACCCCATGGGTTTCTTTCTGTACCAATCCAAATAGTATTGTCTGAACCAATCTCAATATCATTCGGTTCATAAGGGGTTGCGCTACCAGGAATAGCCGGCAATGTTATTTTATTCCAATTTGTTCCATTGTCAATCGATTTGTATAATCCAGTTTTTTGAAAGGCAACCCATTCCTCCCCTTCAGCATAATATGCGCCTGCTACAGCAAAGTAAACCTCAGTGTTTCCTCCATTATTCCTTGCTTTGATATCATTGATATAAAATACTCTTTGTGTTACATCTGCATTAAATGTATCAGAATACACATTTACCCAAGAGGTTCCACCATCTGTGGATTTCCAAATACCATTCCCTACAGCTTGGTCACCCGTATACGATTCACCAGTACCCACATACATAATTTGAGAGTTGTTAGGGTCAACGGTCATACAACTAATTGATAAGTTCTCATCAATTCCAACGCGTGTCCAAGAAGAATTTGCATTGGTTATATCATTATTTACCCATAAACCGCCAGAAACTCCACCAGCAAATACCCGCTTATGAGTTAGGTCGTTTGGATCAAACATCACAACTCGAGTTCGTCCTCCAACATTATTTGGTCCTCTTTCTACCCACATATTATCAACTGCATCCCCAGGTACTCTCTGTAATTTACGGTTAGCTTTTAATTGTTTTTGAAGTTCAAAAACATTTTCTGGGTGGGTTCTTCCAGTATTGGGATTCATTTCTAACAAATATTCTTGTTCAAAATATTTGTTAGGCGGCATTCCACTTGCCTTTCTCTCTTTTTTAGTTAGTTGAAGAGATTTAGAATACGGGTGATTCTTTACAAAATCTGCATATTTCTTTCTAGTTTTTTCTACTTCTGAGTCTTGATTTAACGATGTATAAATTGCAAAAACTGCAATAACAAAAGCAAAAGCGAATAGTAGTTTTTTATTCATAATTGATTCGTTTATTAGTTTACATTGCTAAAGTTAGTGAAATGTTTTTTAAATTAAATTTCCATTTAGTTTTTTATGCAATCTAATGGCGTAACTATCAGACATTTTAGACACATAACTGCAAATTTTCATGATTCTATGATACAAACTATCTGAGGTGTTTTTGTATTCGTTTGGTAATAAATTTAAGACCAGCGTGTCATAATTTGAGGCTGTTCCTAAATGATTATTGTTTAACGCATTTACAAATACATCGATGATGTCTGCAATAATTTTATAGCCTGCAACTTCTTTTTCTACAACTTCGTTGCTTCGGTAGATTTTATCAATACTAATTTTAATAATGTCGTTAATTTGTGCTTCATAGGTGCATCTATCTAATAATCCTTTGTCAAATTCTCCTTTTAAAATAGCTTCTTCATTTGCTAAAAAAATATCTACTGTTTCATTAATTAAAACACCAATTGCCAAAGCGCGTAAATAGCTTACTCTATCTTTTTTATGTTGTAAAGAATGATATTTTTTGATGTCTATGGTGTCTTTTACCAACTTAATCATAAACTCTAATGCAAAATCTTCTTCAATTAAACCCAGGTTAATTCCGTCTTCAAAATCAATAATAGTGTAACAAATATCGTCTGCTGCTTCTACTAAATAGGCAAGAGGATGCCGATAAAAAGAAACATCATTTGTGGTAGATTTTTGTTGTAAACCCAATTCATTTGCAACATCTAAAAAAGCTTCTTTTTCTGATTGGAAAAATCCGTATTTTTTATCTACAATATGGTTGGTTGGTTTTTTTGGCAATGATTCTTTAGGATATTTAAGAAACGCGCCCAATGTAGCATAAGACAATCGTAATCCGCCAGAAATGCCTTTTCTTGTTTCTGTTAGGATTTTAAATCCGTTGGCATTTCCTTCAAAATCGATGAGGTCTTGGTATTCTTTTTCTGCCAATTCTTCTCTGTATTTTAATCCGTTTCCGGTTTTAAAATACTCTCCAATAGCTTTTTCGCCTGAATGCCCGAAAGGCGGATTTCCAATGTCGTGTGTTAGTGATGCAGCTGCAACAATAGCTCCGAAATCATTGAATGTATACCCAAGTTCTACTAAATTTGGGTGACGTTCTAGGAGCACTTTTCCAACCCGTCTTCCAATACTTCTGCCCACTACAGAAACTTCTAAACTGTGTGTTAAACGGGTATGTACAAAATCGGTTTCCGATAATGGAATTACTTGAGTTTTGTCTTGCAGGCTTCTAAATGCTGATGAAAAAATGATTCTATCAAAATCTACTTCAAAGCCCAAACGAGTTTCATCTTGTTGTGCTCTGTGTCGTTTTTCTGTATCTCCAAATCGTTTTAACGATAGTAATTGTTCCCAGTTCATTGTTGCATAATTAATTGATTTGTAAATCTACAAAATAGATTTCTCGACTCCGCTTGAAATGACAAAAAAAAGAGAAGCATTGCTGTTTCTCTTTCACCCCTTTAATTTAATCATTTGTCTTTAATGAGACAGTTTTTGTAGATATGATTAAGACCCACACATTAAGCAATCGTCTGGTCCGGCATTTTTAGATGCCTCTACCATTGCTTTAAATTCTTCAGCAGACATTGGTTTGTCTTCTGCTTTTTTCTCTTTTGATAAGGTAAACTGCGTTGCGTTTACTGCTGATTTTGTTCTTAGGTAATACATTCCGGTTTTTAATCCAGATTTCCATCCGTAGAAATGCATTGAGGTTAATTTTCCAAAATCAGGATCTTGCATAAACAAGTTTAACGATTGAGATTGATCGATAAAATATCCTCTATGGCGTGCCATATCAATAATATCTTTCATGCTCATTTCCCAAACTGTTTTATACAATTCTTTTAAATCTGCAGGAATTGCATCAATATGTTGTATTGATCCGTTTGCACGCATAATGTCTTCTTTCATGTCATTGTTCCACAACCCTAATTCTACTAAATCTTCAAGTAAGTGCTTGTTTACAACGATAAATTCACCTGATAAAACTCTTCTGGTGTAAATGTTAGAAGTGTATGGTTCAAATGCTTCATTGTTTCCTAAGATTTGAGACGTTGATGCTGTTGGCATTGGCGCAACTAATAACGAGTTTCTAACTCCGTGTTTCATAACGTTTTTACGTAATTTTGCCCAATCCCAATTTCCGCTTAATTCATCATCTTTAATTCCCCACATATTAAATTGGAATTCTCCTTCTGACATCGGAGATCCTTTAAAAGTAGAATATGGTTCTTTTGCTTTAGCAATTTCCATAGAAGATGTTACTGCTGCAAAATACATGGTTTCAAAAATATCTTGATTCAGTTTTTTTGCTTCTTCTGATGTAAAAGGCAAACGTAAGTTGATAAAAGTATCTGCCAATCCTTGAATTCCTAATCCTACTGGTCTGTGACGGAAGTTTGAATTTTCTGCTTCTTTAACAGGATAGTAATTCATATCTATCACCGTATCTAAATTACGTGTTACTTTTTTAGTTACTTCAAATAGTTTTTTATGATTGAAAAACTTTTCACCGTTTTCTTTTTCTGTAACAAACATTGGTAACGCAATAGATGCTAAGTTACATACAGCAACTTCATCATTTGCAGTATATTCCATAATTTCTGTACATAAGTTAGAAGAACGAATGGTTCCTAAATTCTTATGATTTGTTTTACGGTTTACTGCGTCTTTATACAACATGTACGGAGTACCTGTTTCAATTTGAGATTCTAAGATTTTCTCCCAAAGTTCTCTTGCTTTGATTGTTTTTCTTCCTTTTCCTACTTTTTCGTATCCTTCGTATAATTTTTCGAATTCATCGCCATAGGTATCAAATAAATGTGGACATTCATTAGGGCACATTAAGGTCCATGTACCGTCTTCTTGAACACGTTTCATAAACAAATCTGGAATCCACATTGCATAGAATAAATCTCTTGCACGCATTTCTTCTTTTCCATGATTTTTCTTTAAATCTAAAAAGTCGAAAATATCTGCATGCCAAGGCTCTAAATACATTGCGAAAGAACCTTTACGTTTTCCTCCACCTTGATCTACATAACGAGCCGTATCGTTAAATACTTTTAACATCGGTACAATTCCGTTTGATGTACCGTTTGTTCCTCTAATATAAGAACCTGTTGCTCTTACATTGTGAATAGACAAACCAATTCCTCCAGCAGATTGAGAAATTTTTGCTGTTTGTTTTAAGGTATCATAGATTCCACCAATACTATCATCTTGCATTTGTAATAAGAAACAAGAAGACATTTGTGGTTTTGGCGTACCTGCATTAAACAATGTTGGTGTTGCATGGGTAAAATATTTTTTACTCATTAACTCATACGTTTCAATCGCTTCGTCAATATCATTTTTATGAATCCCAATAGAAACACGCATTAACATGTGTTGTGGACGCTCTACAATATTTCCGTTCAATTTTAATAAATAGGAACGCTCTAATGTTTTAAAACCAAAATAATCGTAATTAAAATCTCTATTATAAATAATCGTAGAATCTAATTTTTCTGCATTGTCTTTGATGATTTTGTATACATCATCTGCCAACAATGGTGCTTTTTTTTCTGTACGTGGATTTACATAATAATATAAATCGTCCATAGTTTCTGAAAACGATTTTTTGGTGTTTTTATGTAAGTTAGAAACAGCGATTCTTGCAGCTAATTTTGCATAATCTGGATGAGCTGTTGTCATTGTAGCAGCAGTTTCTGCAGCTAAATTGTCTAACTCTGAAGTTGTAACTCCATCATATAAACCTTCAATAACTCGCATGGCAACTTTAACGGGATCGACAATTTTGTTTAATCCATAGCACATTTTTTTTACTCTTGCAGTAATCTTATCAAACATTACTGGCTCTCTTTTGCCGTCTCTTTTTAGTACATACATAGTTAATTATGGTTTTATTGGTTTATGTTGCTGTCAAAACATCCACTTTTTGACATTCTTTTTTATTTTATTAATTGATTGGCTAAGTTTTAAAAATCTGAATCAAAACTAATACTTCCTGTTCCTCCAGATTTTACACCTGCTTTTTGATATTCTGATACTCTTTTTTCAAAGAAGTTTGTTTTTCCTTCTAATGAAATCATTTCCATAAAATCAAAAGGATTTGATGCATTGTATTCTTTTTCGCAATTGAACTCTCCAAGCAATCTGTCTGTTACAAATTCTAAATACTCTGTCATTAACTTGGCATTCATACCAATTAAACTTACAGGTAAAGATTCTGTGATGAATTCGCGCTCAATATTTAAGGCATCAACAATAATTTCTCTGATACGCTCTTTTGGCACTTTGTTTACAATATGGTTATTGTGTAAGTGAACCGCAAAATCACAATGCATTCCTTCATCTCTAGAAATTAACTCGTTAGAAAATGTTAATCCTGGTAATAAACCTCTCTTTTTAAGCCAAAAAATAGAACAAAAAGCACCTGAAAAGAAAATCCCTTCTACGGCTGCAAATGCTATTAAACGCTCAGCAAACGAATCAGATTCTATCCATTTTAATGCCCAATCTGCTTTCTTTTTAATTGCAGGAAAGTTTTCGATTGCATTAAATAATTTGTCCTTTTCTACCTCGTCTTTAACATAGGTATCAATTAATAAAGAATAGGTTTCTGAATGGATATTTTCCATCATGATTTGAAATCCGTAGAAAAATTTCGCTTCAGAAAATTGTACTTCATTCACAAAATTTTCTGCAAGGTTTTCATTTACAATTCCATCTGAAGCAGCAAAAAACGCCAAAATATGTTTGATAAAATAACGCTCTTCTTCTGTTAATTTATCATTCCAATCTACAATATCTGCATGCAAGTCAATTTCCTCTGCTGTCCAAAAACAAGCTTGTTGTTTTTTGTACCAATCCCATAAGTCGGTATGTTGAATTGGGAAAATTACAAATCTATTATCATTCGGTTGCAAAATTGGTTCTGTAGCAGACATTCTTCTTTAAAAAATTTAGTTATTAAAAAATTTCGAGTTTTTTGTCGAAAAAGACGTTAACAAAGATTGGAAAAATTGACTGAAAAACGAAGTTATACTTATCCACAAAAAGTTGAAGTTTTTAACAAAACGTTCACATTTAGCGTTTTTTTGATTTTTAAAAATTATTTTTAACTATTTGATTATTAGGTGTTTAATTTTTCATTTTTTTGTAACACCCTAATTTTATTGACTTCTTTAAAAGTTCTGAAAAATAAAAAACGAGAATTTGTAAATTCTTTTCTTGCCTTTTTGAGTTTGTTTTTTTTCAAAAAAAAATGACTCTTAAAATAGGAGTCAATTTTATATTAAAATAAGGTTTTTTTACTCTTTTATAGTTGCTGTTAAGTTTATAGTAACTTCAACTTTAAAGTCCATTGCTCCAGCATCAGAAAGCGCATCTCCAGAAAGAAGAAGAGTTGCGGAGCTATTATTTAATAAAGTGCTTTCTAATTGGTTTAAAATCATAGAATCTGAAATCGTAAAAACAGTTTCTTCGTTTACAGCTTGAGACACATTTAAATTTGTTATTGAACTCACAACTGTATTGTCAAGTTTTAGAGTCCCCGCAGATATCATTCCTGCAGTATTTCCTATAAAATCTTTAAATTTATAGGTAAGTGAATTGATTTTAATTGCGGTTATTTTATCTACATATTGAGCCAAATCTCCAGTAGTTAAATCAAGTGTTTCAGAACGACTATAAGAAACGGTTGTTCCTTGTGTTTGTGGAATGTTAAAAGCAACACTTTCTGTTAAATTGTTATTTACATTTAACTCTAATAACTCGTCTAAACTAGCACAAGAAACTGTAACAGCGGCTAAAAATAGTAATACTATTGTTTTTTTCATGATCCTTTATTTTTTTAAGTTCTTTTCGGCAAAGGTTTCTAGTTCCGCATACCAATCTTCTCCAAATTTACGAATTAAAGCTTGCTTAACAAACTTATAAACAGGAACTTGTAATTCTTTTCCTAGCGTACACGCATCATCACAAATTTCCCATTTATGATAATTTACAGCAGAAAACTCAGAATAATCTCGAACTCTAATTGGATATAAGTGACAAGATACAGGTTTTTTCCAGTCTATAACTCCTTGATTGTAGGCTTCTTCGATTGCACATAATGCAGTGTTGTTTTCATCAAAAATAACATACGCACAATCTGCATTATTTATTAAAGGAGTTTCTAATTCTCCAAAATCACTTGTTATCCAAGTTCCTTGACTTTCTATAACATCAATTCCTTCTTGTCGTAAAAAGGGTTTTACTTTCGGGTAAATCTCTTCTAAAATTTTAGTTTCCTCTTTTTCTAAAGGAGCCCCTGCATCTCCATTAATACAACACGCACCTTTACATGCAGATAAATTGCAGACAAAATCTTTTTGAATAACGTCTTCTGAAACGATTGTTTTTCCTAGTTGAAACATATCGCAAAAATACATTTATTTTTTACGAATTCTTTATATTTACACTT
Source organism: uncultured Polaribacter sp. (assembly GCA_943788865.1). GTDB lineage: Bacteria > Bacteroidota > Bacteroidia > Flavobacteriales > Flavobacteriaceae > Polaribacter. The sequence continues at coordinate 694 of CALSRX010000003.1, read as the reverse complement.
ACTAAAAATAGCGGGAATGGATACTTTTGATGTTTTAATTATTGGTGGCGGTGTTGCAGGAATGCAATGTGCTTTAATTCTAGGTTCTGCAAATGAAAAAATAGTTGCCTCTGGTAAAAATATTGGCATTATCATACATCAGAAATCTTCTCATTTACAAAACGCATTATTTAATAATACAATAGGAATAAAACCAGGGACTCTTGGAAGTGATATTCTTACCGATGGAAAAAAACACTTAACAGAAAAATACCCTCATATTTTACAGATTCAAAATGAAAAAGTAATTGCTATTACTTCCTCTGAAAACGGATATCTAATCACTACAAATAAATCAATTTACTTTTCAAAAATTGTTGTTTTAGCTTTAAACTACTCACGTCCACTAACAATAAAAGGGCTAGAAAATTTTGTAATACCTCATAAAAGAGCAAACCCTAAAAAGGATAGAATTCAGTTAAAAAATGAGCATTTTTTAATTAAAGAAGGGCTATATGTTTGTGGCACTATTGCCGGATTAAGAAGTCAGTTTTCAATTGCAGCTGGTAGCGGTGCGACAGTTGCTACAGATATTTTAACACTTTGGAATGATGGAGAGCACACCAAAGTTCATGATAAAGTTTAAAAGAAAAAACCAGCGAATTCGCTGGTTTTTTTATAAAATAATATAATCTTTAAAGTTTATTCTACTGTA
>CALSRX010000002.1 GCA_943788865.1 uncultured Polaribacter sp. | reverse complement strand
AAGAGAAAAACCATTTAGTATTTCTTCTCTTTTTGGCTGAACAACATTAGAAAACGTTTCGTTTTCATGAAAACGTTTTAATTTGTTTTTGCTTCCCAAAGTAAAATGTTATTCTGCAGAATCTTCGATTCCTTCTCTTTTGAAGCGTGCAGATTCTTTCATCCAGTATGCAAATAATACTAATAATACAACTAAAAACATCCAGTTTACTACATTTGAAACCCACCAGCTTAAATCACTTAAACGTAATGCTTGAAAAGGACCAAAAGCCCAGGTAAAAAAATCACCAATTAATCTAAAAATATTGCTTGCTATCATAACTTAAGTATCTTTACGTTGCAAAAATATAAAAACTAATTATGTTAGCCAATTTTTTCGGCAAATCAAAACCAGTAAATTTTATACTTATTACGGTACTTTTTTTTATCTACTACCTGTTGGATTTTATAGTGGTGAAAAAAGCCGAAATAAATCTCGGAGACTTTTATAAGTTTTTGTTGGTTACTCCTTTGTTTTTATTGCTTTTTTTCTTGTTTAATTTTATCATTTCTAAAAATAAATTAACAAGAGATAATTCGTATGCATTTTTACTTTTTGTAATTGGACTGGGTTTTCTAAATGCGTTTATTATAGAAACTTCAATAGTTTTTACTTTTTTATTGTTGTTTTTGTTTTTTAGAAGAGTGTATAGTTTAAGAACCTTAAAAATTGTATATCAAAAATTGTTTGATAGCGGATTTTGGTTAGGGGTGTTATTTTTAATTTCTCCTTTTTACCTTCTTTATATAGGTTTGCTTTATGCTGCTGTTTTCTTCTTTGCAAAAATCACAATTAGAACCGTGTTGATTCCGGTAGTAGGATTTATTACACCGGTCTTTTTATATTTCACCTACCTGTTTTGGATCAATGATTTAGCCACTTTTTATCAATTGTTTGATACGACTTTTACTGTAGATTTAAGCTTTTACAAAACAGATTATTATAGTTTGTTTGCAATGACATTTGCTTTTTTTACTGGTGTTTCTTTACTGTTAAGAACAGGAAAAGTGCTATCTGTTAGTAATAAGTTTAAAAGGAGCTGGGTGTTGCTGATGCTACATTTAGCAATAGCGATTGTATTTATTTCTTTGGTAGAAGAAAAGAACGGAACAGAATTCGTTACATTTTTATTTCCATCTACCATTATTATGGCAAATGGGTTGCAGTCAATGCATAAGAAACTCGAAATAAATATAGTGTTAGTAGCGTTTTTAATACTTTCTTTTGCAATACATTTTATAGCTTAGTTCCAAAAGCTAAATCACCCGCATCACCCAAACCAGGAACAATATATCCTTTGTCGTTTAGTTCATCATCTATTGCTGCTATCCATAAATGAGTGTTTTCTGGAAAATGCTTTTTGATAAAATCGATTCCTTCTGTTGAACCAATTACACAAACTATATGCAGTTCTTTTGGATTGCCATATTTTTGAATGGCTTCAAAAACCGAAACTAAAGATTGCCCAGTAGCCAACATTGGATCTGCTAAGATTAAAACTTTATCATCAATAGACGGAGAAGCAAAATATTCTACAACAATTTCAAATTCTGCATCATTATTAGGGTGGTTTCTATAGGCAGAGATAAAAGCATTTTCTGCATCATCAAAATAATTTAACAACCCTTGATGCAAAGGTAATCCTGCTCTTAAAATTGAACCTAAAACAATGTTTTTAACGGGTAAAAAACTTTCTTTTGTTCCTAACGGAGTTGTAATTTTTTCTGAAGAATACTTTAAAGTTTTACTCAATTCATATCCTAAAATCTCTCCAATTCTTTCAATGTTTCTTCGAAAACGCATGCTGTCTTTTTGAACAGAAACCTCTCTAATTTCTGCAATAAATTGGTTAAGAATTGAGTTTGTTTTTTCTAGGTGATGAATAATCATAACATATAGTTTTGTTCAAATTTAAGAATTCAGTTTTAAAGTCGTTTCAACTTTTTCAATCACTTTTTTAGGTGAAATGGTTCGCATTGCATCTTCGTATCCGTCACAAATTTTATTTCCATAAATAGAACAGGGAATGTTTGGATATTTTTCTAAATCTGGAAGTATACAATTTTCTTGAGGTTGATTGTAAGGAGCAAAACCTGCAAAAGGATGCGTTGCTCCCCAAAGTGTAATGGTTGGTATTTGTAACATTGCGGAAAAATGAGCATTCCCAGAATCCATTGCCAACATACAATCTAAATGAGCTATTGCATTAAGCTCTTCGCTTAAATTTAGCTTTCCGGCTACAGAAATACAATTAGAAAACTTCTTTTCAATTTTAGAGAGGGTTTCTATTTCAGATTTCCCCCCCCCAAAAAGCAAAAGGGTATTTTTTGTAGATAATTCATCTATTACTTTTTCCATCAAATCTAAGGGATACATTTTAGCATCATAAGCCGCAAACGGCGCAATACCAATCCAATGATTCTTTTTTTCTCCAACTAAATTAATAATAGAATTCTGCAATTTTGATTTCTCTAGTCTTGTTGGTTTTGAAATATCTACCGAAAAACCCAGCTTTCTAAAAACAGCTGCATACCGTTCATGAGAGGTTTTTAGTTGCTTAAAAATTTTATCTGTGGTTCTTGTAAGTGCTTTCTTTTCGCTCCTTCCTTTATCGATGACACCAATGTGCTTGCTAGAAAACTTAAAATAACTTCGTAAAATCTTAGATCGTAATACATTATGTACATCAGCAATATGGGTAATCTTTAATTTTTTCAACTCTTTGTAAAGTTGATACAAGCCTAAAACGCCTTTGTGTTTTTTGGTAACATCGGCTGCATAAAAAGTAACATTCGGAATGCCATCAAATAGAGGTTTTAAAAAAGCTTTAGACAGAAATGTAATTTTAATTTCTTGATGTTGTTCTATTAAAGCTCTAATTACAGGAATTGTCATTGCAACATCTCCCATTGCAGATAATCGAATTACTAAAATATGTGTGTTTGCTTGCAAAATTTATTGCTAATAATTAGTGAGTTGTAAAAATAACGAAAACAAAATAAGTTCTCTTGTTTTTTCAAAAATTCTCTGTAATGATTGCATTTTTTAGAAGAATAATTCCTCAAATAATTATGTACCTTTGTTGCTATATTTTAAAAAAGTATTGAATGATTCAATCTATGACTGGTTACGGTAAGTCCGTATTACAATTACCAACAAAAAAAGTTACGATAGAAATTAAAACGTTAAATAGTAAAAACTTAGATTTAAACGTTAGAGTTCCTTCCTATTATAAAGAAAAAGAACTGGCCGTTAGAAAAAAATTGGCAGCTGGTTTGGTAAGAGGTAAAATAGACTTTTCTATTTATGTAGAAATGACTTCGGATGAAACTACTACAACCATCAACAAGAACGTTGTTTCAAACTATATTCAGCAATTACGAAATGTATTATTTACAAATGATGACGATGTAGAGTTGCTAAAAATGGCGGTAAGAATGCCAGATGCGTTAAAAACTGAACGTGAAGAATTGGATGAAAACGAGTGGGAATTGATCAATACAGGTATTGATGAGGCTTTAAAAGAAACCATTCAGTATAGAATTGATGAAGCTGCTTCTTTAGAAGATGATTTTAAATTGCGAATTTTAAATATTAAAAAATATTTAGATGAAGTACATGCTTTGGATGAAGAGCGCATTAAAAATGTTCGAGAGAAATTGCAAAAATCGATTGCAGATTTAAAAGTAGAAATTGATGAAAATCGTTTTGAACAAGAATTGATTTACTATCTAGAAAAGTTAGATATCAATGAAGAAAAAGTGCGTTTAGGAAATCATTTAGAGTACTTTTTACAAGAATTAGACAGCAAAGATTCTAACGGAAAAAAATTAGGATTTATCATTCAAGAAATTGGAAGAGAAATCAACACCACAGGTTCTAAAGCAAATTTTGCTTCGATGCAAAAGTCGGTGATTCAAATGAAAAATGAGTTGGAAAAAATTAAAGAGCAAATCTTAAACGTATTGTAGTTTATGGATAGTTTTCAAGGTAAATTATTTGTTTTTTCTGCGCCATCAGGTTCTGGTAAAACAACCATTGTTCGTCATTTATTAGCACAAGAAAAATTCAATTTAGAATTTTCTATTTCGGCAACTTCTAGAACACCTAGGGGAGAAGAAGTTGATGGGAAAGATTATTATTTCATTTCTTTAAAAGACTTTAAGCAGCATATAAAAAATGAAGATTTTTTAGAATGGGAAGAAGTATATAGAGATAATTTTTACGGAACCTTAAAAAGCGAAGTAGAACGCATTTGGGCAAAAGGGAAACATGTAATTTTTGATATTGATGTTGCTGGAGGATTGCGAATTAAAAAGAAGTTTCCAGAACAAACATTAGCTGTTTTTGTAAAGCCACCAAGTATTGATGAGCTAAAAATACGGTTGAAAAAACGTAAAACAGAAAGCGACGAAAAGATAAATATGCGCATCGCAAAAGCCTCTATTGAATTGGCAACTGCACCGCAATTTGATAAAATTATTAAAAATTACGATTTAGAAGTTGCTTTTAAAGAAGCAGAACATTTAATGAGTGATTATTTAGGAATAAAAGAATAGAATAATAATTAATGTCCGGTCTAGCGGAGTCGAGACTTTTCGACTCTGCTCAAGGTGACAAATCATTTTAAAATGAATATCGGTTTATACTTCGGCACCTTTAATCCCATTCATGTTGGGCATTTGATCATTGCCAATTATATGGTAGAAAACTCCGATTTAGATGAAGTTTGGTTCGTAGTTACTCCGCACAATCCTTTTAAAAAGAAAAAATCCTTATTAGAAAATTACCATCGGTTAGAATTGGTGTACCTAGCAACAGAAAACTACGACAAGATTAAGCCTTCAGATATTGAGTTTCAATTGCCACAGCCTAATTATACAGTTCATACCTTAGCACACATATCAGACACCTATCCGCAACATACTTTTAGTTTGATTATGGGTGAAGACAACTTAAAAAGCTTTCACAAATGGAAAAATTATGAAATCATTTTAGAGCATCACCATCTTTATGTATATCCAAGAGTTTCTGAAGGAAAAATAGAAACTCTATTCGATAAGCACCCAAAAATTCATCATATTAAAGCTCCAATTATTGAGCTTTCATCGACACAAATTAGAGCCGGAATAAAAGAGAACAAAAACATACAACCTATGTTAACAGAAGCCGTTTGGAAGTATATTGATGAGATGAATTTTTACAGAAAATAGTTTCCCTGTTTTTTCGTTGTATATTTGTAATTCAAAGAAAAAAATCCGTGGCAAAAAAGACTCCAAAAAAAAGCAAGTTTAGGCAAAGGATAACCAATAAATTTAGATTGGTTGTTTTAAATGAAGACACCTTTGAAGAGCACTTGTCTTTTAAGTTAACCATCTTAAACATTTTTGTTTTGAGCGGTGTGTTTTCGGTTGTTTTAATTGCTTTAACCACTGTGTTTATTGCCTATACACCCATAAGAGAATACATTCCAGGATATTCTTCTACACAACTTAAAAAAGACGCTTCAAAATTAGTGTATGAAGCAGATTCCTTAAAAAATAGATTGCAATTAATAGAAAATTACACCAAAGCTATAATTCCGATTTTATCTGGTGAAAACCCCCTTTCAGAAATAGATTTCGACTCGTTAAAAAGAGCAAGTATTTCTAAAATAGATGAAAAAAAATTAGATGCTTCAAAAACCGATTCTTTATTTAGAGAAAAGATAGATAGTAAAGATCGTTTTCCTTTGTTTGACAAGGCAGAAGATAAGATTGATATGGTCTTTTTTGCACCTTTAAACGGTAATGTTTCACAAGATTTTAACGCAACAAACAAACACTTTGCAATAGATATTACATCGGTAACTGGAACACCCGTTAAAGCGATAGAAGAAGGTAGAGTTATCTTTTCTGAATGGACTACAGAAACTGGCTATGTAATAATTATAGAGCATGGTACAGGTTTTATTTCTGTATATAAACACAACGGCGCCTTGTTAAAACAACAAGGAGATTTTGTAACATCTGGAGAAGCTATTGCAACGGTAGGTTCTACAGGCGAATTAACTACCGGGCCGCATTTGCATTTCGAATTATGGTATAATGGGTATCCTGTAAACCCAATCAATTATATAGATTTTAAATAAATGAGCCTAAAATCTTTTTTTGCCATTCCGTTTGCCAAACAAGCTATAAAGCAAGTTTATAAATGGGCAAACAATCCACATAAAACACAAGACAAGGTATTTAAAGACTTAATTTCTAAAGCAAAAAACACCGCTTTTGGAAAAGATCACGATTTTAAAAATATAAGCTCATACAACGATTTTAAAAACCGCGTTAAAGTTCAAGATTACGAAGGGTTAAAACCCTATGTAGACAGAATCGTTGAGGGAGAAGAAGATGTACTTTGGAAAGGAAAACCAATTTATTTTGCCAAAACCTCTGGCACAACCTCTGGTGCAAAATACATTCCGATAACCAAAGAATCGATTCCAACGCATATCAAAGCGGCAAGAAATGCTTTGTTGTTTTATATCGCAAAAAAAAATGATGCAAGTTTTGTCAACGGAAAAATGATTTTTTTACAAGGAAGTCCAGTTTTAGAAAATAAAAACGGAATTCAATTAGGAAGGTTAAGCGGAATTGTAGCGCATTATGTACCACAATATTTATTGAAAAACAGATTGCCAAGTTGGGAAACCAATTGTATTGAAGATTGGGACACCAAAGTAAATGCAATAGTTGAAGAAACAATCCATGAAGATATGTCTGTAATTAGTGGAATTCCGTCTTGGGTACAGATGTATTTTGAAAAATTGATAGAGAAAACAGGAAAACCAATTTCAGAGATTTTTCCAAATTTTAACTTCTTTGTGTATGGTGGTGTCAATTTTGAACCCTATAAAAATAAGTTTGAAAGTCTCATTGGTAAAAAGATAGATTATGTAGAATTATATCCAGCTTCTGAGGGATTTATTGCCTATCAAGATTCGCAAACAGAATCCGGAATGTTATTGCAGTTAAACTCGGGTATTTTTTATGAGTTTATTCCTGCATTAGAATTTTATGATGAAAACCCAACAAGAATTTCAATCAAAGAGGTACAACTTGGTGTAAATTATGTCATCATTTTAAACACCAACGCCGGACTTTGGGGTTATAATATTGGAGATACAATTGAGTTTACATCAACAAAACCATACCGAATCAAAGTTACAGGAAGAATTAAACATTTTATTTCTGCTTTTGGAGAACATGTGATTGGAAAAGAAGTAGAAAAAGCATTGAAGGATGCTATTGAAGGAACACAGATCAATATTAGTGAGTTTACAGTTGCTCCGCAAGTAAATCCAGAAAGTGGTTTGCCATATCACGAATGGTTTATCGAATTTGAAAATGAACCAGAAAATTTAGAAGATTTTACAGCAAAGGTGGATGCTTCTATGCAAACGCAAAATATCTATTACCAAGATTTAATTGCTGGTAAAGTGTTGCGAACGTTGGTAATTAGAAAAGTAAGAAAAGGAGGTTTTCATGAATACATGAAATCAATTGGTAAGTTTGGTGGGCAAAATAAGATTCCGCAATTATCAGACAATCGTAAAATTGCAGATGTATTGCAGGATTTTTTAATTGAATAAATAGAGCTGTCATTACGAGGATTATTGAAATTAAAATATATTTTAATTGAAAATACCCAAACAAAGTTTGTGACGAAGTAATCTCATTTTTTGGCAGATTGCTTCACTTCAGACTGTCTTGTGCGACAGTCAAAAAGTTCGCAATGACGATAAAACAAATCACATGAAAATCATTTCAACAAATATAGGAGAGAAAAGAGCAATCAACTGGAAAGGGAAACAAGTTGAAACAGGAATTTTTAAATATGCTGTTGATGCCCCTGTTTTTTTAGACAAAGAAGAGGTAAAAGGAGATACTATTTGCGATAGGAAACACCATGGCGGAATTGACCAAGCGGTATACGGATATTCATTAAAGCATTACGATTATTTTAAAAAACTACACCCTGATTTAGATTGGCAATTAGGCATGTTCGGAGAAAACTTAACTATTGATGATTTAGATGAAACCAAACTACATCAAGGAGATACTTTTAAGGTTGGCGATGCAATTTTAGAAGTGACTGTGCAGAGAAACCCATGTATGACTTTAGGTGTTCGTTTTAACGACATGAAAATTGTAAAACAATTTTGGAACACTACTTTTTGTGGTGTATATTTTAAAGTGTTACAAACCGGTTTTGTAAAAGCAGGTGATGTTTTTGAACAGATAAAATCGTGCCCAGAAAATAAAACAATTGAAGAAGTGTATACCGCAAAAAGAGTAACGAAAGGGATGTAAATAGCAAATTATTCTGTTTGCATTTAAAAAGAAACTTTCAATAGAAATTACAGTACAAAATACTAATAATATTGATCTATTGATATTTGATTAAAACTAATCAATTTTTAATGGAAAAAACCGAAGCAATGCTATGTTTTTTTAGCAGTACTTCGGATTTAAATTAGTAAATAAAAAAGAATTTTATTTCTTAGCTAATAAGTCTCTTATTTCGGCTAACAACTCTTCTTGGCTCGGTCCAGCTGGCGGAGGTGGAGCTGCAGCTTCTTCTTTTTTCTTTGTTGCATTAATACCTTTTATAATTGCAAACATTACAAAGGCTACAATGATAAAATCTATTAGGTTGGTTAAGAAATCACCATACAATACCGCAACTTCTCAGGTTACTTTTCCAGTTGCATCAGCAACACCTTCTGTAATCACGTATTTTAAATCTCTAAAATCAGCTTTAAACACTAATCCAATTAACGGAGAAACAATTCCTCCAGTAAAAGAAGTTACCACTTGTTTAAAAGCGGCACCCATTACAAAACCAACTGCAATGTCAACCAAATTACCTTTTACGGCAAACTCTTTAAATTCTTTAAGCATTCCCATGTGTACTCCTTTTTAATAGTTAATCAGCTGCCAATTTAAGAAAATTTTAACATGTTAACAATCTTTTTACGCGTTGCGAGATTGCGGTTAATATTTCGTAGGAAATGGTATCTGTAGTATCGGCTATTTCTTGAATCATTTGTTGAGAATTAAAGACAATTACTTCGTCACCTTCTTTACAAGCAATGTTAGAAACATCTACCATAATCATATCCATACACACATTTCCGACAATGGGTGCTTTTTGATTGTTGACCAAAACCGAATATTTTTTATTTCCTAATTTTCTAGAAATTCCGTCTGCATGACCCACAGGAATGGTAGCAGTTTTCATCGATTTATTTGCGGTAAAGGCTCTGTTGTATCCAATAGTTTCTCCATGATCTATCTTGTGAATTTGAGAAATGATAGATTTGAGTGAAACTACATTTTTAAGTTGATTTGTTTCATTTTCATCATTACCAAAACCATATAAACCAATTCCCAAACGAACCATGTCAAATTGTGCTTGTGGGTAATTGATAATTCCAGATGTGTTTAACAAATGCACAATGGGTTTATAACTTAAATGCGTATAAAACTGCTTTATAATAAAGGCAAAATCGTTAATTTGATTGATGGTAAATTCTTTTTCATTGGTATCTTCGCTAGCTGCTAGATGCGAAAAGAGAGATGCAATTTTAACATGACTTGTTGCTGCTATTTTTGATAAAATTAATGGAACATCTGTATGCCAAAAACCAATTCTGTTTAAACCAGTGTTAAATTTTATGTGAATTGGATAATTCAATAATAATTTAGCATCTGCCAATGAAAGAAAGGCATTAAAAATAGTAAAATTGTATAAATTGGGTTCTAATTGATATTTAATAATCAGTTCTAAATTTGGAATTTGAGGATGCAATACCAAAATGGGTTTTTCAATGCCTGCGTTGCGTAAAGCAATTCCTTCATCGGTGTAAGCAACCGCAAAATAGTCTACGCTATTTTCTAAAAACTTGGCAATTTTAGTAGCTTCACTTCCGTAACCAAAAGCTTTTACAACGACTAAAATTTTTGTGTCTTGCTCTAACTTGTTTTTAAAATAATGAAGATTATGCGTTAATGCATTTCCATCAATTTCTAAAACGGTTACATGATTATTCATTTATTCTGAGCTTGTTTTAGAGTCTTTCACCTTAGATTCTAATTTTTTTGAAGCCAGCTTTTCTTCTTTTTGTAATTGCAAGGCTTTGTAATATGCAGCTCTGCTTAAAGGTTCGTATTCGTTAACTTCACCAAGTAACACCAACTCATCATTTTGCGCTTTTCTGAAGCTATAATTTGCTAAATTTCCAGTATGAGTACACACCGCATGAACTTTAGTTACGTACTCTGCAGTTGCCATTAAAGCAGGCATCGGACCAAACGGATTTCCTTTAAAATCCATGTCTAATCCGGCAACAATTACACGAATTCCTCTGTTGGCTAAATCGTTACAAACAGCTACAATTTCTTCATCAAAAAACTGTGCTTCATCTATCCCAACAACATCTACATCATTTGCTAACAAACGAATGTTTGCAGAAGAAGGTACAGGAGTTGAACGAATACGGTTGTCGTTATGAGACACCACTTCATCTTCGTCATAACGCGTATCTACAGCAGGTTTAAAAATCTCTACACGTTGTTTTGCAAATTGCGCTCGTTTTAATCTGCGAATCAATTCTTCGGTTTTTCCAGAAAACATGGATCCACAAATTACTTCAATCCAACCAAATTGTTCTGTATGATTTACTGTATTTTCGAGAAACATTTTGTAATTTTATGCTTGAAATATGATTATAATTGTATTTTACTTCAAGTCTTACAAATTTATTAAAAAAAAGATGCCAAGCATCAATTAATTTATCAACTTATGCACAAAAAATTAGCAGCCGACTTAACAAGTATTGCACATAGTATTTTGCAATTAAAAAATAAAGAAGATGTTTTAGTGTTAAAAGAAAAAGCATACCAAGTGTATGAAAAACTAACGTTATTGGCTTATGTTGATGAATATCTAAACACAACTCCTAATGCAACAGAAACTAAAGAAGAGTTGTTAGAAAAAATTGAAAAAGCAACACAAAAGGCAACAGAAAAAGTAGCTATTGAAGAGACAGCAGAAGAGGAGGAACTTGAAGAAGTTTTAGCAGAAAAAGAGATAGAAGACGTTAAAACAGAAGAAATAACTGAAGACTCATCGGAAAAACCTGTGTCCAACGAAATAGAAATGGTTGAAGTCACAGAAACGGTTACAGAAACGATTGAAAAAACAACGATAGAAACAGAAGAAATTATAGAGCAACCGTTTAATGAATTGGAACAAACCTTGTTTTCTGTTGAAAATGTAACTGAAGAAATTGAAATTAAAGACAAGAAAACAATTACACTAGAAGAAGAATTACACGATACAATTTCTGTAGAAGTTGCAGCAGAACTTTTTGAAAAACCAGAAGCTGTAAAATCGGTGAATGATCAAAAACAACAAAATATTCAGATTGGTTTAAATGATAGAATTGCGTTTGTAAAAAATCTTTTTGATGGAAGTCAAGAAGAATTTAACAGAGTTGTTTCTCAATTAAATACTATAAAAACAGAGAAGGAAGCAAAAAAGTTTATCAATAAAATGGTAAAACCAGATTACAACTGGTCTGAACAAGAAGAATATGAAGCGCGTTTTATGGCTCTTGTAGAGCGTAAATTTGCATAAAAGAAGAACACATGAAAATAGAAGTATCAAACGGAGAAATTATTGATAAGTACACCATTTTAGAAATTAAACTTTCTAAAATTAAAGACCCTAAGAAAGTAGTAAATATTAAACATGAATATGATACGCTAACACCAGATGTAAAAAATATTTACGCCGAAGCAAAAGACGAATCGCATCTTAAAAAATTACACAACAATTTGTTAGAAGTCAACAAAAAATTGTGGAAAATAGAAGATGATATCAGAGAATGCGAACGCGCCAATGATTTTGGAAAAACCTTTATAGATTTAGCAAGAGCAGTGTATTATGTTAATGATGACCGTTCTGATGTTAAAAAAGAAATCAACATATTTACAGGTTCAGATTTAGTAGAAGAAAAATCGTATGAAGATTATAAGTCAGAATAAATTGTAGATGAAAAACCATTTTTTTAGACTTCTTTTTTTGATAGTTTTGGTTGGGTGTAAGTCGTCCTACCAGGCAATTAGTTTTGAGACTAAAAACATACCCACTGCCCCAAATTATGCCAATGAAAAAACGTGGGCGGTTTTACCAACAAAGTATCCGGTTTCATTACAGAAATACGCAACCACAAATATTCAAGAGCTACAAGCAGATGTTTTTTATGTGTATCCAACTTTATTAATGGATAAAAAAGATCTTCGTTGGAATGCCCCAATTGATGATGAAATTCAGAAGGATAAAGTTGTAAATACTGCTGTAAAAAATCAAGCTTCACCATTTGCAACTTCGGGTAAAATATATGTTCCGTATTATAGACAAGCACATATCAAATCGTATAGTTTGTTTAATAAAGGAGGAAAAGAAGCTTTTGAAATTGCCTACGCAGACGTAAAAAAAGCATTTGATTTTTATTTAAAAAATTACAATAAGGGCAGACCCATAATTATTGTTAGCCATAGTCAAGGGACAAATCATACAACACAATTATTAAAAGATTTTTTTGAAGATCAGCCATTGCAAAAGAGATTAATTGCAGCGTATATTCCTGGAATGGGTTTAAAACCCAACGAGTTTAAAACAATTCAACCGATGACACAACCCAATGAAACGGGTGGTTTTGTATCTTGGAATACATATAAAAAAGGAACTTTTCCGAAAAACAAAACTCGATACAAAGGAGCTGTAACTACAAATCCAATTACATGGGATACTACGAAAACCACAACTTTAAATCAACACAAAGGGTTTTTGTATTCTAACGGTAAATTATACACAAAAGCCTTAAAAATTGAAATCACAGACGGAATGGTTTGGTCTACAAACCCTAAATTTCCATTGCGTTTTTTTATGTCTTTTATGAAGAATTATCACGCAGGTGATATCAACTTATTTTGGCAAGATATTAAAGAAAATGTTGAATTGCGAACTAAGGCGTGGTTGGAGAAAAATTGAAACACTTGTCGTTTTTGCAAAAGCAGGAATCTAACAATAGATGAGTTCTCGATACAATTTCGATAAAATCGAAATCACTCGAACTGACATTACAAAAGTATTTTTGATCCAAAAATTAAATGCATTAGCCCAAAAACTCTTTCAATCGTTCAATTTCTTTTTTACTGTTTCCAATAAAAATTTCTTCATTCATAATAAAAACAGGGCGTTTTAAAAAAGTATACTCATCTAAAATATACTGTCTGTAATCTGTTTCAGAAATTGCCTGATCTTTTAAATCCATTGCTTTATACAGCTTAGCTCGTTTGTTAAACAATGCTTCGTAACTCTGAGAAAGTTTATACATTTCTTCTAGCTGTTTTACTGTAATTGGATTGGTTTTTATTTCTTGCTTTTCAAATCCGTCGAGGTTTATTTCCTTTAAAATTCTTCTGCAAGTATCACAAGTTTGTAAAAAGTAGACTTTTTTCATTTTATACATTATATTTGATGCTAAATTAGAATAAATAATGAAAACGCAATTCGAAATATTAATCAAATCAAGAGAGCTTGTATTACAGGTAATTGACGATTTAACGATTGAGCAATTACATACTATACCGAAAGGATTTAAAAACAACATTGTTTGGAATGTTGCACATCTAGTTGTAACACAACAATTATTGCTCTATAAATTATCGGGTGTAAACTGTTTAATTCCTAATGACCTGATTGCTGATTTTAGAAAAGGAACTTTTCCGACTAGAAATTTTACAAATGAAGAGTTTGATGAAATTAAAGATTTATTAAGCGCTTTACCAGAAACCTTAATAGAAGATTACGAAGCTGAGATATTTCAAGACTATGAAGAATATGAAACCAGTACAGGGTTTGTGTTAGATTCTTTAGAAACAGCAATTGCTTTTAATAATTACCACGAAGGATTGCATTTAGGAATTATCAGATCAATAAAAAAATTAGTGTAACTAAATAAGGTATTTAAGCAATGAAGTTTAATACAAAAACAATACATGGAGGTCAGCAACACGATCCGTCAACAGGAGCTGTAATGCCACCAATTTATCAAACTTCAACCTACGCCCAGTCTAGCCCAGGTAAACATAAAGGATACATATATTCGAGAGCAGCAAATCCAACAAGAACAGCATTAGAAAATGCGTTTGCAGCCATTGAAAACGGAACACATGGTTTTGCTTTTTCATCTGGATTGTCTGCCATTGATTGTGTTTTAAAAATGCTAAATCCCGGAGATGAAGTAATTGCTGGAGATGATTTGTATGGCGGAACCTATAGAATGTTTACCCGAATGTTTTCGAAATATGGATTGAAATTTCATTTAGTAGATATGAATTCTATTGAAAATGTGACAAATTCAATTTCAGATA
Source organism: uncultured Polaribacter sp. (assembly GCA_943788865.1). Lineage (GTDB taxonomy): Bacteria > Bacteroidota > Bacteroidia > Flavobacteriales > Flavobacteriaceae > Polaribacter. The sequence goes on along the minus strand of CALSRX010000002.1, from coordinate 512,256 downwards.
AAACTAAACTAATTTGGGTAGAAACACCAACCAATCCGTTGATGAAAATTGCCGATATTGAAGAGATAACCAAAGCGGTGAAAGCTATTAATCCTGCTATTTTAGTAGCAGTTGATAATACATTTGCAACACCTTATTTACAGCAACCGTTATCTTTAGGTGTCGATATCGTAATGCATTCAGCAACAAAATATTTGGGAGGTCATTCTGATTTGCTAATGGGAGCGTTAATGGTTAATGATGCAAAATTAGCAGAGGAGTTACATTTTATTCAGTTTGCTGGCGGAGCGATAGCAGGCCCAATGGATTCTTTTTTAGCACTTCGTGGAGTTAAGACATTGCATATTCGAATGCAACGTCATTGTGAAAACGGAAGAGCTATTGCTGCATATTTACAAAATCACCCTAAAGTAAAAGAAGTATACTATCCAGGTTTAGAAAATCATCCAAATCACGATGTTGCAACAAAACAAATGAAAGATTTTGGCGGAATGGTTTCTTTTAAATTAAAAGATGAAAGTCAACAAGCAGCATTTACATTTTTAGAAAACACCCATGTATTTACTTTAGCAGAATCTTTAGGAGGAGTAGAAAGTTTGGTAAATCATCCAGCAACAATGACACATGCTAGCATTCCAGAGCCAGAACGGCTAAAAATTGGAATTACAGATTCTTTAATCCGTTTAAGTGTTGGAATTGAAGACGTCGAAGATTTGTTAAAAGACTTAGAACAAGCGTTAAATATATAAAAAAGCCGATGAAATTTCATCGGCTTTTTTATATATTTTTATTGAAGTTTAAATGATATATCAATCCAAATTGAAGATTGGTGAGTGTTTCGTTACTTTTATTTTCTAATACATCAGCTTGTAAACCGTCTATTGCATCAGAAGCATAAATTTCCCATTTAAATTGAGCTACTATATCAATTTTTCTAGAAAGTTTGTAGCGAGTTCCCACACCTGTGTTAAAAGCAAAAGCACCTCCAGGGCCTTCTTTAATAGCTCCTTCTATCCTATATTTTTCTCGTAAAAAATTAATATTGGTATGCCAATCACCAAGAGAAGAACTTACGCTATTGTTATATAAAGAATAATTAACTCCAAAATTTACAAACGGATTTAATTTAGAAGAACTTCGTTGGTTAAAAAAATTGGTAATATCTTTTAAATAGTATTCTATTTGTACACCAAAATTTACCAAACTAATATTACCGCTCATTTTACTTAAAATTTCTTTAGCTGATAAAATTTTATTTTCTCCTTCTTGCTTATTATTTGTGTTGCTTTCTGTAAAATTTACATGATGCTTTAAATCAGTACTATTTAAAAAGTTGATTTCAGATTTTATAACAATATGATCTAAGATAGATCTTCTGCCATTCCAATTATTGCTATTTGAAAATTGCATGTAATGTGCAACAGTTAACGACTTAGTGTTATTTGCAGTTTCACTTAAAATATCACCTCTAATTCCGTAATCGGTTTGTAAAGATGCTTTGCCGATTAAAACACCAATTTCGTGTGATATTTTCTAAGAAAAAACAAAAGAAGTCGCAAAAATAAATATGTAGAAAAATTTAGGGATAATTCGCATAATATGAGGGATTAAAAGGGATAAAAATAAATCACAATTATTATTTAAATAAGTGTAATTATTTTTAACCTGCAAAAAAGCTATAGCTTGTCGTTGATATTAAAAAGTTGTGGGATGTTGTCTTTTAAAAAGAGATATTAGAACAAAATAACGACAATAATTAGTAAGTATTAACTTCATTTTTAGGGGGGTTAAAACATTAATATTGGTACAATTATATGAATTCAATATTTAAAAACAAAGTTTTTATTAAAAACATTGTATAAAACCTATTCAATTACAAACGTTTCAGAGAAACTCCAATTGGCTTTTAGGTTAAAGGTTATTGGTAAGTAAATTACGCTTTCAGGTTGAAGTTTTTTAAGGTAATTCCCTGTATCCCAACTATTATTGTTGTTTGTGTCTAAAATAGCTCTTACCATATATCTTCCAGGTGGAATCAATTCAAACAGAATGTTATTAGTAGTAGAAGTAGCAATTTTTTGTATCACTTTTTTATCGCTCTCTCTAACTAATTCTAAAAATACTGGGGATGAAGAGTTGTTGTTTAAGTTTATAGAAATGCTTCCGTAATCTTCAGGTTCTTTTGTTTTAAAAATATAATTTAATGTGTCATTTTGTGTTTCAAAAATGTCTGTTAACGCTTTTGGTAAAAAAGTCAATCTGTAATTTGAATTGTATTTTTTATTGAATACAAAATGAATTTTATTTGTAGTTTTTTCTAAAATAGGTTGGTATGAAACTGTTAAAGAATCCTTGTCAAAAAAAAGAATTTTTGTAGTGTCAATTTCTGTAACAGGGTTGTTACTTGTTAGTGTTAAGGTGTCTTTTAAATCTAAAATATTGACAATATTAGAATTGATTTTTAAAGAATCTAGTGTTTTTTTTCTAAGAAAAACGGTTAGTGTATCGCTATAATTCTCTTTTTTAATATTAAAAACTAAAGAATCAGTATTAATTTTTGAATACCAATAATAGATGCTGTCTTTAGTCAAATCAAATTTGTATTCACTTTTAAAATTTTTAGGAACTTCGGATAATAATTTTATATCAATATGATGTCTGTCTCCTTCAAAATCAAAAATAATTTTCCCTTTTGATATTTCTTTTGCGCTCATCATTTTAAAAGCTGGAGCTTCGTTAAAAAGCGATATAGGTTCTTTTAAAACACTGTCTTTAGGCAATTCTATAAATTGATTGTAAAACCCAATTTTATCTTCTTTTGGATTAAAAGTATAATTGTTAGAAGCATCTTTTAGAGCAATCAACAGATATTTGCCATTTTTAATGTTTGTAATTGTAAATAAAGAATCTATTGCATTGGTAATATAATTAGGTTTTTTCTTGTAAATAATAGAATCTGTAAAAGTTGAATCTATTTGATACAACAAAACACTAATGTCTTTATCAATTTTATTTTTGTAAGCATCTTTAATAAAACCTTTTGTTTTTAAAGAATCTACATAATCTCCAGTTGAAAAAACATAGTTAAAACTTTTTAAAATATTTCCTTCATTATTGTCTTCAATGCTATTTCCAAAATTAAAAATATACGTAGTGTTTGTCTTTAACGTATCGGTTAATTTAATTGTAATTTCTTTGCTTGGTGAGCCTTGCGGACTTATTGTAGGAAAGTATTTTAACGGAGGAGAAATAACCAATTGCTGATTTAAGTTTTTCAGCGTAATATATTCATTAAAAGAAAGTTTAATTTTTTTGCTATTAAAAAGGGTGCTTTTATAAGGCGGATTTGCAATTACCATAACTGGGGCTAAACTGTCTTTTAAGCCGCCATTTGGTCTTCCTTTTCTAGCACAATTACTTGTTAAAAGGATAAGTACAAAAACGAATATAAAATGTTTTAAAAAGGATTTCAAGTGGTTTAATTTTAACGCAAAATAACAATTTTTTTACAGTAAAAACGTTCATTTTTTAGTTAAATTATTCTGTGTATGCCATAGTTACAATGCTGATTTTAATATTTTCGGAAGTTAATAATTCTTTACAACAAGATTCTAATGTTGCGCCAGTTGTAATAACATCATCAATCAACAAGATGTGTTTGTTGGTTAACTTTGATCTATCTGGTACACTAAATTTTGTGCTGCTATTGCTAAACCTTTCGAAACGCTGTTTAAGAGTTTGCGTTTTTGTGGCAGATGTTCTAATTAAAACACCCGTTATGTATGGTTTTTTTAACTGTTTTGACAAGCTTAAGCCAAAAGTAGTGAGCTGATTATATCCGCGCTGTTTTTGTTTTTTTGGATGCAGAGGAACTGGAATAATACAATCAATAGTATTAAATTCATTAGAATTTGCAAGAATTTGCCCAAACCAATCCCCAATAAAAGTTCCAATTTCTTGATTTCCTTTGTATTTTAAATGATGAATTAAATCTTTTGTTTTTCCATCTTTTCTGTAAAATAAAAAAGAAGTAGCCTTTTCAATTGGAATTCTTCCGTAAAAAGCTTTTGTAATTTTATTATATTTATAATCTTTGTAACAAATCATGGGTAAATCATGTCTACAAAGTGTACATATAATTTTTTCGGACTGTAATAACTTAGATTCGCAAGTAATGCATATCTTCGGAAAGAATAGATGTAACACATCTTTTAAATAATTCATTTTTCTTAGCTTTTTTAAGGTTAAGATACTAAAAACAAATTAGTGGGTAAAAAAATTGATTTTTTTAAAGTAGCTGTAAAGAGTATGAAAACTTCTGGAACAGTAATGCCAAGTTCTAGGTTTTTAGCCCAAAAAATGTTAAAAGATATCGATTTTTCTTCTTGTAAAGTTTTGGTAGAATTAGGTCCTGGAAACGGTGTAATTACAAATCAGATATTAAAAAATTTACATCCAGATTCGCATTTAATTTGTTTTGAAGTAAATGATGCATTTTATCAAAACTTAAAAAAAATAGGCCATCCACAGTTAACGGTTTTAAAAGTTTCAGCAGAACAAATAGAAATAGAAATGAATAAATTGGGTTTTGCTAAAGCTTGTCATATTGTATCAAGTTTACCACTAACAATTATTCCAAGTACCGTTTCTAACGCAATTTTAAAGAACGCTATAAATTCGCTAAATGAAAACGGAACATTCATTCAATATCAATATAGTTTAACCTATTATAAAAAGTTAAAAGCTGTTTTTAATAAAAAAATATCTTTAGATTTTGAATTGTTAAATTTCCCGCCAGCATTTGTATACAGATGCAAAAAAGAGCATTAATTTTTTCTTGTTAACTTTTTAGATTGATGTATCTTTGCAGTCATTATGGCAAAACAAGAAGATCAGTTTAAGAAAGTAGTATCGCACGCTAAAGAATACGGTTATGTATTTCAATCCTCAGAGATTTATGATGGGTTAAGTGCGGTGTATGATTATGCTCAAAATGGAGTTGAGTTAAAGAAGAATATTAGAGCGTATTGGTGGAAAGCAATGGTGCAGATGCACGAAAATATTGTGGGTATTGATGCTGCAATTTTGATGCATCCAACAACCTGGAAAGCTTCAGGGCATGTAGATGCTTTTAACGACCCGTTAATTGATAATAAAGATTCTAAAAAACGCTATAGAGCTGATGTTTTAATAGAAGATTATTGTGCCAAGATAGAAGCAAAAATAGACAAAGAGGTTGCTAAAGCGGCTAAACGTTTCGGAGATGCTTTTAATAAAGAAGAATTTGTTGCTACCAACGGAAGAGTAATAGGCTATCAAGAAAAAATCAATTCGATTTTATCTCGAATGGCTTCGTCTCTAGAAAAAGAAGATTTAGCCGATGTAAAAGCTTTGATTGAAGAACTAGAAATTGCGGATCCTTTAACGGGATCTAAAAACTGGACAGAGGTAAAGCAGTTTAATTTAATGTTCGGAACTCAAATTGGAGCATCAGCAGAAAGCTCAACCCAAGTATACCTTAGACCAGAAACAGCACAAGGAATTTTTGTTAATTTCTTAAATGTGCAAAAAACTGGGCGAATGAAAATCCCATTCGGAATTGCACAAACAGGTAAAGCGTTTAGAAATGAAATTGTAGCAAGACAATTTATTTTTAGAATGCGTGAGTTTGAACAAATGGAAATGCAATTTTTTGTAAAACCAGGAACTCAAAAAGAATGGTATGAAAACTGGAAAGAAACCAGAATGAAATGGCATTTGTCTTTAGGAATGGGAACAGAAAATTATCGTTTTCATGATCATGAAAAATTGGCACACTATGCAGATGCAGCTTCCGATATTGAATTTAAATTCCCGTTTGGATTTAAAGAATTAGAAGGAATTCATTCTAGAACAGATTTTGATTTAAAAGCACATGAAGCACATTCTGGTAAAAAATTACAATACTTTGATCACGAAGAAAATAAAAGTTATGTCCCTTATGTTGTAGAAACCTCTATTGGTTTAGACAGAATGTTTTTAGCAGTTTTCTCACACTCTTTACAAGAAGAGGAATTAGAAAACGGAACAACTAGAACTGTACTAAAATTGCCAGCAGTTTTAGCGCCTTTTAAAGCAGCTATTTTGCCATTGGTTAAGAAAGATGGTTTGCCAGAAGTTGCTCGTGATATTTTAAACGATTTGAAATGGGATTTCAACGTTTTTTATGACGAAAAAGATGCGGTTGGAAAACGCTATAGAAGACAAGATGCAGCTGGAACCCCTTTTTGTATTACAGTAGATCACGATACATTAAATGACAACTGTGTTACAATAAGACACAGAGATACTATGGAACAAAAACGAGTTGCGATTGCTGATTTAAAAGAGCTTATCAATGCAGAAGTTGCTATAAAAAACTGGTTGCAAAAAATGTAACAATCATTTACTCAGTATTTTATTATAAAACAGAAAGTCTTATCAATATTGATGAGGCTTTCTGTTTTTAAAGTAACTTATTTTTTGTCTTTAACAGCACAAGTACTAATCCCAAACGGTGCATAAAGAGGGCAAAAACTTATAAAACTTGTTAGTACAAATACGCCTGCAAATACTAAAAGAACAATCCCTACTGTTCCTGAAATGACGTTAAAATAGAATAAGCCAGCAATTACAATAGCAATTACAATTCTAACAATTTTGTCTGTAGATCCCATATTTTTTTTCATAATAAAAAATTTTAAGTGATGATTATTTTTTAATAATTAAGCTTTCGCTATTATGCAAGTTATAGTATTTAATTGTAAAAAAGCATAAAAAAACCTAAAAGTCAGACTTTTAGGTTTTTTTATAATGTGTTTTATTATTACTGTTTCTTAGAACCTCCAACCAACATTTACACCAACTCTTGGTACAACAATTGGAGAATTGCTACTAAATAAATTACGCCCAGCACCTCCATAAATATCAACTGTAAATCCACGTTCAGAAACATACTTCATTCCAACTGCAACCCCTAAAGCTCCATCAGTATAATCTTCGTAAGTGCTTGGACCTCCAAGTACTTTCATTTCTTTTTCTCCAAAGTTAAAAGCAAAAAAACCTTCTCCGAAGAAATTCCAATTGTTTTCTGACGTAAAATAATGACGGAAAAACGGTGTAATAGCACGTTTTTCATTGTATTTAAAATCTGCAGTATTTTTTTCAAAGTTTATGAATCCAGAAACACCAAAAGAAGAGGTTTCATCAATATACTTTTCATAAGAAACTTCTATAGTTTTTAAAACCAAGGCATCAAAAATATCTAATTTAATTTCTTGTTGTGCTTGTGTAAATGAAGCGGTTAAAATGGCAATAACGATAAAAAGCTTTTTCATTTTTTGTTTTTAATATTAGTAATGTTTGTAGTATAACGTAAATATTCTTTTACAATTATAATTGAGTACAAATCTAATGTTATTTTTTAATAATTGTTAGCGTCTATAAGTTAAAAATTAGCTCGTAATTGTATTGAGCCATTATGTATGGTCGTTGTACCTTCTCCTTTTCTACCTAAGTAATTAAAGTTTAAATTGATAAAAGAATTTATTTTTTGCTGATATACAATAGACCATGTATAATTTCTTCCAGCTTGTAAACCTTCTAACATTTGATAGGCAACAGGACTGTTTTGATTGCCCGTAAAACTATTGTTAAACAAATTAATTTCTGCTCGTAGTAAAGTGTTTTTTGAGGAATTGTAATAGTAGGAGCTTCCTAGTTTTTGTTGCTCTAAAGTTTCTAAACCGCCAATACTATTTTCTTTGTTTTTATAATTATAAAAGAAAGAAAATTGATGATTTTTAGCATATCCAAAAGTAAATTTTGGAGCTATCTCATAAGCTTCAATTGTGTAGTTTTGATTTGTAAAATTCTCTGTAATTACTTCGTCTTTTGAGGTATTTGTTTTTAAATCAAAAAGCCAAAAAGCACTTAATTTATGAGCAAATTCTAATTGATGTAGTTTGGTGTTGTTTTCTTGATTTCCAATACTATACAAATGTTTGTTTTTAGATGAAGCAAAAGTAAAAATAGCACTATAGGTATTTAAGTTTTTATTCAAATACAAACTATTTCTTATGCTTAAATTTAACCCTAACAGCTTCGTTTCGTCTATGTCAAATGGATTTAAATTCAAAGTATTAGTAGACCTTTTTTGTTCGTTGTCCACGATAAAATTTGTTTGATTGTAAAAATGAGAGAGCACTTTTTTAACTCCAGTTTTACTTGACCATTGAGAAGGGTTTACCGTAAACAATTGTTGCCATTTAGCACGTTGTGTATTTATAAAAGTTAAGTTGGGCAGAGCTACACGTAAATATTCTGCTTGGTCTTTATAAATAGCAATTTCAAACTCATTAAATTCTTTAATTCCGTTGTTATTATAATCAATCCAAGTGTAGTATCCTTGACCAGGTTCTGTTTTAATATATACATATTCTTGTCTTGGAATATTACCAGAAGAGGTTTCGTAAACGGTATTTAAATTAATGAAATTCTTAAAGAGCTTTTGACCATACACAATTTTAGAGTTCAATGCTTTTTCATTTGTAGAGAACGCATTATTTGTAACTCTGTAATTTGCAAAAACGGCTAAGTTAGTGGTAGAATTTTGTAAAATTTTACTGTTGATATAGTATGTTTTTCGTGAGTTTATTTTTGTGAAAGCATTATTACGGATGCTATCATTTAGCCTGTAATTAAATCCAATTTTGGCATATACTTTTGCAGAATCACCCAGTCCAATATAGGTTTCGTATTCTTTAAATTGATGGCTTAATTTACTTAATTGTTGATTTGATTTTGTAGTTATTTTATTGGTTTCTACATTTATAAAACCGCCAATCCAAGAATTAGAAAAAGAATGTTCTACTTTTCCTTTTGCTCTTAAAAAAGTATTGGTTTCAACAGTTGAATTGCTATTTAGTACGCTGATAAATGAATTAATTTTTATGTTTTTTAATTTCGTTTGGCTGTTAAAGTCGTGTTTTATTCCGTTATAAGTATCAGAATAATTTAGCAAATTAAATCCATAGATATATTTTGAATTTTGTTTGTTGTCTAAAATAAATTGAGCGCTAATTTGATTTCGATTTCCAAGCGGATTTACAACATTCCAATCTCGTCTAAATTCAACAGCATCAAAACGTTGTTCGGTTGCAAAATTTTGATGAATAAAACTATAATCAATAGCGGTAGACATTTTCCATTTTTTATCGATAAAAATTTGTTCCCATTGTAATTTTGTAGCCAGCCCATTGTTCTCAGAATCATCAATAGAAGAAAATAAGTTTGCATCATTATTACTCAAGGCAATTTCTCCAAACACTTTTGTTTTTTTGGACGGATTGTAAGTAGTGTTTACAACAGCAACTTGATATTTTGACGGTACCGCCAGCCTAATTATTGGTTGATAGTTCCCTAAATTAGTTCCAACATATTTGTAAATATTACCAATTGCAATGGTTTTATCTAAAACATAATCACCTTTATTGGCGCCGACAAATGTAAATGTAACGTTGAATAATTGATCAGTTGCTGTTATTGAGTGTTCAAAAATTTCTGAAGCACCATTTGTTACTTTTTTATACAAAACTCTGTTTTCAGAATACACATCTTCATAGGCGCTATTTGCAAACATTTTTGTGGTGTCATTCCCTGCATTTGCTAAAATTTGCTTTTGAGCATCAGATAAATTTTGTTGTATAGGTTGACTTTTAGCATCATTTTCGTTGTAGAAAAAACCATTTAAAATAAATTTTTTGCTTGTATACGTGGCTTTTTCATAGGTGACAAAACGGGTGTAATTTCTATTTGAGTATTGATAATCTAAATGAAATCGAATATCATTAGTTACTGGAAAAGTAGTATTAAAACGAATTTCAGAATTGTTATAATCTATTGTGTAATCTTTGTTTTCTCCTCTGTTTAATAAAACCCCATTTGCATACAAAGCATCACTTCCGGCTACAATAATGATAAAAGCTTCGTTGTTTGGACCAATAATTTTATAAGGCCCTTGATTTCCTTCTTTACCAACAAACTTAAAACTTGTAAATTTGCCTCTAACCACCGCGCCAGAAGCTAATACATTTAGATTGTTGTTAAGTGCTGCTTCAACTTCTAAACCAGCAACTTTTTTAGTAAAAGGCATAAAGTAACTATCAGAATTGGTTAAGTCTAAATCACCTGCTTTTACACGCCATTTTTTATGAGTAAACTCTATGAAAATTCGATCGAAATCGGTAATATTTTGAGAATAACCGTTGTCTTGTAACGGAATGTTAGTGTCAAAAATATTGGCTCGTATACTCACGTCTTTAGATAAATTTCCTTTAATTGTTAAATCTAAAGAAGAGTTGACAACTGAGTTTTGATTATTGCCAATAGTTAAACCTCGAGTAATATTTCCAGACGTTTCTAAGTTGTTAAAGAGCTCTTTTTTTTGCTGATTTGTATTGGTTGTTAAACTATATAATTGTTGAGTGTTGTTGGTGTTTGGGACAATGATTTTATCATCATATTTTTGATATACTTTGGTTACAAAATCAGGGAAACGAAAATATTCTACAGTAATAAATTGATATTTTTGAGCATTAATGATCAATTGTGCTTTTATAAAATCTATTTGATATTCTGAAGCCGGAATTACCGTTTTGTTTTGAGTGAGTACTTTAAATAATTGCGAATTGATGCTAACAGAATCAATCTGAATAGTATCTTTTACCAAGGTAAAATTTTTAGATCTAAAATCTGTAGAACCAGTTTGCCCATAAGTTGAAAAACCTACACAAACAAAAAAGATAAAAAAGATTTTTTTGATCATAGTACACTAACGCTCTAAATGTAAAAATAGTTTAAAACAACGACTGTTGTTTAACGGGGTTTTCGTGATCTAATAACCATTTTTTTCTCCAAATTCCACCTGCATATCCTGTTAAAGATCCATCAGAGCCAATTACACGATGACACGGAATTACAATCCAAATGGGGTTTTTGCCATTTGCTGAGGCTACTGCTCTAATAGCTTTTACATCTCCAATTGCTTTTGTTTGCTCTAAATAGGTTCTTGTAGAATTGTACGGAATGTTTAATAATTCTTTCCAAACTTTTAGTTGAAATTCGGTTCCCTGTGGATTTAATTGTAAGTCAAATTCTGTTCTTGTTCCTGCAAAATATTCATCTAATTGAGAGATGCATTGTTTTAAAAATGATGGAATTTCTTTAGATGTTTCAAATGTATCATCTAAAACAGAAATGGATTGAATACCCTTTTGATCTCCAATAATTTTTGCAGTTCCAATGGGTGTTTTGTAATATATGACAGCCTTAGATTCCAAAGATGTCTTTTGAGTTTTGAGTAGTGATTTTTGCAATTTCTTCAAGGGGAATTTGATAAATAGATGCTAACTTTTCAACAACTTGGGTTATATAACTACTCTCGTTTCGTTTTCCTCTATAAGGTGTAGGTGCTAAATAGGGCGAATCGGTTTCTAACACAATATGTTTGATATTTATTTGATCAAGAAATTGATCTATTTTTCCGTTTTTAAAAGTTACCACACCACCAATTCCTAATTTCATTTTGCATGAAATGGCTTTTTGTGCTTGTTCTAAAGTTCCTGTAAAACAATGAAAAATTCCGAATAAATCATCGCCTTTTTCAGTTTCTAAGACCTCGAAAATCTCATCAAAAGCATCCCTGCAATGAATAACTATGGGTAGTTTTTTTTCTTTTGCCCATTGTATTTGTGTTCTAAAAGCTTCTTGTTGTTGGGCTAAAAAACTTTTGTCCCAGTACAAATCAATTCCGATTTCTCCAATGGCGTAAAAAGAGCGTTTATCAATCCATTTTTTTACATGTGCCAATTCTTCTTTGTAATTTTCTTTGACGGATGTTGGATGCAATCCCATCATTAAAAAGACATCTTTAGGATATTCTGATTCTAAATTAAACATGCTTTCTGTATAAGAAGAATCAATTGCAGGAATAAAAAAACGAGAAACTCCAGCTTCTTTAGCTCTAGTCATCATTTCATTTCTGTCTTCATCAAATTGTTCAGAATATAAATGTGTATGAGTATCAGTAATCATTAAAAATGTATTTTAGCAATCACAAAAGTAGGGTTAAATGACAAGTCTTAAAAAAGTATTGCAAAAAAAGAAGTATATTAAAATTAAGTTGAAAAGGATAGCTACAAATCATTTGGAGTTGAATGCTAAGATAAACGGAATTAAAGGTCGGTTTATTTTAGATACAGGTGCTTCTAATTCTTGTGTAGATCTAGATTTGATAGCATATTTTAACTTGCATGCAGAAGAATCTGAGACAAAAGCAGCTGGAGCAGGAGCTACAGATATGGAAACGCAAAAATCTACAGACAATACGTTGCAAATTGGTAACTGGAAAACGAATAAAAGTCACCTGGTTTTGTTTGATATGACTCATGTAAATACAGCATTGACACAACACAATGCAAAAGAAGTTCATGGAATCATTGGTGCAGATATTTTAGAAATGGGCAGTGCAATTATTGATTATAACACTTTGGTGTTGTATTTAAAAAAAGAACCTCTTTTTAAAAGTAAAACGGTATTTAAAGAAGATAAAATGGAACTTCCTTTTTAATTTTTTTAAAAAAATAAATGTATTTAAAGCACCTTATTTTGCTGGTTTTTAATTAGCTAAATCAGATTTTTCTACACTCAATTGTACATGACTACTGTTACAATTTTATTTTATTCTCGTCTTTAGAGTATAACATTAAAATTTAAAATCATGAAATTAGCATCACATCCACGAGTCATCGAAAGAGGAATTTTAACTTCTGCTTATAAGCAAGAAATTAAACAGAACATTAGTGAAATGAAGAGAAAATCTTTATCTCAAATTAAATCTTCAATCTTAAATAGTCACGAGAAACTTCAAAGTAAAACAGGGACAGTTTTACAATTATCATTCTTTGCCATTATCTTGGTAGTTATCCTATTATAATAGAAAAATCTCACCTTTAGCAAAGTGAGATTTTAATGCGGATAAGAAGTTGCTATTTAACTTAACACTTCTTTTATTCTTTTGATTGCTTCTTTTAGTTGTTCTACAGATGCAGCATACGATAAACGTACACAGTTTGGAGCTCCAAAAGCTTCACCAGTTACTGTTGCAACGTTTGCTTCTTCTAATAAGAACATAGAAAAATCGTTTGCAGTTTGTATTGTTTTTCCTTTAATTTTTTTTCCAAAAAAGGCAGAAACATCTGGAAAAACATAAAACGCTCCAGCAGGAATATTTAATTTAAACCCGTCAATTTCTCTAAGTAGTTCAAGAACCATGTCTCTACGTTTTTGAAACTCATCAACCATAAACTGAACTTTAGAAACCGGAGCTAATACCGCTGTAATAGCAGCTCTTTGCGCAATACAATTGGTTCCTGAAGTAATTTGTCCTTGCATTTTTGTACAAGCTTTAGCAATCCATTCTGGAGCACCAATATAACCAACTCTCCAACCAGTCATTGCAAATGCTTTTGCCAAACCATTCACTGTAATTGTTCTGTCGTACATGTTTTCAATAGCAGCAAAACTAAACGGTTTTGATCCATAATTGATATGCTCATAAATTTCATCAGATAAAATAAAGATCTGTGGATGTTTTTCTAACACTTTTGCCAACGCTCTGTATTCTTGTTCGGTATAAATAGTTCCGCTAGGATTATTTGGCGAATTAAAGAATATCATCTTTGTTTTTGGAGTAATCGAAGCTTCTAATTGTGCTGGAGTTATTTTAAAGTCTGTTTCAATAGTAGAAGGTATTTCTATGAAATTTGCTTCACATAAAGTAGCGATTGCAGAATAGCTTACCCAATAAGGGGCGGGCAATAAAACATCATCACCAGGATTTAATAACACCTGTGCAACATTGGCAATAGATTGTTTAGCACCGGTAGAAACTACAATTTGATTTGGTGCATATTCTAAATCGTTATCGCGTTTAAATTTTACACAGATAGCTTCTTTTAATTCTACATATCCATCAACTGGAGTATAAGAATTGTAATTCTGATTGATTGCTTCAATAGCAGCATCTTTAATGAAATCTGGAGTATTAAAATCTGGTTCACCCAAACTTAAACTAATAATATCTTTTCCTGCTAACTTTAATTCTCTTGCTTTAGCAGCCATTGCCAAAGTTTCTGAAACAGGTAAGCTGTTAATTCTGTCTGATAAAGGATGTGACATTCTATAATTCTGAGGCTAGTTTTGTTATGCGACTACATGTGGGTGTTTTCCCAAATTTCCTAAATGTTTAAAATGCTCTATAATAGCTCTTCTAGTAGTTTGGTATTCGTTATAAGGTAAATTAAATTCCTTTGCTGTTTCCTTAACTATTTTAGCTAATTTATCATAATGAACATGAGAAATATTCGGAAAAATATGATGCTCTACTTGATGATTTAATCCACCAGTATAAAAATTTACAATCCAGTTGCTAGGCGCAAAATTAGATGTAGTATACAATTGATGTACCGCCCAAGTATGTTCTAAATTTCCATCTTTATCTGGCACAGGCATTGTTGTTTTAGGAACAATATGTGCTAATTGAAATACCAAGCTTAAAATCATTCCAGCTGTATAATGCATTACAAAAAACCCGATAATAACTTTCCACCACGCAATGTCTAAAACCAAAAGAGGTAATACAATCCAAAGTGCATAATACACAACTTTAGAGATGATCAATTTAGTCCATTCTACTTTAGGGTTTGGAAATTTACCATAAGATAATTTACGCTTTAAATAGTTGCGCATTTGTTTAATGTCTGTCGTTATTGCCCAGTTGATAGTCAACAATCCATATAAGAAAATTGAATAATATTTTTGGAATTTATGAATAGGAAACCATTTGGCATGTTGTGAAAAACGAATGATTCTACCTGCATCTATATCTTCATCATGATCTTTTACATTGGTAAATGTATGGTGTAGTACATTGTGTTGCACTTTCCAATTGTACACATTTCCAGCAAGAATATAAATACTACTTCCCATCAATTTGTTTACCCATTTTTTGCTAGAAAAAGACTCATGATTGCTATCATGCATTACGTTCATTCCAACTCCTGCCATCCCAATTCCTGTAACAACCATTAGAAGAGCCATTACCCATTGTGGCATAGAAACAGTTAAGATTAAAATAAAAGGAACTAAGAATAGCGAAAACATAATAATTGCTTTTGAATATAATTTCCAATTCCCAGTACGTTTAATATTGTTTTCTTTAAAATATGAATTGACACGTTTGTTTAACGTTCTAAAAAATTTAGCTTTATCAATTCTTGAAAAATTTATGGTTTTCATGTAGTTGTTTATTTGTAATCTACAAAAATATGCTTTTTGTTTTTTGTTTATATGATAAACGTCAGTTTTTGTTGCCAATTGTTTGTTAACAAATCACTATTTTTGCGCAATAACCCTTTTTTATGGAAATCATTCAAAAATACTTTCCCAATTTAACTGAAATTCAATTGGAGCAATTTACAAAATTGCAGGAATTATACAAAGATTGGAACCTGAAAATCAATGTAGTTTCTCGAAAAGACATAGACGAATTGTATTTGCGACATGTATTACATTCATTAGGGATTGCAAAAGTAATTTCTTTTAAACCCGGTTCTAAAGTGATGGATGTTGGAACGGGTGGTGGATTTCCAGGAATTCCATTGGCGATTTTATTTCCAGAAACGCAGTTTCATTTGGTAGATTCTATTGGTAAAAAAATAAAAGTGGTTGATGAAGTGGTTGCAGGGTTGGGTTTAGAAAATGTAAAAACAACTCACGGAAGAGTTGAAGAAGTTAAAGAACAATACGATTTTATTATAAGTAGAGCAGTAGCACAAATGGAAACTTTTGTACGTTGGACAAAAGGTAAAATTCTTAAAAATCAACAGCACGATTTAAAAAACGGAATCTTATATTTAAAAGGGGGCGATTTGTCTGAAGAATTAGCATTGTATACTTCTGCAACCATTTACGATTTACCAAACTACTTTGAAGAAGACTTTTTTGAAACCAAAAAAGTAGTGCATTTACCCATGAAATTTAAAGGGTAAAATTAGTGTTTCGCTAACGTGTTTGTATAAGATTAGTTGCGTGTTCTAATCACTAAATTTAGCAAATAAATCACAGGTAGAAAGCCCGCTAGGACTTTCGTAAATAGGCTAATACCAGCAATTAATTTTATACGGTGTTAGGCAAAGTATTTTTTTCATATTTATTATGGATTATTATTATTGCCAATCCAAACAGAACAGCTACTACAATTAAAATTGTACTAATTAATCCGCTTACTCCGAATGACATACGAATTAAAATCGTTGAAACTACAAATCCGGAATTTCTAATTATTTTGTGAAATTTATCGGTGTAAAAGAAGGAAATTAACAGAAGAACGACATCCACTAATATTAGTACAGTAAAAAATTCATCAAAGAATAAATTATTAATTGTTTCAAAACTAGGTAGGTCATTAGAAGCAAGAGAAACATCTGAAGTCCAATTCAAAAGTGTAACTAAAGCCATCATAAAAAAAATCGGAACCAGAGCAACGGCAATTATTTTCTTTCTATGTATGAATCTTTCAATTTTTAGTTTATTGTCCTTTTGTTGCGTTGATTTTTGCATTCCTTGTTTTTGAAACTGAAAAATCAGATAGAAAAGAATAACTGATGCCAAGATATCATAGGTGAATTGCAAATCTCCTTTTATTTGAAACCAATCTGATGACAGTTCAAGAGCAGATAAATCTTTAAATAATTTTCGGATAATTATAAGAGTTATAATTTCATACTGTTTAGTTATGTAGGTGGTAAATGACTTTGGTAAATAATAGATTAATAAGTAAACTTCATAAACAAGTATAAATGAGAATGGTGTGTAAATTGCAGATATTGGATTTTTAAATAATTCCGATTCTAAAGACAAATTTACTATACCGAATTTTGACAAGTAAATTAAAATTAAGTGGATGAAAAAGCCAAATAACGCAACATAGAGTATTGTTTTTTCAATCCGCCTTTTGGCGCACTCAGATAGAAAAATTTTGTAAAGTTTATTTAATAAATTCATATTCTATTAAGTCTGATATATTTTGCCTAATGTAAAGAATATGGTTCCGTTTTAATGAACTATATTCAGAGTTAGCGAAGTTATCGAAAATGGAGTTTAGAAACAAACTTAATTAGTTTGGCAACAATACTTTTCCGCTTAACACTGTTTTCAATTGTTGGTTTTCTCTAGCCACTTTTCCGTTTACCAAAACCATGTCAAATCCTTGAGCTAGTTGGTGTGGGTTTACATACGTGGCAGTTGCTTTTACATTCTTTGGATCAAAAATTAGTATGTCAGCTTTTTTCCCAACTTGTAAAACGCCTCTATCTTTTAATTGTAAAATATCAGCAGCATAAGAAGTCATTTTTTGCACAGCTTTTTCTAAACTTAAAAGGCTGTCTTGTACAACATAATTTTCAATCACTTTTGCAAAAGTTCCATGTCCACGTGGATGAAAACCTGTTTTACTTCCATCAGAACAAATACCTACTAAATCGTCTTGTATTAAGGTTTCTTGCAATTCTTTATTCATTACAAAATAAGCTGCAGAGGACCCTTGTGGACCCAAATCTTCTACGACGAATTTTTCAAAGGGTTTGTTTTTTGAAGCCGCAGCTTCGGCCAAGGTTTTTCCGGTATATGGAACTGTACCTAACAATGTAGCTTCTGGCCCATTTCGCAAATTCACTTTATTTCTAATAAAAGTTTCTAGTTCTTTTTTTCTATCACGTTTTGCAATGGCAAATTGCTTTGCGGTTTTAGACCAATCCGGAAAAACAATTGAAATTCCTGTATAACTTGCCATATACGGATACACATCAGCAGTAAGTGCTACTCCAGATTTTCTAATTTCTTTAATGCTATCTAAAATTGCTAATGCACGCTGAGCACCTTTTCCATATACCGATTTTAAGTGGGCAATATGTACTCTGGCATGTTTTCCTTGTTTGGCTAATTCGTTGATAGATTTTATGAGTTCATCATCATCTTCATTTCGCATATGACTCATAATAATTTTATCTTGTTCTCGTACAATTTTTGCCAATGCCATCAATTCACTTTCTTCTGCGTATAATCCTGGAGCATATTCTAAACCAGTTGAGAGTCCAAAACTGTATGTTAATTGTTCTTTTAAAATGCTTTTTAGACTTTCTAATTCAGTAGCAGAAATTTTACTTTTTACACCAATATCCGCAAGATTTCGTAAGGTTCCATGTCCAACAAACTCCATGATGTTAACCCCTAAATTCTGCTGACTAACAGAATTTAAATAGGCTTTTAAATCTTTCACATTTGCACTAGAGCCATCTTGTCCCAATACAATACTGGTAACTCCCATTGCTAAAAAATTTTCAAAATCTGGAGTTTTTAACGGATTTCCATGCGCATGTAAATCGATAAAACCCGGACTCACAAATTTCCCTTTAGCGTCTATTGTTTTACCAATTTTTAAATTAGGATTTTGAATGTTGCCAATATAAACGATACTATCTCCATTAATGTAAATGGATGAATTGTAGGCTTTTTCACCAGTTCCGTCTAAAATTTTACCATTAATAATGGCAATGTCTACAGAGTTAATTGTAGGTTCAGTTTTACAACTTGAAAACTGAAATACAACGAATACTATTACTAGAAATGATGTTATTTTTTTCAAAGTAGCATAATTTAAATCCTCGAAATATGTTATTTCGAGGATTAATTTTTAATTGTTTTTTGTTGGTCTAGAAAATTGCGGAGGTGTTATGTCTTTTTTACCTTTTAATTGAGACAATAACTCTTTAACAGCTCTTTCTAACTGTGGGTCTATTCCTTGTTCTAATGATTTAGCATCTTGCCTTACTGCAATATCTGGTGCAACTCCTTTGTTTTCTGCAACCCAAGTATTTGTTGCTGGATCAAATACGGCATTGTCTGGAGCCGTTAAAGAACCACCATCAATCAAACTGTAATGTGTAGAAGATTTTACCAATCCACCCCAAGTTGTAGCTCCAATTAACAATCCAGCTTTTTGTTGTCTAAACACCCATGGGAAAAAATCTCCTCCAGAACCAGCAAGTTCGTTAATCAACAATACTTTTGGTCCCATAACCCCTGCTGGTAAACGCATTGGTTTTCCATTCGGAACTTCATTGGTTAGTGCTGCTCTTGGTTTACGAGTCATTAGATCTACCATATAGTCATCTAATAATCCACCACCATTAAAACGCTCATCAATTACAGCTCCTTCTTTATCTTGTTGTGCAAAATAATATCGATTGAATGATACAAATCCCGGTCCACCCGTGTTTGGCACCCAAACATATCCTAATCTTCCGCCTGATAATTTATCAACCATTCTTCTATTGTCTTCTACCCATGTTCTTTGACGTAACGAATTTTCGCTTCTAATAGGTTTTACAATTTCTTTCCAAGCACCTTCAAAAGAGGGCTTAGAGTTGATATGAAGTGTGGTTTGTTTGCCTGTTGTGCCATCTAAATATTTATAAATATTGTCTTTATCCGTAATTTCTTGATTGTTGATTCCTACTAAATAATGTCCAGCTTTGATGTTCATTCCAGGTTGATCTAAAGGACCATTTAATCCTGGATTCCAACTTTCAGAAGTATAAATTCTTTTGATTTGCCATTTGCCTTGTCTTGCAGTGAAATCAGCGCCTAACAATCCGCCTTTTGCTCTGTCTATTGTTGGAAAATCTCCACCACCAACAAAACTATGACCAACAGATAATTCACCGTTTACTTGATCTAAAATATAGTTTAAGTCGGCTCTGTGTTTTACAAACGGAATTAATGGAGCGTAACGTTTATACACTTTGTTCCAATCTCTACCGTGCATTCCTGGGTCATAAAAATAATCACGTTCGTAACGCCAAGCTTCTTCAAACATTTGGTTCCATTCGCTAATTCTGTTTAGCTTCATGTTAAAATCTAATTTCAATGTTTTTGCCGCTTTTGCATTTGGTCCAGAAGTGTTTGCAACCTTCCAAGTTCTACCAGCTCTTACAACCATGTGTTTTCCATTGGTTGAAATAGCAGAAACTCTTAATCCTTTTCCAAATTCTACAGCTTTTAATTTCTTTAAATCAAATTTATGTAGGGTTGCCCCTTCACTAATAAATGCAAATCCACTTTGACCAGCAATAATACTGTTGTAATTACCTCTTAGTGGTAACGCCATTATTCTACGAGCTATTCCATCAAAATCAATAACCACTTTTTTAGTTGCTGGTTTTTTGCTTTTTGCTTTGTCGTCTTTCTTGTCTTCTGATTTTTCTTCTTTTACTTTTTCTTCATCACTCTTTGGTTTAAAAGGCGAGTCGTCTTTTTTTGTAAGATTGATCACATAGGCTGCATAATTTGGTCTAGCTGTCATAGAGCTAGTATTTGCCCATCCCGAGCGCAATGCTACATCTGTACTTGCAAGAAAATACATGTGTTTGTGATCTAAATCCCAAGCAGGAGAAAATGAATCTGCAAAAGGATCTGTAATTGCTGTAACTTTAGTTGATTCTAATGACCAAACTTTAATTTGTTTTAGGCCATTATCTCCGGCTTTAGCATAAGCTAACCAGTTTGAATCTGGAGCCCAAGTAATACCCATTCTTCCACGTTCTAAGTTAGTACCAGCATTATCAATAGTTTGTATCGATTTTTTTTCTAAGTTGATCACTCTAATACGGGTGTCATCATCTACAAAAGCAATGTGTTTTCCGTCTGGAGACCATGTTGGCTCCCAAGCCATTTTAGAGATGCCAATAGAAATAACATCTGTTTTTGCTGTTCCATCTTGATTGGTAATATGCAATGCATAATTTTTTCCGTTTGCATCAGAAAACCATGCAATTTTATCTCCTTTTGGAGACCAAATTGGGGCTCTGTCTGCAGTACCAGAAGTTTGTGTTATGTTTCTAGAATCACCAAATTCAACTGGAGCTGTAAAGATGTCTCCACGAGATGCCATTACCACTCTTTTTCCATTAGGAGAAATGCTAGCAAAGTCTACTCTATCATTTACGTTTTCCCATTTGGTTGCTGTCCAAGGAAAATCTCCTTTCACAGAAACTTTTAATCGTTTTGTTTTATTGTTTTTTAAGTCTAGTGTATGTAAATAACCATCTTGTTCAAAAATCAAGGTGTTTTTATATCCACTTAAAGATTTTACTGCGGTTCCGTTAAACTTAGTTATTTGGTTTAGTGCTTTTGTTTTGGTATTGTATGCCCAAACATTTGAGGTGTGAGTTCTGTCTGAAAGGAAATATACCACATCATCTAACCAGATAGGATGTCTGTCGGTAGTTTTATTATTTGGAATTAATGTTTCGTCTAATGTTTTTAAATCTACAATAATAAGCGGTGTATTTTGTCCACCACGATAGTCTCTCCATTCAACATCCCAACGTCGCATTCTATCAATAACCAATTGTTTTCCATTTGGAGAATAAGATCCAGAAGTTGCCCATTGTTCCATTATTTTTGTAGCTGGACCACCATCAACAGAAACTGTATACAATCTATCAAAAGAAGAAGGTGCGGTATCTCTAGTTGAAGCAAACAAAACATGCTTACCGTCATTTGTCCAACCGCTAGCAACATCCGGACTTGTATGCCACGTGAGTCTTGTTGACTCTCCGCCATTAACAGAAACAACATATACCGCAGAAGAACCACTTCTGTTTGATGTAAAAGCAATCCATTTTCCATCAGGAGAAAAATGAGGAGTACTTTCCATAGCTGGAGTACTTGTTAATCTTTTGGTAATGTTGTTAGATAAATTGGTTGTCCAAATATCTCCACCATAAGCAAATGCGATTTGATTTTCATGCATGGTTGGTTGTCTAAGCAATCTTGTTTCTTGAGCGAAGGTATTGCTTGACAGAAATAAGGCAATGAAGAATAATAAAAACGAAATGCTTTTAAAAAGTATTGATTTTTTCAGGTGAATTAAATTTTTCATGAGATGTTGTTTAGTTATTACTTTGGCAATTTATGATTTTTCAGAAAGATCTTTTACAGCTGCAACAAATCTATCTAATTCAGATATTTTGGTGTATACATGTGGTGTAATCCGCATGCCTGTATATTTTCCGTGCCTGTCTGCTTTACTTGAGGTATGTATATGATAATCGTTCATCAATCTTTTTCCGATGTCTCCTAGTTTCATGTTTTTTAGAGAAAAGGCTCCTAGTGCTCCAGAAAATTCTTGACTAAAAGAAGTTTGTACAATTACATTTGGAAATTTTGCTACTTTTTCCATCCAGTAATTTTTAAGGTAAAAAAGACGGTCTTGTTTTCTTTTTGAGCCAATAGTTTCATGGAATTCTATAGCTCTCGCAATGCTTAATTCTGCAGGTAACATTCTTGTTCCTATAGTTTCAAATTTACGAATGTCATCACTTTGAGGATCTACAAAAGGGAATAGCTGCCAGGTAGAAGCGATTCTGTTTTTCTTCACATATAAAAGTCCATTTCCAAAAGGAGCACAAAGCCACTTATGAAGACTGGCACCATAATAATCACAATTTAAATCTGAAATATTAAAGTCGAGATGCGCAAAAGCATGAGCTCCATCTACAATGACTAGAATATTCGGATTTTTCTTCTTAACAGCGTCTGCAATAGCACGAACAGGCATGATATTTCCATTCAAATTATTGACATGTGTTATCATTACTGCTTTCGTTTTTGAAGTAACAGCTTCTGTGTATTTTTTTACTATTAGATCAGTATTCTCAATTGGCAATGAAAAAGAAATGTAATTTAAGACAATTCCGTGACGCTTCTGTCTTTGATCCCATGTACGCATTACAGTAGAATAATCTTGTTCTGTAAGAACTACTTCATCCCCTTTTTGTAAATCTATACCCCATATCACGGTATTCATTGCTTCTGTAGTATTACGATTAATAGCAATTTCATCTGCAGAACATCCAGCTAAGTCAGCAAGTTTTTCACGAACTGATTCCATTTTGCCTTGACTACTCCACATAAATCGCGAAGGAGTTTCGTTAAACATTCTATTGGTATATTCAAACATTTCCTGGACAACCTTTGGTTGCGGACTAACCCCACCATTGTTTAAATTTGAGATTGTTGCGGATACGGTATATGAGTTTTGTACCCATTTCCAAAGCATCTCATCATTCGTAATTGTAGGCAGCTTACGAACTAATTCTTCAGGAAAGCTTCTTCCTTGCAGTAAATAGGGCGATAATAATGTAGCGGCACTTAAAACACCTGCTTTTTTGAAAAAAGCTCTGCGATCTTTGTTTGAACTCATTGGTTATTGTTTAATTTTTTCTTTCGTGTTATTTAATAATACTGGTGCTCCAAAACCTAATTCATTTAGTCTGTCTAATTGAGTTTCTGCATCTCCAACAAAAAGCCAAATCATTTTATTTGGATCTATATATTTTTTGGACAATTCTTGAATTCTTTCAATGGTCATTTCATTCACAACTTTCTCTCTATCTTTTATGTAATTAGAGCTAAATCCGTAGGCACTCATGTTTTGCAACATATTTAATTTAGCGCCCATCGTTTCAAATCTACGCGCGTTACTTTTAATTAAAAAACCTTTGGTAGTTGCCAAATCTTTTTCAGAAAAATTAGTAGGATAGTCTGTGATTATCTTTTTAACCAATTGTGCAGATTCTAAGGTAACATTTGTTCTAACTCTGCTAGAAATAGTAAACGGACCCGCTGCTTTTGTCCCAGAAAAACCAGAGCCAATTCCGTAAGTGTATCCTTTTCCCTCTCTTAATTCTTGAGTTAATTGAGAAGCAAAACCACCACCACCAAGAATATAATTCATTACCGTTGCAGGATAAAAATCTGTATCTGTAGCAGCCAGAGCAGGAGCTCCGAAATTAATTACTGATTGTTTTGCATTCGGAACATCGTAAAAATAAACAGTAGGTTTATTTGGTGCTTCTGGTGTCTTGTATACTGGAATGTTTACTTCTTTTGACGCCCATTTTGACTCTAAATTAGACAAAGAAGCGATGACTTTTTCTTTACCAATATCACCAACAACATGCATTTTTGCAACCGATGGTGAAATATAATTTGTATAAAATAACTTTAAGTCATCTAGCGTAATATTGCCAACAGATTCTATAGTTCCTAAAATGTTTTTTGAACGAATATTCTCTTTTCCATAAATCAATTCGTTATACACATTGCTAGCAATTGTTGTGGGACTTGCTTTTTGTTGGCGTAAATTACCAACCACAGATTTTTTAAGTAATTCAAACTCTGTTGCATCCCAACGTGGTTCTAAAAGCATTTCTTCCACTAAAGCTAGTGTTTTATCATAGTTCTTTGCTAAAGTAGTTACGCCAATTGTAATATCTTCTTTGGATGTAGAGATTCTAATTGATGCACCCAGTTCTTGAATAGCTTCTTCTAGTTGAGCCACAGTTTTATTTTTTGTACCTCTATTCATTAAGCTAGCCGTTAAGTTTGCTACACCTAATTTGTCGATTTTTTCTAATAATTGACCGCCATCGATTACTAAATTGAATCGAACTAAAGGGACTTCACTATTTTCTATACCAAATACTTTAATTCCGTTTGATAAATAATCTTCCCAAACGTTAGGAACTGATAATTCAGGAGATTTTCCGTAAGGAGGTTCTGTTGCTCTATCTATTTTTGATGGAGTCTTTTCATATTTTGCAGCTATTTTAGGGTCGAATTTTTCTTCAGCCCCTTGAATAATTTTCTCTTCTTTGATAATAGCTTCATTAGAATCTTTGATGGCTAATTTTGCCATTCCTTTAGGAACAAAGCTAGTTGCAATAAAGTTTTTGTTTTTAATATAAGTGTTATAAACGCGCATTACGTCTTCTTTTGTAACACCCAGCGTATAATTGATTTCTTTATTGATAAACCCAGGGTCATTTGCATAGGTATTAAAAGAAGCTAAATTGGTTCCTTTTCCTAATACACTTGATAAACTGTTGTAAAAACGAGTTTCCAACCCTGCTTTAATTCTGTTTAAATCTTTGTTAGAAATGCCTTCTTTTTCAAATTTTTCAAATGCTTTTTTGATTCCATTATACACTTCATTTAAATCGACATTTGCAAAACCACGAACACTCAATTGCATTTGCCCAGCTATTTCAGCTGAACGATTATACATAAATGTTGATGAAGTTAATTTTAAATCATCAACCAAAACTTGATTTAAGGGTGCTTTTTTTCCTTGTGATAAGTATTGTGTTAAAATATCTAAAGCGTATGAATCTTTTTGATACAATTCTACTGTTGGCCAAGCTAACGTTAACATAGGTAATCTTGCAAAGTTGTCTTCGTAGAACAAGTACTTTGTTTCTTTTACTATACCAGGTCTTTTTTCTAAAGGTGTAATTTCTTCTCCTCTCGGAATTTCTTCAAAATATTTTTGCACCCATTTTTTTGCTTGCACTGGATCAAAATCTCCAGATAAAACCAAGGTTGCATTGTTAGGTACATACCATTTTCTAAAGAATGTTTTTACGTCTTCTAAAGTTGCGTTTTGTAAATCTTCTAAAGAACCTATTACTTGCCAATTGTAGGGATGATCTTTAGGATATAAGTTACGATCAATGATTACTTGATTATGACCATAAGGTCTGTTGTCATAACTTTGTCTTTTTTCGTTTTTTACAACTTGTTTTTCTTTTGCCAAAACAGGATCTGTAACGGTATTGATAAACCAACCTAATTTATCTGCTTCTGCCCAAATCATTTTTTCTAAGGCATCATTTGGCACCGTTTGTAAGTAATTTGTTCTATCTCTAGAAGTTGAGCCATTTGCTCCAGAGCCACCAATTCTGGCACTCATTTTATCCAAACCACCTTTTCCTAAGTTTTCTGATTCTAAGAATAATAAATGTTCAAATAAATGAGCAAAACCTGTTCTTCCTTCAATTTCTCTTGCCGATCCAACATGTGCCATTAATTCTACTGCAACAACAGGATCAGATTTGTCTACATGCATGACAACTTGTAATCCGTTTGCTAATTCAAATTTTTCAAAAGGAACATTAAGTGAAGTTTCTTTTTCTTCGGTATTGCAAGCAATTAATACAATTGCAAAGGCAAAAAGCAATATTTTTTTAGTCATTATATTTTTGTTATTTATTTTTTAAGAACGTTAAATATACAAAATATTGAGTTTCAATACTATTTTAGAAATATGAGTATTGGGTACATAAAAAAACCTCATCAGAATTTGATGAGGTTTTGTATTGAATGATATTTAATTATTATCCTAAGAAAGGATATTTATAATCTGTAGGTGTTACAAAAGTCTCTTTAATTAAACGAACCGAAGTCCAACGCAACAAGTTCTGTGCAGAACCAGCTTTGTCATTTGTTCCAGAAGCTCTTGCTCCTCCAAATGGTTGTTGTCCTACCACAGCTCCTGTTGGCTTGTCGTTTATGTAGAAGTTTCCAGCAGCGTTTTCTAATGCTTTAGAAGCTTTTTCTACAATATATCTATCAGTTGAAAAAATTGCTCCTGTTAATGCATATTCTGTAGATTCATCTACTAATTTTAATGAAGCTTCCCATTCTGCATCTACGTAAATGTAAATTGTCATCACAGGGCCAAATAGCTCAGTGCACATTGTTTTGTAGGTTGGAGATTTTGCAACAATTACAGTTGGTTCAATAAAGTATCCAACAGATTTATCATGACCACCTCCAATAATAATTTCTGCATCTGCATCGGTTTTTGCAGCGTCTAAGAAACTTGCAATTTTATCAAAAGAACCTTCATGAATCACTGCATTTATATAGTTAGAAGGATCTTCTGGAGAGCCCATTTTCAATTCGTTTGCTTGAGCAATTAAATGTTTCTTAACATCATTCCAAATTGAAGCAGGAATATACGCTCTTGAAGCCGCAGAACATTTTTGCCCTTGATATTCAAAAGAACCTCTAGTAATAGCTGTTGCTACCTGTAAAGGATTTGAAGAGTTGTGTGCCCAGATAAAATCTTTTCCGCCAGTTTCTCCAACAATTCTAGGATATGTTTTGTATTTATTGATGTTATTTCCAATTTGTTTCCATAAATGTTTGAAAACATTTGTAGATCCAGTAAAGTGCAATCCAGAGAAATCTGGAGAAGACAATACCGTATCAGTAATCATAACCGGATCACCATACACTACATTGATTACACCGTCTGGTAAACCAGCTTCTTTAAATAAATCTACAATTACTTGCGCAGAATATGCTTGATGATCAGAGGGTTTCCAAACAACAACATTTCCCATTAATGCTGCAGCTGCTGGTAAATTAGCAGCAATAGAAGTAAAGTTAAATGGTGTAATTGCGTATACAAAACCTTCTAACGGTCTGTATTCAACTCTGTTCCATATACCTGGTGCTGAATCTGGTTGGTCTTTAAAAATATCCGTCATGTATTGTACATTAAAACGGAAGAAATCAATCATTTCACAAGCCGCATCAATTTCTGCTTGATGTACGTTTTTAGATTGTGCTATCATCGTAGCCGCATTCATTTTTGCTCTGTATGGTCCAGCTAATAATTCAGCAGCCTTTAAGAAAATAGAGGCTCTTTCCATCCAGCTTACGCTAGACCAAGCTTCTCTTGCAGCTAAAGCAGTAGAAATTGCAGCATCTACATGAGATTTATCTGCAATATGATATTGACCAACAATGTGTTTATGATCGTGTGGCGGAGTAATATTTTTAGTGTTTCCAGTTCTAACTTCTTCGCCATTGATATGCATTGGCACATCAATATTGCTGTTAAACATTGTTTTGTAGGTTGCTAATAATTCTTTTCTTTCTGGAGATCCTGGAGCATATCCTTTTACGGGTTCGTTTACTGCTGTTGGAACTTTAAAAAATCCTCTTGCCATTTTGTGTGATTTTAAGTATTTATCTACTAATTTTGAAGTGCAAAGTTACAACTTATTTTTAGTTTTATGAACTCGATTGGCGGTTGTAAATTATCGAAAACAAATACTATTTATGTGTACAGTTACCTATTTACCAATTGGAGAGGCTGATTTTATATTGACTTCTAATAGAGATGAGCAACCTTCTAGAAAAACAATTGAACCAAAAGAATATTTCGAAGATGGTGTGAAGCTCACGTATCCAAAAGATGAATTAGCAGGAGGAACGTGGATTGGTTTAAGTGATAAAAACAGATTGGTGTGTTTGTTAAATGGTGGTTTTGAAACCTATAAACGTGAAGCTTCTTATAAAATGAGTAGAGGAATTATTGTAAAGGCCATTTTAAAGTCAGATGATTTTAAAGGGTATATCAACAATTTTGATTTTATAGGAATAGAACCTTTTACCATAGTGTTGTTAGATTGGAACACCGAGTTAAAGGCTTATGAATTAGTTTGGGATGGAACAGAAAAGCATTTCTCTGAATTAAAACAAGAACCAAAAATCTGGTCTTCTTCAACATTATATACACAGCAAGAAAAATCATTAAGGAAAAAGTGGTTTGCTGATTGGTTAGAAAATCAATCGGAGTTTACACAAGAAGAAGTTTTAAAATTTCATTACAATTCAGAAATTGGAACTCCAGAAAACTCCATAAAAATGAAACGTAGTTATGTAGAAACGGTTAGTGTAACTTCTATTAAAAAATCAAGTCAAGAAATTGCAATGAACTACCAAAGTTTTATTATTACAACATAAATGCTAAAATGGCAACAAGCGCAAATCCAATTGAAGAGGTTAAAGTAAAAGACATATTTATAAAGATAAATTTGAAAAATGTTTTAAAGTATCCTTGATTGTAAAACTTTTTCATTGCCAAAAACAAGTAAATTAAAAACAACAATAAAAAAATAGGAATGGCATAGCTTTGAGCACTATAATGGTTGAGCAAATAGAAAATGGTTAGCAGCAAGAAAAATACTGTTTGTGTATGAAAAACAAAAACCAAATGTTCTACATAAGTAAATTTTCTCCTTAGGTAGAAAAATTTTAAAAATAACGTAAAAATTGGGAGTAGAATAAATAAAGAAATTGACAGATAAGAAATTATTTGTTTTATCATTTCTTGTTTTTTATTGTTGTCCTTAGCAATATCATGTATTAATTTAACTCGACTATAAGAAAATCGATTCCAAAAAGTTTTTTCAACATTAAGACTGTCAAGAGCATCGTCTATTTCCATGTCTTTATTTTTATCATAAAAATCACTAAACTTATCCCAATTACCTAGTCCACTTATTTGAATTCCATTGTTCCTTCGGCTCACACCTTTGGTGTTTTTTAAATTTTTTTTATCTAGAGAGTCAGAAGCAATCGTGGGGATTTTTTTTATTATTTGAGCTCTTTCGGTTGAATCTAAATCTTTTAGTGCTTCGTTTAAGTTGGTTTTAAATTTTGTAGAAGAAGAATCTAATGCATTTTTAGCTTTCATAAAATCTGAGCTTATTGTTTCTTCTTTTACTTTACCTTTTCTAAATTCATTAAATTTATCATAACTTTCTGTGGCACCAACAATTAAAAAAAACATTACAGAAACAGTTAAATAAAAACGAAACGGATTTGCATATCGCATTCTTTTTCCATCAATATAATCTCTAGAAACTTTACCCGGTTTTATTAAAAGCGGAATAAATGTGGTCCAAAATTTAGAATCCCAAGAAATAAATCCGTTAAAAACTTCGTGAATAAAATTTTTAAAAGTGATGCGCTTATCTTTATTTGCTTGTCCACATTCTGGGCAAAATTTTTCATGTCCAGAAAATGGATGTCCACAATTAAAACATTCCGGATCTAGAACTTTAGCAAGTTTGTTATTTTTTTTTCTTTCTAACTTGTAATTTCATTAGTTAAGTAATGGTGTGGTTGTTAGTTGAAAAGTTGGAATGACTACTTGAAAAAGCGAATTTGTTTTTTTATTGATCATTTTAAAAGTCCCTTTCATTGAGCCTATATCTCCTAATAAAAAGCAATTAGATCTGTAGGTGTATTGTTCATTTGGATTTAAAATTGGTTTTTGCCCAACAACACCTTCGCCAACAACAAATTCTTTGTTGTTTAAAGCATCAGAAATCTCCCAAAAACGCTCTAATAATTGCACAACAGTATTTGATTCATTCTCAATCGTAATGAAATAACTGAATGCATTAAACGTGTTAAGATTTCTTTCTATAACTCCGTTATACTTCGTTTTTACAGAAATTTTTATACCCTTTGTAATTTGTTGTATCATACAATCGTAGAAAAGTTAGCTTATCAAATATAACAACTTTAGCTAAATAGAGAAAAATTAGAGGGTTTTTATTCTTGTGGATTTATTTTTGCAGAACCAATCCCGATAACTCTTTGGTAGTTTTCTCCAAAAGCTTTGTAATATACCAGCACTGTATATTCGTTTTCCGTTTGATAAAAAGAACCGTTTAATTCGAATGTGTTTAGTGTGTTTTTTTTATCTTTTGTTGCAAAAGTATAGTTGTAAAAACCTTGTTTTAATAAGATAGAAGTTTCATATTTTTTTGTGACGGTATTGAATGTCATTTTATTTTCTGGAGTTGTATTAAAATTATTAAAAGCTCCATAGATATATACTTCTTTGTTCTTAAGTTTAGGTGTATTTAATGAAAAATAAACTCGTGCATAATCTGCTTCAGTAGAGGGGTTGTTTCCTTCGATTGTTCTAACGACAAACTGTCCGTTGATATCTGGAAAATACGTATAAGGTTTCTCATTTCTCGGTTCTTGAGTGTACAAATAGGTGTGGTAAATATCCTTTTTTTCTACTCGAGCTATTTGAACCGTGCTATTGCGTATTTGTTTATTATCAAAATTTAAATATTCATTACCGCTCCAGAAATTAGAAGTATTGTAATGTTTATAAATTAACTGATTGTTTCTGTAAAACTGAGGTTTTAAATCAGAAATTGCTGTTTGCCAAATGTCATTTTGCAGAACGACTACTTTAATTTCTCGAGAAGGATTTCTTATTTCATTCGCATTGTAATTAATGGTAAACTGAACTGTTTGTTCTTGATTGACCTCTCTTGTGTTTCTACCTCTTACAACTGTGACTCCAACCAAAACCTTGCTTTCATAAAGAGTAAATCTTCTTTTAAAAACAACATTTTGATCGGTATCTAAAACAGAAACAAGGTAGTTTCCGCTTTTAGTTATTTTGGTGTTTTGATTTGGGATTTGAACTTTATAATGCGTGTAATTTTGTAGAGTGTTAAACGAGTTTTCGAGCTCTAATATTCTATTTTGGCTAAAGCCAATAATATATTCGTTCGTAGAAATGCTACTTGGTTTCCAATCAGAATTCATGTGTTCTATTTTATAAGAATACTCTTTTTGGTCTGCATCTAAATCGTCAAAAGAAAGCTGTAGCGTATTTCCTAAAGGAATTATTGTTGAAAAATTAGCAGTACCTAAAGGCCTGAGTTGAATGCTTTTTATGTGATTCTGAGAAAAAGTAATCATCCAAAGAGAAAGAGATAGGATCGTTAATAGTTTCTTTTTTCTCATGGAAGCATTTTTTGAGTATTAAAAGATGTTATTCATTGTAATTATACAAACGTACTAAATATTAAATTAGTAGAATTATTCATTATTTAGAATTAATATAAATAAGATATTTTGGATAAGATAAACTTTAAATAAGCTGTAGAACACTCACAAAATTTATAAATTTGCATGTTTTTTTAAGATAATTAAAAGTCATATTTACTATGTCAAAAGACATCCGTATAAAAAAAGGTTTGGACATCAAACTTGTTGGCGAAGCAGAACAAACCACAGCAGAGATTAATGTTAGTGGTGTTTATGCAATAAAGCCAGAAAACTTTCACGGAATAACACCTAAACTTACCGTTAAAATTGGAGCTGAAGTAAAAGCAGGAGATTCACTATTTTATTCAAAAAGTGATGAACGTATTTTATTTCCTTCGCCTGTTAGCGGAATAGTAGAAGATATTATTCGAGGAGAAAGAAGAAAAGTATTAGAAATTAAAATTAAAGCAGATGCTACACAGCAATTTGCAGATTTTGGTAAAAAAGAGGCAGCTAAAATGTCTGGAGAAGAAGTGAAAACACATTTACTTGCTTCAGGTTGTTGGCCATTTGTAAAACAGCGTCCGTATGATGTTGTTGCAAATCCAAATCAAGCTCCAAAAGCTATTTTTATCTCAGGGTATAATAGCGCACCATTGGCTGCAGATTTTGATTATGCTTTAAAAGGAAAAGAAGCAGAAATTCAAGAAGCTATCACTGCATTAGGTAAATTAACTGAAGGTAAAGTGCATGTTTCAATTTCTAAAGGAGCAAATTTATCTCCTTTTAATGGAGTTAAAGGTGCTGAGCTTCATGGTTTAGTTGGACCGCATCCAGTTGGAAATGTAAGTACACAAATAGCGCAAGTAAATCCAATTAACAAAGGAGAAGTTGTTTGGGTGGTTTCTGCACAAGATTTGGTAGTTATAGGAACCTTATTGCTAACAGGAAAGTTGAATACAAAAAGAACAATAGCTTTAACAGGATCTCAGTTTTCTAAGCCAAAATATGTTACTGCATATCCTGGGGCAACAATTTCTACTCTAGTTTCTGATAACTTAAATGCAGAAAATTCTAGGATAATTAGCGGAAATGTTTTGTCTGGAACTCAAGTTTCTTTAGAAGGAAACTTAGGGTATTATGACAATCAAATTACGGCTATTCCAGAAGGAGATGATTATGAATTTTTTGGATGGAACAAACCAGTTTTCAATAAAATTTCTGCATCTAGAGCATTGACCTTCTCATGGATGAATCCAAGAAAAAAATACGATTTAAATACAAACACAAACGGAGAACACAGAGCTTTTGTAGTTACAGGTTCTTATGAAGAAGTTTTTCCGTTAGATATATATCCGATGCAATTATTAAAAGCATGTATGTATAAAGATTTAGATGAAATGGAGTCTTTAGGAGCTTATGAAGTAGCGCCAGAAGATTTTGCTTTGACAGAGTTTATTTGTGTATCAAAACAACCTCATCAGAAAATCCTTAGAGAAGGATTGGACTTAATGAGAGAAGAATTAGGATAAGATTATGGGCTTTAAACAAAATTTACATAATTTAAAGGAAAAATATAAAGGGACAAAAATGGCTCCTGCATTTAATGCAATCCATACCTTTTTATATATGCCAAATGAGACCACTCACGGAGGAACTCATATCAAAGCGGCAGACGATTTAAAACGTACAATGAATATTGTAATCATGGCATTAATTCCATGTTTGTTATTCGGTATGTTTAATGCAGGATTTCAACACAACGTTGCGGTAAACGGAAACTTTACTTCAGGAATGTCTTTCTTTAGTGGAGATTTCTGGAACTTAGACAATTTATTTATTGGAGCAGTTAAGATTTTACCATTGGTAATCATTTCTTACGGAGTTGGTTTATTGGTTGAATTTATTTTTGCAGTAATTAAAGGACACGAAGTTGAAGAAGGATACTTAGTAACAGGAATGTTAGTTCCTTTAATCGTTCCTGTTGATATTCCACTTTGGATGTTATCAGTAGCGGTAATTTTCGGTGTAGTGATCGGAAAAGAAGTTTTTGGTGGAACAGGAATGAACATTTTAAATCCGGCATTAACCATTAGAGCCTTTTTATTCTTCGCGTATCCAACGTGGATGTCTGGAGATAAAGTTTGGGTAACAGGCGCTGTTGAAAAAGCAGGTACTGCCGATGCAATTTCTGGTGAAACTATTTTAGGAACTTTAGCACAAGGAAAAGAAGTTGTGTATTCTGCCTGGGATATGTTTGCAGGATTTATACCTGGTTCAGTTGGAGAAACCTCTACTTTATTAATTATAGTAGGAGCGTTATTTTTAATATTCACCAAAATTGGAAGTTGGAGAATAATGCTAAGTGCAGCACTTGGAGCGATGGCAATGGGATTGATTTTTAATCAAGTTGTAGAACAAGGATGGATTGGAGAAGGAAGTAAATTCTTTGATTTAATGAACACACCATATTGGCATCACCTATTAATAGGAGGTTTTGCATTTGGAGCTGTATACATGGCAACAGACCCTGTAACAGCATCACAAACAAATAAAGGAAAATGGATTTATGGTTTCTTAATTGGGTTTCTTTCAATTATGATTCGTGTATTCAATCCAGCATATCCAGAAGGAGTGATGTTAGCAATTCTATTAATGAATGTGTTTGCTCCAACTATTGACCATTATGTGGTTCAAGGAAATGTAAAGAGAAGATTAAAACGTGCTAAAGTTAAAACTGCCTAGTTATGAGTAAGAGAACAGATAGTAATTTATATACAGTATTATTTGCAGCTGGAATGGTATTGGTAGTAGGGTCATTATTAGCATTTTTGGCTTCTTCATTGAAACCAACTATTGATGAAAATAAACGAATCGAAAAACAGCAAAACATTTTATACGCAATGGGCGTAAATGAAAATGATGAGACAAGTGCAATCTTTGTTTCTAAAGACAAAGTTGCAGATGTGTTTTCTAAATATATTAAAGATCAATTAGTTTTGATTATTGAGAACGGAAAAGTTGTTAAAAAACAAAACCGTGAAGAATATATGGCTGAAAATAATAAACAAGAACCATATTTAATTGATATTAAAAAGCAACAAACAGCAGCTAAAGAAGGTAAAGAAAGAAGATTGCCTTTATTTGTTGGAGAGAAAGATGGTAAAACGTTTTACATCGCTCCAATTAGAGGGAAAGGTCTTTGGGATGCAGTTTGGGCATATGTAGCCATGGATGCTGATATGGTTGTTCAAGGGGCTTATTTTGATCATAAAGGAGAAACAGCAGGCTTAGGTGCAAATATCAAGCAACGTTTCTTTATGGATGATTTTATTGGAGAACATTTGATGAAAGATGGAAATTTTAAAGGAATTACAATTTCAAAATCGAACAACGATCCAAAAAACGAAGATAAAACAGATAACGAAGTAGATGCAATTGCCGGAGCAACAATTACTGGTGACGGGGTTTCAGCAATGATTAAGACAGAGTTGAAAAAATATGTATCATTCTTTAACAATTTAAAAACAAATTAATATGGGACTTTTATCAAAAAAAGACGCAGCATTAATCACAGATCCATTTGCGGATAACAACCCAATTACAATTCAGGTATTAGGTATTTGTTCTGCATTGGCAATTACTGCAGAGCTAAAAGCATCTATTGTAATGGCAATTTCTGTACTATTTGTTATGGGTGTTGGTAATGTTGTTATTTCTTTAATGAGAAACATCATTCCTTCAAAAATTAGAATTATTGCACAATTAATTGTTGTAGCAACATTGGTAATTATTGTTGATTTAGTACTAAAAGCTTTTCAATATGAATTGAGTAAGACTTTAGGAGCTTTTATTGGATTGATTATTACCAACTGTATCATTATGGGACGTTTTGAAGCATTTGCTTTGGCAAACGGGCCATGGAGATCTTTCTTAGACGGGATTGGAAATGCTTTAGGTTATGGAGTAATCTTAATCTTAGTTGGATTCTTTAGAGAGTTATTAGGTTCAGGTACTTTATTAGGTTTTCCAGTATTAGGGAATCCAATTGAAAAAACAGGATTGTATGCTTTTGGATATGAAAATAACGGATTTATGTTATTAGCACCAATGGCATTGATTGTTGTTGGAATTATTATCTGGATTCAACGTAGTAGAAACGTATCATTAATCGAGGATTAAAACCTCTTCAGTTTCTCTAATAGTATTTTGAATTAGAGAAAAGAGGAAAAAATATAAATTATGGAACATATAGAATTATTTTTCAAGTCGATTTTTATAGACAACATGGTATTTGCAACCTTCTTAGGAATGTGTTCGTATCTAGCAGTGTCTAAAAAAGTATCTACAGCTGTTGGTTTAGGAGTTGCGGTAATCTTTGTATTAGCTGTAACCGTTCCTTTAAACTGGTTGTTAGATCAATACATATTACAAGAAGGCGCATTGGTTTGGTTAGGTCCAGAGTATGCCGAGTACGATTTAAGTTTCTTATCATTTATCTTATTTATTGCAACCATTGCAACAATGGTACAATTGGTAGAAATAATTGTCGAGAAATTCTCTCCTTCTTTATACAATTCATTAGGTATTTTTTTACCACTAATTGCAGTAAACTGTGCAATTTTAGGAGGATCTTTATTTATGCAATCTCGTGAGATAGCTACTTTAGGATTGGCATTAAATTACGGAATCGGTTCTGGGATTGGATGGTTTTTAGCAATTTTAGCAATTGCTGCTATTCGTGAAAAAATCAGATACTCTAGCATTCCTGCTCCATTAAGAGGATTAGGAATTACATTTATTGTAACAGGTTTAATGGCAATTGGATTTATGAGTTTTGGAGGAATGTTAACAGGTGGTGATGAAGAGGCTCCAAAAGAACAAGTTGTTAGTTCAAAGAAAGTAGAAGATAAAGAAGACTTAAAAGCTAAAGAATTGAAGAAAAAGGAATTAGCAAATAACTCTAAAGAAATACAAGAATAATGATATTAGAGGCAAGTACATTAGGAACAATGACAGCTACAGTAGCTGCATTCTTAGTAATAACTTTGTTATTAGTTGCATTGTTATTATTTGTAAAACAAAAGTTATCTCCGTCTGGTCCAGTAAAAATTACCATCAATGGAGAGAGAACAATTGAAGTTGGTTCTGGAGGAACTTTATTATCAACTTTAGGAAACGAAAAAATATTTTTACCATCTGCTTGTGGTGGAGGTGGAACTTGTATACAATGTGAGTGTCATGTAAATGCTGGTGGAGGTGAAGCTTTACCAACAGAAACTCCTCACTTTACACGTAAAGAATTACAGCACGGAGCTCGTTTGTCTTGTCAGGTAAAAGTAAAACAAGACATGGATATTTCTATTCCAGAAGAAATCTTCGGAATTAAGAAATGGGATGCTGTTGTTGTAAGAAATTACAACGTTGCTACTTTTATTAAAGAATTTGTTGTTGAGATTCCAGAAGATATGGGGTACAAAGCAGGTGGATATATTCAAATTGAAATTCCTGCTTGTGAAATAAACTATGCTGACATGGATATTACCGCACATCCAGAAGAACACGATACCCCAGATAAGTTTGAGGCTGAATGGGATAAATTTGGTTTAAGACCCTTGGTGATGAAAAATACCGAAACTGTAGAAAGAGCGTATTCAATGGCTTCTTACCCTGCAGAAGGAAGAGAAATCATGTTAAACGTGCGTATTGCTACACCTCCTTTTGATAGAGTAAAAGGTGGATGGATGGATGTAAATCCAGGAATCGCATCTTCGTATATCTTTAACCTAAAGAAAGGTGACAAGTGTACTATTTCTGGTCCTTATGGTGAGTTCTTTATCAACGAGTCTGATGCAGAAATGTTATATGTTGGTGGTGGAGCTGGAATGGCACCAATGCGCTCGCATTTATATCACCTATTCAGAACCTTAAAGACGGGTAGAAAAGTTACCTATTGGTACGGAGGACGTTCTAAAGCAGAATTGTTTTACATAGAACACTTTAGAGCCTTAGAAAGAGATTTTCCAAATTTCAAATTCTACATTGCCTTGTCTGATCCTTTAGAGTCAGATAACTGGAAAGTAAAGAAAGATATTAATGATACAGAGGGTGATGGATTCTTAGGTTTTATTCACAATTGTGTGATTGATAATTACCTATCACATCATGAAACTCCTGAAGATTTAGAATTGTATTTCTGTGGTC
Source organism: uncultured Polaribacter sp. (assembly GCA_943788865.1). Classification (GTDB taxonomy): domain Bacteria; phylum Bacteroidota; class Bacteroidia; order Flavobacteriales; family Flavobacteriaceae; genus Polaribacter. The sequence goes on along the minus strand of CALSRX010000002.1, from coordinate 474,405 downwards.
CACCGTTAATGAACCAAGCGGTTCAAAAAATGGGTGAAGATTTTGGACTAGCCGATGAGAATATCAGATTTGATGACTTTGGAGGATAGATTTTTACTTGTCATTCCTGCGTAGGCAGGAATCTATAAAACAAAAAACCGATACAGAAATGCATCGGTTTTTTATTGCATAACACTGAAAATGAGCAATATAATTATATGTATGACAAACTAAAAGAAATTATCAATGAAGAAAAAATTATTATCTACGGACGTTCTTTAGGAACCGGTTTGGCAACTAAAGTAGCTTCTGTGAACAATCCTAAAATGTTGATTCTTGCTTGTCCGTATGTGAGCATGTCTAAAAATGTAAAACGCTATTTGCCTTTTATTCCTTTAGGATTGGTAATGCGCTATCAAATGCCAACCTATAAATGGATAAAGTATGTAGATTGCCCTATTAAAATTATTCATGGTACAAACGATAAAGTCATTAAATTTAAATCGAGTTTACAATTGTCTAAAGTGAAACCAAATTCAACAAAACTGTATCCAATTATAGATGGAGGTCATAAAAACTTACATAATTTTGAAAGTTATCATAGAGCCTTAGAAGAAGTTTTAAATGAAGAAAATGTTTCTAAAGTTGATAGAGCAAAAACAAGTATCGATTTTATACGATCTAAACGAAAATCAAAAAAATGAAAAAGCTACAAAAAGCAGTATTCCTTTTGCTAGCTTTAATGCTGTTACTTATGGGTTTATTACATGTATTTCAAGAGAAAATTATTTTTTTGCCAGAAGCAATAGACAAAGAATATGTGTATCAATTTCCGTTTGATTTTGAAGAAGTAAACCTTAAAACAGCAGACAATCAAACCATTAATGCTTTGCACATCAAAGCTGAAAACCCGAAAGGAGTTGTGTTGTTTTTTCATGGAAATAAAGGAAATCTAATTCGTTGGGGAGAAATCACTTCCTATTTTACGCAATTTAATTACGATGTTTTTGTTATTGATTATCGTGGATATGGAAAAAGTACTGGAGCTTTTAATGAAAAGAAAATGTATGAAGATGCGTTGTTGAGTTATGATTACGTTCGTAAATTTCACAAAGAAGAAAATATTGTTGTGTATGGTCGCTCTTTAGGTGCCACATTTGCCACAAAAGTTGCTTCAGAATACCATCCGAAACATGTTATTTTAGAAGCACCATTTTATAATTTGCATCATGCAGCAAACTTTAAGTACAAAATAATTCCGCAATTTTTATTGAGTTTTAAATTCAATTCCAATCAAATCATTTCAAAAATTAAAAGTCCGATTACCATTTTTCACGGTACAGAAGACAAAACAACACCAATAGCAGGAAGTCAGCAGTTATTTAAGTTAATTACCACCACCAAAAGAGAATTTGTTTCCCTACAAAACGGAACACACCACAACCTCAGAAGTTTTCAAAAATACACCACCACTTTAAAAGCAATTTTTGAGAACTAACATTTTTAGAAATGGTATCTTTGCCAGATAATTTATTTTTATGCAGACTACTTTTCAGGATTTAAATGTATCTACACCGCTTTTAAATGCTATTGAAGACTTAGGGTTTATACATCCAACTCCAGTTCAAGAACAAGCATTTTCTGTAGTAAGATCGGGCAAAGATGTAGTAGGAATAGCGCAAACAGGTACAGGGAAAACCTTTGCCTATATGATGCCTATTTTAAGAGATTTAAAATTCTCAGATCAAAAACACCCAAGAGTTTTAGTGCTGGTTCCTACTAGAGAATTGGTGTTGCAAGTGGTAGAAGAGATAGAAAAATTAGCAAAGTACATTTCATTACGTGTGTTGGGTGTTTATGGTGGGGCAAATATCAATGTGCAGAAAAGAGAGATTATGCAAGGCCAAGATATTGTGGTTGCAACTCCTGGGAGATTGTACGATTTAGCGTTGAGCAAAGCATTAAACATGAAATCTATTCAGAAGTTAGTCATAGATGAGGTAGATGTAATGTTAGATTTAGGATTTCGATTTCAGTTGTTAAACATATTTGATGTTTTGCCAGAACGCAGACAAAATATTATGTTTTCTGCAACCATGACAGAAGATGTAGACGAGTTGATCCAAGATTTCTTTAAATCACCTGAAAAAATTTCTATTGCAGTTAGTGGAACACCCCTAGATAATATAGCACAACAATGTTACGATGTTCCTAATTTCTTTACCAAAGTTAATTTGCTAAATCATTTTTTAAAAGATAAAGAAACCTTTACCAAGGTGTTGGTTTTTGTTGCTTTTAAGAGAACTGCAGATTTGTTGTTTAATTCTTTAGATGAATCTTTTGCAGACGAGATTTGCCTGATTCATTCTAACAAAACACAAAATTATAGAATACGCTCTATTCGTCAGTTTGATGAAGGAAAAAACAGAATCTTAGTTGCTACAGATGTAATGGCTCGTGGGTTGGATTTTGATGGCGTAAGTCATGTTATCAATTTTGATACACCTAGTTTTCCAGAAAACTATATGCATAGAATTGGTAGAACAGGTAGGGCAGAAAAAGAAGGACAATCCATTTTGTTTTCCACTCAAAAAGAACAAGAAAATAAAGAGGCTATTGAAGAATTAATGGGAATTCAAATTCCTAAAATAGCATTGCCAGAAGAAATTGAAATTTCAGAGATCTTAACTGAAGATGAAAGACCTAGAGAAGATATAGAGCGTTCTAAAAACAGGTCTGGTTTAGAATATGTTCCTGGACCAGCTTTTCATGAAAAAAGTGAAAAAAACAGTAAAACCAATCAAGGTGGTTCTTACCGAAGAGAAATTGCTAATAAATACAAGAAGCCAAAAACTCGAGGCGATAAAAATTACAACAAGCGAAATAAAAAATAGCAATGCAGGTTTTAACAGCACAAGAATTGCATAATTTAGGAATGAACCTTGTAGGGAAAAAACTCCAAGAAATGGGTTATGAGTTTGTTGCAGTGAATAGTCAATTAAAAAAACACCCTCAATTTGTATTGTTTAAAAAAGGCGAACCTACCATTTTTGTATTGGTAAAAACCACCAATAATATTCAAAACCCAGAAGAATACGATGTCTTATGGATGGAAACCTTTAAAGAGCACGCCAAAAAACAAAATGCCAAGGTTTGGTTTGCAGGCGTTGGCATTGCCAATGCAGAAAGTGTAGACAATCCTGTGTTTAAAGACCAACCGTATTATGTAGCCTTTGAAGATTTTATAAAAATTTTGGAGTAGGTTTATTTTGAGAGCAACCAAGCTATTCTATCATAAGATAAAATATAATGGATTGCTATTACTACACCAAAAACAATATAAAGTTGGTAATAACCTAAATTATATAAACACCAAGTAGCAAAAACAAAGATTCCGAGTTCTAGAGCTAACCTTAAGATTCCTGGAGTTGGAACAGGAGCTTTTCCAGAGCGACTTTTATCATTTGGAACGGCGAATACGCCCCAGATAACAGCTAAAATAATTGGAAGACATATAGCTAAAACAAATTTTAGAGAATTCTCTGTTTGATTTAAACCCCAAAACCCAACAGCTATTAAGGCACAAACTTCAAGAATAAATCTAAGAACCAAGTTGAGTGGATGATATCCCATATTCAATTAAAAAACAGTAAAGCAAAGTTAGTCCTTTCTTTACTATTTAAGGCATCTAATGCAAAAAAGCCCGTTTCATTGAAACGGGCTTTTTAAAATATATAGTAAAAAATTACTCAGCTTTTTCTTCTAATAAATCAAAGAATTGATCTAATCTTGGCATGATGATAATTTTTGTTCTTCTGTTTTTAGCCATATTAGCCTCTGTATCGTTAGGAGCTAAAGGTACATAACTAGATCTACCAGCAGCAATTAATCTACCTGGAGTAACTTTAAATCTGTTTTGTAAGATTCTAGCAATAGAGGTTGCTCTTTTTGCAGATAAATCCCAGTTGTCTTGTAAGAATTCTGTTTTTATAGATTTAGAATCTGTATGACCTTCAATCATTACATCCATATTAGGTTGTCCCTTTACAACAGTTGCAACTTTCTCTAATACTTTGTATGCTTTCTCGGTTACATTGTAGCTTCCGCTTTTAAACAATAATTTGTCAGAAATAGAAATGAAAACAACAGTTTTTTCAACATTGATTTCAATGTCTTCATCATCTAAACCTTCTTTTAACTCTTTCTTTAAGTGAAATGCAACGGCAAGATTTAATGAATCTTTCTTTGTCATTGCTCTTCTAATATACTTAATGTATTGGTCTTTCTTACTTAATTGGATTAACGTTTCTTTGATATTATCGTTAGCTCCTTTTGTAAGTACAGTTAAGTTGTCTACAAATTCTAAAGTTTTTCTCTTGTCTTTCTGTAATTCTGTTACAGTAGTTTCTAAATCTGTAATCTTAGTTTTATAAGATGAAGAAAGCGTTTGATTTTTTTCTGTTTCTATTAAACATTTTGTCAAATTCGCTTTTACAGCAAGTAATTCGTCTTTTGTTTTTTGATGTGTTGCTTCTAATGCTGTATATTCTTTTTTAGATACACAAGAACCAAGTAAAAAAACAACGGCTAGGGAAAGTAGTATTTTTTTCATTTTTCTTAAAAAATTATTTGTTGAACAAATTTATAAAATAGATTCTAATTATACAGTGATTCAGAATTTTTTATGATGATTTTATGAGTATTTTATAATGTATCTTTGTTTTTTATTTAATTTTTAGGCATGAAAAAGTCATTTTTACTGCTTTTTGCAGTTTTTTTAGTTTCTTGTGAAACAGAAAATAAAACAGAAACAATTAATTTTGAAGGATTTGTTTTCGGAACTACTTATCACATTACTTTAAATACAGATAAAAAAATTGAGTATCAAAAGTCAATTGATAGCTTGTTTTTTTTAGTGAATAAATCACTTTCTACTTACATTCCAGCTTCAGATATTTCTAAAATCAATTCAGGAGACTCTACAATTGTTGTAGATGATTTGTTTGTTGAAGTATTTCAAAAATCAAAACGAATCTATAAAGAAACAGATGGGTATTTTGACCCAACCGTAGGTAATTTGGTAAATGCCTGGGGTTTTGGTCCAAATCAACCTAAAGAAGACCTAGACAGCTTAGAAGTTCAGAAAATGATGCAGTTTGTTGGTTTAGAGAAGGTGCAATTAAAAAACAGAACCGTAAAAAAACAATTTCAAGAAATATATTTAGATTTTAACTCCATTGCAAAAGGGTTTGGTATAGATGTAATAGGTCGGTTTTTAGAAAAAAAGAATGTGCAACATTATTTGGTAGAAATTGGCGGCGAAATAAGAGCTAAAGGAAAAAACAATAAAGGTAATTTTTGGAAAGTGGCCATCGAAAAACCAAATACAGATGGTTCACAATCTTTTCAAACAGCTATTGAGTTAGTGAATGAATCTATGGCGACTTCTGGAAATTATAGAAAATTTAGAATCACCAAAGCAGGGAAGAAATATGTTCATACAATAAATCCAAAAACAGGATTTGCTAAAGAAAGTAATTTGTTAAGTGCTTCTGTAATTGCAAGTTCAGACTGTGCCGATGTAGATGCGTATGCAACAGCATTTATGGCTATGGGTTTTGAAAAAACAAAAGAATTTTTAAAAACGCACAAAAAAATAAAAGTTGTTTTGATGTATTTAGACAAAGAAAATTCGATAAGAGAATATAGAAATTTTTAAAGACTAAGTTATTCTGCAAGAGGCTTTTTAATTTTTCACTATATTGCGGCACTAATAAAATAAGGGGATATTTTACAGGGGAATTATGAAAAAACTACTTTTTACACTAGCAATACTTTTGATGAGTTTATCGTCTTTTGGACAATCTAATGAAGAAATTGCTGGAGTATACATTCGTAAAGCACTAAACAACTATTCAAATTTAGAAATAGATGATGCAGATAAAAATTTTGCAAAAGCTATTAAATTATTAGATACAATTAAGAAACCAGATGTAGCAAGATTAGGAGCTTTAATTAAGTTTGAATTAAATGAATTCGAAGAAGCTAAAAAGTATGCAAAACAGTATTTTACGTTGGTTAAAAATAAGAAAACAGAAACCTATACTCAATTGCTTGATTTGTATGTTACAATAGAAGAGGAGCTAGAGAAAATAGAACTTGAAAAGCAAAAACAAGAGAAGGCAAAACTTGCTAGAGAAAAAGAAATCAGAAGAATAGATTCTTTAAAAACTGTTTGGCAAAACAGGTCAAATGCATTAACGCTTCAATTTGAATCAATTCAAGCTTTTAATAAATATGGAGTATCCGTATTTCAAAAAGGACAGTTTTTTGGGGCAATGGATGACCTGGGCACAGTTCTAGTTCAGCCAAATACTTATAAAGATGTAAAGAGTTTCGATGGTTTTATTCTTTTTCTAAACAAGAAAGAAAATCCAACTAAAATTTATTGCTTTGATAGTAAAACCCAAAAAGGGTTTTTATTACCAAATATAGCCGACTTTAATACGCTTTCTACGCATTATGGAAAAGTTATGCTACCTAGAGGAAATGGAAGAATTATTACCTACCCAAACAACTCTTTAAAAGCTTTGGTATATGACATTACTTCTAAAAAATTCGTAAATGTATCCAATCAAAAAGAGTTGTTTAAAGATTTGAAGAAAACAGATAAAATTGAAAAATTACAATAAAGAAGATCAGGTAAGAATTGATAAAGTTTGGTATGATTTCGGAGGACATATTGGCGGAGGAATCTACCCTTTATATTTACCGGATTATACATTATCTGGTTTTTTATGTGGAATAGACGGAAAAGTTTTAACGGCAAGTGAGTACAATAACTTAGGTGCTTTCTATAATGGAAAAGTTCATGTAGCAAATGGTTCAGAATCTTTTTGGGTAAATCAAAACGGAGCAAAAGTAACTGCTGCAGCTAATGAAGCTGGTAATTATTCAGGAAATTCTGTATTGGCAAGATTAGAAAGTGGAGGTTATCAAATTCATCAAGAAATTAATGATGTAAAGTTTATTATTCTGGGTGATGAAAAGCTTGAACCTTTAGAAGATTTTTTAAGAAAACATCCTTAAATTATTTAAAACATACAGGTAATATTTCGCCTTTGGCTAAACAAAATCGCTCTACCATTTCTGGAGCGATTTTTTTTGTGTAATCTACTTCCTCGACTTTAAAGCCTATAGAACGTAATTTATCAAAATAATCTCTTCCATAAATTCTTACGTGATCGTATTGTCCAAAAATTTTTGTTCGTTCTTTTTTATCTGTTATAGCATTGTCTTCAAAAGTTGTAGCCCTCGATAAATCTTGCGGAATTTGAAAAATACCCATCCCATTTGGTTTTAAAACACGATACAATTCTTGCATGGCTTTTGTATCGTCAGAAATGTGTTCTAATACGTGATTGCAAAAAACAACATCAAAAGAATTATTATCAAAAGGTAAATTGAGAATATCTGCTTTTACATCCGCAATTGGAGAATACAAATCAGCTGTAGTATAATCGATGTTTTTTTGCTTTTTAAAAATGGTTAAAAAACATTGCTCGGGCGCCATGTGTAACACTTTTTTAGGCGTAGTAAAAAAGTCAGTTTCTTCTTTTAAATATAACCAAAGTAACCGATGTCTTTCTAGTGAAAGTGTACTTGGAGACAGTGCATTTTTTCTTTGTTTTTCGTATCCATATGACAAAAATTTTCGAAAACTTTTACCATCTATAGGGTCTGTATACTTTTTTCCTTTTAGCCAAAAAGCAATAAAAGGTTTTGCCCAATAACTTAATTTGATAAGAATTGGTCTTGGTATTGTGTTCAATATGATTTTAAAAACAGCCAATGTTAGTTCGCTCTAAAAGCATCCTCTTCATCAGAAACAATACCTAGTGCATCATATATATATTGGAATGTAGAAAGTAACTCGGGCTTTCCATTAACAATAGCAACATCATGTTCAAAATGTGCAGAAGGTTTCCCATCTCTAGTTAAAATAGTCCAACCATCTTTGAGTTGATTTATTTGATGTGTTCCCATGTTAATCATAGGTTCTATAGCAACCACCATACCGTTTACAAATTTTTTACCTCTTCCTTTTTTTCCGTAATTTGGCATTTCTGGATCTTCATGCATTTTTCTTCCTAATCCATGACCAACAAGCTCTCTAACAACTCCATAGCCATGTTTTTCAGCATAATTCTGAATTGCAAAACCTACATCTCCAACTCGATTACCAGCTTTTAATTCTTTAATTCCTTCGTATAAACTTTGTTTGGTTACCTCTAATAATTTTTTTGTCTCAGGAGCAACTTCTCCAACTTCAAATGTATAAGCATGATCGCCATAAAAACCATTTTTTAAAGCACCACAATCAATAGAAATAATATCGCCCTCAACTAATGGAACATCCGTAGGAAAACCATGTACAACTTGAGCATTTGGACTCATGCACAAAGTGTTTGGAAAATCGTATAATCCTAAAAAACCAGGAATAGCCCCTTCAGAACGTATATATTCTTCTGCCATTTTATCTAGTTGAAGTGTAGTAACACCAGGTTTTACTTCTTTGGCTAGAATCCCTAAAGTTTTAGAAACAACCAATGCGCTTTCTCGCATGATTTCAATTTCTTCTAACGTTTTTATTTGAATCATTACTCTTAAATTAATGGGCAAAGATACTTTAAAAAAACAATTAATAAAAAATGGAATTCCCTTAAAAAAATGACTTTTGACAGCTTTTTAATACGATTTTGTTAATAGCTTTGTGGCACAAACCAGAAAACAAAGAAAGATGTATAAATCAGTATCAGCAGAAGAAGCCGTTAAAGTAATAAAATCAAACGACAGAGTTTATGTTCAAGCAGCTGCAGCAGCACCACTAAAGTTAACCAACGCGATGTCTGCAAGGCATGAAGAGTTAAAAAATGTTGAGGTTTGCCATTTGCATACTGAAGGAAAAGCATTGTATGCTAATCCTGAGTATAAAGAGAGTTTTCATGTAAATTCTTTCTTTATTGGAAAAAATGTTCGTCATACCTTAAAAGCAGGAAATGGTTCGTATACACCTGTTTTTTTAAGCGAATTACCTTTATTATTTAAACGCAATATTGTTGATTTAGATGTTGCCTTAATACATGTTTCAGTTCCAGACAAACACGGTTATTGCTCTTTAGGTGTTTCTGTAGAAGCAACTTTAGCTGCAATAGAAAATGCAACCTATGTTATTGCACAGATAAATAAACAAATGCCTAGAACTTTTGGTGCTGGTATCATTCATATTTCAGAAATAAATGCTTTTGTAGAATGTGATGAACCACTTCCAGGTTTTGAAGCTTCAGTTCCGACAGAAACAGAGCAAAAAATTGGAGATTATGTAGCAGAATTGATTGAAGATAGAAGCACCTTACAACTTGGTATTTGAAACATACCGAATGCTGTTTTGTCTAGATTAGGAAATCATAAAGATTTAGGACTGCACACAGAAATGTTTTCTGACGGAGTTATAGATTTAATTTTAAAAGACGTTATCAACGGTAACTATAAAAAGGTAAATAGAGGTAGGGCTTTGGCAACATTTTTAATTGGCTCACAACGTCTGTATGATTATGTTGATGACAATCCGTTTGTAGAAATGAGAGCTTCAAATTACACGAACGATGTAGGAATAATAAGTCAAAATCCAAAAATGGTAGCCATTAATTCTGCAATTGAAGTAGATCTAACTGGTCAAGTTTGTGCAGATTCCATAGGTAAAAACATGTATTCTGGAGTTGGAGGGCAAATGGATTTTATTAGAGGAGCCTCTTTAAGTGAAGGAGGAAAAGCTATAATAGCTTTGCCATCAATTACCAATAAAGGAATTAGTAGAATTGTGCCATTTTTAAAACAAGGAGCAGGAGTTGTTACTACAAGAGCGCACGCACACTATATTGTAACTGAATATGGGGTTGCTAATTTATATGGAAAAACAATTAAACAACGAGTAAAAGAATTGGTAAATATTGCGCATCCAGATTTTAGAGAAAGTATAGAAAAAGAATATTATCAGTCTAATTAAAAAAGGTTTTTATTTTTTTAAAAATAAAGAAGCAAGCCAATTTTTCTTTTCTGGAACTTCTGGTTCTGCGTTAAATATTTTTTTATAAACTTCAGTCCAACCAATAAAGCCTCCAATATTTCTATCGTCAACGAAAAAATCTGAGTTTATTTTTCTACTTATATTTTTATTGAAAACTTCTTCTGGATAACTGTTGTTAACACCATAAAACTCAATGCCGTTTTCTCTACAAAACTCAACAGCTTCATCTAGTGGTTTTCCAGTCCTATAGGTCCATAAGATGAGTCGGTGGCCTTCTGATTGCATTTTTTTTTAATGTGTCAAAGGCAAAAATTAGAGGTTTTCCAATTCTTGGGAACGCATCTTCAACAATGGTTCCGTCAAAATCAATTGCAATAATCAAATGATTTCTTGGTATCATTTTCTATTTAGTTTTATTTTGTTTGTATTTTTTGCCACTTGCAATGGTTAAAAAATCTTTTTCTAAATTTTTTTCAGGATATTCTATATACCTGCCAATCTCTTCTCCATTTTTATAAAAAATAAACGTAGGAACACTTTTGATATTAAAATCTTTTTGCAAGTTATTTGGAGTTTTTTTTCCTCTGTTTAGAGTAATAAACTCTATGTTATTAAAATCAAAACCAGCTTGTTCTAATATTTTGTAGGTATGTGGGATGTCTTTTTTACTTAAATGACACCAAGTTGCAACAAAGGCTTTTATTTTAATATTTTTAAGTTTTCTTTTAAGTTTTAAAATACTTTTTGTATCTGGTTTATAAGATTCGTAATTTTTAACAAACCACTTAGCGTAGGGTTGTTGATTGAAATCTTCTTTGTGAACAATACCAACTAAATCTCCAGAAGCATTTTTTATTGCTTTTGATTTTTGCTGTGCGAAAGTATTAACTAATAAAGTTAATGTAAATAGAAGTATTACTTTTTTCATTTTAAAAAACTAAAATAAAGGTTTTTGAGTCATTTCTTTGGGTTGTTTTACACCCATTAATTTTAAAATGGTTGGTGATATGTCGCCCAATATACCATTTTTTATTGATTTTATCTCTTTGTCAATTAAGATGAAGGGTACAGGATTAGTAGTATGTGAAGTATGTGGACTTCCATCTGGATTCATCATTGTTTCACAGTTTCCGTGATCTGCAATTAAGAGTGTTGTGTAATTATTCTCTAATGCTTTAGTAATGACCTCTTTTGTACAAATATCTACAGTTTCACAGGCTTTTATTGCTGATTCAAAAACACCTGTATGCCCAACCATATCACCGTTTGCAAAATTTAAACACACAAAATCTACATCGCCTTTTTTTAATTCAGGGATAATTGCGTCTCTAATTTCGTAAGCACTCATTTCTGGTTTTAAATCATAAGTTGCCACTTTTGGTGACGGACATAATAATCTTTTTTCACCAATAAATTCATTCTCTCTTCCGCCAGAAAAGAAAAAGGTTACATGTGGATATTTCTCTGTTTCTGCAATTCTAATTTGTTTTTTATTAGCAGCTTCTAGGACTTCTCCTAAAGTGTTTTTCAAATTGCTATTATGGTAAACAATGTGTACATTTTTAAAGGTGTCATCATAACTTGTCATTGTAACAAAATACAATGGGAGTTTTTTCATACCAAATTCAATAAAATCTTTTTGTGTTAACGCATTTGTTAATTGTCTTCCTCTGTCTGTTCTATAGTTAAAGAAGATAACCACGTCATCTTTTTGAATTGTAGCAGTTGGATTGTTATTTTCATCAACCATAATAATAGGTTTGATAAACTCATCCGTTACACCATTTTCATAATTTTCTTGAATACTTTCTGTAGCGTTGTTTGATTTTTCTCCATTTCCGTTTACCAAACCATCGTAAGCAATTTTAACTCTTTCCCAACGATTGTCTCTATCCATTGCATAATACCTACCAGTAATTGAAGCCAATTTACCAGTGGTTTCTTGCATGGTTTTTTGAATATCATTGATGAAAAATTTTCCAGATTTCGGATCGCAATCTCTTCCATCAGTAAAAGCATGTAAAAAAACATTTTGTAAATGATTTTCTTTAGCAGCTTTTAACAATCCTTTTAAATGATCGATATGTGAATGAATTCCTCCATTAGAAACCAATCCTAAAAAATGAACATTTTTATTGTTTTTTTTAGCATATTGAAATGCTTCTACCAATGTTTTTTCTTGTGATAACGAATCTTCTTTTACGGCTTTATTAATTCGTGCTAAATTTTGATACACAATTCTTCCAGCTCCTAAGTTCATATGTCCAACTTCAGAATTTCCCATCTGACCTTCTGGTAAACCAACATGCTCCCCATCGGTGCGTAAACTTGCATGTGGAAAATCGTTGTATAGCGAGTTGATATAAGGTGTTTTCGCATTGTAAATTGCAGAAACTTTTGGGTCTTGTGTAATACCCCAGCCATCTAAAATAAGTAAGATTACTTTTTTATTCATAAGAAATGTAAAGTGTAAAAGTACGAAACAATTAGAATTTGGTTTATTTTTTCGAGTTCAATTTTTTGAGTTTTACAAATACAGCTTGTTGCTCTTTTGTCAATCCGTCAGCAGTAAAAATAGAAATGCCCTTTGCACCATTTTCTTTTGCTTGTCTAATGGCTTCTTCTAAATCATTCGGATTTTTTAAAGCGGGAGCATACAATCCAGAAACAATTGGAAAATCTGCATCAGAAACTCCTTGTTTGGTAGCAAAACCAATCCAATTGATGTTCTCTCTATAAAAATTCTGATACAACATCGGATAGGCCGTATCTAAGTTCCAATCATTCCATGCTTGCCGTACCATTTGTCTTGACATTTCTGGGAAAGGAAACACAGCTGCGGTTACTTTTTTGTCTTTTGAATTTGCAATGTCAACAATTTCATTAACCAAACTTGTGATGGCATTTAATCTGTATTGACGCCATTCTGTTGATAATTCTGGGTGTTTAAAATCTATAGGATCTTTGTCAAATATTTTTTTAAACCCTGCTCTTGCAATAGGATGATAATCATAATCATATTCTGGCATTTCTGTTTCTTGCACCAAGTTGTATTTTGGCTGCAAATCTGCCCCTAAAATAACATCAGGATATCGAACATAATCTAAATGAACAGAAGCCAATCCTTTTACTTGCATCATTTTTTTAGCATTGTTGATGATATGTTTTCTGGCTTCTGGATGAAACGGACTTAACCATTGATAGTAATTTACGTAGGCTTTATATTCCAAAGAGTTTTGCCCATTTCTATTCACAGCGTACCATTCTGGATGCTTTTGAGCAATGGTGTCTCCAGGTCTATTTAAAGTCCACATCCAACCATGAACTTTGATGTTTTTTTTAGAGGCAAGCGGAATGATTTTTTCTAAAACTTCTGGAGAACCCCCAATTAATAGCTCACTGATTCCCAAAGAATCATAATAATTCAGTCTTTTATTCCAGACTTCTTCTTTAAATTCTTTTCCAGCATTTGTCCAAGAACTAAAAGTAAATTTTTCTTTGGGTTCTTGATTTTTTTCTTTTTTTGAACAAGAAATAACTAGAAATAGGACGGTTAATAGTATAATTTTTTTCAAAAGATTATTTTTTAGTTGTGTTGATTTTTTTTCGATGAATCAATCCGTTTTCACTGATTGAATATACAATGTTCTTTTTCGAATTTTGAGTTTGTAAAGTAAAACCAGTATGTGTTTTTAAAAACGAAGCATTGATTACTTCTTGGTCTACTTTTATAGGTTCAAACTCTATTTGAAACCCAGCTTTTTCTTGTTTTAAATACTTCAATTTTTTAAATGCAATATTTCTATATAAAGCATAGGTTATTTGCTCTGTGATTACATCTGTTTGATGTTTAAATTCGATTTGCTCGGTTTGGTTGTTGTCTGAAAATTGAATATAACCCCAGTTTTCAGGTAAGTGCATGTTGATAGCTCCTTGATTAGACCAAACCCAATTGTATTCTGGTAAAATTTTCTTATTTTCAGTTTTTCTTGAATACACTCCATCATTTAAATCATAATCCCATTGAACTCTAGAAAAATTTACACGCCATTGTTCATCATTTTTAGGTACTGTTTTTGGTTTGTCTTTTAACTCAGCAAAGGCGCTCAAGGGAATTGCCATTTCTACAGACCAATATTCATCGGTGTCAGACGGGTCATTTAAAGTTCCTTTGGAAAAAACTGCTGTTTTTAGTTCAGTTAAATTCCATCTGTTTTTGGGTTTACCTCCAACATTATAAGGTTTGTTTAAGACTAAATCCCAAACGGTTCCTAAAGCGTTGATTTCAATTTCTCCGTAATTGTGAGTATCATTAGATGGACTTATAAAAACTTCAAAATCGTTATTGTAAAAAATGACTTGGTCTCTTTCTGTAATATTTCCCCAAATATGTTTTTCATGTAATTTTGCATAGACATATAAAAAAGTATCGTCCCAAAGCATTTTTACATTTGTTTGTTGTTTAGGAATTTTTACACCCTCTATATCTATAAAATCAGAAGTGTATTTTGCTTGCTCCCAATCTTGTTCATCTGCTTTTCCGTCTATGACAATAGTATTAGCTACTTTGTAAACAACATATGTTTTTGGGTTTACAATATCTGTATTTAAAGAAACTGAAATGGTCTTGGGTTTATTGCAACTAGCTGTTGAAAATATGAATATACTGATGCAAATAAATTTAGAAAAATAATTTTTCAAGATGGTTTTTATTTTGATAGCAGCTAAGATACTAAATAGACGCTTTTAATTAATAATTTTATAAAATCAATCACAAAATATGTAACTTTACATCAATAAAATCAAGAAAAGAGTTCTCATTTACCCAATTAAATAGCTACAATGGAAAATCATTTTGAATTGAATGAAGTCACCAAAAAATTACCAAAACATTTACACAAGTTTATTGTAAAGCAGCCGTATGAAGAATATACAGCTCAAAATCAAGCAGTTTGGCGTTATGTAATGCGATTAAATGTAGATTATTTAAAACGTGTTGCTCATGAGTCTTATATAGAGGGACTTGATAAAACAGGAATTTCTGTTGAATCTATTCCGCATATGGAAGGAATGAACCGAATTTTAAAAGAGATTGGTTGGGCTGCAGTTTCTGTAGACGGATTTATACCGCCCAATGCTTTTATGGAATTTCAGGCTTATAATGTGTTGGTAATTGCTTCAGATATGAGAACAATAAACCACATAGAGCATACACCTGCTCCAGATATCATTCATGAAGCTGCTGGGCACGCACCGATAATTGCAAACCCAGAATATGCAGAATATTTAAGACGATTTGGAGAGATTGGAAGCAAAGCAATTTCATCATCAAAAGATTATGAAATGTATGAAGCAATTAGGTTGTTATCTATCTTAAAAGAAGATCCAAGCAGTACAGAACAAGAAATAGAAGTTGCTCAAAATGCAGTTGAAGAGTTACAGAACAATATGGGTGAACTGTCTGAAATGGCTCAAATTAGAAACCTACATTGGTGGACCGTTGAATATGGTTTAATAGGAACCTTAGAAACTCCAAAAATTTATGGAGCAGGTTTGTTATCTTCTATCGGAGAAAGTTCTTGGTGTTTAACCGATGAAGTAAAAAAAATGCCCTATTCTTTAGAGGCAGCAAGAGTAAGTTTTGACATAACAAAACCACAACCGCAATTATTTGTTACTCCAGATTTTGCTGAATTAAGTTTAGTGCTAGAGCAGTTTGCAAACTCTATGGCATTGAGAAAAGGAGGGTTAAACGGAGTAAAAAAATTAATAGATTCAAAAATTATTGCCACAGTTGAATTAAGCACTGGATTACAAATTTCTGGTAATTTCACCAATGTTATTGAGTTTGAGAGCAAACCGATTTATATTCAAACTACCGGACAAACAGCTTTGGCCAATAGAGACAAAGAGTTAATTGGCCACGGAGTAGAGTATCATGCTGAAGGCTTTGGAAGCCCGATAGGTAAATTAAAAGGAATTAACATTCCGATAGAAAACATGAGTCCGAGAGACTTAGAAGCATACGGAATTTATGAGGGAAAACAAACAACTTTAGAGTTTGAAGGCGGAATAAAAGTAGTAGGGAAAGTAATTACAGGTACTAGAGATTTACGAGGAAAAATTCAGTTGATTTCATTTAAAGATTGTACTGTTACACATCAAGATACTATTCTATTTGATCCATCATGGGGTATTTATGACATGGCGGTAGGAAAAGAAATTGTTTCTGCATATTCTGGCCCAGCATCTGTACTCTCTTTTGGGGAAATAAATAAGGTTTCAGAAACAAAAACACATAAAATTAACTATTCAAATTTAGATAAGGAGTTGTATGCTTTATATCAAAAGGTTCGAGATTATAGAGAAAATAATCATGTTACAGAAAATAATATTGAAGCTGTTTTTGAAGAATTAAATGTAAAGTTCCCAAATGATTGGTTGTTGTTACTTGAGCTATATGAATTATCGATTAAAAATGATTTATCAATTCAAGAAAAAATTCTAAAAAATTTAGAGGAATTGAAATGTAACAAAAGCTACAAAACACTTATAGAAAAAGGTATAGTTTTGTGCAGAAATTAAAAATAACTTAAAAAATAAAGTAACATGGGTTTTTTTGACATGTTTAAAAGAAAAGATATGGGATCAGAAATTAAAGAGTATTTAGAAAAAGGAGCTATTGTATTAGATGTAAGAACAAAAATGGAATGGAATCAAGGACATACAAGCGGGGCAAAACATATTGTTCTTAATTTAATTCCCTTGCAAATAGATGAAATTAAATCTTGGAATAAACCTGTAATTACAGTTTGTTTAAGCGGTGGAAGAAGTGGTCAGGCAGCTCAATTTTTAAGAAATAACGGAGTAGAAGTAATCAATGGAGGTCCTTGGCAAAATGTAGATCAATACCTTTAGTATCCATCGCTATTAAAACCAGATTGACGACGTCTATTCAATCGATCCATAACTTTTAGTGCTGTTTCTATTTTTCTAACTACAGCAAAGATAGCTCCTAATAATGCACCTGTAAAAGCACCCATAGTTAAAGGGTCAAAATTATGACCTGTAATTATGTATTTTAGAAAAAACACAGTCATCCCAATAAGGATAGAAACTAAAAAAGTTTGAAGTTTAGATTTAGATAAGTGTGCATATGCTCCACAGAAAACACCTGTAATTATTGAAGTGGCAGTAATTTTAGTTAAAAAAATTTCTAGTAGCTCTTTTTCAGCAGTCATAAAGAACGAGGTTATAAACATACCAATTATGGTTCCTAATACAATACCTAAAATTACTTTTTTTATCATTATTAAATGAATGAAATCTTTTTCTAAAAGATAAGTTTAGTGATTTTTTTTCAATTTCTTTAAATTAATTTGTGTTGTTGTGCTTTAATTACGGCCTCCATTTTATTGTGAACTTGTAATTTTTTGTAGATGTTTTCTATATGTTTACGAACAGTTGCTGGTGAAATAATTAAGTTATTGGCAATGTTGTTGTATTTGAGACCTTTACTTAGGTGTTCTAAAATTTAGGTTTCTCTTTTACTTAAGATTATTTCCTCAGTATTTAATTTTTTATGTTTATAAACAGTTAACATAAAAAGTAAAATTTCGTATTTTATTCTGTAAAGAGAATTAATTTTTTCTTCACTTCTTCTTTGGTTGCTTTTTCGTTGGTCATTTTTTCTGCGATATAATCCAATAATTTTGAGTTTAGTTTAATAGCTTCTAGTGTTAAGTCTAAAAACAATCTTATGAGAATTAGTACTACGCCAACTAAAATAGCTTGTTTGCTTATTAGCATGATTAAAACAGAAATAATAACGACAAATTGCTGAATAAAGATTCTCAAATAAGGCTTAAATAGTATTTCTTTTGCTGTATAATAATCAAATCTTTTTTCTTTTAAAAACCCGGTTACAAACCAACTCATGTGATTAAAAAAAATTACGGGTAATGCATATTGAATTCCTTCAAAAGAAAGCAGACTTATATAGTTTTCAAATAAGTGAAAAGGCTCGCCAATTGAAATAGATCCTTCGATTTCAAACAAAACAAAACCAAATACAGATTGTACACCTACAAAGAGTCCGTAATGAAAAATGAAAAACAATATGATACCATACCGTAGTATAAATTTGTTGTTTTTTTCTTTCTCACCAAATTTTAAAATGATAAACATTTTAACAATATTAAATAGGCCAATTATTATGGTTTCGATAAAATAAATAAACAACACGGTGAGTCCAGAAATTTTTCCTAAATACAACAATAAAAGAAGGTACACAGATGTAAGCCAAATAATTATGTTGCTTTTTGAAGTAGTAAAATGGACTTAAACATGTATTAAAAATAGTAAATCTTTTACAAATCTATAAAAGAATATTTTTCTGCAAGGCTTTTATCTTTGCTTGTAAACTTTGTAAAAATTGTTGATGTTCTTTAGAACTTGGGTTAAAAGGTCTATGATTAAGCCCATTCTGAATCGTTTCAATTTCTTTCATGGTTTCTTTAGATTCTTCAGAAATCCAAGCGTTTACAAATTTTTCCCAAATATAGTTGATTGCTGTTTGATTAGGATGAATCATATCTTCTGCATAAAAACGATAGTCGCGTAATTCGTCCATCATAATTTCATAACTCGGAAAATAATGCGTGTTATTTCTTGGTTCAACAACTTGATGGATTGCAGTAATTAAATGTGATTTACTTAGTTGGTTTTGTGTAAATCCATCTTTTAAATGACGTACTGGAGATACAGTAAACAATACACTAACTTTTGAATTTACCGATTTAACAAGTACAGTGATTGCTTCTAAACTTTCTACAATTTCATCAATAGAAAGAACTTCTTTTAAAAACTTTTTTTGCGGGACTTTATGACAATTGGCAACTATGGTATCTGTTTCTATGAAACGATACACCCATGATGTTCCTAGTGTAATAACAATATGATTTGCTTCTAGTAACTGTTTTTGTGTCGTTTTTAGTTGCGTATTTAAACGTGATAATAAGTCATTCTTATTTGAAGAACTCAAGCTAGAATGCGCATCAAAACAATGCCAGCGCTCGTTTAAAAAAAAGATATCATCTTCAGTATATGATTTCTCATTGATGGCATTTGTGATTAAGTTTTCAATCGCTTTTGGGTGGAATAATATTCCAAATGGATTTTGAGATGATTGAAACTTATAATAAGACAATTTATGACCCATATTTTCTGAAAAACAAGAACCCACTAATAAGATTTTAGAAGGGTAAGAAATCGGATTGATGGTTTCTTTAGAAATAGAAATCTGAGTTTGTAAATTCATAATTAAGTTTCAAAGGTTTAAAGATAAAAAAAATAAGGCTCAACATTAAATTGAATATTGAGCCTTATTTTTTATGATTCTAAAAGTATAATTAAGAAATATAGTCTTTTGCTTTTTCGATGGCTTCTTTAATTCCACCAGGATTTTTACCACCCGCAGTTGCAAAGAACGGTTGGCCACCACCACCACCTTGAATATACTTTCCTAATTCTCTAACAATTGTACCTGCGTTTAAGCTTTTGCTTTCAACAATTTCTTTAGAAACATAACAAGTTAAAATTGCTTTTCCATCATTTTTCGCCCCAAAAACTAAAAACAAGTTTTGATGTTTTTTTCCTAAATCAAACGCTAAATTTTTAATTCCGTTGGCATCTAAATCAACTTCTGTAGCTAAAAACAGTACATTGTTTATTTCTTGTAATTGGTTTTCTAGGTCTCCAATTAAATTTTTCGCTTTGTCTTTTAATAAAATTTCAATTTCTTTCTTTAATGCAGTGTTCTCTTCTTGTAAATTTCGTAATGCTTTTACAGGTTCTTTGCTGTTGTTTAATAAGTGCTTCATTTCAAAATAAGCCTTATTGTTTTCAGAATAAAAATCTTTAACCGCATCATTTGTAATTGCTTCTATTCTTCTAATCCCAGAGGCAACTGCACTTTCAGATTTGATTTTAAAATGCCAAATATCAGAAGTGTTTTTTACATGTGTTCCACCACAAAGCTCTATAGATTTTCCAAAACGAATCGCTCTTACTTCGTCACCATATTTTTCTCCAAATAATGCCATTGCACCTTGATCAATCGCTTCTTGCATTGGAATGTTCCTTTTCTCTTCTAGAGGTAATTTCCCTTTAATTCTTCTGTTGACAAAATTTTCAACATCTTGTAATTGTTCTGAAGTAACTTTAGAAAAGTGAGAAAAATCAAAACGTAGATATTTAGAATGTACAGCAGACCCTTTTTGTTCTACATGAGTCCCTAAAATTTCTCTTAATGCTTGATGCAATAAATGCGTGGCTGTATGGTTACACTCTGTTCTAGAACGTTGTTTTTTATCTACGACAGCATTAAAAGTTCTATCAATGTGTTTTGGAATATGTTTCGTGAAATGAATAATTACATTGTTTTCTTTTTTTGTATCTACAATATAAATAACATCTCCACTCGGAGTTTCTAAATACCCTTTATCGCCAACCTGACCACCACCTTCAGGATAAAAAGGAGTTTTATCAAAAACCAACTGATACATTTCGCCATCTTTTTTAGAAACAACTTTTCTGTATCTTGTTAATTTCACTGATGCTTCTAGTGTGTCATACCCTACAAATTCTTCATCAGCATTTTCAATAATAACCGTCCAATCATCTGTGCTCATTTCACTGGCAGCACGAGAACGATTTTTTTGTTTTTGTAGTTCTTTGTTAAATTCCTCTTCATCTAGTGTCAACCCTTTCTCATGAAGAATTAAAGCCGTTAAATCTATCGGAAAACCGTAGGTGTCATATAATTCAAATGCCTTTTCACCAGAGATTGTATTCGTTGTGCTATCTGTAATTATTTTGTCTAATAAAACCAATCCTTGATCTAAAGTTCTTAAAAAAGAAGCTTCTTCTTCTTTAATTACGTTTTCAATCAACTGTTTTTGAGATTTTAACTCTGGAAACGCGGTTCCCATTCTTTTGCTTAAAACATCAACCAATCTATAAATAAAAGGTTCTTTTTTGCCTAAAAAAGTAAACCCATAACGAACAGCTCTTCTTAAAATTCTTCTTATTACATAACCAGCACCAGTATTACTAGGTAATTGTCCGTCTGCAATAGAAAAAGCAACAGCTCTAACATGGTCAATGATTACACGAATAGCAATGTCTGATTTTTCGTCATCGCCATAATCTGCATCTGTAATTGCCTCTACTTCTCTAATTAAAGGCGTAAAAACATCGGTATCGTAATTAGATTTTACATCTTGTAAGACCATGCATAAACGCTCAAAGCCCATTCCGGTATCAATATGTTTTGAAGGTAATTCCTCTAAACTCCCGTTTGCTTTACGATTGTATTGCATAAAAACCAAGTTCCAAATTTCTACAACTTGCGGATGATCCATATTTACTAAAGATTTTCCGTCTACTTTGGCTTTTTCTTCTGGAGTTCTAATATCTACATGAATCTCAGAACATGGACCACACGGGCCTTGTTCTCCCATTTCCCAGAAGTTATCTTTTTTATTCCCCATTAAAATACGGTCTTCTGGAATGATTTCTTTCCAGTAATCGTATGCTTCTTGGTCTAAGTCTAGCTTGTCTTCATCATTACTTCCTTCAAAAACAGTTACATATAAAATGCTTTTATCAATTCCGTAAACTTCGGTTAGTAATTCCCAAGCCCAAGCGATGGCTTCTTTCTTAAAATAATCACCAAAACTCCAGTTTCCTAACATTTCAAACATTGTATGGTGGTAGGTATCATAACCTACCTCTTCCAAATCATTATGTTTTCCAGAAACACGTAAACACTTTTGAGTATCTGCAATTCTGCTATTTTTTGGCACACTATTTCCTAAGAAATATTCTTTAAATGGCGCCATCCCAGAATTAGTAAACATCAATGTTGGGTCGTTTTTTAAAACCATTGGTGCAGAAGAAACAATAGTGTGTTTTTTATCTTTAAAAAAATTTAAAAAAGTATCTCTAACGTCTTGTGATTTCATCTATAATAATTTCAATCAATAATAAATATGTAACATTTTGTGCGCCCTAGCTACTAATAGATAGTTGATGCATAATGTTTTGCTCTTAAAAGTTAAATTACCTTTAAATAATACTATAAAAAAGGTAGTTGTAAAACATTTTGTAAATTTGCATGTTTTCTATTTATAAAATTTACAATAAAGAGAACACAAAAATAGTACATTTAAGATTATGGCAAAGGTAAAATATTATTATGATGCAGATACTTTATCGTACAGAAAGATTGAGCGAAATAAAAAAAGTATCTATAAAAAGGTAAGTTTTATTACGCTAGCAGTTATTCTGATAGCATTCTTTGGGTTTATCGGGTTTAGTCAATTTTTAATGTCGCCAAATGAAAGAGCTCAAAAGAGAGAGTTTGAAAACTTAAAACTTCATTACGAGTTATTAAGCAAACGAATAGATGAGAGTAGTGAAGTATTAGAAGAGCTACAAGAAAGAGATAATACTATTTACAGAGTCTATTTTGAGGCAAATCCAATTCCAGAAGAACAACGTAAAGCAGGTTTTGGAGGTGTAAATAGGTATAAATATTTAGAAGGATTTGATAATTCTTCAATGATTCAAAAAGCAACAAAAGATTTAGATATTTTATCTAAACAATTGGTTGTACAGTCTAAATCTTTAGATGAGATTGTAGATCTAGCAAAGAAGAAAGAAAAAATGCTAGCATCTATACCAGCAATACAACCTGTAAGTAATGAGCATTTAACTAGAATGGCTTCTGGCTATGGATGGAGAAATGACCCTTTTACAAAAGCACGGAAGTTTCATAAAGGAATGGATTTTACAGCTCCACAAGGGACGCCAATTTATGCTACCGGAGATGGAGTCGTTTTAAGAGCAGATGGAAGAGCTACAGGATATGGTAGACATGTTAGAATAGATCACGGATTTGGGTATGTTACTTTGTATGGGCACATGACTCAATTTGTGGTAAAAAGAAAACAAAAAGTAAAAAGAGGAGATTTGATTGGTTATGTTGGAAGTACAGGAAGGTCAAAAGCACCACATTTACATTATGAAGTTCGAAAAAATGGACGCCCTATCAATCCGATTAACTTTTATTACGTTAGTTTAACTGCAGAAGAATTTGCAGCGATGTTAAAAGCTGCGAAACTAGAAGGGCAGTCTTATGATTAAACACCGATTTTAATCCCAATAGAAAAAATGCATATTGATTTACCTGAAAAAAGATATTATAAGATTGGTGAAGTTGCCAAAGCTTTTGATGTAAATACTTCATTAATTCGTTTTTGGGAAAAAGAGTTTGACGTGATCAAACCTAAAAAAAACGCGAAAGGAAATCGTTTGTTTACTCAAGAAGATATTGCCAATTTTAAACTTATATTTAATTTGGTAAAAGAACGTGGTTTTACCTTAGAAGGAGCTAAGCAAAAATTGAAAAAAAACCCAGAAGGAACATTTAATAAACACGAAATTATTACCAGATTAGAATCTGTAAAAGCTGAATTAAATAAGATAAAAAATCAATTATAAATATTAAAAATTACAATTATGAAAAAATGGTTACCACTAATAATTATTGGAGTTTTAATTTTTGCATTAGTTAGATGGGGAATTGGAATTAACAATACAATGGTTGATATGAAAGGGCAAGCAGAAAAATCTTGGGCAAATGTAGAAAGCTCTTATCAACGTAGAAATGATTTAATTGGAAATCTTGTTAAAACTGTACAAGGTGCAGCAGATTTTGAAAAAAATACTTTAACAGAAGTGATCAATGCAAGAGCAAAAGCAACTTCAACAACTATCGACGCCGGGAACTTAACTGCGCAAAACATGGCTGCTTTTCAACAGGCTCAAGCAGGTTTAACAAGTGCATTATCTAAATTAATGGTTGTAGTAGAGCGTTATCCAGATTTAAAAGCAAATCAAAACTTTTTGCAATTACAGAATCAGTTAGAAGGAACTGAAAATAGAATTAATGTAGAGAGAAATAGATTTAATACTTCTGCAGGAGATTATAATATTTACATTCAAAAAATTCCAAATAACTTTATTGCAGGATTTAGTGGTTTTGATAAAATGAGTTTATATGCATCAGATAAAGGAGCTGATAAAGCACCAGATGTAAATTTTGATTTTAACAAAAAAGAATAATGCCAAAAGCAAATTTATTTTTAACTGAAACTGAAGAGCAAGAAGTCATTAAGGCCATTCAAAAAGCTGAGCTAAATACTTCTGGTGAAATCAGAATCCACATAGAAGGAAAAGCGAATAAAGATTCTTATCAAAGAGCTTTAGATGTTTTTAATGAATTAAATATGCATCAAACCGAACAACGGAATGGTGTATTGATTTATGTGGCAACAGAAGATAAAAAGTTTGCAATTTGTGGTGATAAAGGAATCAATGATGTAGTTGCTGATGATTTTTGGGACTCTACAAGAGATACGATTGCAGAGCACTTTAAAAAAGGAAATTTTAAAGACGGATTAGTCGCAGGAATTTTAAATGCAGGTGTGCAATTAAAACAGTTTTTTCCTTGGCTAACAGATGATGAAAACGAATTATCTAACGAAATATCTAAAGGATGATTCAAAAATCAATCAACAATAAACAATTAACAATAACAAAATTTTTATTTTTTGTTGGGTTTTTATGGATTCAATCTGTAGTTGGGCAATATAAAATTCCGGATATACCCAAAGTACAAACCAGTGTCTACGATTATATCGGACTACTTTCTAAAGGTCAAAAAAGCAATCTAGAGCAAAAGTTAATTCGCTATTCAGATTCAACTTCTACTCAAATAGTAATTGCTATTATTTCAAGAACAGAAGGAGAAGATGTTGGTTTTTTAGCTGCCAATTGGGCACAAAAATGGGGTATTGGGCAAAAAGGAAAAGACAACGGAGTTTTTATTTTAGTAGCCAAAGACGATAGAAGATTAAGTTTGCAAACAGGGTATGGTGTAGAACATTTATTAACCGATTACATTTCTACAGATATTAGAGTTAACATCATCACACCAGAGTTTAAAAAAGGCGATTATTATGCTGGGTTAGACAAAGGTTCTGATGCTATTTTTAAAGCACTAAAAGGGGAATTTAAAGAAAATAGAAAACGTAAAAAGAATACCGACTCTAGTTTCTTCAGAATAATACCCATTATCTTTTTCATTATTTTATTTATCATTCTTTCTAATAAAAATAACCGAGGTGGACGAGGTGGCGGAAAACGAAGAAGCGGTTTTTCTATTTTAGACGCTATCATTTTAAGCAATGCCGGAAGAGGTTTTGGAGGTAGCGGAAGCTTTGGCGGAAGATCATCAGGAGGAAGTTTTGGTGGTGGCTTTGGCGGCGGATTCGGCGGTGGCGGATTCGGTGGTGGAGGTTCTTCTGGTGGATGGTGATCTAGAAATTCATTTTATTTTTTAACTGAAGTACAGATCGGTTAAGATTTCACTTCAAATTTTTTATATTAGTAGAAATAATTCTTTTATGAAGAAGTTTTTATTGAATACAGAAAGCTACGTATTGAATTTATTAACTGAAAAGTTGAATAAAGATTACTTGTTTCATAATGTATCAAAAACCCAGCAAGTTGTAAATTCTATAAAAGAACTTATAGAGGGCGAAAAGATTTCTGAAGTAGATGCTAATATTTTGTTGTTTGCTGCCTGGTTTCATAATATTGGATTTGTAAATAGAAAGGAAAATTATTTAGAGGCTAGCGTAAATTTTGCAATTACATTTTTAGAGGAATACAACATCGATGATGCAATTATTGAGGATGTTGTTCGGTTAATTCGGGTTACAGAAACCAAAGCTTCCGCTAAAGATGTATTAGAGAAAATAATGAAAGATGCTGTTTCATTTTACTATGCTGAAAATAGCTTTATTGATAAAAATGAGTTATTGAAACAAGAAGTAAAGCTGCTTTACAACACTAATTCTTCTGAATTGGAGTGGGTCCAAAAGAACATCAACATCCTTGTTAAAGAGCATCGTTTTTACACTAATTATGCGCAAGAAAATTGGCAAAATGGAAAAGATAAAAACTTAGCAAAACTGGTAAAAACTGAAAAGAAACTTTTAAACGAAAAAACCACTGAAAATAATTTTGAATCTTCTTTTCAAACTCATAACACATTAACAGTAAAAGCAACAATTATTCTAGCTGTAAATGGGTTAATTCTGTTTGTGTCGTTAGTTGGTTATTATATAATGAATACTACAACTAAAAACCAAGAAGTATTAATTCCAATACTTATTTTTCTCTTGTTTAATGTGATTTCTGCTGTTTTAGCTCTAGTTGTTGCACTTCCTTTGAAAGTAAAACAAGAGTTGAATCAAGATGTATTGAGTCAGAAAATTAATTCTAAAAGTAGAATACTAAAATATACTTATATAGTTTTCTTGGCAGGAATTATAGTTTCAGTAATTCTTTTTATAATTAAAGCAATAAATGCCTAGTTTGAATTTTACTTTTGTCTAAAATAAATGATAATTGGAACCCCAGAAAAATCGTAAATTTCTCGCATCTGATTTTCTAAAAACCTTCTGTAAGAGTCTTTTACATATTGAGGTAAATTAGCGAAAAAAGCAAATTGCGGAGTTGGTGTTGGCAATTGCATGCAGTATTTAATTTTTACAAATTTTCCTTTTATTGCTGGAGGTGGATTATTTTTAATAATCTCTAGCATGGTTTCATTTAATTTGCTAGTTGTAATTCTGTTTTTTCTGCTCTGAAAAACCGTTACAGCAGTTTCAATTGCTTTAAAAATACGTTGTTTGGTAAGTACAGAAACAAAAATAATTGGCACATCTGTAAACGGTGCAATTTCTTTTCTAATGGCAGCTTCGTAATCTCTAACAGTATTGGTTTCTTTATCAACTAGATCCCATTTATTGACTAAGATTACAATTCCTTTTTTATTTTTTTCAGCCAACCAAAAGATGTTTTGATCTTGACCTTCAAAACCACGAGTAGCATCAATCATTAAAATAATTACGTCAGAATATTCAATAGTTCTAACAGCACGCATTACCGAATAAAACTCTAAATCTTCTTTTACTTTTGATTTTTTTCTAATTCCGGCTGTATCAACCAAATTAAAATCAAATCCAAAACGATTGTATTTTGTATCTATAGAGTCTCTTGTGGTTCCAGCAATATCGGTTACAATATTTCTATCTTCTCCAATTAAGGTATTTATAAAAGATGATTTTCCTGCATTTGGTCTTCCAACAACAGCAAATCTTGGTAGCTCTTCTTTTTCTAAATCTACTTCTTCTGGTTCTGGCATTATTTCGGCAATTGCATCTAATAATTCTCCAGTTCCACTTCCGTTGATAGATGAAATGGTATGATACTCTCCTAAACCTAAATTATAAAACTCAACCGCATCTGCATCACGCATAGCATTGTCCACTTTATTAACAGCAATAAAAATAGGTTTTTTTACTTTTCTTAGCAATTTAGCAACTTCAGAATCCATTGGAGTAATTCCTTGTTCTACATCAACAACAAAAACAATAATATCTGCTTCATCTAATGCAAGTTGAACTTGTTTACGGATTTCACCTTCGAAAATATCATCTGAACCAACTACATATCCACCTGTATCAATAACAGAAAATTCTTTTCCGTTCCAGTCAGATTTTCCATAGTGTCTATCTCTAGTTACTCCACTAACAGAATCTACAATTGCTTCTCTACGTTGAACCAATCGATTAAATAAAGTCGATTTTCCTACATTTGGTCTTCCTACAATGGCAACTATACTATTATTCATCTAAAAAAAATATTTTTGCAAAGATACTAATTAGGGAATGATATTTGTTTAAATTTAGAGAGTTATAAATTTTAATACTATGAAAAACAATTTTACATCCATCATTTTTTCAATTGCTATTGTAATTGCGGCATTTTTATAAGGAAACTCTATTGTAAATAGAAACAATACTGACGGAATTATTTCCGTTACTGGATTAGGAAACGCAGATTTTACTTCAGATTTAATAGTCTGGGAAGGTTCTTTTTCTAGCGAAAGTACAAACCTTAAATTGGCATATAACAATTTAGAAAGTGCAAAGAAAATAATTTCCGATTATTTATTTTCTAAAGGAGTGAAACCAAATGAATTGGTTTTTAAAGCCGTTACCAGCAGAAAAAACACCAAAGCAAATTATAATAAAGAAGGAAAATATATAGGCGAACAGTTTTTGGGTTATATTTTAACTCAATCTTTACAAGTAGATTCTAACGATGTTGAAAAAATTGAAAAAATTTCTAGAGAAATTACAGAATTACTAAATAAAGGGATTGAGTTTTATTCGCAACCACCTAGATATTACTATACGAAGTTGGCAGATTTAAAATTAGAAATGATTTCTAAAGCCACTTCTGATGCCAAATTAAGAGCTGATAATATTGCTGCAAATTCTGGTGGAAAATTAGGAAATCTAATTTCTGCAAACATGGGTATATTTCAAATTACTGGTCAGAATTCAAAAGAAGATTATTCTTGGGGCGGTACTTTTAACACCACGTCAAAATTAAAAACTGCTTCAATTACAATGAAGTTGACGTACAAGGCAGATTAAATGTTACTCGTTGTAATTACAATTCTAAACTGAATCAAAATGTCAGTTCGAGTGATTCAGAGGAACGAAGAATTGTATCGAGAACTTTTTAAAGTTAAAAATCGTATTCTCGATATAAATGTTACTCATTTTCAATCGTAAAATTCACTCGAATTGACAGAATTTTATTAAAATACACAACGAGTTAAACAGTAGATATATTTATGAAAGAAAGAACAAGCAGCGTGGTTTTTTTAAGACCAAGATTCACCATTGATTTAGATGAAAATTACGAAACAGTAATTGAAAAATTTAAAAAGGTTTTAAAAGCCAAAGACTGCGCTAATCCGAGTCGATTTTCTGACGGACATATTATTGTTGATGTTCCGAAAAAAGAAGAACATTTTTGGTCTCCGCAATTAAATATGGAAATTGTTGAAACAGATAACAACAAAAGCATATTGAAAGGTCTTTTTGGTCCAAAACCACAAGTATGGACCTTGTTTATGTTTATCCATTTTATTGTAGGAATACCCTTTCTAATTTTTGCGGTAATGCTCTATGTAAATTGGAGTTTAGAAAGAGATTTTATACTAGCTCTTATGATGGTAATTTTTTTGCCCATACTTTGGGCCGTCTTATATTTTTTAGGAAGAATAGGTAAAAGTACAGGGCACAATCAAATGGATGATTTACACGATTTGATGACCTCAATTTTAGAAGGGAAAGACTAATCTTTATATCCGAAACGCTTTAATTGATTTTTATCGTTTCGCCAATTTTTATTCACTTTTACATACAATTCTAAAAACACTTTTTTCTCAAAAAACAGTTCTAAATCTTTTCTTGCTTCTGTTCCAATACGCTTTATTGCGGCTCCTTTATGTCCAATGATAATTCCTTTTTGCGTATCTCTTTCAACCATAATTACAGAACGAATTCGTATAATTTTTTCTTCTTCAAAAAACTCTTCGGTCTCTACTTCTACAGAATACGGAATTTCTTTTTTGTAGTGCATTAGAATTTTTTCTCTAATTTTTTCATTTACAAAAAAGCGCTCAGGTTTATCGGTCAATTGATCTTTTGGATAAAAAGGAGGTGATTCTGGCAGCATTTCAATAATCTTGTAAAAAACATTTTCTACATTAAATTTTTCTAGAGCAGAAATGATAAATACAGAGGCGTTTGGCACTTTTTCTTTCCAATACGAAAGTTTTTCTTCTACATCATCTTGGTTAGAAGTATCTACTTTATTGATTAAAAGAATCACAGGGATTTTACTATTAATGATTTTTTTGAAGAAAGCTTCGCTCTTTAATTCTTTTTCTCCAATTTCTACCATGTAAATTAACACATCGGCATCTTCAAAAGCCGATTTTACAAAATCCATCATAGATTCTTGTAATTGATACGCAGGCTCAATAATTCCAGGAGTATCAGAAAAAATAATTTGATAATCATCGTCATTTACAATCCCTAAAATTCGATGTCTTGTTGTTTGCGCTTTAGAAGTAATGATTGATAATTTTTCACCAACCAAAGCATTCATTAACGTTGATTTACCAACATTGGGATTTCCAATAATATTTACAAAACCTGCTTTATGTGTCATGGGGCAAAGATAGTTGGTTTTTTGATTTTTTACACCTTTAAAAGATAGGATATTGTCCATGAGTATTTTAAGATTTTTTTAAATAAAAGTTCATTTTTTTTGAAAGAAATAGAAAATGGTTGTATCTTTGCAGTCCAAATCGCGGGATAGAGCAGTAGGTAGCTCGTCGGGCTCATAACACTCCTTACCACCTAAATTCACACATTTTTATCGGTTCATTTTCAAGTAGTTACAAATATATAATCATTTTTGTGTTATACGTGCTACACTCTTGTGTTAGATAAAATACGACTATCCAAATATTTTAATCTTCATTAGTTTTTCTTCTTCTACGTTTAATAGAAGTGGATTGATGTAGTGGTTTTCTAAAACTTTCATTGAGGTATGAGATGACAATAATCTGGTGTCACTTCCCATGGTATGAAATACCCAGGTAAGGTATGTTTTTCTCAGATGTTTTAGAGTAAATGGAGTTTCGATACCTACTGCTTTTCTAAAATAGGTGAACGATCGAGAAACTTTCTCCATGATGGTATTAATTGTATAGGTATTCTCTGGATCGATGAGTTTTACATTTTTACCCTTTATTTGATCATATCCTCGTTAATTGGGGAGAACTTCTTAGGAGTATTCTTATTCCCCAATCGTTCAACCTTTAGGTTTCTAAATTGAAAAAATAGCACTCCGTTATTACCTTGGATGATGTCATCCCATTTCAGACTCAGTACTTCTTCTCTACGTCCACCAACAAGTAGAAAGAGTTTAAATGCGTTATTCATCCAAGTTGCATACACGTAATCTCTTCTTCCATTGGTTCTTGTTTGTTGAAATGAAGACTTTGATTCTACCGCTGCTATAATTTTCTCAAACTCATCTTTGGTTAAAATCAAATTATCACCTGTAAGCACTTGTTTTCTGACACAATTTTTAAATGGATTCTTGATATCTAACTCTTCGATTTCGATCAAGAACTTATAGAAAGAAGTTATGCTCGTTAAAACCTTGTTGAAGGTTTTGGGGTGAGGGTATTTAATCTCCAATTGTCTGTAGAAAATAGAAACGTCATTATTTCTGACATCCCCGGGTTTCATCTTCCTGAGATTGTGGTTATTTTTCAAAGATTTAGCAAAAAGCGTACAATACTTAATTAACTCCTTACGATGTTTATCTGATACCTCTTTTTTTAAATGTGCATATTGTGTATCTCCCTTTAGATATTGGTCAAAATAAACAAGTGCTTCAGCAATATTCATTTTAAATCGATCAGGAACAGTTTCTTCCATACCATTTTCTGAATTGTTGTTCAATAAGGGGTGTGAACTTAAATACCCACCGTTGAATAGTGGCATGATCCACTTTTACACCTCTTATATATAGAAGTTCTTCTGCATCTCTATAGCTTAAACTGAATCTTAATTTGAAGTAAACAGCTTGAAGAATAATTGATTTGGGGAAGCAGTGACCTTTGGTATTCATAAATGGAGTGATTTAAAAAACTTAAAGGGAGAGAGTTATTTTAGATGCGACAGAACCGTGACTGGTATCCTTGTGTAGAATTTTCATTCCCAGTATTGTTAAATCTTAATGTTTGATAGCCATTTGCAGAGTTCATATTCCCTGTAGTATTTGCAAATAATGAAGCTCCTCCAATAGCAATGTTATAATTACCTGAACTGTTAGTATATAAAGCAGCATAACCAGAAGCAGTATTAAAATCCCCATCAGTATTATTGCGCATTGAAGTCTCTCCTGATGCTGTATTATAACTTCCAGCAGCAGTAAAGTATAAAGCATAAGCACCCGAAGCAGTGTTCATTTGACCTGTAGTAATTTTAGATAATGCTAGATAGCCATATGCTGAATATAAGTATTCCTTAAAAAAACTACAACTTTTTTAGGGTTGTAGTTTTGGGTGTGGCTTGCTTTATGGGTACGAGCGTGACGCTCGCACTAGCCATTGTGCACATTTTTGCTCGCGCTAGCTGGCGAATCACTTTTAGCTGGACTACTGAATATGCTTTTTCTGTTGATTTAAACACGGAAAAAGAAGGTGAGTGGGTGAATGCAGGTTTTACAGCCAAGGCTGATAACCCTCAAAATGGTGTTATTTAAAAAATCCATAATGAATGGTACTACTTTGAAAATGAAAAACTTGAACAGTGGTATCAAACAATAAGAAAAGTATTAGAATAATTTTATAAAAAAATATGTTATCTATTACTCAAAATTATAATAAGTGGCTCTGATAAAAACTTTACCCCCTCCATCAACAGCTGTTTTAATTGTGTAACTTTTATTTACACTATATCTCTGAAAAAGTTCATATGTAATTGTACCGTAATACCATAACCCCACATTATTTGGGGCACTCTGGCCTGATCCACCAACACTGGAACCGACAACTTGAGCCCAAGAGGTAGTGGCTATTTCAGAACTGTCATGTCCCACTTTTGGTGTAGTTGGAAAACTATTAAAAGATGCAGATCCGTCCTTTTTTAAAGTCACTTCCATATCAAAATTTATACTAGATCCTGTGTTACTTTTCCATTCTAAATATCCATTATCGACTCTAAACTTTAGATCTCCAATTGCAAGTTCAGTTGCTGGAGTATCCCAACTATCTATTACCACTTGATTATGCGTAACACGCGATCCTCCTTCTACATAAGTTTTTATATCTGACATGAGAGCTTGCTTCATTATGTCACCATCAGAAATAACAATTCCATCGGTTCCTACTAGTGTAACAGTAGCTTGTGTCGTTGCTGAACCGTCCATGATGTTAAGCTCTGCAGTTGTCGCAGTGACACCGTCTATAATGTTTAACTCAGTTGCAGTTGCCGTAACTCCATCAAGAATGTTTAGTTCTGATGCTGTAGCAGTTACAGATAGATCCGATAATGAACTGACTGTTCCCGTGGGGGCATTAGTCCAACTTAACGCTCCACTTCCATTCGTCGATAAAACTTGACCACTCGTTCCATCCGTGTTTGGAATTGTAATAGCTCCAGCCGTTAGCGTTCCACTTGTTTTTACATTGGTAACAGCAGCATTTCCTATTTGTACTTTGTTGCTTGCACTCACTATTGCGCCGTATCCTATGGCAGTTGCATTGCTTAGACTATTAGTTGCTACATCTGAATCGGTTCCTATAATTGTATTTTGGCTACCTGTTGAAATTGTTTGACCTGCGCGTTTACCAATTCCAACATTGTTATTTCCAGTCGTATTGATTAATGATTGATTGCCCACAGAAGTATTTTCCGTTCCAGTAGTAAGTGCCATCATCGATTCAGCACCTACAGAGGTATTTCCTGAACCAGTAGTCATACCCTTTAAATTTGCATAACCTACACTGGTATTATTATCAAAACTGGTCCCTACATAATTCTGCATAGCAGAGTTTCCTATAGCGGTATTTCTTACACCAGTACTAGCTCCATTCATTGCTCCTGTACCAACAGCAAGATTTTCACCCCCAGTTGCATTTCCTTTACCTATAGTTTGACCATTAAAGGATGCATTAGAACTAAATGTTTTAGCTCCAGCTACCGTTTGGGCTGTCGTTAAATCTACAAAGTTTTGAGTAGATGAACCTGTTCCACCATTCGCAACTGGTAAAACACCAGAATAAGCTGTTGCGGTTGTTGATGGTGTAGCCCAAGAAAGCGTTCCACTTCCATTAGTAGCTAATACTTGGTTAGCACTTCCAACTGTAGTTGGATAGCTATTTGATCCAGCAACTAGTGTTGAGATTGTAACTGTTCCTGTAAAAGACGGAGAAGCTAAAGCTGCAAACGAAGTTAAATCCTGGTCGCCTGTATTTACGCCTGTAGTATTGCTAATTGTTGTTGCCTGAGCAGTTGTAATACCCACTTTCGCTGTATTTAATGCAATCGCTGTTACGTTTGTTGCAATATCTGTATCGTTTGAAGAGATATTCGTGGCGTTTGTTGCAATTCCAGAAATATCCTGGTCGCCTGTATTTACGCCTGTAGTATTGCTAATTGTTGTTGCCTGAGCAGTTGTAATACCCACTTTCGCTGTATTTAAAGCAATCACTGAATTCTGAGTGGTTTGATTTGTTTCTATTGCTCTAATTGCAGTTGTATTTCCATTAATTATTTGTGCCGTTTCATTAGATACCGGTTGCGGCATATATGATAGGTTTTGTTCACTTAAGGGAGAAAAATTACTTCCTCCTGAAAAGTCAATCCCAACTTTTAATTTTTTTGTAGTTCCATCCCAAACAATGTCATTAAAACTACTGTAGGTTGTTGTCCCATTCCCTATCGACAAGTTAATCATACCATACCTATCTGTACTTGTAGTGTGGTATTCTTGAAACACTTCACTTCCTGATGCATCTACAATGGTAAACTGTATGGTAATGGTGCTGTTTGCTAATATATTCCTTTGGGCATCTACTCCTGGAATTTCTTGGGGAGTTGGACTTAAAATTACCGCTTGGTAACTAATTCCTTTTGTTTGTGAAAAACCTTGAAATAAGGCTGTCATAAACATAACTATAAGTAGTAGTTTTTTCATAATTGCTTCTTTTATCTGTTCGCTTCTATTAATTTTTTTATATTTATTTTTTTGAAATGTTAATTAACAATCCAAAACTTATGTTATCACTTACAATTCTTAATCTTTCTTGATCTGCAGTGTTTGCTGTTCCTTCTTTAAGGGTTAAACTTCTTCCGTGCATATATTGAGCATAAAAAGAAAGATTTTCTGATATAGGCTGTAAAAAGCCAAAACCGGCTCTAAAATCAAATAACGTTTTATCAAAATCATCCCTATTTTTTAAATCTATCACCCTATTGTTAAATGTTTGAGTCCCTTGCAATAAAAACGCTACAGAAGCTGTTCCTTTTATATAAAATTTAGTGTCATTTACTTTAAAAAGTTCATAATCTAATCCGGTGTTAAATTCTAAATAGTTTACATCCCATTCCATATAATTTCCTACTGTATCATCACTCCCAATAGCCCCATAACCAGCATAGCTTGTGCCGAATGATAGGTGAAGGTTTTTAATGAGTAGTTGGTTTCTGTAACCTACGGCCATAAAACTATGCGCTGTTGATTGTAAATTATCTAGGCTATTGCCTTGTGAGTTCTTATAGTCAAATGAGGACATTGTTTTTCCGCCTTCTAAATATAGTTGTTGTGCTGTGGCAATGGTTGCTGTGAATAGCAGTAGCGTTAATGTAATTTTTTTCATAATGGTTTGTAAGCTTATGGTTGGTGGTTATTTTTTAATTATTTTTTTTATGAATTGCTTGTTGTTGGCCGTTACCTTTAAAATATAATCAGCAACAGAAAGGTTGTTAAACTGTACGTTTACCTTTTGATTGGCCGTATAGCTTTTGGAAAACACCAGTCGCCCTAATACATCAAAAACAGCAACTTCTACTTTGTCGGTTATTTGTTCTGAAAAGGATATGGTGACACTTTCAACAAAAGGATTTGGATAAATAATGGCATCTAAACTTAAAGGAATGGCTAAATCTATAATTTTCGCCAATACATTGGGCTGTATAAAACCTTGACGCAATGTGTAATCGCTGTCGTAAAATGTACCTATGACACTGGCTTGTCCTATACTTTGTTGTACTATATAGGCTTTGTTATTTATGGTAACATTTTCTGAGGATCCTGCAACACCTGTGGTTACTCTTACCAAATAAGCACTTGTGGTGTTTTGTGCTTCAGTAAATTGAATGAAAAATAAAGTGATAGCAAAAAGTAATTTTTGTTTCATAGAAATTCATTTATTTAAAAGCTAAGATACAATTAACCTAATTTACTTGTGGAAAAAGAAAGAAGCTCTGTTATGAAGTAAATATATAAAATGACATATATAAATTCCAAATTATTTCCAATAATTTTTTTACTTCCTAAAATTCTTAAGGAAGTTTTTCTGTGTAATACACTATTTATTAATAAACCTATTCAGATATGAAAAAAGACGTTATGATTTCACTGCGATTAACACCCAATCAATACATTACACTTTTGGAAACATTAGTAAAAGAGAAAAAATCCAAATCGCAATTTATACGAGAATCGATTAATCGTTCTCTGTTTAGAATTAATGATAAATCTTGTCGTAAAAAAGAGATTCTGGAATGGATCGATGAACTTTAGGTCTCACGACCCGAAGTTTGGATCTTAAAATGATAGATCAGGATTTGTTTTGCAATCTAATCGGCACAGTGACTTTTGGGGTATTGTGCCTTTTCTGAACTAACCACAGTTTTTAATTGTTTTTCAAATAGACCTTTGTGAGAGTTTCTCCCATGGTGTTACAAAGGATTTCTTGTGGATGATGTGCCAATGAGAATTGTTCCAACTGGTCCTGGTAGAGTTTAGTCTTCGATTCTGAGGTAATCAGGTAATAATGGAAATACTCATGGATAACGGTATTGATTAGTTCTCTACGTATTACATTGTTGTTCCTGTAGATGGTAATTGTGTTATTGTAGAAACAATACTCTCCCGCGAGATGAGATTTACCCTCAACTAAAGTCAGTAGTGGTTTTTGTTTTCTAATTGGATATAGTTCTAAACACCAATTCAAAACATCATTTGCCAACTCATGTTGCCAGTCTTCACCCTCACCAATCAAAAATTTAATAATCTCACTTATCAAGGTTAATATAAACAACCCTCCAACAACTGTAAAATAAATAGTGAAAAAGGTATTCATTATATTAAGTAAATGTTGAGTTCCATAACCGGAATCTACAGCGAGAATTTTAATTTGCCTAAAATTGATTTGAAAAGTTATTTGCTTATACTTTTGTATTAAGTATAAGTTACCCAAATTGGTCTAACATCAACACCAGCAATAAGTTACAGTGATTATGACCTATTGAAAGACCCACCTTCCTTATACTTTCATAAAAAAATGCCGCATTATCTAAGTTTTGCGCTTATGTTAGCCTTGTTAATTTATAAAAACTTAAAAATGTCACTACAAGGTCAACGAACAACAACCGGTGCGATTACATGGGATGATTTTAAATCACTAATTGCTAAATTGGAACGAGATGGGAACTATAAATACTGTCTATTGATTTCCATTGGTGTATTTACGGGTTTACGAATAGGAGACATACTTAAATTAAGGTATGCAGACTTTTCAGGGGGAGATATTTTAATAATAGTGGAACAAAAGACAAAGAAGACACGAAGAATTAAATTAAATCAAGATTTACTCGAAATAATATCTCGTGTCAAACGAAAACAACTGATAGATGATGACAATGAATTTATTTTCATCAATAAGTATGGAACCAAACCCATTGATAAATCATGGGTGAACGTTTCCCTGAAAAAAATATTTAGACAGTATAAAGTACATGTTGATGGGAATGTATCCACCCACATGTTTCGCAAAACACTTGGAAACAGAGTTCTTAAATTGAACAACTACAGTAACCAGTCTATTGTTCTTTTAATGGAACTCTTTGGTCATTCTTCAATGGGAATTACAAAAAGATATCTTGGTATCAGAGAAAAAGAGGTGATGGGTGTTTATGAGAGTTTGAGTCTGTGAAAAAAACTCACAAATTAAAGTGTAGTCTAAAAAAGTGATAGATTAAAATGGAAACCTGAAGTGAGTCTAACTTCAGATCAGGAGAATTCTTTACGGCAGTAGTAGGTGGACTTTAAGTCAAGATTAAAAATACCTTCCAACTCAATAAAGTGGCCCATGATCCGAACCATCAGGATTAGATAGTTTTCGGCATTGCCGATTAAAAATTCGAAAAGTCACTGGTTCGAGTACTCAGTTTTTTATCATGTTCCGGGTGGCCTCCTTTCCTCCCTTTCGTCCCCCGTATCCTCCCATTAAAAAAGGCTTCAAGGGGGACAAAAAGTGGGGTCAGAGATTTATGACAATTCTGCCGAAAAAAATTTTGCCAGATTTTACCAGAATTTCGACTTTTTTATACCTGTCGAAGTTTCCCAAGTTACTTGGGAAAATTATCCTATAAAATTTCTGAAATATTCAATTTATTCTGCAATTAAAAATTCTGTTCTACGGTTTTGATCGTGTTGTCCTTTAGTACATTTGTTTTTTGTACAATCGTTGATAGGTTTTTTTTCTCCATACCCAAATGTTGTCATTCTACCTGCTGAAATCCCTCTATCTACCAACCATTGTCTTACAGATGCTGCTCTTTGTGCTGATAATCTCTCGTTGTAAACTGCTGGTCCACGAAAATCTGTATGTCCAATAATATCGATACGAATTTCAGGATATTGATTCAGAATCGTTACCACTTTTGCCAATTCCAACGAAGCTTCTTTGGTAATTGTCCACTGATCAAATCCAAAATAAATATTATTCAGTTTTAAGACATCTTTTAAATCGATCGCTTTGGGAAGCGGTTGTTTCGCTATCAAGGAAATTGTATTTCTAGCCTCGGCGATACTAATTCGTTGCTCGTAGGTTTGGTAATTCTCATTTTTCAACTCTAAGTAATAGGTCTTACTAACATCAAAACCTGCCAATCGTATACTGCCATCCGCTTGCAAAGTGGTCTTGCCAATCACCTTTTTATTTTCATCTAACACCACTACTTCTGTTACTCCAATAAGGGTAGTTTCTTTGTCGGACTGAACCTTTAAAGTTACATTCTCTAATCTAGGGAATCGCAAGCCTGTAAACTCATAAATATCATCTGACCCTGTGGTGGTTTCTTGGCGATTTGAAGAAATAAAACCGGTTCCTTCGGACACTTTATAAATCAATCCAAAATCATCAAAAGACGAGTTTATAGGAGCACTAAAAGTATAGATGCTAGTATCATTGTCTTTTAAATCCAGATAATACAAATCCAATCCTCCTAAACCGTTTCTGAAATCAGAAGAAAAGATCAGAAGATTATCGGAGGTGATAAATGGAAAGGTGTCTCTACCTAATGTATTGATTTGAGCTCCTAAATTCTCAGGGGTTCCTAAAGTATCTCCCTCTAAAATAGAGACTCTATACAGATCTGATTCTCCAATAGTGCCCGGCATATCTGATGAAAAATACAAGTAATCCTCATTTGGACTCAATGCCGGGTGAGCACAACTATAATCATTGCTGTTGAATGGTAATTCCTTTACAGATCCCCAACGTTTCCCATCAAAAGTAGCTTGATAAATCTTTAACAAAACATTGTTCAATGAATCTGTCTTGACTTTTCCGTTGAGCATGTTATTTCTAGTGAAATACATTGTTTTACCATCTTTACTAAAAATTGCAGACGATTCGTTGTTTGAGCTATTCACGCTTCCTTTTAGTTTAGTAACAACAAAACCATCCTTGTCTGAGCTAAGATTACTTTGGTATAAATTAGAATACGACTCACTAGTCCAAGGTGATTTTAAGGAAGTGAATTTTCTAGTATCTCTACTACTGGTAAAAACAATGGAAGAATCTCCTAAATATGAGGCTTTGTAATCTGAATACATACTGTTAATCCCTAAGTTTGTAAAACCAATCGATTCAACAGCTAACGTGTTAGGAGTGAGTGTTAAAATATCACTCGAATTACTAGATCTTTGAAAGGATTCAGGAAATTTATTCTTTAACTTATTCAACCAAAGATCAGCAGCTGCTTGTTTGTTTTGACTTCTTAAAACATTTACATATCTATAATACGTGCTCTTAGAAACATCTTCGGTTCTTTTAAATAATGAATCATAGCTATCATTGGCTAACGCATAATTAGACTGGTAGTAATAAGAATTAC
The DNA here is from genome assembly GCA_943788865.1 of uncultured Polaribacter sp. Lineage (GTDB taxonomy): Bacteria > Bacteroidota > Bacteroidia > Flavobacteriales > Flavobacteriaceae > Polaribacter. The sequence continues at coordinate 434,349 of CALSRX010000002.1, read as the reverse complement.
CAAGGTTTTCAAACAATTCTGACGAACCATAACCGCCTCTTATCGAAGCATTATAAAGCTTTATGGCTTGTGAATAAGACATGTTTGTATAGTTCTTATTTGCTGTGGTTAGTACATCCTGTTGAGCATAAACACAAACACTCAACAACAGTACGTATATTCCTAGTAAGTTTCTTTGTAACTTCATATTTCTTTAATTTATCTTTTATTTATTCTTCTTTAAAAGAACCTTGGGGCTTTTACATTCGTGTTTCTAAATACTTCATAACGTAAGAAAACCTCATGAGAGCCTGAATTAAAAGTAGACAGATTTGTGGTGTCAAAATCATAAGCATAACCTAAAAACCAATTAGGATTCAACTGAAATCCTGCTAAAAAACTCACTGCCGCATCTAATCTATAAGAAGCTCCTATGGTAAACTTATCATAAAATTGAAAGTTAGAGGAAACATCAACCTGTAGTGGAGATCCTGAAACAATCTTTGTTAATACTGCTGGCTTAAATAAAATATCTTGAGTAATATCAAACAGATAACCAGCCGTAAAATGATAATGTAAACGTTCTTTTGAAACAGAACTAACAGAGGTGCTTAAGCCTTTGTTGATATGTCTGGTCTCTAACAAATTAGGTATAGAAAAACCTAAATAACTTCTATCTGAATACCAAAACATACCAATACCAATGTTAGGAGATATCCTATTATTAATGTTATTCTGAGCTAATACATCTCCTGGATTAAAGATATTCAGCTTCATAAAATCTACATTCAACATATGAGCACTCGCTCGTAATCCAAAGGCTAATTTATAATCATATGACGTTTGGATCGTATAACTCATATCTAAAGAAACTAAATTCTCTTCAACAGGCCCTATCGCGTCATTTAAAAAACTCAACCCAATACCTAAATTAGAAGAACCTAAAGGGGAATGATACGAAAGAGCATTCGTTGTCGGTGCTCCATCCAAACCAATCCACTGTGAACGTTGAGACAAGAAGATACTCTTTGTCCCTCTTGAACCAGCATATGCCGGATTAAAACTCAACGTGTTATACATATAAATTGCTAAACTGAGTGTCTTGCTGTGAATAACCCAAAGTAGTCAAACCTATTAGTAGTATTAAAAATATTTTTTTCATCTTATTTGATTTTGAAAAATGGTGTTTCAATTGATAGCGTTTTATTATCTTGTAAGGTATAAATAGCCCTTGCGATCTTTCCATACTCCATCAGTAGATTTATATTTTAAAATATAAAAATAAGTCCCTGTTGGCAGTAACGACGAACCTTGTATCGTGGCACGTCCTGAGGATTCTCCTACAAAATACCTTCCGCCTTGTCCATACCCAGTTACATCATAAACCTTCACGCCCCATCGATTGTAAATCTCTAATGAATTCTCAGGATACAACTCTATGTTTCTTATCACAAACACATCATTCTCGCCGTCATTGTTAGGCGTTACCAAGTTGAAAATCTCTATAGCATCATCAGACGATGTGTGATTATTAAACTCTAAATAATCCGCAATTCCATTACCATTAGAATCTACTGGTTTTTTGGGATCTGGTCCAATCTCATCGCCATTACTCAAGCCATCACCATCACAATCTGAAACTAAAAATGCTTGACTCAATGATAAGGTTACACTCGATGCAATAGATGAACAACTGTCTGTTGGATCCGTACCATCCGATTTCTCCGTACCATCAATCACACCATCGCCATCCGTGTCTGGATTCAAGGGATCCGTACCATCTGTTACTTCTTCTGCATTCGTTACGCCGTCATTGTCACAGTCTGCAGTGTTCCATGCGGTGCTTGGTGATACCGTTTGGCTTGCCAAAACAAAATCACAACTGTCTGTTGGATCCGTACCATCAGCCTCTTCTATGTCATCTGCAACGCCATCTCCATCACTGTCAATTCTGATAATCCTAAAAATTGCACCTGTTTGGATATCTAAAATGTAATTATCTCCTGCACTTAACGTACCAGAGGTAATTAAATACTCTCCAACTGACTCACCTGATTCTCGGGATAAGGATCCTGTAAATCCATCAGAACCAAAAAGTGTTGGATCAGATGTAAATACCAAAACAGGATCTTGGGCACCATAATTTTTTTCTTGATCCGCTATTAAAATATTGATACTTTTTGGTACAATCGTAAACGTTACCGTTCTGGTTCCATTATAATTCCCTTTTCCTGTAACGATTACTGTCGCTTCTCCTACATTGGTATTGGCTGCATAGCTTAACTCATAGTCCGTGTCCTTAGTCAGTACTGTAGTACCATCCTTTACCTCTGGGCTTAGGGTTTGAGCTGTTCCGTTATATACCAAATCTGATATCGAGGCTACTGTAATCGCTGTATCTGTAACTGACTTGCTAGTTATGGTAAATGTTCCTGCGGCATAAGTTATCGCGTAGTTCGTTGCCGTGAAACCTGAAGCTGTGATCGCATAAGTAGCTACTGACTCGCCAGTGGCTCTGCTGATGGCTAAAGTGCCTGCTAGGTCTTGCTCATCCTCCCCGTTCACAAATCCTGCATAGCTTACTGTTAATGCTGGATCTGCTGTACCAAATTCCTTACTCTTATCGTCTGCCGAAATGGTCAGTGGTGCTGGGGTGATAGCAAACGTAGTGGTTCGTGTGCCATTATAATTCCCTTTTCCAGTAATCGTAATCGTTGCTGTCCCAACATTGGTATTGGCTGCATAGCTTAACTCATAGTCCGTGTCCTTAGTCAGTACCGTAGTACCATCCTTTACCACTACCCCTGGAGTAATTGCCGAACCAGTGTAGGTTTGGTTCGCAATCGGATCTATGGTCAGTGTGCTTGCCGCCTTGGCTGTAACCGTAATATTTAACGTAGCCATACCACTGCCCGTAAAGGTATCTCCTGAAGATCTTGTTGCTGTGAGGGTATGTGTACCATCCCCAACATTGGTATTCGCATAAGTAAACGTAGCCGAGGAAGACCCGGCCGGTACCGTGACTGTCGATGGTGTGAAAGTGGCAGTACCCGATTCATCTGCTGTAGAAAGCGTAAATATTGTATTGGACGAGACATTAGACAGGTTGCCGTTGGCATCTTCCACCCTAAGGGTAATGTCAGTACTGGCGCTACCGGCTTGCACAGTCGAAGGGCCGGTAATCACTGGCAACGTGTCATCCACATTCGTTACCGCTACCGTTACTGTCTGTTCACTGTGATTCGGCTCATTGACTGCAAGGGCAAAGGTAAATCCTTGGAAACTAGTACCTGGATTACCACCGATTCCCGACACCGTGTAGGAACTCAACGGATCTGTGAACGTCACTACTCCATTGGCAAATGAGGTGGTACTCACATCGAGTTGAGTACCATTAGCCGATAAACCGTTGAAACCCGACTCCAACGTGAAATTTTGCCCAAAATCATAGGAATCGTAGCCTCCTGAAGTTCCTCTCAGGTAGTACCCATAAAACCGCAGCCCGGAAACTGGCTGATCAAAGGTCACCGTAAAGGGAAGACCATTAGCTTGATGTTCGATTCCCTGCTGATTACCGACATTCCCCCAGTCGGCAGAATTGAGTGACAGTGTACTTACTTTGGCTCCCGCAATGGACGTGATCGTAAAACCAACGCCATTGATGGTCCCAGTAGTTGGGCTTGTGAACACAGGAAATAGGTATTGGGGAACATCCGTGGCCCGTACGGTGACCTCGTACACATTGTCTGAGTCCGAGTCTCCAGGAACTTCAAAATCGGGGGGCGACTTGAAGCGTAGCTCGCTCCTCGACAGTTCAAACTTAGTAATATCTACTCCGCCCGTCAGGCTCCAGACCACCGCCTCGTCGGCCGTGAAGGTGTGCACCGCACTCGTATTCTCGGCAACCGACTTCGAAGAAGACCCATCGCCTGCCGAACCGCTTGGGCCCGTGATGACCGGGCCTGTCACATCCGTTGCCGCTGCAGCGAAGGTCAAGGGACTGCCTGTTAAACCAGCACTAGTTACGGTTAAGGTGTTTGCACCCGCTGTCGTACCCAGCATCCAGCTGCCTACCGTCGCGATACCAGCCGCATCTGTTGTGGCCGTTCCACCCGTAATGCTGCCCCCACCAGAGGCCACGGCGAAGGTTACCGATACGCCGGAAACCGGATTGTTATTCGCATCCGTTACCAATACACTAGGAGCTGTGGAAACAGCCGTTCCCACTGGAGCGCTTTGACTGTTGCCACCTTGGATGGCCAGTTGGGTCGCATTATTTTTAACCGTCACAGTCATTGATGTACTTGCCGAGTTATAATTGGCCGTAGCTGCCTGAGATATGGACAGGGTTGAAGTACCTGTTCCAATTATGGTTACTTCTCCAGTAGCTGCATCTACAGTCGCCACATCTGTATCGGAAGAAATGAAATTAAATGATCCACCACTATCTGAAGTTGGTGCTGGCGCAAAAAAATTCGCTTCTCCCACCGTTTTTGTTATATCTGAAACTGGCCCTAGCGTTGGGTCAGCTTTCGATACCGTGAGATTAAGTGTTTTAGATCCGGCATTAAAATTATCCGTTGCTTCCTGAGTAACTCGTATTTCAGCAGTTCCAATACCTTGGATAGAAATAAGTCCTGTTGAACTATTAACTGTTGCCACACTCGGATCAGAACTTCTATATACGCTAGGATTTGAAGGAACCGAAGAGGTTAAGGGATAATTAAAATCACTATCAATAGTGAGTTTAGATAGCGCAGTGCTTCCAGTAAACACAGGAGTTGCCTTGAGGACCTCGAAAGTTGTAGTAATTATTCCAGTAGTCCAATTACTAGTCGAAGGCTGTGTAGCCGTGATCGTAACTGTTCCAGGAGTATTCACTTGGATATTTCCACCTACAATGGACGCAACAGCGGGGTTATTCGAACTATAAACGAATGTTCCTGTTCTAGTAGAGGTGGGTATCGGGATTGAAAAACTTGCATCTCCGTATGTTTTGTCAGAAATACTAAAGCTTGACAAGGTAGTGGACCCTTGTGTAATCTCAAGTTCTTTAGTAACCTCTGGAGCAGTGGCATATGTATTGTCCCCGCTGTTATTTATTTTATATGTTACCACACCTGTTCCTGAAATAACAAGTTCGCCGGACACGATTGTTGCGGGCCCTGAAACTACGGTATAAACCATAGCTGAAGATGAGAGAGAAGAAGCTACCAAGGGTATTCTCAAGTTTTCTTGGTAGACAGCCGATAAGGGCATGGAAGAACTATTGATGTTTTGGTGTCGTTTGCTTACGTCTAGGCTGACAGACGTTGATGCCGCATTGTAATTGGCACTTGCAGAAACAGTGAAATCGAACACTAAAATTCCAGCGCCTGAAACAGAAGAAAGGATGTTACTAGAAAAGGTACCCGTTTGAGAGGTAGATGAGTCAAAGGTTGCAGTAATGGTCACAGGAACTCCAGAAGTTGATTGGGCCGAAACAGTTATGGGAGAATTATCACCTCCAGGACCTACAAGTTCAAGAATCGTTTTTCCATCAGGTAGTGATCCAACAGAAATAATCTGGTCTGCCGGACTAACGGTTAAGGTAGCTTGAATCGATTGGGCATTATAATTTGATGTTGCGGCTTGAGTTGCAGTAATCGTCGCTGTACCCGCACCGACAATAGTGATCTCTCCTGTAGAAGAGTTCACCGTAGCTACCGAAGTGTTGGAAGAAGTATAGGAAAACGTTCCATCTCCAGTAGAATTAGGCGCTGTTAGTTGAAAGTTAGGGTCTCCATAAGTCTTATTGATTGCTGAGAAAGCTGTTAAAGTAGGAGTAACTTTCGAAACCGTAACAACGACATCTTTTGTTCCAGGACCATACGTCTCTGAAGCCAATTGATTCAGGGTAATTGTTGTAGTCCCCACACTGATGATTTCAACTAGACCATTGCCATCGACTTTTACAACCCCCTCATTAGAAGAAGAATAGGTGATTGGATTTGAGTTAGGCGATGTGGCTCCCAATGAAAAATCCGCATCAAGAATTGTTTTTGATAGTGGGGTAACAGCATTGATGACCGTCGCGTTCTTGATGATAAACGACTCAGTCAGATCATCAGAAATAGCTCCTCCTTCTGACAGAACTGTAGTATTGTCAGAGCCCAAAACCGTTTGAGAATTCAAAGCAGAAACCACCACAGGATTTCCAATGGAAAGTGCTGTAAGGGTTAGCTCAATCACCTCTTCATTGCCAGGACTTACTCCTCCAATCGTCCATTCATTTGTACTAGTATCCCATGTTCCTACTGAGGGGCTATTTGCTGCAACTTGGAAGTTACTTGGAATCGTAAGGTTAACTTTTGCATTGGTAGCTGAAAAAAAAGATTGATACTTATAATTAACACGAAGGGTAGTCGATTCACCAACCGATAAGGATTGTAGATTTGAAGTTACGTCTAACTTGACTTCCGGCAAACAATCACTAACATCTACAGGTGCGGAAACATACTCTCTCCCGTCAACAGATTGAGTAATCCCAACTGTGTAGGTACCAGGTAATGTTGGCTGAAAAGTGCTCTGGGTTGCACCTGATACCGGATTACCTTCAAGGTACCATTGATAAATTGCATATCCCTGCGGGGCTGTAAGGGTTATGTTGCCATTTTGAAGGCAATCTCCCACAACTCTAACGGCTACATCTATGCTTGGAATAGTCTCAAAACCAGAAAAATAACCTGAAACACCAATCACACCACTTTGCCCCATATATCCAACTGCGATGGAGTTAGAAGAAATGACTCTAACATTTCCTGATAAACCATCGATAAAATAGGTAACCCATTGACTATTACCGCTAACTGTCTTACGAGTTCCAGACAAATTTTGCTGTGTACCATTAACAAAAACTTGGACTTCTGAATCAGGGGTAGATGCCGCGGATATAATTGAAATCCCCCCATTAATGGTTCTAGTTGCTACTTTTTGGATATCTGGGATAAAATCGACTTCGCTATCCAATAAAAAGTTTACTGGCGCAATAAAATTGTAATCTACATTAGCTACGTTATTAGCACCGGCTGTTGACTGATAAGCATACGCTTGTTTTGATGTACGCACATACATATTTTCTCCTTTTCGAGTCGTTCCAGTACCGGAATAAAATGATCCTGGAACCAAGTAATACTCGCCAGCATCAATGGTAGCTAATGGGTTTAAAGCATCATTAACATAGATTTCAGTACTATTTTGGGTGGCAATAATTATGGCGAATTCAAGATTATCTGCACCATACCCTCTTACGAAAACATAATCGCTTCCAAGGACATTTTCTGGGATAATTTGATCAATAGCAATGTCACGACCTCCTCCAGCTATAGGTGCATACATGGCATTACCAATGCTTACTACTATGTCTTTATCTGACACAATTGATGCACCTAGCCATTCATCATAAACTTTTGTTGAAGAGTATATTAAACTCTCATAAATGGGATACTCAAAAACAAAACTCTCCCCTTTGTCCAAGGTAATAGAATAACTATCATCTGTTATTCCGTTATATACAGACCCTTTTCTAAATACAATACTAGGATCGTATCCAGATAATTGAATTGTGGTATTATCTTCAGACGCCATTATTCCCATAGTGGCATTGATATTCTGTGAGCCGTTAATTACTGGACCACCTCCCCAACGGAAGCGTTTTCCAAGAGCAGCACGTCCCTTCGAGGTAAGAGATGATCCTTGCGAAGGATGGGACCCCCTATGGTTTACATAAAATCGCTTTCCATTAGCAGATTCAAATCGAAGTCCGCTAGAAGTAAGGACTTCTCCTGTCTTGGCGTCGTCAACAAAAGTTATGTTATTATCTCCGCTAGCCAAGTTGTAGACGTAAGGGCTCGCATTGGATAGCGAGATTGAACTTATGGGTGTTGTATTAGTACCTTGATAAATATTTACAGTAAATGGTGCTGTCTCCGGAGTGGATAAATAAATAGCCTGTTCTTGAAATCCTATATTATTATCCTTTTGCTTCAAAGGAGGCAGGTAATGCAAATCACTTAACTGAGCAAATGCAGAGTGTGATAAAGCTGACACCAAAATGAAAACTGTAATTACTACTTTAGAAAGTTTCATAAAATTTGGTTTACTTGTTTTTGAGTGAATTAACCCATGGAGTTTAATTAATTTTTATTTAGAGGTACTAAAAGATTTTCTTAGAGTTAGCTATTGTAAATTGATTATCTTTAAAATCCTGTAGATTTTTGTCCAAAAATAATTAAATAAAGAAAGAAAAAAAAACTAAAATCATCATTTTTTACTTAAATTACTCTAGCTTTAAATCGTTCATACTTTTATCTTGAACCCTTGTTGGTGACTTTAAAACTTTATCTTCTAACTCTTTTACAAATTTTAGAGCTACTTCAAATGGCACTGATAGTGCTGTTTCAAGATATTTTGCAATCGTGTTTGGCAGTAATCCTTCTGTAAGTTTCTCTACAATAGTAAAAGCTTCATGTTCCAATACCACATATTGGTTGGTTCCCTCCAGCCAAAGATATCTTTTGTCTTCAATAGTTTTAAAAAGTAATGGACCACTCATAGATAAATCATTAGAATTTTACCTAAATTAAATAAAAAGCTTTTAAATCACCAATCCAATTGCCGGTTATATTACATCATAAAGCTAGGCAGCCGTAATACGAGGTCGCAAAAAGCCTTGAGAAGTTGAACATGCCTCTAAAACCTCAGTAGCATTAGGTGCAGTTGTACCTATACCAATTTGGGCAACAGTTGTAACAGTTACGAATACTGTTGCTAAAAGTGTAAATAGTTGTTTCATTAATATATATTTTATTTATTGCCTTGAACTTGTAAATCGTCAGCAAAAAGTGGACTGATTTAAGTCAAAACTAAGAGATCCCAATAAACTTCCTAAAAGAAAAAGCCAAAAGAAATATAGGAAGTTGGTCTTTAAATAGTTTTTTCTAAAATAACTATTAGATATTTATAGTAGTTGGGCTATATATTCATTTCATAGCGAACTTTCAAAAAAGAAAACCACTTTTAAAATCGATAGGGGGTGTTGTTTTTTTAATATTGTCTTAAGTTGTGATTCTAATAATAGTTTTTTTGGGGTTTTTTTGAAGCTAAGAGTAATTTACTGTACAATAACCGTACAAATACGTTAATAAAAAACCCCAAATAACTTATAATTAGTCATTTTGTAATCCTTTAAACGAAATCGGACTGCTTAGTTTAAAATTCTATTATGCAATTTTTGTTGTTTTTAACCTTAAAAATTTTAATAAAAATGGAAGAAAAAACAATTGCTTTTAAAAAGCACTCATCAAATGGTTGGCAAAGCTAATTATTTAAATGAAAAAAAACCGCTGAAAATCAAAGGATTAACGACGGTTTTTGTACACCAAATGGACTTATTTTCGAATCAACTACTAGATTTTCTCCAAAAATTGAAGGAAGATTTTTAAAAATAAAAAAAGGTTTAATGTTGTTTTTTAAATGGAATTTGTTTTTACTGTAAAATTTCTTAAGAATAATAAACACTTTTTTTAAAGTAATTGTTAGTCAACCCACATTTTACTAAAAATTTAAAGCTTTATAGTACACAATTAAAAACTTAATTTTCTTTTCCCTTTTGTGTTAAATATTGGTATTAAATTTTGAAGTTTTGAGATAACCAAATAATAAAAATAGGATTTTATTAATTTTTATCTTTACGCTTTTTCTAAGTATTTGATAAGCTTTAGTTAAATGGCCTTCAACGGTTATACTTTTATAAAGTGTAGCCGTTTTTTTATATCACAACTATGAATATTACAGTTTTCAATTAAAATGGTATATTTACCATTATTAATCAATAAAAATAAATAAAAAAATGAAAAAAGTAATAGTTTTATTGGCAATTTTTATTTCAATTTCCTCTTGTTCCAATCAAGTTGTAGAAAAGGAAGTTAATAAAAAAGGTGGTGAATGGGTGAGTTCTGGCACAAAGTTTCTTATGGGTTCTGATGAACAAGTAGAAATTGTTAGAAATTTAATATCTAATTACGCTGCTATGGACGCAGAAGCAGTTTTTGCTAATACGCGAGACTCACTAAGGTTTTTCACATTTAACTTAGAGGAGCCAGTAATGATGACAACTAATGAATTGAAAGAAGTGTTTTCATTATACGATTCTATAATCGCAAAACCCATATATTTTTTACCCTATGAATTAGACGGTGTCAGAAGTATTGTTGAAGTTGGTTCTAATGAAACTAAGTATAAAAAAGACGGAACTGTTGAGGAAGACTTCTTTTTAGAAAAGTTCATATTCGGAGAAGATGGTAAAATACATACTGTAAGACAATGGAGAGCTGCCTGGTAAAACAATAATTCATTCTGCGAGGAACTCCATTAAATTATAGGTTTCTATAAAACTTTTGTGAGTAATATTAGAATTCGATATTTCAATAGAGTTGTCTACTAAAACAATAAAACGGTTATACTTTTATAAAGTGTAGCCGTTTTTTTATATTTGAGCATGTCAAAAAGAATTTTTTATCCTCTTTTTTTGTTATTAATTCCTTTAATTGGAATGACTATCACTGATGAAATTAACTGGAGTCCATTTGATTTCATTATTATGGGTTCTCTACTAATTTTCCTTAGTATTGGAATTAATTTTGTGAGTAATCGTACAAAGAATTTAAAAAATAGAGTCCTATACATTGGAATATTGGTTATAATATTTATGTTAATATGGGCAGAGTTGGCAGTAGGTCTTTTTGGAACTCCTTTTGCAGGTAGTTAAGTAAACAATCGCTTCAGTTTTGCTGCAGCTTTGAATAATAGGGTGAGGGGAAGTCAAAATCATCAAAATCTTTCAATTACAAGAGAGTGAGTTATCCACAATATGATACATGTTTTTGACAAATTGTTGATATTACTAACTTTGTCAACAATTTAAAAGCAGATGATTGATTTTATGAATAAAAATATATTCTAAGTTTATAATTCTTATATTTAAAGTATAAACCAATTTAATTAAAATGAAAAAACTACTCTTACTCTCCGCTTTATTAATCTTCGCTTGTAGTAGTGATGATAGTTCTGAAGACAGTCCATTACCAACATACACTATAGAAGGTAAATGGCTTATAGAAGGGACTGTTCCTGCGGGGAACACAATGTATCTCTATGAAGATGGGGTGCGTTATACTTACTATTGTGTAGAAGGTGATTGTAATGCATTATATAACTCCTATGAAGCTAATGATGGAAATCATATACCAACAACCAATCCTTACACATTTGAAAATAATGTTCTGACTGTTGATTTACATTTTGGTCATGAATTAGTAACTCCTGTTGCTTTTGAATGTGATGGAGGTGAAGCATATTTTGAAACGCCTGAATATAGTTTATTTAGATTAAATTCTGACTGTAACTAAACCATAGGCATATCCTCCTCTTTAATTCAGCTATTTCTAAACCTCTTAAGTAGGTTAAACTAACATTTCATATATTTGAAATAAATTTAAATAGATGAATAAAAAAGTAAAAAAATACATTCTTAAATATACTCTTGAGTTTCTTGTTATAGTTTTGGGTATATCGATTTCTTTTTGGCTTAATGAATTGTCTGTAGAAAAAAACGAAAATAGAGAAAGATTAAAAGTTTTAAATAATATAAAAACAGAAATTAAAGATATTCAAAAGTATACAGGTAACAGAATGAAATATTGGCAAGATGATATAGATTTATATTCTATGTTTTTGAATCCAGAATTTGAAATTAATTCTATTAAAGAAATTACGTCAAGTAAAAGCAGAATTGAATATAATTTGATTTATTACAGAGATTTTGAGCCACCAATGAATAGATATGTTTCTATGATTAACACAGGGAGTTTTAAATTTATTAAATCTGAAAGGATAAAAGAAACTTTAACAAGGCTTCATACAATAAACTATTCAAATATAAATACGTCAGTTCAATATGAAAAATTGCTTAAAGAACGTTTAATAGAAATTATCACTAAAAATCATCCAAACCTTTTGTTTGCATCAAATGATTCTCAAATTAGCATTGAAGATTATTCAAGATTGCTAAAGAAAGAAATAGAAAAAGACTCAATTTTAAAATCAAATTTAATTATTCAACTAAAATATTTTGAAACCAAAAAATCTTTGTTAACTCTATATATTTACACGCTTGAAGAATTAGAAGCAGAATTAAATAAAACTTTTCAATAAAATCAATTTATAGATTTCTGTTCGTCTATAACAATGTCTCCCTTAGATTTCATAAGTTGGTCAAGTATAGCTTGCATATTATAAAAGTCGTGTTCTTTTGCGATTCTACCATCCCTCATAGTTACAATGGTTGTCGCAGATAAATCTAAATAATTACCTGATGCAGGTATTCCAAAAAAATCTCCAGTATGCTTTCCTTTAAAATTATAGTGTTTGATAAGTTTATTTCCTTGACCAAAAGTTTCTTTAATCTCCCATTCTATTTCTGTAAACGCATTTAGATAGTTAGCATAATATTCTTTAACTGCTTCTATGCCTACAATATCACCTTGAGCAGTAACAACAATGCAATCTTCAGTGAAATATTGACTATTAATGACACTTGTATCTCTATTGTAAATAAAAGCATCCCAAAGATTTATATACATTTCTATATCTTTTTCCACTTGATAATTAGCGTCAACTATATTATCTTTTTTACTTTCAATTTTGCAATTAGTCATTGAAATAACTAAAGCTAATAATAATATTTTTTTCATTTTAATTTAAATTTATAGTGCAATATATAAAAAAAATAGGGGGTAAACTAAACCATAGGCATATCCTCTTCTTTCAGCTTAGCTATTTCTAACCCTCTTAAATAGGTTAAACTTACGTTTATAGATGAATGTCCCATAGACATTATTTTTAGGTCAAAGACTGATTTACTTCAGGAAATCGGGTTGGAATCAAAAAAATGGTACAAGTTATGGTGAAAAGGGAAGTTAAAAACTAACTCAATAAGAAAACTACTCTACCTTTTTTTAGCAATAATCCTTGCTAGTAGTTCTTTAATATATGTTGGAACTGGAACTGGAACTATTCTAATCCTGACTTTTAATCCTATCAGATAGCTCGTTATCAATTAGTGTAATTAGTTTCAAGAAATCTTCTCTAAGTTCTGGTCCTTCTATAATTATTGATTCTAACCACAATTGCATATCATAAATTTTGTTTCTAAATGGAGTTGACAGAATTAGGTCCACGCACTTTTGTTTCTCTTTATCATTTCTTGGGTTATAAACATAATGTTCCGTTAAATAATAACCCATCTCCACACATACTAATTCTGTACGTTTTTCTTCCTCTGTATAATCTTCAATTAAAAAAGGCATTCGAGATACTAATTTTTTAATATCATCATTTTTTATTATCTCAATATAACCGGACGTAATAAGAGAATTTGTAGACCCCAGATTAGGGTTAAATGACCAATTTAAAGTCAAAATATTAACGATTGAATCCATTTCCTTAAAGCTATTTTTATTTGAGAATTTGTAGAATCTCTCCAGATTATCCCAGCGTGGTTTATGATAACTTAAAGACTCATCAAGCCCCTTTAAATTACTAACATACTCTTCTTTGAGACTTTTTAAATACTTGATTTCTAAAGTTTCATCCTTCTTCATTTCATTCCAATTATTAATAATAAAGGAAAGTGAAATTCCCAAGAAAATAACAAGGAACTCAAGAGTGTATTTAAGGATATATTTTTTTGTTTTTTTATTCATCTATTATATTTGCTGTAAATATAAACAATTAATAAAGTTAATTGCCTTTATTAAAAACTCAGATTGAGATTGTTTCGCTAAAAGTTATTATATGTGGACCAAACCATAGGCATATCCTCTTCTGTCAGTTCAGCTATTTCTAAACCTCTTAAATAGGTTAAGACTTACATTTATAGATGAATGTCCCATAGCTTTCTGTAGCTTGGTTATAGAACCTGTTCTTTTAAAGATTTCTATAGCTCCTGAATGCCTAAAAGAATACAATGTTTGTCCTTGTTCAAGTGTATTAGATTGTCTCTTAAAACGACTCCAAAGGGTCTTAAAATAGTCTTGGTTTAAAGGTTGAGGTTTACCTGAAAAGATATTATGATGAGGTTCTCCTTTTACAAGAATATCTCTAATATAAGATGGTACAGGTACAATTCTATTCCTTCCTGATTTATTTCTATTTCCTGATAAATGAATGTATTTAAGGTCATCTGAAAAGTCAGACCAAGTAAGTTCTCTTATCTCACGATGAGGTCTTAAAAGACAACCATAGGTCATTAAACAACATAGATAAAGCTGTTTGTTATATGCTTTTATAGCTTCAAGTATTTCATTGATATTATCAAAGGGTTTATGAAGTGTTGAAGTTGGTTTCTTAAGTTTTACACTTTGAACTAAATGAGGTTTAAATTCAGTTAATAATGGACTTAAAGTAGATTTTACGGTTCGCTGAGTCTTTGCACTCCAATTAGGTCTTACAAGGAAGTTTCTAATATGTGAGGGTTGTAATTTTCAAGAGTAAGGTTCTTTAATTGTTGTTCACTCTCATAACGTTTCCATAGTGTAACAATACGTTTAGCATCCTTTATAAAGCGTTCAGAACATCCTTGTTTAATCTTTACTTCGACACCTTTTTGAAGAGCTTCAATAACTGTAATAGGAGCCTGTTTAATTTTAGTTTTCTTTTTTTGAGGTCTCCAGCCATCTCTTAACCTTAATTCAAAAGCTGCTTTAAGTAGTGTAGGATTGTCCTCAGATTTTAAATCAACACCTATTACTTTTCCATTCCAATAACGGTGGCGTAAATTATTGAAATAAATTATTATAATTGGTTTAGACTTTGATGTACCAATTGATATTCTATAACTTTTCATTCTGGCAGTTTATACTGGCAGAGAATTAAAAAGTTGAGTTAACTTGTTGCAGTCCAAATCGGAGGGATAGGTAGCTCGTCGGGCTCATAACACTCCTCACTACTCAATCTTAACTAATTTTATTAACTCATTTTCAAGTAGTTACAAATATGTAATCCTATTTGGGTTATACGTGCTAGACTCTTGTGTTAGATAAAATACGACTGTCCAAAGACTTTAACCTTCATTAACTTCTCTTCTTCAACGTTTAACAAAAGTGGATTGATGTAGTGGTTTTCCAATACCTTCATTGAAGTGTGAGATGACAATAATTTGGTGTCACTCCCCATGGTATGAAATACCCAAGTAAGGTATGTTTTTCTCAGATGTTTTAGAGTAAATGGAGTTTCAGTACCTGCTTCTTTAATTTCAAGGTCATTAAATTTACTTAATTGAGATTTCACAAAACCTATTCAATTATTTAAAATAATTATTAAAAAAATGAATGTTTAGATATGGATAATTTAAGTCTTTAACTATTTTAATATAATCACTTTTTATTTGTATTTTATTCTTTTTATGACTTTCGTCAGCATGAAGATATATAAGATATAAAGTTTTTATAAAATCCATATATCCATCAGTACAATCATCAGGGCTAAATAACTTTTTAAATCTATTTTCATTCAATTTATCTCCCTCCATTTTATAGAAAAATAAACACATTAAAAAAAATATATTTAAATGGAATTTCTGATATAAAATTAAGGTCTTAGGTTCTACTACAATTTTAGATATCAGGGTAGACATTAAAAACCTATTCTTAGTTAAAATAGCCGCTAAGAACAACTCAAAACTATAATCAATAAAAGTATTTTTTTTTGAATGAATTTTAAAATAATTATTGATAACTAATTCATTATTAAAATTTTTATCCTTTAAAAAGAATAAAGCAAAAAGTCTACTGCACAAAATTGGATGTAAATTCTTTGAGTAAATCAATTCTAACTTTACTGTTCTTATACTTTTTTTATTTAAAAAATTCTTAAATTCTAACAATGCATTTGCAAATAATTTTATTTCTGTATTTTTATGAATAGTCTTCACAACTTTCGCAGCATTTCCATAATACCTGTTGAGATTAGTATAATCTACAAAAGTTGAAAACACAATTTTAATAAAGTTAATATTAGACAAGAGAACATTGTCAGTTTTGTTGAATTTTCTTAATAAAAGCCCAATAGAGTTTCCTATGTACAAGATTTCTGAATATGAGAAAGTATCGTGTTTAAGGGCTTCTAATTGAAATATTTTATTAATCAGTTTATAATTTTTATGATGGAGTAATTCACGTATTAAAATAATTATAAAATTATTGAAGTTTTCACTACTTTTTTTGGTATCGTTAATTAATTCAATAATCTCCAATTGATCCATTTTAGAAATAATTCTAAAGATTTGGAAATTTAAATTATTACTGTTCTCAAAATTATAGGTTTGTATGAAATGAAAATAGTTATTGTAACCTATAAATTTAGCTAGAGTGTTTAATGTTTTAGTATTTGGTTTTGTAGACGCATTTAAACCATAGACTCTTTTTATAGTGCTGTAACTTATTTCAACATCCAAAGATTCTAAAATAGCATCTGATATTAATTGACAGTCTCCTCTAGTTTTTACAGTTCTACCTATTTTAGTTTCTACTAACTTTTTTAATATGTTTAACATTATATATTATGAATCAATTATGAATCAAATATAATATTTATATACTATATTTTTAGAAAATAAATTAAATATTTAATATGGCAAAAGATTTTACAAAATACAAGTTTGAAGACTGGAAAAAAGGTATCGCAAAATCAAGAATGGTTTTAAAAGTTGTGGAGCACTATGCAAGTTCAATGGATATGAATTATGAGGAATTAAAAGAGCAATGGTGGGATGATATTCAAGGAGGTAAAGGCATTATAAGAATGGTTTCAGAAATTGACTCAAAAAATGAACGAAATTATTACATAAACGCTCCGATTACATTAAAAGATGGGACCAAAATAGCCGTTTGTAATCAATGGGGAAAAGAAAATTTTTCAAATTTTATTTTACATGCAGGGTTGTTGAATTATAAAATTATTGCAGATGTTGCAGAAGAAAATGAAGTGAGTGACGAGGAACTTACCCAAGAAAAAGTTTCGACAGTTGAAGAAAAGTCAGCAATTCAAGAAACAGTAGAGGGTTCGATAAATTGGAAGTTGCCACATGCCCTCGCATTTGTTATAAGACATACCATGTTAGCAGATGGAGAGGTAATTGAAGGTGAAATGAATTGGATGCATATCGCTTTTGATGAGTATGACGAACAAGGAATTGCAGTTCGTGATGTATGGGATGACGTAGATAGCCAATCTCAAATTTTCTGGAAAATGGGAAAACATAACGCCCTTTTGGTGAACTCTATTAATTTTTTAGCGGATCATCTTGACAACTCTCAAAAATCAAGACTTATTCAAATTCTAATACAAATCTGTGCTCAAGATAATTTAATCGCTAAAAATGAATATGTAACACTATTGTTAGTTGCTAATAATATTTATGATGGTGCAGCGTATCCTATAAGACAGGTATTAGATAATGCAGGTTTAACAATAGAAGAATAAATGAAGAAATTAGAAATTGAAGTATTAGGTTCCATGTATCAAGATTGGGATAATGAAGAATTTAGTTGGGATGTAGATAATATCATTAAAGTAAAGGTAGATAATGAACTAGTTATCAATAAACGCTTTGGAGAATTTACAGTAGACGAAGACGAAACCGATTTAGATAATGGCATCTATAAACCAGCTATTTTGCCAAACTATTATTTAATAGATTATGTGGGCTCTTGTTCTGTTAAAACAGAATCCGGAGATACTATAACCATACCTTATGCCTATTGTAATTTAAAAAGCGAAGGTGATGTAACTATAAAGTATGGTAAATGGCACTTGAAGGCAGAATTAGAAGTTGAAAATGAATTTAAATTGAGTGATTTAGTTTTTGTTCGTTTAGATAATTTGATTGAAGCTATTAATTCTGGCGAACCTGGATTTTCTTCATTGATATTGTTGCCAGGCAAAGGAACAATTAAGTTTAATGAAGTTGCTTCCAACATAAAAGACACTTATGAATGCACAATTGAATAAATTTTAAAAAAAAAAATAGACAAAATATTATGGCAAGAGATTATACAAAATATACCGTAGAAGGTTTAGGAGAAAACCTTAACAAAAGGCAATTAGTTTTTGCAATCGTAAAAGATTGGGCAGCTAAGAATAAACCTTCCTTAGAAGCATTACAAACCGCTTTTCCTGATAGTATTCAGGGAAGCAAAGGCGTTATTGCTAAAAAAGATGCAGGCGTAAAAGAAAGGGACTTCTATATGGATGCGCCTTTCACTTTATCGGATGGAACAGCAATAGTTGCTTGCAGACAATGGGGAAAAGATAATTTCCCTAATTTTCTTAAACATGCCGAAACTTTAGGATATACCATTATTTCCCAAACAAATACCACAACAGAAAAAGTAAAGGAATCGCCAGCGGCTAAACCTGAAACCTTAAAGGAAATAAACATCAATATCAGCGGTTCTATAACAAATTATATGTTTGGACTTTTAGGAGATGAAGCTTATGCTGAGTGCGAAAAAGCAATGTCTTTTGCCATAGATGATGATATTGAAACTATGGAGGAGTTTGTAAAAATGTTTTATGAAACAACCTTGTACGGTGGCGATGGCATGGAGATATTTAAGGAAAGTATTGATATGGAAAAATTCAATTCAAATTGCCCTTTATTATCCAATTTTTTAGCCACAGTTGAGGAAGGTGATGCAGGTCATCTTCAATTTTATGAAGAGATTTTGGATATGAATTTAAGAGATGAGGTTAACTTTATAGAAGATGATGCTGCCATAACTATCACTGTAGATGGAGAAGAAATTGTACCACAACAAAAGTTAGTTGATTTTTTGGGTGAAATAGAATTATTTGTAGAGGAAGATGACGACCCTAAAGCTGTAGCGATGGTAAAAGCTTTTTGGGATAAAAATGGTGCTAAATTCAATATGGAAGATAGAGATGAACATACTATTAATAAAGCTGAAAACGGTGTGCTATTACTTCCTGAATGGATTGAGCCAACAGGTTTAGCCGCTTACAATACTCGCGAACGCAACATAACAGCTGAACATGATAATATAGTTGATTTTGATTTCTACTTTAAAGCAGCTGATTTTGATGTATCAAAATTAGCCTTTTTTGGTTTTGCTAATACTGATTTTCACCACTCATTCCCCGATTATGTTGGTAGTTATTTAGCATACGACAATAATATTATACGACCAGACCAGAATATACATAGAGATAAGGGCTTTATTTTACATTATGAAGACAACGCTAAATCTTACAATTATTTGATTGAAGGCTAATGAAATTACTTTTTATAGATTTAGATGGTGTTGTGGCAGACTTTGTGTCTGCCATGAACACGCATCCTAAAAAAGAGATTTCACCTTATGATGAGCACCCAGATACTATACCCCACATTTTTAGAGATTTAAAACCAATAAAAGGTGCTATAAAAGCCGTAAATATACTTTTAGATGCTACTAATTATAACGTTTATTTTTTATCTACAGCGCCATGGGACAATCCATCGGCTTGGACAGATAAACGCCTTTGGATTGAAGAACAATTTGGTGAAAAAATTAACAGAAGATTGATCTTAACGCATCGAAAAGATTTGATGAAAGGAGATATACTCATTGATGATAGACCAAATAATGGAGCCAAGAATTTTGAAGGAAAGTGGATACAATTTGGTTCTGAATCATATCCTAATTGGCAAATAGTTATAGATTATCTATTAAATTAACTTTATTCTAAGAACATATTATGAAGAGTTATCTTGACTCACTGATTAAACACCCTTTCACAAGCATTCAATTATCGGATAAAGAAAAATTCCATACTGGAATGTTGAAAATTATGTTAGACACTATAGGAGAACCTGCTTATGCATGTGTTTTTGGAAATGAATTTACAAAAGAATTGTATAGTAATAATGGTACCCCATTAATATTATTAGAACAAGGTTCAATTGATATGGTTATTAAAAAGCTGATTAAAGATCAGAAAGAATCTATATTTGCTATAATTGAATCTAAGTTTAAAACGGGTCTCCACTATTCAAAAGATAAAAAAACATCAAGTGGGTACATAGATCAATTAACAAAATACGCATATAGCAATGATGGTTTGAAAGCAAAATATGGGTTTGTGATATCATTATTTAAAGAGAATAAAGATGATCTCAAAATAAAAAGTATTCCTGAGAAAGAACCAAAAATCCAGAAATATAAACCCCTTCGATTTATTGATTTTGATTTTGGGTTTTTAGAAAAGGAAATATCTCGTCTCAACAAATCAAATTTATTAAAACCTGATATTTTAGATAAGGCTGTACTCATTAGAATGTGGTTAGATTACTTAAAATGTTTAAGCAAAGTTGTAAACTTTTTTGTTGAAAAAAAATTCGAGGATGTTAGTGATAAAAATTTTGAAAATGACCTAAAAAAAATCAAACTGAAAGGTGTATTTGAAAGATATAGATTAAAACTAATAGAGAAAGAACTTTTAGAAAAAATCAATCCACAAGAACAGCTTAAAGAAAGTTTAAAGAGGGGTGCTTCATTCGAAAATATTCCAAACGCCGAAAATAACTTTATCATGATAAAGAACACTAACGGTAATGAATCTTTATTATTAGCTATTAATTCAGAAGAAGGAAATGAAAAGTTTTATTATGGTATTGAATGGCAATCTGGCAGTGTAAAGGTTTTTATTAAATGGAATAAAAATAGAATTAATTCGGACCTTAAGAAAAAAAGAGAAGAAGCCTTGATATTACTTATAGAAAGACTTCTACCAAAACTCGAAAAAAACACTGTCGATAAGTTTATTAAACCAAACAAAAAGGGTGAATTATCTCACAGAGATAGTGTTTTTAAATCGATTACAATAATCAAAAAAAGTATTTTTGAAGATATTCAAGATATTTCCGAAAAACTGTTTGATATTATTGGTGTTATACATGATAATGGTATTCATATAAATAATATTTTAAATTCAAAATAAATGAAAGCACTTTCCAAATCACGATTTAAACAAGGCTTAGAATGCCCAAATAAACTTTATTTTTCAAATAATAAAGAAGTGTATCATAATGTAAAAAATGAATGATCCTTTTTTACAAGCCCTTGCCAGCGGTGGTTTTCAAGTAGAAGAATATGCGCGTTTACAATATCCTGGTGGTGTCTTAATAGAAGATCCAGAAGATCGAGAAAACTATGATTACCAAGATTTGGCAGACCAAACATCTGAGCTTCTAAAGCAAGAAAATGTGGTAATCTATGAAGCCGCTTTTTATATCGATGATTTATTCATAAGAACAGATGTTCTTGTCAAAAAAGGGACTCATATTCAGCTCATAGAAGTTAAGGCAAAATCTCTTGACCCAAGCGAAAACTACAATTTTGTGGGAAAGTCAAAAAAAATAGTGAGCAGCTGGAAGCCCTATCTTTTTGATTTGGCTTTTCAAACCTATGTTACACAACTTTGTTTGCCTACCTATACAATTACTCCTTATTTATGCTTGGTTGATAAAACAAAATCTGCAACTGTAGATGGATTAAATCAGTTTTTTAGAGTCAAAAAAGATCCTAATAACCGAACCGGTGTAAATTAAAATTGATGATATAAGCCAGCTGGGTGAAAATATATTACATCAAGAAAATTTATCGGAAGTGGTTTCAAAAATACATAATGGAGAGTACACGTATTATGATAATTTAAACTTTCATGAAGCTGTAAAGTTATTATCAGAAATTCGCATGCAAAATTATTATCCAAACTGGCCTGCTCAATTTTCGGCTTGTAAAAAATGTGAATTTAAAAAAGATGATAGTTAGGATGGTAAGAAAAAACAATCTGGTTTTGAGTATTGTTTTAAAAAGCAATACCAATGGACCGATCAGGATTTTAAAAAATCCAATATTTTTAATGTTTGGGATTTAAAAGACCCAAAATTAATGCAGCAAGGATTATTGTTTAAATCACAGCTCACCCCAGAAGATATTAAATACAAAGAGGCGGCTGGAAAACTTAGCCGTACAGAGCGCCAATGGTTGCAAATCGAAAAAGAACGCGACAATGACTTTACCGAGTTTGTTGATATAGAAGGTTTAAAAGACGAAATGAATACTTGGGTATATCCACTTCATTTTATAGATTTTGAGACCTCTACAGTGCCACTACCGTTCCATACGGGTCGTAAACCCTATGAGCAAATAGCCTTTCAGTATTCACATCATATTTATCATGAAGATGGCCGTATAGAACATGCAAACGAATATATAAACGCTACTGCTGGCGAGTTTCCAAATTTTGAATTTGTTGAATCTTTGCAACAAGCATTATCAAAGGATGAAGGAACTATTTTTAAATTTGCGACCCACGAAAATACGATACTCAATGCCATTAGAGCGCAACTCAAAGCCAGTGATGCCCCTAACAAAGAATCACTTATTTCATTTATTGAAACTATTAGCCATCCCACAAACGACAATCCAGACCCTTGGATAGTGCCAACAAGAAAACAAAACCAGGGTACACGAGATATGGTAGATCTTTGTAAGGTAATTATTATGTACTATTACAACCCTCATACTTTTGGTTCAAATTCCATTAAAAAAGTGCTGCCTGCCGTGTTAAAGTCTAGCCAGTTTGTTCAAGAAAAATACAGTAAACCTATTGGAGCCATTGCGGTGAGTAGTAAAAACCTTCCAGATGATCATATTTGGTTAACAAAGCGGGAGAACGAAATTATTAGTCCCTACAAAACCTTACCTCCAGTCATAGACAATATAAGTCAAGAAGAGATTGAAGCTAGATTGTCTAACATTGAAAATATTGATGATGGAGGAGCTGCACTAACAGCCTATGGTAAAGATACAGTATACCGATATGACTGAAAAGGAAAGACAAGACATATCAGATGCATTAAAACGTTATTGTGAGTTAGATACCTTGGCGATGGTGATGATCTATGAACATTTAAAATCAATAGTGAAATGAATTTAGAAATTGAACTTCCTGTATTCATAACACCATTAATGAAAAAATGGCTATTGCAATATAAATTTGACACAATAAAAGAGATTACAACTTTAGGATTGTTTCATTGGGATTTCAGACCAAATAGGCGGAAACCTGAAAAACCAAGAAGAATCCCCAGATTAGGAGAAACGTGTAAACTTATAGAGTCAAATTTTAAAAGAAGCATCTATTTCTTGAAAATTGATACTACAACCTTGCATGTATTTGAGAGTTCTGGGCCAAGCTTAGCTGGATTAAAAATTGCGAAAGAATATATTTTTGAAGGCGAAAAATTTACTGTAAAAAGTGTTTTACTTAAGTATATAAGTTGACAACAAATAATTATTTACAATAATAATTTTGAAGACTTATAGATATCGATGTTGTTAGAGAAAGAACAAGCAACCTTCAACTTTAGTGTGTCTTTAGGAAAAAGAAATGGATATAATTCAATACGGGTAGACAGTGAGGTTGTGCTAGATCTTTGTGCCACAAAATCCTATGAATTACCATTAAATGCAGGTTTTGTGTTTGAACTAAAAATACCTTCCTCTTTCTAAATTATATTTAAATAAACCTTGCAAAACTTAAAAACTATCGTATATTTGCAGTCTAAATCGCGGGATAGAGCAGTAGGTAGCTCGTCGGGCTCATAACCCGAAGGTCACTGGTTCGAGTCCAGTTCCCGCTACTACAAGAGTAATCAGAAATGGTTACTCTTTTTTTTGCTTTAAACTCAATGATAATCAGTGGTTTAAGAGATGTATTGGTTGCGTGTTAACAGTTGTAAAAGGTTGTTTAGAGTACTTACATTAATACTCATAAACTGACGTTGTCAATACTTCAAATATAAATAAATTGACACTAAAAATAGCACTTTACTGTCAATAAAACTGTCAGTCAAATTTCAGTATTTTTAAAATCTTTGAATAATCAATAGAAATCAACTATTAATTCTTTCTATTTGACATTTTTTAGAATAAGCATCTCTTTGAGTTTTTTCAAGTAGTTCATCTCGTATTGAAACCTCACTTATTTTAAACAACTTTTCTAAATTATGATGTTCAAGAATTACACCATCAAATAGTTTTCGGATTCTATCTTCTAATAGCTTTTTTACAAGTAAAACATCCTTTTCAGTAGTTAAAATACAATCGTGTATGATTAATGCAAATTTATCATCAGGAATACTCTTATAAACCTCAACAAATATATTAGCTTCTACACTTTGTCCTAAAAAACTTACTTCTTTGTATCCCGATTTCTCTTTAATCGCATTAACCCACATCATTACATTTGGGAATAATCTACTTAATTCTTCATTGGATTGTGTTGGCTTATTTTCTGCATTAATAGATGAAAGAATACTCTTTTTAAGTTTCTCATAACTTAAACTTTTAAAGAATTCAGAGTTCTCTTGAATGTATGCGTAGATACCTCCACTTAAAAGAAGTTTAAGGCATAATTGATATTCCTTATCAATATGTTTACTCTTGTTCTCTTGAGTGTATTTTAGCCATTCTAAAAAGATAATAGAGGGTTGTGCAGAACTCATATCAACTTCCCAAATTAACTCATTAGATTTGGTTCTAATACTTTCTCTTATAAGTTTTGGCATTGAAGCTATCACGTGATATATCCTTCCCGATTTAGCAATAGTAGGTGTGTAATTGATAGAGGAATCGAATAATACTTTTGGGTCTGTTATCTCGTTAAGTGCATAAAAGGAACTGTAAAATGCATCATATCTGTCAACCTTAAATTGGTTTACGGGTTCAGAGATATCTATTTGTCCATTTTCAGTTTCAACATATATCGAATTTGGTAATATTCTTTCAACGTAATAAAACGGTTCTTCAACAACTAATAATTTTGCAGTATTATTTAGTAGTTTTTTTAAAACGGGTTGCGATTCTATTTCACTATAGTTTAAGATTGAAAATGTCTTTAATTTTGTAATAAATTTCTTTGAGTATACCAATGTTTCTGTAATTCCTAATTGGATAGCTTTAGGACTTAATTTAAAAGATTTTGAGAAGTTGCTTGATGAGTATTTATCATTTATTATAATGATACCTAATCCTTTTAAACACTGTTCAATATCCTTATATGCTCTATCTCCCAAATACTTTTTTAATATTTGAGAATTAAGATTTACATATGTGCCATAGGTCTTGTCAGTTTTAATATTGTCTTTTACAATAGCAGAAATAAACCAATTACACCTATCAAGTAGGAGTAGTTTTTGTTCTCTCCTTTTAAGTTTACTAAACTGCGTTGAGGTAACTAATAAATCAGCAAAACCCTTAATAGTATATTGATTCATAAAACTGCACTACATATGATAAGTAATACACTAAAATATAAATAAAATAACTATTATGTATTGCTTATTAAAAAAAGAAAATAAAACTCAAATTGAAAAAGTAAATAAATGTGGATTTTAATATATCTAAAACTTTTAATTTTATTAAACAAGTTAAAAACCTTACAGATATGTAGGGTTTTTTTTAGTAACAACAGTTAACCTCCCTTTACCGATAAGTTCAGTTGTTAAAAATTTATTATATTTACAATCAATCTAAAAACAAACATTATGAAAATTAAACAAATTTTAGTAGCCTTTTTATTTGCAACTTTAGTTATCAGTTGTGGAAACAAAGCAAAAGACATTAATGCAAGTGAATTAAAAACAGAATGCGAATTAACAGATGCTTTGTCAATAGTTATTGATGAACTAATCGCTTTAGAAGAAGCTGTCGATTCTGAAGAGGGAGCTTCAGAAGAACAAAAAGAGGAAGCAAAGTCTTTAGAAGAAAAAGCACAAGAAATTACAAATCGAGCTGACGAACTTGGTTTTAAAAAGTCAGATTTAGAAGATTGTCCTAACTTTAAAACTTTGGAGAAAAAAATGAAAAAAGTAAAATCAATATGAAAAGTATAAGAAGTTCTTAACTAATTTTCTTTAGTTATTTTAAAATATATTTAAAGAACCCTTGCAGAAATGTAGGGGTTTTTTTTAGTAACAACATTTAATGTTCCTTTATATTTAATGTTCCTTTACTAATAAGTTCGGTTGTTAGAAATTAGTTATATTTGAAATCAATCTAAAAATGGTTGGTATATTATCACTTTTATAGAAAATTAAATTATTATGAAAAAATTATTGTTTATACTATTTGTTGTTCCATTAACATTGTTTAGTCAAGATTATGCTAAAATTTATTCTAATTAACTTTTATTTTGGCAACTAAAGTAAGCATTACATTTATTGACAAACAAAACAATGAAGAGGTAATTACAAAAAATTTCTTTGGCATTGAGCATATGAATAGATGGATAAATGAACAAAATAAAGAAGTTAAAAACATAGAATATATTTATTAAATCTAATACATATTTCTTATATTTACTATGGTATTCGAATGATAAAACAGCTCTGCAGAGGTGCAACTGAATAACAATAGGGTACTACCGAAACAACAGTATAACCTGCTATTAATTTAGAAGATTTTTTTCTATTTAACTATCTCAATCTGAAACTCTGTTGGCATTTGATGGGTATCTATCCTTTCATTTTTAGATAGTATAAAAGGCATTATAGCTTTCAAGTATAGTACTTTATCCTTATTACTTAAAGAAGCTATGTCAATGGCTTTAATTAACTCTTCTGCAACCTCTGTTATTTGATTTCTAATCTCTGTTGCTAAACTTTTACCTCTACGAGATATACTACCTGCTTGTTTTGCTGTTTCTGATGTAAATGGCATATGTTATTCTATGTTATAATAGTATATAGTTAAAAAGGAGTTTTTTTATTTACACTCGAAAAAAAGAAATATATTAAATGTTATATTTTGTATATTTGAGAAAAAAGTATGCCTTTCAAATTTATGAATACGATTACCTCGAAAAATAAAGGTTCATTTAATTATTTTAAATATGCTTTAGGAGAGATTTTCCTTGTAGCTTTTGGAATTTTAATAGCGCTACAAGTAAATAACTCAAATGAAAATAGGAAAAGACAAAATATGGAAATAACCATATTAAAAAATCTACAAGAAGACATCAATTTAGATACATTAGATGTTAAGTTTAATATTCAATACCATAAGAAATTTTTTGTCGAAGAAACAAATTTATTAAAGCTTTTACAAAATAACTTTAAACAGCATAAAGATTCAATTAATTTCACAGATGCTCTTGGAACTCCATTAGTTGTTGCTCTTCATGCATCTACATATCAAAATCTTCAAAATAATAAAATCGGAATTTTATCAAATAACAACATAAGAAAGGACATTGCAAGATTTTATGATTTTTTTCATAAAGCTATCACAATTCTAGAAATGATTATTCAGATTTTCAAACTTATACTACAAAGAAGTATTATTTTAAAAAATATTTTAGAATTACACAAAATAAATTAATTACTGTAGATAGTGAATTGAATGATGAATTTGATGATGAGGAATACTACAATCCAAACATTGCATCTAAAAGTCTAGAGTTATATGACCTTGAAGGTGCAAAAAATGATGAAGGCTTCAAGATTGAATTAAATCAAAGCCTTTTATTTAGAAACCTTAAAATTGGATTTTATGAGGACATGCTCATAAGAACAAAAGTTTTGAGCAAAAAGCTGCAAAATGAAATTAATAGACTTGAAAATAAGTAATTACAAAACAAAAGATATTTAAAATGGATATTATAATTTTAGTAAACCATAGGCATATCCTCCTCCTTTAGTTCTGCTATTTCTAAACCTCTTAAGTAGGTTAGAGACTACATTTATAGATGAATGTCCCATAGCTTTCTGTAGCTTGGTTATAGAACCTGTTCTCTTAAAGATTTCTATAGCTCCTGAGTGCCTAAAAGAGTACAATGTTTGTCCTTGTTCAAGTGTATTTGATTGTCTCTTAAAACGACTCCAAAGGGTCTTAAAATAGTCTTGATTTAAGGTTGAGGTTTATCTGAAAAGATATTATGATGAGGTTCTCCTTTACAAGAATATCTCTAACATAAGATTGGTACAGGTACAATTCTATTCCTACCAGATTTATTTCTATTTCCTGATAAATGAATGTATTTAAGGTCATCAGAAAAGTCAGACCAAGTAAGTTCTCTTATCTCACGATGAGGTCTTAAAAGACAACCATAGGTCATTAAACAGCATAGATATAAGCTGTTTGTTATATACTTTAATAGCTTCAAGTATTTCATTGATATTATCAAAGGGTTTATGAAGTGTTGAGGTTGGTTTCTTAAGTTTTACACTTTGAACTAAATGAGGTTTAAATTCATTTAATAATGGACTTAAAGTAGATTTTACGGTTCGCTGAGTCTTTGCACTCCAATTAGGTCTTACAAGAAAATTTCTAATATGTGAGGATTGTAGATCTTTAAGAGTAAGATTCTTTACTTGTTGTTCACTCTCATAACGTCTCCATAGTGTAACTATACGTTTAGCATCCTTTATGAAGCGTTCTGAACATCCTTGTTTAATCTTTACTTCGACACCTTTTTGAAGAGCTTCAATAACTGTAATAGGAGCCTGTTTAATTTTAGTTTTCTTTTTTTGAGGTCTCCAGCCATCTCTTAACCTTAATTCAAAAGCTGCTTTAAGTAGTGTAGGATTGTCCTCAGATTTTAAATCAACACCTATTACTTTTCCATTCCAATAACGGTGGCGTAAATTATTGAAATAAATTATTATAATTGGTTTAGACTTTGATGTACCAATTGATATTCTATAACTTTTCATTCTGGCAGTTTATACTGGCAGAGAATTAAAAAGTTGAGTTAACTTGTTGCAGTCCAAATCGGAGGGATAGGTAGCTCGTCGGGCTCATAACCCGAAGGTCACTGGTTCGAGTCCAGTTCCCGCTACTATAACAATAAAACGGTTATACTTTTATAGTGTGGCCGTTTTTGTATTTTTACAGCATGTTAAAAAATATTATTTACATCTTTTCCCTGCTTTTGTTAGCCTCATGTACCAAATCAACAAACACTTCTTCTATCAAGGTTGTTGGTGAAATGAGAGATGTGATGTGGAAAGGAGATTTGAAAGGTAAGATTGCAACAGATTCATTAAATAACAAAGAAACCTATGGATTAGGACCTATTGAGTTTTTAAAAGGAGAAATAGTAGTATTTGAAGGACAAACATTTGTGTCGAAGGTTATTGACAGTGTTTCTCATCAGGTAACTAAAATCCCCTCAGTCAGGGCTCCCTTTTTTGTATACAGCACAAATAGTGATTTAAAAGTTGTTGAAGTCAACTCTTGAAAATTACTCGCTAAAAGAAATAGAAGAACATATTGATTCTAGTTTATAAAAATTATGACCAACCGTTGTTAATACGTATTGATGGGGTTTTTAATAAAATGAAACTTCATAGTGTTAATTTACCTGAGGGTGAGCAAGTATCATCGCCAGATGAAGCGCACCAAGGATTGACTCAATATGATTTCAAAAATATTAGTGGATCTTTGATCGGCTTCTTTTCTCGAAATCATAAGGCTGTTTTTACGCACCACGACAGTTTCTTTCACGCACACTTTATTTCCGATGATCGTAAAGTGTTAGGCCATATCGACGAAACCGATTTTAATTCTTCAAAAGTAACCTTGAAAGTTTCAAAGTAATTTTATCTTGGGTGAAGAGGAGTTAAAATTCAAACACCTGAACCTTTCATAACAAGAGTCATCAAATTATGAGTATCAATTAAATCTTTTGGTGTAATACTGATGTTCGATATTTCCAATGAGTTATCTACTAAGGAGTAATCAGAGATGGTTACTCTTTTTTTGATTAAAACTAAAGTAAACAAAGGGTTTAGTAGTGTATTAGTAGAGTGTTAAAGAGTAGGTGTTAACCACACTTTGGTTGCTAATTACCATAGGTTTAAAACCAAATATACTCAAAACTGTCAGTAAAAACAGCTGAAACTGTCAGTAAAAGTCAAGAAAATCACACCAAATAATCCATACTAACAGCACTGTTTTGGTTCATACATTTTTAAAAAAAATTTTGTATATTTCGAAAATAAAATAAATTTTGTATATTTCGAAAATAAAATAAATTAAATAATATTATGAAGATCAAACAAATTTTAATGGCAATTGTATTTACAGCAGTTTTAGTAAGTTGTGGAAGTACAGATCCTAAAGAAGCTGGTGAAAAAGCAGGAAAAGAAGTATGTGAAAAATTGAAATCTGGCAACTTTAGTCAGTCAGATGCGCAAAAGTTTATTAGGGAGGCACAGGCGAGCATAGACAATCCAGAAGATGCTGCAATATGGTATAAAGCATATATGGCAAAAGCTATGGATTGTATGAATTAAAATTTAATTATAAATTAGATTTTTTTTAAACAAAATAAATAAATTTTAACAATCAAAATTATATCTACAAAAAAATAAACATAAGAAAGGTAATCAAAAAACAAATTATTATGAACAAAAACAAAAAAATTAGGTTAGGTATTGCTGTAGCAATGATTATTTCACTTTTTCTCCCATTTGTTAAATTAGGGCCATTAAGTGTGTCACTTATTGACGCTATGTCACAAGCTGCTACTCTAGAATTAGTTTTATTAACACTTATGGTAATCCTATTTGGAGTGCTGACTTTTATGGATAAATATTTAGGTGCTAGAATATGTTCTGGACTTGTCTTATTGGCATGCCTATATGCAGCATTAAATATTGCAGACAAACAAGCTGGTACCAATATCAATGCTTTTAGTTTCCTTGGAATTGGGGCTTATTTATTGCTTTTAACTTCACTTGCTGGAGTGATTTTTTCAAAACCTAAAAAGTAAATGATTTAAATTAATTTTTACTATTTATTAATTCATTAATCATTTTTTTTGTCTTAATAATTATGTTCAAAATTTCGATAAAATTATCCAACACAAGAGTAATCAGAAATGGTTACTCTTTTTTTTGGTTTAAACTCAAGTATACAAAGGGTTTAAGGCAAACTTAACAACATTAAAAGCACTATAAATAGTTAATTATTTACAATAATTACTACCAAGGTTAAGTCTCAAATATACATAAAACTGGCAGTGATTTCTATTTTATTCTGGTCTAATAGGTCTTAAAACTTTACAATAAATTGATTACATTAGATGCTGTTACTTTAACAAGTGATATTATTTTATAAACAGTTTAAAATTAAATGGCAATATTTCAAAATACAGTAGTTAACAAATATCTTAATAATCAAAATGAGCAAGTAATTTCTGAAAAATGGGATATTTATAAAACTCATTTCTTTGACCCTGTAGTTCAGGAGAACATTAGAGATAGGAAGGTATAATGAATTTCATTTATTTTACTTCAAAATACTTTGAATTGTTTCTATCATTTTAAATGTTAACTCAATACTTCTTGGGTTAAAACCTATGTTCGATATTTCAATAGAGTTATCTACTAAAACAATAAAACGGTTATACTTTTATAGTGTAGCCGTTTTTATTTTATATTCCTTTTGTAGTCTATTAATAACTTCCATTTTATTTTGATTCATAGCATCCAAAATTGGATGAAGATCCATTTTCTCATGTATTGGTCTTAAATTATGGTCACTCCACATGGCCAATTCGACTATTATTGGGGTTAACGACAGTCCGTTCTCCGTCAAAACATAAATATTGGTTTTCTTATTTTGAGGGATTTTCTTCTTTTCAATAAACTTTAATTTTTCTAATGTCTTTAATCTGGCGGATAATATATTTGGTGCAATAGCTTCTGTGCTTTCTGAGAAATCCTTAAAGGTTAGACAGTCTTGTAATAACATTTGTTTTATTATAACTAAGCTCCATTTATCTCCCACGATATCCAGGGCTGAAGTTATGGGGCAGTTACAACGAAAATTTTTATGGATCATACAATTATTTATTTTTACTATTGTTTTAATAGTAAATTTTTTATATTTGCTATTAAAACAAAAGTAATTAATTTTTAACACTATTATTATGAAAAGACTTTATGTATTTCTGATTGCTATGAGTTTGTTTGGATGTAATCAAACACCTAATCCAGAATGTGAAATTTTGCAACAGGCTAAGGTAGGTTTAGACACCAATATCGCTATGTATTCTGCTGTTTGGGGGAAAATTATGAATGACCGCGATATTGATTTAATTAACACGGATAGTTTTGATCCTGAGGTTAGCGTTATCACTGCAACAGGACCAATAACAGGTGTTGAAGGTTTTAAAGCTTATTACAACAGTTATCTTACGGGTTTTTCTGACGCCAAAATGACTATAATTGATTTGTATGGACAAGGTGATTTAATGACAAAGCATTGGCGTTTTCAAGGAACTCATGACGGAGATTTGTTTGGAATTCCGGCAACAAATAATAAAGTAGATATTTATGGTGTTACATTGGTGGTCATGAAAAATGGGAAAATTTTCCAAGAGAAAGATTATTTTGACAATAATGTTTTTATGAAACAACTTGGGTTAATGGAATAAGGGTTTTAGTTGCATTATTGATTCAATTTTGCTGTAACGTTGAATAATAGGGGAAGGGAAATCAAAGCTTGAACGCCTCATTCTTCAATAGTGAAACTGATCAAATTATATGTATTTATAAACTCTTTGCGAGATATATAAACGTTCGCTATTTCGATAGAGTTGTTTATTAGGGTTGTTTTAATGTTTAATTAAAATATTTTAAACAATGCCTTTATGGCTAAATAATTATATGGCTGCTTATCTCCAGAATCTCCTACTTTTGAACTACTATAACTTACATTTAAATCAAATTTACCCATTTTATAGCCCAACTGTGGAGTAATTGCAAAACCAGTAACAGCATCTTTATCTGCATTGTCAAACTCGTTATTATCAGAACTTCCATATTTATATGTACTTGTTCCTATCCCTAGTCCTACAAAAAAATCATTTTTAAAGTACTTTACACCAATTTGAACCGGGATATGACTTACTGCACCCAGGCCTTTGTCTCCGAATGAAACAAAACCCGTTTCAGCATAAAAAATCATTTTCGAATCTATCTCTCTTTCGTAAGTTAGAGTTGCTCCAAATCCGGTTGAATTAAATAAACCCAACGTTCCAGTTGGAAAAGCAATTACTGGAGATACTGAAAAATGTTTTTCTTGTGCATTAACTTTTGATAAAAATAAAAATAAAATAGTACTAACAATAAATAGTGATTTATTTTTCAAAGTTGTGTTTTTTAAATTTAAGTATTATAAATGTATGAATTAAATATAAAATAAAAAAATTTGGGAACAATAATTACTTGAAAAACAAAAGTTTACCGTTGAAATAGTAGATAGGTTAGAAAAGTATGATGATAAAGAATTATACAATGCTATTGAAAATTAACAACCCAATTCAGCTATTTCTAAACCTCTTAAACACCTACAATTATTATGTAAGTATTTGACGTAGAATGAATATGGTTGAGGTGTAGGAATGGTGTTTTATGAAATCAAGTATATCCCATAAAATTAATGAGCCGTTGTTTTGGGGTTAAAATAAAAACTCTCTACAATATGCAAAGGGTTTGTAATCTATTAAATGGATTAGGTTTAATTTATTCAACACTTTCTGTGCCAATTATGGATTTTCATTCTCAGCCATTTGAATGTTTTCATTTATTTCTTTTGCAATTACATTTCTTTTGTTTGTGAAAATTGCTATTTGATTGTCGTACTTGTAAATTCTATTTTTAAAGCTTGAGGTATGAATTAGAAACTTTTCACTTGAATATATTTTTTTAATTTCTGCTTTATAAAAATATCTTTTAAAATGATTAATTAATTCATCATCTAAAGCATCTATTTCTGTTTCTCTTGCTTTAAATTCTGAAAAACCTAAATCAATTATAGCATTAGCATAATATATTGAAAAGGGGTGATAATCTTGATAATATTTTATTGAAGTATTATCAACCATATGATTATTATCAGTAATTCTTTTTTGGATTGATTCATAATAATCATTCATTAAGGAATGTAAATTGTCTGAAAATAAATCAATTCTATTACTTGAAATCAGAGATTTAAATGTGGCATCCGTCATAAAAAAGGTCTGGTTGTCATAAAGAAAAGCTTTTAAATTTATATACAGCGATTAAAAAGGATTCAGAATTTCTTAATGAATTGAGTGATTCTAATAACTTCCGATACAATTCAATAAATCAATTACTTAAATGGATGAAAGTACCTTCAAAGAAATTAGATAATTTCGTGCCAGATTTAAGCTCTAAAGTAATATGGAGTAAGGAAGTTCCTATAAATTATAATGAAGAATTCTATAAGACAACGATTCGATGGATTAATAGGTCAAAAAAAATGATGATACAATCCTATGCAATGGATGAGTTGAAAAGTTCTGGTTTCTATTCAAAAATAAATAATAAAAAACTGAAGACATTGTTAAATGATTACTATAACGATTTGTATTGGGTTTTTGGAAATATAGAACACCGAAAAAATGTAAATGAATTTAAAGAGCATTTGCGAGATAAATATAATTTTGTTTTAGGGGACTTATTGTCTTTAGAAAACCCAATACAATTTATAAAAACAAAAAAAGACTTGATTGTCCGATTGAAACTATTATCAGGAACAGCCAGTTGGAGAGGCCATAGCGCTAAATTAAGTCAATTAATGGCCGAAAAAGTTTTAGTAGTTCTAAAAGAAGAGATTGATTTGTAAGGTTTTTTTACAAAAATAAAATTTAATGGAATTATATATAAACATAAATCATAGTCATATATTTTTCTTTTAATTCAGCTATCTCTAAACCAAGTAAATAAGTTAAACTTACATTTATTATATTTGAGCAAACTAACTTATTATGAAGAAAAAATATATTGTCAGATATTCATTAGAATTTTTAGTTATTGTATTAGGAATTTCACTATCGTTCTACATTGAAAAAAGGAATGCTAACAATTATAAGCAAAGTTTAAAGAATCAATCTTTAACAAGAATCAGCAAAAATATTATAGTAGATATTGCTGATATGAAATATAACTATAAAGCTCATAATATAGCTTCGAAATCAATAGAATGGATTGTTAATAATAACTCCCAACTATTAAGTAAACCAAAAGATTCAATTGGATTTCATCTTACCAACGCTATCTCGTTAGGTACAATTTTTGTTGACAATCAAGAAGAATATAGAGCGCTTCAAAATTCAGGATTAATAGAACTTATTAAATTAGAAGAGGTGGTTTTAGCATTACAAAATAAATATAGTGCACACGGATTTTACAAACAGTTAGGAGATGTAATAATTTCTAAAAATAGAGAGTTAGAGGGTGTCTTATTTAAAAATACAATATTAGAAAATGAAAGTCTTAATGAATTAGGATTTCCTGCAGGAAGAATTTTTATGGGGAATGAAAAAATATCTCAATTTAACATAGAGAGGTTAAAGGATAAAAAGTTTTATCACGATTTCTATAAAAAAAGAATTAAAGTTTTAATTAAAAGTGATAGTATTTTAGTAGAATTAATAAAAAATGAAATTTAAAAACCCACATAATTAATTTATAATCAAATAGTTATTTTTAAATTAATTAAAATACCTTACGACTAAACCATAGACAGCTCTTCTGCTTCCAATTCAAGGAGTTCCAAACCTCGCAATTAGGGTAAACTTACATTTTGTTATATTTACTAATTAATTCCCCCGTAAACGATGCAAAACTACCAAAGAAAAAATAACCTAATTCCTTTTAGTGCAACTACCGTGTTAGTTATTTTAGCTAGCTTAATTTTTATCTCCTTAGGCATAGCTAGGTTTTTTAAAATAGATTTCTTTTTAAATTTTTTACCAGAAATAACAAGAGAGATGTTAGACGACTCTCCGATGTGGATATTCTATGTGTATTT
The DNA here is from genome assembly GCA_943788865.1 of uncultured Polaribacter sp. Lineage (GTDB taxonomy): Bacteria > Bacteroidota > Bacteroidia > Flavobacteriales > Flavobacteriaceae > Polaribacter. The sequence goes on along the minus strand of CALSRX010000002.1, from coordinate 398,353 downwards.
AGGAACAATATTAACAAATTTAGTAGCAATAGTTTTATTATATAGAAGAAGCATGCATAGTGTTACTGTTTCTCAATATTCTGCGGCAGGAATGACCTTATTCATTACATATCATTTTTTTAGTACCGATAATATTTACCTATATGAAGCCATAGAAATGCTTTTTACTCTTTTGTTTTATTTGCTTTTAGCTTGGTTTGCCACCTACGCCAGAAGAAACGGAGAGTTAGAGAGAATATCAAAAGAGAAAACAACAATTTCATTAAAAATTCAAGAAGGATGTGACCATGAATGTGCCTATTGTCCAATTCCATTAAGAAAAGGGCATTCTAGAAGTGATGCGTTAAAAAACATACTAGCAAACGCAGAGAGTATGGCACAACAAGGAATAAAAGATATTGTATTAGTTGGAGATAATGTAGGTGATTATGGAACAGGAGAGAATGGGAATTTAAAACATCTTCATTCTTTTTATGACTTAATCAAAGAGCTTGATAAAATTGGAGATATCCATCGTTTTACTTTTTTGTCTGTTACAACTCCAATGTTTAGCGATAAAACATTAAAATTTATTAAAAAATCTAAAAGATTTTCTCCCTATTTTAGTATTAGAATGTACAGTGGTAGCGATGAGTTACTTAAAAAAATGAATCGCCCTTTTCCACTTAAGTTGTATAAAGAATTGTTTATTAACGTAAAGAGAATAATTCCGGAGGCTTATATAGTTGTTGAAATTCTTGTTGGTTTTCCTGGAGAAACAGAAGAGTTGTTTAATGAAACAGTTCAGTTTTTATCAGAGTCAGATATCTCATATATAAACACAACTATTTATTCAGATAAAATCGGAACAAAAGCATTTGGTACAATTAAAGGGTCAGTTCCAAAAAATGTTCGAAATAAGAGAGCAAAAGCACTTAAAGAATTGTCTAAAAAGAAATTAAACGATTTTCATGAAAGTCAATTAGATCTAGAAAGAGTTGTTTTATTTGAAAATAGAAGCAAAGGAGGTTTTATATATGGCTATACAGAAAATCATGTAAAAATTAAAACAAAATGGGATCCTAAACTAGGAAACACACTTCACAAAATTAAATTAACAGGCATAAACGGAAGTTTTATGACTTTTGATTTTGTTGAAGATGGAAGCTTTATTACACATGATAGCTACGTTCATATTTAAGAGCTCTCAGTATCAAAAAATCCTTAATTCACACTAATTTGTTTTTAAAAAAGTGTCGTAATTTTCTATGGATTGAATAATTAATTTCACAGCCTCTACATAAAAATCTTGATTGATATTTTCGAAGGTATCAGTATCTTTGTGGTAATCTTTATGGTCTTCTACACCAAAATAAATAAAAGGTATTTTTTCTTTATGAAAAGACCTATGATCAGAAGAGTTGGTCCAGTTTTGCATAGTTTTATCATTCGGGTTGTCATGTCCAGATAATAAATTAATAGAAGATTTTACTTTTGTTAACGGTTCTTTTAATTGAGGATAATGAAACAATCCACAAGCATATAATTCGTTTTTATCGTTATGAGCAATCATATCCATATTAACATTTAAAACTATATTTTCTTTTCCTAAAGGGAAGTTTTTTACTAAATACGCAGAACCATGCATTCCTGCTTCTTCAGCATCTACAGTTGCAAAAACGAGTGTATGATTTGGAGTTTTGTCTTTAAAATAATCTGCAATTGTAATTACAGCTGCAGTACCAGAAGCATCATCATCTGCACCATTATAAATTTTTCCATCTCTAATACCTAAATGATCATGATGTCCCGTAATTACAATTACTTTGTCAGATTTTCCTTTAATCATACCTATAACATTTCCTCCAACAACAGTTGTATCTGGAACATTGGTGTCGTTTTTGTCTTTTCCTTTTACAGGAAACATACGCTGCCTTCTTACGCCTTTGTAGGTTGTGGTAAATTCTTGGATATAACCATTTTCTAAAACTGTAGCCAATTGTAATCTTTTAAATTCATTGGCAATTAACTGTTGCGCTTTATAATTTCCAGGTTTAGAAAACCCTCTTCCTTCTAATGAATCACTAGCCAATATTTTTATATTATTTAATAGTTGAGCCTCATCAATTGTAATATTTTTTGAAGTAGAAACTGAATTTAATTGATTCGCTTTTTTTGGTTCGGTTGATTTACATCCAATATAAAAAAGTGTAAAAAAGAGAGCAAAAAAAAGAGCTTTGGTTTTCATATGATTGACTATTTGGTTTGTATCTAATAGGGTAAAGATAATGAATAATAGAAATCTTAGTCATTATTTTTAAATAGAATATTATTTGTTCTTAAAACGATATGAATAATAGAATATGTTATATTTGAAAACTTATAAAATTAAAAAAAAGACTTTGCAAAGAGCCATAACTTCCTTTTTTATATTCTTTTGTTCCTTTGCTGCATTAAGTCAAGAAACATTACCAATCTACTCAGATTATTTGTCAGACAATGTGTTTTTAATACATCCTTCTGCTGCTGGTATTGGAAATTGTGGAAAAATTAGATTGACAGGGAGAAAACAATGGCAAGGAGTTGATGGAGCACCTGAACTACAAACATTAAGTTTTCATAATAAATTTGGAGAAAATGCTGCATTGGGTTTGGTAATTTTTAACGATAAAAATGGATTTCATTCTCAAAAAGGATTTCAAGCCACTTATGCATATCATTTAGATATGGGAAGTGGACAAGTTTTTCAACAACTTTCGTTTGGATTGTCGGCAACAGTTGTTCAAAATCAGTCAGATCAAAGAACTTTTTTTGGTGATTTAGCAGTGCAACAGTTAATTGAAAGCTCAAGTTATTTCAATGCAGATTTTAGTGTTGCATATCATAGAGCAGGGTTTTCATCCTATTTTACGGTAAAGAATTTATTGCTTTCCGCTAAAAATAATTTAAATAATAGCCTAGAGCCATTAGATTTAAGAAATTATATTTTTAGTGCAGGGTATTATTTAGAGTATAAAGATATTGTAAATATAGAACCCTCCTTTATGCTACAATTAAGAGAAGGAACTGGTGAAACGGTTGCAGATTTTAATATAAAAGCATACAAAAACTTTAATAAGGCTCAACTTTGGGCAGCATTATCTTATAGAAGAAGCTTTGATAAAGGCTCAATAGAAAATTTAAGCTATGTAACACCGATTGTTGGCATAAATTATAACAAGATGATGATTTCTTACACCTATACTAAACAACTAGGTGAGATTGTTTTTTCTGATACTGGTTACCATCAAATTACGTTGGGAATCAATGTTTTTTGTAAAAGACCAAGAGCTTCTGCTTGTCCAAATATCAGTGGGTCTTTTTAGACTAGAAGTTTAATTTTTCTACCCTGTAGTTTTTATTTTCACCTAAAACAAATCTCAATACATTTGTATTTGTATTTGAGTAAAACAAATGGGTTGGTACTAGTTTTTGAGGATTTATTAAATAGTTGTCCTCTAAAACTCTTTTAGTTTGTTTTGCAACAGCTTGACCAGAATCTATAATAGTTATGTCATTACCAATAATATCTTTTATTTGAGGTATTAAATACGGATAATGGGTACAGCCTAAAACTAAGTAATCAATATTGTGTTGCAATAGCTTTTGTAAATGACTGTTTAAAAGTTGTGTCATTTCATTGGAAACTAATTGGCCATTTTCTATCAACTCAACTAAGCCTTCTCCAACTTGTTCTATGATAGCAACTTCTTGATCTATTTTGGTAGATGTTTTTGCAAATAAGCTACTGTTCAGTGTGCCTTTTGTAGCTAAAATTCCGATGCTTTTTGTTGTTGTATTTATAGAGGCAGGTTTTATTGCGGGTTCAATACCTATAAACGGAATTGTATAATTTTCTCTTAAATAGGTAATGGCATTTGTTGTCGCTGTGTTACAGGCGACAACAATAATTTTGCAATTTTTATGGATTAAGAATTCGGTATTTTTTATGCACAATTCCAGAATTTTTTCTTCTGATTTTTGACCATAAGGTGCATTTTTGCTATCTGATAAATAGATGGTTTTTTCATTTGGTAAAAGTTGATTAATTTCTTTCCAAATAGAAGTTCCGCCAATTCCAGAGTCAAAAATACCAATAGGTTGTTTAGAAGCTACATTCATACTTAAACAAAAATAAAAAAACCTACTTAGTAAAGTAGGTTTTTTGTTTTATTATTAAAGTAGATTTTTTAGAATCCTAATTTAGCTTTTACAGCATCGTAAATATCTGTTCCTTTTTCAAAGATAATTAAACCTCCACCTGGAGCAGAATTAAATACATATACCAATCCTTTTTCAGCTGCAACTTGTTCAATTGCTTTTTGAGCTTTTTCATAAATTGGGTTTTTTAACTCAATTTCTTTTTTTCTCAACTCTTGCGTAGCAATTTGTTCTGCTTGTTGAATTTTTGCTGCATCACTTTGTAATTCAGCTTTTCTTCTAGCGTTTGTTTCTGGAGTTTGAGATTTCTCTTCAGCAGCATATCTTTGAGCTTTAGCTTGATATGTTTTTATATTAGCCTCAATATCGTCTTTATATGTTTTTTGAATTTTCTCTAGTTCAGAGTTTGCTTTTTTAGTAGCTGGCATTTCTTGTACTAACTTTGCAGTATCTATATGACCAATCTTTTGTGCATTAGCAACTCCTCCTACACCTAACATAAATACAGCTATTAATAATAACTTTTTAAATTGTTTCATTTCTCCTTGTTTTAATTTTACTTTATTATTTATTTATTAATTTTTTCCTTTTTTCTTTTTCGCAGCATTTCTTTTTTCTAAGAGCAATTTTCTTTTAGCTTCTTTTTCTTTCAGTAATTTGTCTCTTTTCTCTTGAATTGCTTTTTTTCTATCTAAAGCTTTCTTTTCTTTAGCTTGTTTTATGACCTCTAGTTTCTTTTGATTCTCAATTTTTTTGTTTTGAGCTTCCGTCTTTTTAACGGTGTTTTGTATACTAGAAGTTTTAATTTTTCGATCTTTAACGATACTTGCTAAAACGAGTTCGCTAATATCGTAATTTTTATTTGAATATAACATCACTAATTCGCTAGATTTATCTAAAACAAAGTCATATTTTTTTCTTTTAGCAATATCCTGAATAGAATTATATATTAAATCTTGAATAGGCTGAACTATTTGTCTTCTTAAAAAGAATAAATCTCCTTTTGGACCAAAGTACAACGATTCTAATCTTGCTAATTCTTCTTTTTTTAACGTAATATCTTCTTCTCTTTCTACAATTAAATCTTTTGTTAAAATTGCTTTTTCGTTTGCTAAATCTGTTTTAAGAACTTCAATATGTCTTTCTAGTTTAGATAAATTGCTTTTCCATTTTTCTATTTTGGCATTCAAATTTTCTTGAGCTGTAACATATTCTGGAACATTTTCTAAAATATATTCCATATCAATATATGCAAAGTTTTGACCTTTTTGCGCAATGCTATTTTGTACTGTAAACAAAAGAACGATTAATACGAATATTTTTTTCATCTTTAATAGTTTTTGTTTTGAAAAAACCATGCCAAAAAATGAATACATTACGAATAAGTATTTAATTTTTAGAACTGTCTTCCAATAATAAAATGTGTTTGCCAACCAGATTTTGGAGCATTTGGTGAATTGTTATAAACTGGTAATGCATCATATCCATGAGCAAAATCAATTCCTAACAGGCCAAAAGCAGGCATAAAAATACGTATTCCAAGACCGGCAGACCTTTTTAACTCAAACGGATTATAACTATTAAAATTGTCATAAGAATTTCCAGCCTCTAAAAACCCTAAAGTATAAATAGAAGCAGAAGGTTTGTCTGTAATAGAATATCGTAATTCTAATTGAAATTTATTATATATTGTTCCTCCTTGTATAGAAGATAACTGATTATTTTCATATCCTCTTAATCCTACGGTTTCTCTACCATCTAATTGATATGCTGCTAAACCGTCACCACCAACAAAAAATCTTTCAAAAGGTGTTGCTCCAACTTTGCTACTGTAGCTTCCTAAAAAACCACCTTCAGCATTCATCATTAAAACAAGTTTATCTGTAAATGCAGTATACCACTTTCCTTTGAAACTCAACTTGTAGTATTCCATCCATTTATATTTCTCAGCTAATTCTATGTTAGAATAATCTTTTCCGTTTACTAAAGAGTATGGGAATGTTAATTTTGCACCAATACTAAATTCTGACCCATATGTAGGGAAAATTAATGAAGGTCCTGCTGAGTTTCTAATCAATTGTATTTCGTACGATAAATTATTTAAATTACCGTTACTTAAAATATCTGTACCAACTCTAAATCCGTAATTGTTTAAGCTAAAGCTTTGATAGCTTAGGGACTGTGAAAGCTGAAAATAATCATCTGGCCATTGTAGTCTTCTTCCTAAGCCTAAAGTAACTCCAACAATACTTAAATTTTGATCTTTGTCAACTAAACCAGTTCTAAAATCGTATTGATATTGATTTGAATTGTATAATGAAAATGAAAAAGATTGAGGTTTTTTACCACCCAACCAAGGTTCTGTAAACGAAAAGCTATATGTACTATAGGTTCTACTTGCTTGTAAACGAAGAGATAATTTTTGACCATCTCCTGTTGGTAATGGTCTGTAAGCTTCTTTTTTAAAGATATTTCTAATCGCAAAATTGTTAAAGGATAAACCTAGTGTTCCAATAAATGCACCACCACCATAACCACCTTGTAATTCTATTTGGCTACCACCTTTTTCTGTAACTGTAAAATCGATGTCAGCAGTTTTGTTTTGCCAGTCTGGTTTCACTTCTGGAGTAACATTTGTGTCAAAAAACCCTAATTGACCAATTTCTCTAATAGATCTAATAATAGCAGCACGATTAAATAAATCACCTGGTTTTACTCTCAGTTCTCTATAAATAACGTGGTCATTTGTTTTGTCATTACCAATTACCGTTACTTTTTTAATGGTTGCTTTTTCGTCTTCACGAATTCTAATTTCTACAGTAATAGAGTCGTTTACTACTTTTGTTTCCACTGCATCAACGGAAGCAAATAAGAATCCATTATTATGATACAAAGTTTGTAAATCTTGAGAGTTTGGGGTGTTGTCTCCTTTAACTCTTTCTTTTAAAACCGTTCCGTTATAAACATCACCTTTATCAATACCAAGGATTCTTGACAATTGATCAATGGTAAAGCTTTTATTACCTACATAATTAATATCACTAAAATAATATTGTCTTCCTTCTTCTACTTCAATTTCAATACTAATCGTATTGTCATCATTCCAAATTAATTTATCATCAATAATTCGAGCATCTCTATAACCTTGTCTGCTATATTTTTCTAAAATACTTTCTAAATCTTCTCTATAATTATCTTCTATATACTTTGAAGTTTTCCAAAACCTACCAAACATTTTTTGTTTGGTATTGCTCATTGCTTTTCTAAGCCTTCTGTCAGAAAATTCTTTATTTCCTTTAAATGAAATGTCTTTTATTTTAATACGAGTTCCTCTGTCAATATGAACATCCATGTTTACAACATTAATGTCTGAGGTGTCTTTTGTTGTATTAATTGTTACTTTGGTTTTTAAAAACCCTTTGTCTGTAAATTTCTTTTTAAAGTAGTTGGTAGATGTTACAATTAAGTTGTCAGTTACCATAGCACCTGTTTTAAGGTCGGTATCTTTTTTCAACTCTTTTCTTCTAGATTTTTTAACTCCTGAAAAAGTAACCTCTTTTAATTGCGGTAATTCTTTTACGTTAAATTGAAGGTACACTGAATTGCCATCAATTTTTGCGATATATACATCAACATCACTAAATTGCTTACTGTCATATAGTTTTTTGATAGCACTTGTTAATTTATCTCCAGGAAGTTTAATATTTTGACCGTTTCTTAAACCCGTAAATATTTTAACGGTTTCTTCGCTAAACTTTTTTAAACCAGTAACGGTAATGCCTCCTAATACATATTCTTGCCCTTTGACGTAAGAAATTTTAGTAGGAATTGTGTCTTTAGATGATGTATTATTGGTTTGCCCACTAACATTTAGCGTTAAAAAGCATAATAAAAATAGTACTACAATAGTATATTTACTCATTTGGTGTTTCAATTTGTTCGCTAGTTTTACCAAAGCGTCGTTCTCTATTTTGATATTTAATTATTGCGTCAAAAAAATCGCTCTTTCTAAAATCTGGCCAAAGTACATCTGTAAAATATAATTCGGCATATGCCATTTGCCACAATAAAAAATTACTGATGCGTTGTTCACCACTTGTACGGATCATTAAATCTACATCGGGCAAATTAAATGTATATAAATGATTATTAATAACTTTTTCGTTAATTTCTTCTATTTGAAGTTGCTTATTAACAACTTTTTTAGATATGTTTTTGATTGTGTTAACAATTTCTTCTCTTGAGCCGTAGCTTAATGCTAAAGTTAAAGTGATTTTAGAATTTATTTCTGTTAATTTAATAACTTCATGTAAAGTTTTTTGAGCTTTAGACGGAAGTGAATCTATATTTCCAATAGCATTTACTTTTACATTATTTTTTTGAAAAGTTGGAAGTTCCTTTTTTAGTGATGAAATTAATAATTTCATCAAAGCATTTACTTCCATTTTTGGGCGATTCCAGTTTTCGGTAGAAAAAGCATACAAAGTGATTGCTTCTATATTGATTTCTGCTGCAGCTTCTACAGATTCTCTTACAGCGGTTAAAGCGTTTTTATGTCCAAAAACACGTTCCATGCCTTTACTTTTAGCCCAACGACCATTGCCATCCATAATAATAGCAACATGTTGAGGTACTTTGTGTAAACTTATTTGTAGTTTTTTATCCATATATTATCTTAACTCTGCATAACAAGCAGGTCTTCCAAAAGCATAAACTAAAGAAACACCTGTAAATACATACCAGTCATTTGAGTTGCCTCCAAAATTTAGTGATGGTATTTTACTTGTTGTGTAATCTAACTCATCTGTCAATGTGTATCTTACTCTTGTTTCTAATGAGAATCCAATATTATCTCTTATTTTTCCTTTAAATCCTAATCCAAACGGAATCGCATATGAAAATTTTGTTTTAAAATTATTTTGCCCAGTGTTATTCTGAGAATCAATAATTTCATGAGCGAAACCTGCAACTTCGAGTAAAATATATGGTGTATATTTTTTGTCAGTTGAGGTCATGTCATATTCAAAAAAATTATATTCAATCCCTACAGCTATTTCTTTAATTGTGTTTTTAAAATTAAAACCTCTATTTACCCTAACAATGTTTGATGACTTTAAATCATCTCCTTTAATCGGAATATAACTTAAGGTCCCTCTTAAAGCAATTCTTGGGTTTAGATTGTGCTTGTAAACAATTCCTCCAGCAATACTATTCGGATAAATATAAGTTGAATTTCCAACATCTCCAATGTAATTGCTTCCTCCAATAAACACTCCAATTTCATTTATTTGGCTCCATGAAATACTTGTAACACAAATAAATACTATTGCTAAAAGTTGTTTCTTCATCTTAAAAAATAGCGTGCAAATATAGTTAATTCAATTTGCTTTATAAAGTTAATAACTTGTCTTTTTTGAATAACTATAATTTTAGGGAAATATTGTGGTGTTTTATCAATGTTTAAAGTCGTTTCTTGTGTCTTCTCCCCACAATAATTTACTTCTAAGGGTTTTTAGAAACGAATGGTTGTTCAATGCAATTGTTTTAATTGTAAAATCTGCTTTCTCAATAAAAACCTGAGTTGTTTCATTTATGTTACAGATTCTAGAATCTAAAGACATTAAAAACATATGCTCCCTTCCGCTAACTTCTAATCTTATTTTTGTGTTTTCTGAAATAACTAAAGGCCTTGCATTTAAATTATGGGGTGCTATTGGTGTAATTACGATGCTTTTAGAATCAGGCAAAACAACAGGGCCATTACAGCTTAAAGAATAACCTGTTGAGCCAGTTGGAGTTGAAATAATCAATCCGTCTGACCAATAATTGGTCAAATATTCGTCGTCTAAAAAAGTTTTCACTCCAATCATGGAAGTGGTGTTTTTTCGAGCAACCGTTACTTCATTTAAAGCAAAATTAATTTCAGAAATTGCTGCTGTTTTTGGAGTTGTTTTTACACTTAAAAGTGTTCTTTCTTGAATTTTATACTCTTTTATTAATAGCTGTTCTATTGCTTGCTCTATTTCTTCTTTTTGAATGGTTGCTAAAAAACCTAGCCGCCCAGTGTTAATTCCTAAAACCGGAATGTTTAAATTGCGAATATATGTTATGGATCTTAGTATTGTTCCGTCACCCCCAATGGTAAAAAACAAGTCAAATGAATTATTTAAATCATTAAAATGAGAAAATGTTGGATACTTTTTAGGCAATAGGTTTTCTTTTTGAAAAAGTGTGTAAAACTCCTTTTCAAAAAAAACAACAATGTTTTTTTCTTGTAAAACTTTAATCAAAAGCAATACTTCATTTATAGAACTTGTGTTAAAAGATTGACCGTAAATTGCTACTTTCTTCATCTACTATGTATTTAAGAATTTTTGTAAATAATCCGATCTGTTTTTTAGTTCTTCTAAATAAATATCGTCTTTATGTTCTGTGATAATAGTATAATTATAACGTCTAAACGTTTGAATAATTTCATTTATTTCTTGTGAAGAAATTTTGAGCGTAATTTCTACTTTGTCATTGGTTCTTTTCGATTCATAACACCCTAACACTATTGCCTTATTAGATTCTATAATTTGAGAAACTTCGCTCATGGTGTAATCTTTTGTGTTCTTTTCAATCACTAAAATAAATCCTTCAGAATTTAAAAAAGGGGTTTGCGAAAAGACATCTAAAACATCATTTAAATCAATATAACCAAGATACTTCTGATTAACGACTACTGGGATAATGTTTGCATCATTATCAGCAAAAATAGTTAATAATTCTAGCAAAGATTCATTGTTGTTCATTTGAAAATGATCAAAAATATCTAAAGATTCTTTTAATAATTCTTCCTTGTTTTCTATCGTAAATACATCAGTTTGAGAAATACAACCAACATAAAAACCATTATCTGCAACAGGAATATGTGTAATTGTATGTTCTTTGCATAGTTTTAAAGCCTCTTTAACAGTGCTTTGGGTTGTTAAAGGGTTGAAATCGTTTACTATGTATTCGGTAATATTCATATGTTACGAATATAAGATAAAAAGGATAATAATTTTTGTTGAAATCTGTACTTTTGTTGTTTAGTATTTTAAGATGACAAAGTTAAGTGTAAATGTAAATAAAATTGCTACGTTGCGTAATTCTCGTGGCGGAAATGTTCCTAATCTTTTAAAAGTAGCTAGTGATATAGAATCTTTTGGAGCAGAAGGGATTACCATTCATCCAAGGCCAGATGAGCGTCACATTCGCTATCAAGATGCCTATGATTTAAAAGAAATTGTAAAAACAGAGTATAATATTGAAGGAAATCCGATTCCGAATTTTATGGAAATGGTGTTGAAAATTAAGCCTACGCAAGTTACGTTGGTTCCAGATAGTATTGATACGTTAACGTCAAATGCTGGTTGGGATACGATAACGCATCAATCTTTTCTGCAAGAAGTAATTTCTGAATTTAAAAAAGCAGGCATAAGAACTTCAATTTTTATTGATACAGATTTACAATTGATTGAAGCTGCTGCAAAAACAGGAGCAGATAGAATTGAGTTATATACCGAAGAATTTGCGACTCAATTCGACTTAGGAAATAAAAACGCGATAAAACCATATACAGATGCAGCAATTTTAGCGTATAATTTAGGAATGGGAATTAATGCTGGTCATGATTTAAGTCTAGAAAACATCAAATTTTTTAAAGAAAATATTCCGAATTTAGCAGAAGTTTCAATTGGACACGCACTCATTTCTGAATCATTATATTTAGGGTTAGAAAATGTAGTAAACATGTATTTACATCGACTAAAATAAGATGCAGCTTTTACATTCTAGAATTATTGGAGAAGGAAAACCATTGTTAATTTTACATGGTTATTTTGGCAATGGCGATAATTGGAAATCGATTGGAAACAAATTGTCAGATACTTTTCAAGTTCATTTAATTGATCAACGTAATCATGGGCGTAGTTTTCATTCAGATGCGTTTGATTATGAGTTAATGGTCGAAGATTTGCACCATTATATTCAACAGCATCAATTAGAAAAAGTACATCTTTTAGGGCATTCTATGGGTGGAAAAACAGTAATGCTTTTTGCAGTAGAATACCCAGAATTAGTTGATAAATTAATCGTTGCAGATATTTCTCCGAGAATGTATCCACCACATCATCATGATATTCTGGATGCGCTAAATTCCATTGATTTCACAAAACAAACTTCAAGAAAGTTGATTGATGAAAAACTAGCAGAAAAAATTCCTGAAATAGGTGTTCGTCAATTTTTGTTAAAAAGTATCTACTGGAAAGAAAAAGGACAATTAGATTTCCGGTTCAACTTACAATCTTTAACAGAAAACAATGATGAAGTAGGGGTAGCTTTGCCTTCTTTTACAATTTTTGAAGGAGAAACCTTGTTTTTAAAAGGTGAAAACTCTGGTTACATTTCTTCAAATGAAGAACCAATAATTAATGCACATTTTCCTAATAATAGGATTGTTACCATAAAAAATGCTGGGCATTGGCTACATGCAGAAAACCCTAAAGACTTTTTAAAAGCTTTAGAGGATTTCTTACAATTTTAATTCCTTTAAAATTTCTTATTGCCTTGGTCTGTATATTGCTCCGGTAGCAAAATCTACAATGGTTCCTGGTAGAAATAATACAATATCTGCAATCAAAGCAAGTATTCTAATTTCTCTTTGTGGTTGCCCAGGGGCAGGTTTTGTTTTTTGATATTGAGACACTGGTCCACCAAAAACTGTTGCACAGCCTGTCATTGATAAAGCTAAAAAACAAACAAGGATACTCTTAACTATTTTTTTCATAATGAATACTGTGTTTGGTGTAAAATACAACCATATTTTCATAAAACTGACAAAATGTTTCATTCTTTCTGTTTTTAGTATGATTTTCTGCCGTTTTATCAGTAAAGTAGTTTTGGCTTAATTTTCGCACGATTCTTTAAAATTAATATAGTTAAAAATGAATTTTATTCTTAAAGTGCTCTTAACAGCTATTGCTGTTTTTGTGTTGGCGTCAATTTTACCAGGAGTTGAAATTGCAAATTATGTAACCGCTGTTTGGGTGGCTTTTGCAATAGCCGTATTAAACATGTTTGTCCGACCGCTTTTAATATTCTTTACCCTGCCAGCAACAATAGTAACACTTGGGTTGTTTTTATTTGTTATTAACGCACTCATAATTTTATTGGCAGCGAATTTGGTTGGTGGATTTTTAGTGTCGAGTTTTTTATCTGCATTATTATTTAGCATTTTATTATCCATCTTTAGATCGGCCTTATTTAAGATGATAAAAGACAAAAAAGAAGAATAATCAATTTAGCTGAAATAGAACAGTTTAAACCTTTGCAGAGTTGGTAAAAATCACTAATTTTGCAGCCAATTTTTAAGATTTATTGATACTATGAATATTACAAAAGAAAATGTAGATGCATTAAATGCAGTTGTTAAAGTTGATATTGTTGCTGAAGACTATCAAACTAAAGTAACAGAAGTTTTACAGGATTACCGTAAAAAAGCAAATATCCCAGGATTTAGAAAAGGCCATGTGCCAATGGGAATGGTAAAAAAACAATATGGTAAATCTATAATGATTGATGAGGTTAACAAATTACTACAAGAATCTTTAAATAAATTTTTAACCGAAGAAAAGTTAGATATTTTAGGAAACCCAATCCCTAGAGTTCAAGAAGATTTTTCATGGGACACAGAAACTTTTTCGTTTGAATTTGAATTAGGGTTAGCACCAGAATTTACTGTAGACTTATCTGCAAAAAAGAAAATTACACAATACAATATTGTTGCAGATGACGCTTTGATTGATAAAGAAGTAGAAAATTTACAATCTCGTTACGGAAAGATGAATACTTTAGATGCAGTAACAGAAGATGCTAACGTAACCGGAACTTTTGTAAACGAAGAAAAAGAAATCAATAAGAAATCTACCATCTCTTTAGCAGATTTAAAAGGTAAAACAAACCTAAAGAAATTTGTAGGTGCAAAAGTTGGTGAGGTAATTGATTTGAAAACAAAAGGATTGTTTTCTGATGAACATAAATTAGAAGGAACATTAGGTTTGTCTCATGATGAGATTTATGGATTAGATATTAAAGTTTCTTTTACTGTTGAAGAAATTACCGTAACAGAATTAGCAGAATTAGATCAAGAGTTGTTTGATAAATTGTTTGTTGACGGAAGTGTAAAATCTGTTACTGAGTTAAGAAATAGAATAAAAGAAGATGCAGAAAAGCAATTTTTAGCACAAGGAGATCAACAATTATTAAATGCAGTAACTGAGTATTTGGTTGAGAATACAAAGTTTGAATTGCCAGCAGAATTTTTACAAAAATGGTTAGCAACTGCAGGAGAAAAAGAAATGACTGCTGAAGAAGCTGCTGAAGAATATGCAAAATCAGAAAAAGGATTGCGTTATCAATTAATCGAAGGAAAGATTATGAAAGATAACGACATCAAATTAGATTATGCAGAACTGGTAGACTATGCAAAAGGATTTATCAGAACACAAATGGCACAATTTGGTAATATGAATCCAGAAGAAAAAGAGCTGGATGATATTGCTGCAAGAATCTTAGGAAACCAAGATGAAGCGAAACGTTTACAAGAACAATTAATTTCTCATAAATTGTTGACTTTTTATAAAGAAAACATCACTTTTAAAACAAAAGAAGTTACTTACGAAGGCTTTATCAAAGAAGTTTATAAGTAGTATTAATTCTTTAGAATATAAAAATTAAAAACCTGAATTTATAATTCAGGTTTTTTTAGCCACTAACTGTAACAAAATAGTAAAGAAATAGTTCTTATATTTACAAATCAAACATTAAAAAATAATCAGGAAATGGATTACGGTAAAGAGTTCGAAAAATACGCAACCAAACATCACGGAATAAGTAGCACACATATAGGAAAAATTACAAGTAGTTTAACGCCATACATTATGGAAGAGCGACAAATGAACATCACACAAATGGATGTTTTTTCTCGTTTGATGATGGACAGAATTATTTTTCTAGGAACAGGAATTAATGATCAGGTTGCCAATGTAATACAAGCGCAATTATTGTTTTTAGAAAGTGTAGATGCTTCTAAAGATATTTCAATTTATATCAATTCTCCTGGAGGTGGCGTTTATGCTGGATTAGGTATTTATGACACCATGCAGTTTATTAAGCCAGATGTAGCAACAATTTGTACAGGAATGGCAGCTTCTATGGGAGCAGTTTTGATGTGTGCAGGTGAGAAAGGAAAACGTTCTGCGCTACCACACTCAAGAATTATGATCCACCAACCATTAGGAGGGGCACAAGGGCAAGCATCAGATATAGAAATTACCGCAAGAGAAATATTAAAATTAAAGGATGAATTGTATGAAATAATTGCAAATCATTCTGGACAAACCATAGAAAAAGTGAATGCAGATTCTGATAGAGATTATTGGATGAAAGCTGATGAAGCTAAAAAATATGGTATGATTGATGAAGTTTTAATTAGAAAATAAATTAACAGCTTATGGCTATGAGCTATTAGCAAGAAACTTATAAAATGTCGAAAGAAGAAAACTTAGAATGCTCGTTTTGTGGACGCAAAAAAGCAGAAACCAACTTATTAATAGCTGGAATTGATGCACACATTTGCGATAAATGCATTGAGCAAGCAACAGGTATTTTAGAAGAAGAAATAGTAGAAAAGCAAACTAGCGGACTGTCTAAAGATTTAATGCTAAAAAAACCAAAAGAAATTAAGGAGTTTTTAGATCAATATATTATTGGACAAACAGAAACTAAAAAATCGATGTCGGTTGCTGTTTACAATCATTATAAGAGATTGTTGCAGTCAAAAAAAGAAGACGATGATGTAGAAATTGAAAAAAGTAATATCATTTTAGTTGGAGAAACAGGAACAGGAAAAACATTGGTAGCAAAAACAATTGCTAAAATGTTAAATGTACCATTTTCAATTGTAGATGCTACTGTTTTAACACAAGCGGGGTATGTTGGAGAAGATGTAGAAAGTATTTTAAGTAGATTGTTGCAAGTTGCAGATTACGACGTTACTAAAGCAGAAAGAGGGATTGTTTTTATTGATGAAATTGATAAAATTGCTCGTAAAGGAGACAATCCGTCAATTACAAGAGATGTTTCTGGAGAAGGCGTTCAGCAAGCTCTATTAAAACTATTAGAAGGATCGGTTGTAAATGTTGCTCCAAAGGGAGGAAGAAAACATCCAGATCAAAAATTTATTGAAGTAAATACCAAAGATATTTTATTTATTGCTGGAGGTGCATTTTCTGGAATTGATAGAATTATTAGCAAGCGATTAAACATGCAAGCGGTTGGGTATTCTGCTTCCGTTGCTGAAGATAAAGTTGATGAAGATAACTTATTGCAATACATCATTCCTTCAGATTTAAAAGCTTTCGGACTAATCCCAGAAATTATTGGTCGATTACCAGTGCTGAGTTATATGAATCCGTTAGATGCTGATAACGCTAAGAGCGATTCTAACAGACGCCTAAAAACTCCATCATCAAACAGTACACAAAACTGTTTTCTATGGATGATATTTCTTTTGAAATAGAAGAAGACGCCTTAAAATATATTGTAGATAAAGCAGTAGAATACAAATTAGGTGCAAGAGGTTTGCGTTCTTTGTGTGAAGCAATCTTTACAGATGCAATGTTTGAGTTACCGAGTTCAGATGAAAAAGAATTTAAAGTAACCAAGGAGTATGCAGAAAATAAATTAACAAAGACAGCATTAAAGAAATTGAGTGTTGCTTCTTAAGAATATTTAAAATTAATTAAGACCTCATAAAAGATAACTTTGTGAGGTCTTTTTTTATATTTTTGTTTTATGATATCCAAACAAACCATAGATCGTGTTTTTGAAACTGCTAGAGTAGAAGAAGTGATTGGCGAGTTTGTACAATTAAAAAAAGCAGGAAGTAACTTCAAAGGATTAAGTCCGTTTACAGACGAGAAGTCGCCTTCTTTTATGGTGTCACCTGTAAAGCAAATCTGGAAAGATTTTAGTACAGGTAAAGGAGGAACAGCCGTTTCTTTTTTAATGGAACACGAACACTATTCGTATCCAGAAGCCATTAAGTACTTAGCAAAGAAATACAATATTGAAATTGAAGAAACCGAGCAGTCAGATGAGCAAAAGCAGCAATTAAACGAACGCGAAAGCATGTTTGTGGTTTCTAAATTTGCCGCTGAATATTTTCATGATCTAATGCTAAACACACAACAAGGAAAAGCAATTGGACTTTCTTACTTTAAAGAACGTGGTTTTAGAGATGATATCATCAAAAAGTTCGATTTAGGGTATTGTAAAGATGAGTGGGATAATTTTACCAAAGCGGCTTTAAAGAAAGGTTATGACATTAAATATTTAGCTTCTACAGGTTTAACTATCGTAAAAGAAAATAAGCAGTTTGATCGTTTTAAAGGGCGTGTTTTATTTCCGATACACTCTATGTCTGGAAGAATTTTAGGATTTGGAGGAAGAATTTTAACAAACGATAAAAAAGCAGCAAAGTATTTAAATTCTCCAGAAAGTGATATTTACCATAAGAGTAAAATCTTATACGGAATTTTTCAGGCGAAAGAAAGAAATTGCCAAAGAAGACAATTGTTTTTTAGTAGAAGGCTATACGGATGTAATTTCGTTTCATCAATCTGGAATAGAAAATGTAGTTGCTTCTTCAGGGACGGCATTGACCTCAGATCAAATTCGATTAGTAAGAAGGTTAACGCAAAACATTACAGTGCTTTTTGATGGTGATGCTGCCGGTTTAAGAGCATCAATCAGAGGGATTGATTTGATTTTAGAACAAGGAATGAATGTGAAAGTGGTAACTTTTCCTGAAGGAGAAGATCCAGATAGTTTTGCAAAATCACATTCTGATGACGAATTAAAAGAGCTATTTAGAAGAATTCTGCTCAAGATTTTATCAACTTTCAAGGTTTCTCTTTTGATGGAAGAGGCTCGAAAATGATCCAGTAAAAAAAGCAGGATTGATTCGAGATATTGTAATGAGTATTTCTAAGATTCCAGACAATATCCAGCGAGAAGTGTATGTGCAAGAATGTGCTCGAATAATGGAGATTTCTGAACGTGTATTGTTTAGTGAGCTGGCTCAAATGCTTAAAAAGGGAAACGAAGAAGCCTTAAAATCTACACAAAAAAGAGAAGCTTCTTTCCAGATTGTTAAAGAAGATGTAAAAAAAGAAGTAAAAACAGATGCTTTATACGTATTAGAAAAAGAAATTATTAGAATTCTATTGTTGTTTGGTAACGAAGAGGTGAGTTTTATGAACGTTATTCAAACAGAAGATGAACATGGAAAAATAGTTGAAGAAGTAGAAAAATATACTTCTCCTATTTTTAAAGAATTGTATTTGAACCTTCAAGAAGACGAAATTGAGTTTACCAATTCTATTTTTCAATTGGTATATTATGAGTTGATCAATCAAATCAGTCAGAATGAAAAAATTGAAATTAGCAGTTTAATCAATCATGAAAATAAAGAAATTGCTAATGAAGTTACTGGTATTTTAATGGATGAAGAGAAATATACTTTAAGCGAATGGGAGCGTAAAAACATTTTTGTTACCGAGACCATTAACGTATTGCCAAAATTAGTAACAGATGCCATATTAAACCTACGAAGAATTCTTATTGAGCGTAAGATTAACGAAATAATGAAAGAAGCTCAAAAAGAAAATTCTTCAAATGTAGATTTAGAATTAATCTCTAATTATACAGGACTTAAGAAAAGGTTATTTGAGAAGTTAAATAGAGTTATTTAATTAATTTTTATATATATGTGTGTTTCTTCTTAGCTTTTATTTTAAAAATTTATCGTATATTATAGTCCGCTAAAAAAGAAAAAGACATGAAAAAAACGCTACAAATATTAAATGTTATTAGACTTTTTATATTGTTGCCCTTTTCTATTGTACATGGTTCTAAGAAAAAAGCATATCGTAGAATTAAAAAAACGATGATTGCTGCAAATTTACTTTAAAGAGTTCTTTATTTCGCAAACTGGTATTGGAAGCATTTTATGCTGATTAATACTGTTTAATCTAGTATATATTTTAAATACTTCTAATTCTCTTCCCTTAAAATCGGAAGCAGTTTTTCCCTTTTCTACCATACTCATTGCCCATTCAAGCTCGTCATAAGAAGCTCCAATTTGATCTTCATCTGTTCTGCTGTCTCCAAATAAACCATCTGTTGGTTGTGCGGTTTGAATAGATTTTGCCACACCTAAATAACGGGCCAATTCATACACTTCCGATTTCAATAAATCTGCAATCGGACTTAAATCGACACCGCCATCACCGTATTTAGTGTAAAATCCAACACCAAAATCTTCAACTTTATTTCCTGTTCCCGAAACCAATAATCCATTCAATCCAGCTATATAATACAATGTTGTCATTCTTAATCGAGCTCTTGTATTGGCTAAAGCTAAATTCATTACAGTTGTATTTTCTATTGTTGGAGTTTGATTTTTAAAATCTTCAAAAGTACTTGTTAAATCAACTTTTACAGAAGAGACATTGTTATAGGTAGCTTTTAGGTTGTTGATGTGCTCTAGTCCTCTACTAACCTGACTTTCTGCTTGGTGTATAGGCATTTCTACACAAATAGTTCTTAAACCAGTTTTCGCACAAAGTGTAGATGTAACGGCAGAATCTATTCCGCCAGAAATTCCAACTACGAATCCGTTTACTCTAGCATCAGCTGCATAATTTTTTAACCAATTAACAATGTGTTCAGAGACTCTTTCTGCATTCATTTATAAACTATTTTAGTACTTTTGTCGTTCTTAAATTACAACGTCTAATATACAAAGATAATGCGGAAATATTTTTTCATTTTTACTCTTTTCACAATCTTGTTTTCATGTACAAACAAACCAAACAAGCAAATTGATGTTAGTGCAATTGAGGTGCAATTTTCGGTAGATAGATTTGATATTGATTTTTATACGACAAAAGTAGATTCGCTTTATATAACGAAAGAAAAATATCCTTTGTTTTTTCCAACAAACACTCCAGATTCAGTTTGGATTCAGAAAATACAAAATGAGGATGAACAAGAATTGTTTTTAGAAACTCAAAAAGTATATGCTGATATTGATTTCCTTACAGCAGATTTAGAGCAATTGTTTAAACATGTTAAATACTATAATCTAGAATTTACTACACCAAAAGTTGTAACACTCTTAAGCAACATAGATTATCAGAATAGCGTAATTTATACAAAAGAGTATTTGTTGATTTCTTTAGATGTTTATTTAGGAGCTAATCATGAGTTTTATGCAGAGTTTCCCAATTACATTAAGCAAAATTATAATAAAAATCATATAATTATTGATGTAGCTAAGGCTATGATTTCAAATCCATCAAGTTTTAGTGATAGAACATTTATTGGTAAAATGATAACAGAAGGAAAAAAGCTTTATGTTTTAGAGAAGTATTTACCAACAAGTAACGATTATGAAAAAATTGGCTATTCAGAAGAAAAATATAATTGGGCTATTGAAAACGAAAAACAAGTTTGGAAATATTTTATCGAAAATAAATTGTTGTTTAGTACAGATACAGAATTGAATCAGCGATTTTTAGAACTAGCACCATTTTCAAAATTTTATAGATCAGAAGACAGCTTGTCTCCCGGAAGAATTGGTGTTTGGATTGGTTGGCAGATTGTAAAATCATATATGAAACATAATGATGTATCTTTGCAGCAATTATTAAAAACACCTTCAGAAGAAGTATATAAAAACTCTAAATATAAACCTAAAAAGTAATGGCAGTAAAACACAGTTCTGAAATAAAATTTAAAGTAGGATTAGACGAAAATAAAATTCCAGAAACTATTTTTTGGACGGCAGAGGATGGAGGAATTGAAAATTCTGAATCGAAAGCGATCATGATTTCTGTTTGGGATCACTTACAAAAAGATACACTTCGAATGGATTTATGGACAAAAGATATGCCAGTAGATGAAATGAAACAATTTTTTCATCAAACATTAGTATCTATGGCTAACTCTTTTGAGCGTGCTACAGATGATCAGAAAATGAGTGCTACCATGAGAGATTTTTGCGATTATTTTGCAGAAAAATTAGAACTCAAAAAATAAATTGATTAAAAATAAATTAGGTATATCAAATTTTAATTATTATTTTTATATATAATTAACTCATAAACTCCCCCAAGATGAGAACTTTAAAATTATTTAGTGCAGTATTCTTAGCACTTTTACTATTTACATCCTGCGAAAAGGAAGTTGAAAGCCAAATTGTTTTTTTCTCTAAAGATCAACTAAAAAAAGAACTAGCTGTTAATATTAATAATACAGAAGGGAGTACAGTTTCTATTAATTCTAACGCTATTATTGATTTAAATTCTTCTAAAGTATTTAAAGATAACATAGACTATTTGAAAAATGTAGAGGTTGAGTCTTTCAATTTTAAAATAAAAAACTTTGAAATTAACCCTTGTGCAAAATTTTCTAATATAGGAATTTACGTAGACGAAATAAAAATTTCAGGGAATGATATAAGTCTTGATTATATAAGCCTTTTTAGTTCTAGTTTTGAATTTAAAATTAACAATCAAGAAATATTATCTGCAATCTCTTCAAAATTATTACAGAAAAAACAAATTGTAGTTTCTTATTATAGTGATGCTGTTTCTGATGATTTGTTTAATTTTGATTTAGAATTTAACTTAACAACAAAAGGCACTTTTGTAGATTAATAAAACATAATGTATATAAAAAAAGAGAGCGCTATTTATAAATAGCGCTCTCTTTTTTATTAGATGTAAGTTTTTAGTTCTTTTTAATCTCGTCTATTTTTATTTGAGTTTTACTTTCGTAATAACCCACAGACTTAATTTCTATTCTTCTATTTAATTGCTTTCCTTGCTCAGTGTCATTACTGTATGTTGGATTTAACTTACCAAATCCTTTAGCTGTAATTCTATCTGCTTCTACACCTCTTTCTATTAAATATTTTCTTGCCTCGTTAGCTCTTCTTTCAGAAAGTTTAAGATTGTATTCTTCAGAGCCTACATTATCTGTATAACCAAAAACACTAAAGGTTATGTCTTTGTTTTTTAACATAATTCATGCAACATCATCTAACATTGTATTATAGAATCCGTTTTTAATAGAATTACTATTAGAGTCAAAATAAATATTTTTTGAATAACTCATTACAGTTACCAGCTCTTTAATTCTCAAAGAATTTGAATCTGGACAACCCTGATACATTTCTAAACCTTTAACTTCTGGGCATTTGTCATCTTTATCTGCAATACCGTCTCTATCTTGATCACTAATAAAAGGACATCCATTATTATCTTTTAGGCCTTTTACAAAAACACATTTATCTAAATAGTCTGGAACTCCATCTGCATCACTATCAATTGGCACTCCATTACCATAAACTTGCACACCGACCGGAGTATTAGGGTCTTTATCAAGCTGGTCAATTACTCCATCATCATCAGAATCTATAATTTCAAATTTATTTTCCTTTTGTTTTTTTTCATCTCCCCAAATAGTAAATGTCTTACTATTACCCAATTTTATTGTTACTCCAAGATGAGTAACAAAAAAAGTTTCCCAATCCTGCTTGTTAGAGATGGTAGCATCTAAATGATCTTCATAATTAAAATACATAGAAGGCCTTAACTCAAGATCTACCCTTTTATTAATTCTATATTTTACCCCAAATTAGCCAGAGATGTAAATAGAACTAGCTTCATAAATACTACTTCTAGCAGGATTTTTACCGAAATCTACTAATAGATTATTAGAGCCATCAGAAAGTTTTTCATAAAGAGCAGAGTCATATTGATGATATCCTAGTCCAAAATAGCCGGATATGTTCCATTTTTTTGCATTAGCTACATATAGGTTTGAAAAACTTAAAATTAAATTTAATTCAGCCCCGTAAGAAGTACCTTTGAAAAATAAATTATTTCCTATTTTCGTTTGATTAACATAGAGGATGTTGTAGACACTTGACAAATATTGAGCACCTCCAGATATTTTAGAATAATTTACTTTAAATTCCATCCCCAATAAGGGATTGAACATTTTATCTACATAAGCATATGCTCCAAAATTCAAAAAATTACCCAGATTTCCAGTTCCAAGAGAACGCAAATCTCCATGCATTATAAAATTACTAACTCCCCCACCAATAGCCCAACTATTATTGTCGTTTAATTGAATTTTTTGATTTCCATCATTTAAATTATTTTGCCCTACTAAAACTGTAATATTTAGCAAAAAAATAAGAACAATTAAAATAATTTTCTTCATATGAAGCGAGTCATTTATGTGAAAATCGGGGACAATTTATTAGCTGCGAAATTACAAAAAAATTAATAAGAATTAATTTTTTTAATAATTAATTGATAATCATCAATATTGTTAACAAAATCCATGTCAGATACATCTATAATTAGTGTGTTTAAACCTTGTTGAGTTTTGATGAAATTTGTATAGCCATTGTGTATTTTTTTTAAATAATCTGAGGAAATATTCTGTTCATAATCGCGTCCTCTTTTATGTATATTTTTTAGTAATCTATCTGTATTTTGATGCAAATACACATATAAATCTGGCTTGGTAATTTCTCTATACATTAAATCGAACATTTTTCTGTATAATAAATATTCTTCTTTTTGGAGTGTTACCTGAGCAAAAATTAACGATTTAAAGATATAATAATCAGAAACGATTAAGTTTTTAAACAAATCAAATTGTGCTAAATCATCACTTAATTGCTGATAGCGATCTGCTAAAAAACTCATTTCTAAAGGAAAAGCATAACGTTCTTCATCTTCATAAAACTTTGGCAAAAAAGGATTGTCTGCAAATCGTTCTAAAACTGTTTTAGCATTAAACTCATCGGACATCATCTTAGCCAAACTTGTTTTCCCTGCGCCAATGTTTCCTTCAATTGCTATATAATTATACTTTTCTACTAAAGGAATTGGCCGGTCTAATATTTCTGAGGTTTTTTTTATTTCAGAGTTGTCAGAACAGGAATCTAAACATTTACCAAGATGTATTTTTGTTACTGGATGAATTACTTCTGAGGCAATCTCGATTAAAGGAACTAATACAAATTTACGATCTAACATTCTTGGGTGAGGTACAATTAGTTCTGGTGAAAAAATAATTTCATCATCAAATAATAGAATGTCAATATCTATAGTTCTGTCAGAATATTCATCAGAATTTACTCTAACCCTTCCTAAATCATTTTCAATTTCTAGAATGTTTTTTATCAAAGCTTCAGGAGGTAAATATGTGGAGATTTTTAAACAAATATTGAAAAAATCTTCTCCTTTAAAACCAATAGCTGGAGTATTATAAATAGAAGAAATTTTTAAAATTGGACCTACTTTATTGGCAATTAAATAAATTGCTTTTTGAAGGTTTTTTAATTTATCTCCTTGGTTACTTCCTAATGATAAATATGTAATTCGTTGAATTTTCATAAATGAAACACAAAGAAAATAAATCTTATATGAATATACAGAATAAGTTGATAAAAAGAATGAACATTTTTATAATAAAAAAACGCCTGAAATACATCAGGCGTTTTACTTTTATATATAGACTCTTTTTAAGATTCTTTAGTATCTTGTCTTGGTCTTCTATCGTCACGTCTATTATCACGTCCACGATTATCTCTCCCTCGGTTATCACGTCCACCACGATCGTTGTTTTCTCTTGGTGGTCTTGCAACATAACCTTCTGGTTTTGGTAAAATAGCTTTACGAGATACTTTCTCTTTACGAGTTCTAGGGTCAATACCAAAATATTTTACATCAAATACATCACCCATGTTTACAACATCAGTAACATTTTCTGTACGTTCCCAAGCTAATTCGCTCACGTGTAATAAAACTTCGTTTCCAGGAGCCTCTGTGTATTCTACAACTGCACCAAAATCTAACATTTTTATTACTTTTACTTCGTAAACGCTACCTACTTCTGGTTTAAACATCATAGATTCAATTTTAGCAATCACTGCTTCAATTCCTTCTGGTTTAGTTCCTAAAATTTCGATGATACCTTCTTCAGTAACTGCATCTTCTGTAATTACAATTGTGGTCTCAGTTTCTTTTTGTAACTCTTGGATATGTTTACCACCCGGTCCAATGAATGCACCAATTAAATCATTAGGAATTCTTCTAGTAACCATTTTAGGAGCATGTGCTTTAACGTCTGCGCTAGGTTGAGCAATGGTGTCTGTTAATTTACCTAAGATATGTAAACGACCTTCACGTGCTTGTTTCAATGCATTTACTAAAATCTCGTAACTTAATCCTTTGATTTTAATATCCATCTGACAAGCAGTAATTCCTTCTGCAGTTCCTGTTACTTTAAAGTCCATATCACCTAAGTGGTCTTCATCACCTAAAATATCAGACAATACTGCATAACGATCACCATCAGAAATTAATCCCATTGCAATACCAGAAACTGGTCTTGTAATTTGAACTCCTGCATCCATCAATGCCATAGTACCTGCACAAACTGTTGCCATAGAAGAAGAACCATTAGATTCTAAAACTTCAGATACAACTCTTACTGTATAAGGACAATCGTCTGGGATCATTCCTTTTAAACCACGTTGTGCTAAATTACCGTGACCAACTTCTCTACGAGAAGTACCTCTTAAAGGTCTTGCTTCACCTGTACAAAAAGGAGGGAAGTTATAATGTAAATAGAAAGTCTCTTCACCTTCGTAAGATGGCATATCTATTTTGTTTGCTTCTCTTGAAGTTCCTAAAGTAACAGTAGCTAACGCTTGTGTTTCTCCACGAGTAAATATTGATGAACCATGTGTTGACGGTAAGTAATCTACTTCACACCAAATAGGTCTAATTTCATCTGTCTTACGACCATCTAAACGAATTCCTTCGCTCAATGTCAATTCACGAACTGCTTCTTTTTCAGCTTTACTGTAATATTTAGAAATTAAATCTCCAAACTCTTCTTTTTCTTCGTCTGTAAATGCAGCTTTTACTTCTTCTTTTACTTCTGCAAATGCAGCTCCACGTTCTGCTTTAGAAGTACCTTGTTTTGCAATTGCATAACATTTATCGTAAGCTAAATCGTGTATTTTATTTGCTAAGTCTTCATTTTCTTCAGCAGTTTCGTATTCACGAACTTCTTTCTTTCCGAAAGCTTTTGCTAAAGCTACTTGAGCAGCACATTGTACTTTAATTGCTTCGTGTGCAAATTTAATTGCATCAGCCATTTCTTCTTCAGAAATTTCATCCATTTCCCCCTCTACCATCATTACCGAATCAGCAGAAGCTCCAATCATCATATCGATGTCAGAATCTGCTAATTGCGCTCTACTTGGGTTGATTACGAATTCTCCATTTACTCTAGCAACTCTTGCTTCAGAAATTGGACATTCGAAAGGAAAATCACTTAATTGAATAGCGGCAGACGCAGCTAATCCTGCTAATGCATCAGGCATAACATCTTCATCATGAGACATTAATTGAATCATTACCTGAGTTTCTGCGTGATAATCTTTTGGAAATAACGGACGTAAAACACGGTCTACAAGACGCATGGTTAATACTTCTCCATCACTTGGTCTTGCTTCTCTTTTAAAGAATCCTCCAGGATAACGTCCTGCAGCAGCAAATTTTTCTCTATAATCTACTGTAAGTGGTAAAAAGTCAACATCAGATTGTTTGTAGTTTGATACTACAGTACATAATAACATTGCTTTGCCCATTTGAACAACAACAGAACCGTGTGCTTGTTTTGCTAATTTACCGGTTTCTAATGAGATGGTTCTTCCATCTCCAAGGTCTATAACCTCTCTAAATACTTTTGGAATCATAAAATTTTAATTCTAAATTGATACTTTGTTTGTTGTTGTGTTGTTGTTTTACTTCCAATGGAAAATCAAAATTGCTGTTACTAATTTTGAATTTTTATATATAAATTCTAGTTGTTAAGTAGAATTGAATATGCTTAGATTCCTACTTTCGCTGGAAAGACAAATTATTTTTTTGTAGCAAGAGCTACAAGAAATTTGTCATAATAAAAAAGAGGCACGTTTATAGAGCCTCTTTTTATGTTAGGTTTTATTTTCTAATTCCTAATTCTGCGATAATTGCACGATATCTAGTAATATCAGTTTTCTTTAAATAATCTAATAAGCTTCTACGCTTACCTACCAATTTTACTAAAGAACGCTCTGTATTATAATCTTTACGATTGTTTTTTAAGTGTTGAGTTAAATGGTTGATTCTAAATGTGAACAAAGCAATTTGCCCTTCTGATGTTCCAGTGTCAGTTGCTGACTTACCGTGTTTTGAAAAGATTTCCTCTTTTACTTCTTTTGTTAAATACATGCCAATATTGTTTTAAATGATTTTTATGTATTCAATGATTTTTTCATTGAAGCTGCAAATATACAACTATTTTTATTTTTCCAGCAAAATACCAGCTGAATTTAATAATCTTAAAAACAATGGTTTATTGTTTTTTTTTAGCTTCTAATCGGATTGTTCTGAATCAAATCAATATATAAATTGATTTGTTTTTTTAGATTTTTACGTTCGTAGATTGCATCTAAAAAACCGTGTTCTAATAAAAACTCTGAACGTTGAAACCCTTCGGGTAAATCTTTACCAGTAGTGTCTTTTACAACTCTTGGTCCAGCAAACCCAATTAAAGCATTTGGCTCGGCTACATTTATATCACCTAACATTGCATAAGAAGCCGTAGTTCCACCAGTAGTTGGATCTGTACATAGCGAAATATATGGAATTTTAACTTCCGCTAATTGCGCTAATTTTGCTGATGTTTTTACCAATTGCATTAAAGACAATGAAGCTTCTTGCATACGAGCTCCACCAGATTTTGAAATCATTAAAAACGGAATTTTATTTTCTATCGAATAATTTATTGCTCTTGCAATTTTTTCTCCAACGACAGATCCCATTGATCCACCAATAAAAGTAAAATCCATTGCGGCAATAACTAAATCTTTTCCTAAAGATTTTCCAACAGCCGTTCTAACAGCATCTTTTAAATTTGTTTTTTCTTGCGCAGCTTTTATTCTGTCTGGATATTTTTTGGTGTCTTCGAATTTTAAAGAATCTACAGAGGTAAGTTTTGCATCTAATTCTTTAAATTTATTTTCGTCAAAAAATAACTCAAAATATTCTTTACTACCAATTCTTACATGATATCCGTCTTCAGGACTCACATATAAATTTCTTTTTAACTCTTCGGTATCAATAATTTTACCACTTGGAGTTTTGTACCACAATCCATGTGGAATATCTTTTTTATCTTCTGTAGCAGTATGTATTCCTTTACCTTGTCTTTTAAACCAAGCCATAGTATAGTTGTTTTAAATTCTTATTGTGTAATATCGGCTAAAATAATATATCTAATTGAGATTAAGCAAGTGTATTTACATTGTTTAAATCTTCAAAGGCTATTTTTAAACGATTTTTAAATGTAATTTCTCCTTCACGAAGCCATTTTCTAGGATCGTAATATTTTTTATTCGGAAGCTCATCTCCGTCTGGATTACCAATTTGTGTTTGTAGGTAATCTTGTTTTGAAAGAATATAATCTCTTGCTCCTTCAGTAAAAGCAAATTGTAAGTCGGTATCTATATTCATTTTGATAACTCCGTAGCCAATTGCTTCTCTAATTTCTTCAACCGTTGATCCCGAACCACCATGAAAAACAAAATCAATTGTATTGTGTGGTACATTGTATTTCTTTGAAATATATTCTTGAGAGTTCTTTAAGATTTTTGGCGTTAATTTTACATTTCCTGGTTTGTAAACTCCATGAACATTTCCAAAAGCAGCCGCAATTGTAAATCTTGGACTCACTTTCATTAATTCTTCATAAGCAAAAGCTACTTCTTCAGGTTGTGTGTATAGTTTAGAAACATCTACATCAGAATTGTCAACACCATCTTCTTCACCACCAGTAATTCCTAACTCAATTTCTAAAGTCATGCCTATCTTGCTCATACGAGCTAAATACTTTTTACATATTTCTATATTCTCTTCAATAGGCTCTTCAGATAAATCTATCATGTGAGAACTGAATAAAGGCTTTCCTGTTTCTGCAAAGTGCTTTTCGCTAGCATCTAACAATCCGTCAATCCAAGGCAATAATTTTTTTGCAGCATGGTCTGTATGTAAAATCACTGGAATACCATAAACTTCTGCCATTAAATGTACATGTTTTGCCCCTGCAACTGCACCAGCAATAGCCGCTTTTTCATTCTCGTTAGACAGCCCTTTACCAGCGTTAAATATTGCTCCACCATTTGAAAATTGTATAATTACAGGCGAATTTAATTCCATTGCTGCTTCTAAAACGGTATTTACAGTATTAGAACCTACTACATTTACAGCAGGTAAAGCAAATTTTTTAGCTTTTGCTAGTTTAAAAATTTCTTGAATAGTATTACCTGTTGCAACTCCTGGTTTTATTGAATGACTCATGTTGTGTTATTTAATAATCTAAAAATAGTTGGTCAAAAATAGTCAATTTTTGAAGAATTTAATTGTGTTTTTTATCATTTATTAAATTTGACAAAGAATATTGGCGCGATTTTAAAAGATTAAAAAGGATAGTTGATTCCGATATTATACACAGCGTTATTAAAATTAAAATTCTTAAACCATTTGTTTCCATTTAAATATGGTTCATGAGTTTTAAATCCAACATCTAAACGAAGCACTAAAAAATTAAAATCATACCTAGCTCCAAATCCAGAGCCAATGGCTATTTGTTTTAGAGCCTCTAAACTATTAAGTTTTGCTTTAGAATCTACAAATTTAGAATCTGTTAGTTCCCAAATATTACCAGCATCAATAAACAAAGCACCTTTTAAATTGCTTATTAAATCAAAACGATATTCTAAACTGGTTAAGAATTTAAAATTTCCAACATTATATTCTAATCCTGGAATTGTAGATCCCGGTCCAAGTTCGTAAGTTTTCCAGGCCCTAATATCATTCGAACCACCAGCAAAATAACTTTTTGTAAAAGGAATATCAGAATTTCCGTAAGCTAAAATAAGGCCTAAAAAAGATCGAAATCCTAAAACAGAATTCCTAGAAACATCCCAGAATTGCTTGTATTCGATATCTGTTTTAAAGTATTGAGCTACAGGTGTGTCTGAAATTGTTTTTACTCCAGCACTATTTTTTTGATTGCTTAATAATGAAACAAAATTACCAGAATTGGCAACTCTTACTTTAAAAAACGAAAAATTATTGTCTTTGTAAGTTGTTTGGTTGTTGTAAGTATAGGTATAAGCAATTGTTGGAATGATAAAGTTTGAGGTAATAATGTTGTATCGATTATTTACATTACCATTATTGTTGTAATCGGTTGGATTACTTGCTTGAAAGTTTGAATCGGCACTCACTGTATTCATAAAACTAACAGCATTTTGCTTTGACAATACAAAATTTGGGTCGTATGAATTTGCGATTGGTTTTAGTTTTTCAAACTCTGAATCATAAATATTAAAATATTCGCTAGTATTTAAATTTCGAATGTATTGAACGTTAAACAATTCTAAGTTAATTGATTTTCGTTTGTTAAAATCCCATTGATAATCAACTATTGCGGTAATGTTTTGTTTATCAAGACCAATGTTTTTTTGAATTCCGGTTCCAATTGAAAAAATGGTTCGAGGAGACATCTCTTTCGGAACTAATTTATTTAATCCAAATGGGGCAAGAAATCGAGGAATTTCTAATGAAGCATCCACACCAACTTCCCAGGCGTTAAAGAAACCAGTTGAGCTACCAAATTGAGTTGAAGTATTAAAGAATGACCCAATAAACGAGAACTTAAATAATTCTGCTCCTTTAAAAGTGTTTCTATCTGTAATTGAAAATTTTTCTGAAATCCCTAATTTTCTAATATTAGAATGTGTTAATTCTGTGTCCGTACCAATGGTGTATTTTTCAATTGGAGTTAGTCTAATATCAGCAACTAGTAAAGAGTCTTTTGCTTCTGTATATTTAATATTTATAGATTTAAAATTTTTAAGAGATTTTAAATGTGTTCTTGTTAAATTTCTTAAAGTATCACTATAAATTTGATTCGGTTTTATAAAAATAGATTGCGATAAATATTTAGGGTTGTATTTTAATTTTTTGTGTGCAAAAAAGGTAATTCCGTTGTAAGAAACAGAATCTAAATAGGGTTCGCTTTCGGTATTGTATGAGTAATCTGTATATACATTAATTTTTCCAACTCTCCTTACCTCAAAAGGTTTGAGTATGTTTTTTTCATTTTCATTTGTAAGGTATTTTTCTGCAATAGATATAATAACATTTGATTTGTTATTGGCTTTTGTGTCGTCTACTTCGAATTTAATAGCACTGTCAATAAAATTATATATACCAGAATTTCTAAAGAGTTTTGTAATTCTTTCCGCTTCTTTTCTAAAGTTTTGATCGTTGTATTGATCGCCAGTTTTTAAATAGGTGTTTAGTGTATCGGTTTTATAAATTGTTTTTAAAACAGTAGATGGTATTTGTATTGAAATACTGTCTAAATAAAATGGTTTTCCTTTAGTAATAATATAGGTAATTTTTGCTTTTCTATTTTTTAAAGTGTCTGTTTTTGCACTTACTTTGTTTTTAAAATACCCTTGTGTAATAAAGTAAGAATTTAAGTTTGTAATTGTTCTTTTTGTCTTTAAATCGTTAACAATTACTGGTGCTTCCCCATTATTTAAAAACCACTTGTTAAAGTTCATGTATGAGTTAGCAACTCCTATACTTTGTTTTTCTGAAAATAAGCTTTTAAAAAAGTTGTACTTTTTTGGATGCAATGTAGCCCAAGCTTTCGGAGTTTTGGGAGCATTTGGATTTCCAAGATTATGAAAATATAATGAAATCGGAATACTTAAAGTTTTAGAATTAGGTTTCTGCAATACATAATCTAATAAATCGCTATTTCTGTTTTTTTTGCCATCAACCAAAATTGTTGTTGAATTTAACAATCGCTCTTTTTCTGCAACTCTTTTTACAGAGTTACAAGAAACTATTATTAAAAAGATAAAAAGATAAAAAGAAACTTTTTTCATTAGCTTTGTACAGACTATAACTTGATTCAAAAGTACTATTTTTAGATGGTTTTTCTAATTTAAAATTAATTAATGAGTTTATCAAAGAATCACATAAAACTTATAACTAGTTTACAGCAAAAAAAGTATCGACAAAAACATAAATTATTTATTGCTGAAGGTGTTAAAGTTGTAAATGAATTATTGAATTCTGCTTTTGATGTTGAACAGCTTTTTGCAACTAGCGACTTTGTGAATTCTCCCAGAAGAGCTAATGATGTTGAAGTTAGTGAGGCTGAATTAAAGAAAATCAGTCAACTTAAAACACCAAATAAAGTTTTAGGGTTGTTTAAAATTCCCGAAAAACTTCCAACAAAAAATACGGGATTAATTGTTGCGCTCGATGCAATAAATGACCCTGGAAACTTAGGAACAATCATACGTTTGTGCGATTGGTTTGGAGTTCAGAAATTGGTTTGTTCTACAACAACAGTAGACTCTTATAACCAAAAAGTTGTGCAAGCTTCAATGGGTTCTTTAGCTAGAGTAGAAATTGTGCATACAGATTTGACTCATTATTTAAAAGAAGCAGAATTACCTATTTTTATTGCCGATATGGAAGGTGAAAACATTTATAAAGTAGCGTTGCCAAAAGAAGCGATTTTGGTTATGGGAAATGAGGCAAACGGAATTTCAGAAGAAATTAGAAAAATGGTTGACACTAAAATATCAATTCCGAGGTTTGGTGATATTCAAGAAACAGAAAGTTTAAATGTTGCTACCGCAACTGCAATATTGTTAAGTGAATTTAAGAGAAGTTAAACTACTCAAAAGCAAAGTTTAAGAAGACACCACGAGTTCCTAAAAAGTTTACTGGAGATGTCCATTGACTAGTTGCACTATCGTCATACTTCAATTCGTTATTTAATGCAAAAACGCCACGAATTGAAGGAGAGAACTTAAAAAAGTATAAATAAATATCGATTCCAATTCCGATTTCATACATAAAATTATGCTTTGTCACTCTAAATTCACCACCAGAATTATCATTTGCATTTCTTTCGTTGCTAGAAAAATTATAATCGTAAGAAATTCCTGCTAATACATAAGGCCTCACGTTGTCCATTCGGTCAGTACTAAATTTAAAAACAAAAGGAATATGTAGGTAAGTAGATCCAATTTCTCGAATACTGTCTTGTTTTGTATTGATGTGGGTAAAAGCTAAGGTTTTTGAATTGCTAATTAAACCAGGCTCAAAACGTAAATTAATGTTTTTATGTAAGCGTAAATCTGCAATTAAACCAACATTAAATCCACTAGTTGCAGTAACACTAATGTTAGCATTTGCATAATTACTGGTCTTATAATCTATTTTAAAATCGTTCTGATTAAACCCAAGATAAAAACCATAATGCAATTTTCTTTTGTCAAAACTAGGTAAATATTCTACTCGATCTCTTTGTGCAAGCAGAGAATTTGATAGAAGGAAAAAAGCTCCTAAAAAAAGTAATTGTAATCTTTTCATATGTTACTTTGTAGCCGTATAAATTGATGCTACACCAAAAGTTACAGGTTTATCTGTTGCAGTAGTAAACCCATTTTTTAGTAAAATATTGTTGAATTTTTCTCCAAAAGGAAAAGAATTTGCAGATTCTGATAAATACGAATAGGCTACTTTGTCTTTTGAGAATAATTTTCCAACAACTGGAAGTATTACAGATGTATGAAAACGATACCCTTGCTTGTAAGGGAATTTTGTTGGAACAGAAGTTTCAAGGATTACCAATTTTCCGTTCGGTTTTAAAACACGTTTAATTTCTGTCAATCCTTTATCAAGATTCGCAAAATTTCGAACACCAAAAGAAACAGTAATTGCGTCAAAAGTGTTGTCTTCAAAAGGCATGTTTTCCGAATCTCCAACTAGCATCTCTATTTTATCAGATAAGTTAGCTTTAGAAATTTTTTGCTTTCCAACTTCTAACATTCCGGCTGAAATGTCTAAGCCAACAATTCTTTCAGGATTTAATGTAGCCATCATAATAGCTAAATCACCCGTTCCGGTTGCAATGTCTAAAATTTGCTTCGGATTGTTTTCTCCAACAATTGCAACAACTTTTTTTCGCCATTTTACATCAATTCCAAAAGAAATAACTCGATTTAAGCCATCGTAATTTTTAGAAATAGCATCAAACATTTGAGCTACTTGCTCTTTTTTTCCTTTATCTGAATCTTTGTATGGTTTAATATGCTCTACTGACATTTGCTTATCCGTTTATTGCTACAACTTCATTAATTTGATTTGGCAACATGTCTTTTAACATTGTTTCAATTCCGTTTTTCAACGTAATTGTTGATGACGGACAACCACTACAAGCTCCTTGTAAAATTACGCTCACAATTTTACTCTCTTCATCGTAAGATCTAAAGGCAATATTACCACCATCTGAAGCAACAGCAGGCTTTATATATTCGTCTAAAATACTCACAATTTTCGCCGAGGTTTCATCAAGGTCTTCTGGAGTTAGATTTTCAGATGCTTTCGTTTCTTTTTCTGCTTTAGGTAATTCTTTAATAATTATTTTGTTTTCTTGCAGGTAGTTCAGAATGAAAGTTCTTAATTCTGGGTAAATTTCGTTCCATTCAACCATGTCAAATTTTGTAATTGACACATAGTTTTCTGAAATAAAAACCTCTTTTACAAAGGGAAAATGAAATAACGCTTGAGCTAAAGGCGATGTTGCATTTGCTTCATCAATATTTTTGCACTCAACATCTGTAGTCGTTAAAGATTTTGTGGTTCCAAATTTCATTACTGAAGGATTTGGAGTTACTTCTGCATAAACTTCAATAGCTTGTTTTTTTGCAGTTTCAATTTCTGTTACAACACTATTCCCATCATTTAAATAGGCTTCAATCTGTTCTCTAACTTCTTCTTGAACATCAATCCATTCAACAATATCATATTTTTGAATTGCAATAAAATTAGCCGTAATAAAAACCTTTTTAACAAAAGGCAAATAAAATAATTGTTGGGCTAGGGGTGCGTTTTTTGCTTCGTCTATATTATTAAATTCATAACTCCCACCATTAATTAGAATAGAAGTACTAGCAAATTTAATGATAGAATCGTTGTTTGTATTTTGTATAGAAATAGATGTTTCGCTCATGATAATTTAGATAGTATTCGATTGAATTTCATCGAACAAATGTTCGGCAAAATTAAGGTAAAAATATGAATGAATAGCAAAGACCTCAAAGGTTTATTTCCAATGAGGTCTGATATGTTTTTAAGATGAATTATTTTATAAATTAATACTTAACGTTGCCGTTAAAATGCGATTGTCTATTTTTAAATCAGCTGCATTTACTTGGTTGTATTGTGGGTAGAAATTATACAACTGTGTATTTGTTTTATTTTGATATGAAACATCTAATTTTACATTCCCAAAACTATATCCCGCACCGTAAGAATAACCTTTAATATTGTCTGATTCTATTGCGTTTGCATCTGGACTTTGAGAGTAATGATATCCACCACGCAAGCTAAGCGATTTAAAACGCCATTCTGTACCAATATTTAATGTATAGGTGTTTCTTAGATTGTTGTTAAAAAATTGATTTTCTGCAGTGAAATCTCCATTAGAAAGTTTTAAGTTCTTATAGTTATTTATCGTATAATCAGCACTAATTAATCCATTTTTTCCAAAAATATAAGCAATACTTGCAGTTGTTTTTCCTGGTATTTTTAATCTATATAAATAAGCCTGAACAGGAAAGTAGTTCCCCGCTGTATTGTCATAAATGGTATTGTTATTTGAAGCTATAATTTCTGTATCGCCTAAAAAACCGTCATTGTTTAAAATATTGGTTTCTTCGTTTATTTCTGTAAACCAAATTGGTGTTTGGTAAGAAAAACCAAATCGTAAGCTTTTAGATGCTTTGTAGATTGCTCCAGCACTAATAGAAAATCCAGTTCCTACAGTATTATTTTGTTGGTAAAATTTTGCATTTATTGTGTTGCCAGTTCCATCATTGTTTTGCTCATTTAAAAAAGATTGTTGAGAAAATTTTAAATCGTATGTATTTATTGCTGCCCCTAAATATAAATCGTTTTGATATACACCAGAAATCGCAAAATTATACTCTTCCATTTTCCCGCTATAAGTAGTGCTAAATTGTTGAGAATCTGAGTTTGTATATTGCGTTTTAGGATTTCCAGTATCTAGAGGAAACTCGGTAAATGTTGCAAAACCACTATTTCCATTTGCTATAAAACGGGTATCATAATTACTTTTCATGGAGTAGTTAAAGCTAAAAGCAAATTTAGACCAATTATTATTCGAATAATTGCTATATACAAATACAGCTCCAGCCTGAGAAAAGTTTAAATAATCTTCTTGAGTGTTTGTAGAATTCCCATAGTAATTAGTATTGATTTCTGTAGCTCTCGAATTTAATGAGACAGAAAACAAGCTGTTGGTAAGAATCGCTCCACTAGCCGGATTTATTTTTACAGCACTAACATCTCCACCTAGAGCGCCAAATGCTCCACTCATAGCATTATATCTTGCAGTACCTGTGTTATTGTCTTTTGAAAATAAGATTGCTAAATCTTCATATCCTAAACTTTGCGAAAAATTAGGCAAAGAGATTGCACAAAAGAGTACAAATAGTGTAGCTTTTTTCATTTTTTTAAATTTAAATCGTGGTTTTAGTTTCCTCTTCTTCTCGAAGAATTGTTACTGCTTCTTGAGCTAGAACTTTTTACAGATGAACTTCTTTTAGAAGAAGTGTTAGATCTGTATGATTTGTTTAAGCTCGAAGAACTCCTTCTTGTATTATAGTTTTTATTATTTGATGATTTTGATCTGTTATTTACAGAAGAATTTCGTTTTGTATTAGATCTAGTTGTGTTTGTAGAATTTCTTCTCGAACTATTATTTTGTATAGAATTATTTCTTCTTCTAGTATTGTATTTTATGTTGTTAAAAATAGAATTAACTCTACTGTTTATTGAAGAAGCTCTTCTGTTTGTTGAAATGTTGTTTTTATAAAAAGATGAATTTCTTCTGCTTGATGTGTTTGTAGAGTTTCGTTTTGTATATGTATAGTTTCTGTTATAATTGTTGTTGTAAAACCTTGTGTTTCTATAATACGGTCTGTTAAAATAATAAGGACCATAATAAAAATTATAAAATCTATAATTATTGTAATACCCGTATTGATAAGGATAATATGTGTAGGCACCATAAAATCCATATCTAAATCCCCATTGGTATCCCCAATAGCTATCATAATCATAGAAATCCCAATAATTTCTAAACCTATTTCTTACATTAATATTGATAACAACACTGTCATCATTACTGGTAGAATATCCCCAAGGATCATTATCATAATCATCATCTACATTGTCGTAAGAAGAATAATCATCAACATCTGTGAAAACTTCTCCATCATTGATGTCGTCAAAAGCTTCAATCTCATCTTTAAAATAACTTTCCTCGGTTTTAGTATACTTTTTTGTATCCTTAACAATAACAACTCTCTCTTCAATGGGTTCATCATCATAAATACCGTCATTATTATATACACTTTGATAAGTTCCACACGAGACTAAAATTAAATTTGTTAATAGAACAAGTCCTATATAGTGTGGTATTTTTTTAGAATATGATTGAGATTTCATAATTTGTGTTAATCAGATTAATATTGTTTTGCAAAAAAATTAAACTTTGATTGGGACACTAATCTTTTTGCATTAGTTTTGTGCAGGATATTAAATCCACTATAAAGATAACAAGTTTTATGCCAAACTTTTAAATATGGGTAAGAAGTTAACGACTAGAAAAGAAGATTATTCTAAATGGTATAACGAATTAGTAGTTAAAGCAGATTTAGCTGAAAACTCAGCCGTTAGAGGATGTATGGTTATCAAACCTTACGGATATGCTATTTGGGAAAAAATGCAAGCAGAATTGGATAGAATGTTTAAGGAAACTGGACATGAAAATGCCTACTTCCCTTTGTTTGTACCTAAAAGTTTGTTTGAAGCAGAGGAAAAAAACGCGGAAGGATTTGCAAAAGAATGCGCAGTGGTTACCCATTATCGATTACAAAATGATCCTGATAAGCCAGGTAAGCTTCGTGTAGACCCAGAAGCAAAATTAGAAGAAGAATTGGTGGTTAGACCAACTTCTGAAGCAATTATTTGGAGTACTTATAAAGGATGGATTCAGTCTTATAGAGATTTACCTTTATTGATAAATCAATGGGCAAATGTTGTTCGTTGGGAAATGCGTACAAGATTGTTTTTAAGAACTGCAGAGTTTTTATGGCAAGAAGGGCATACTGCTCATGCAACAAAAAAAGAAGCAGTTGCAGAAGCAAAACAAATGCAAGAAGTCTATGCTGAGTTTGCAGAGAATTTTATGGCAATGCCAGTTGTAAAAGGATCAAAGTCAGAAAGCGAACGTTTCGCAGGAGCAGAAGATACTTTTACAATAGAGGCATTAATGCAGGATGGAAAAGCGCTTCAAGCTGGAACATCACATTTTTTAGGCCAAAATTTCGCTAAAGCGTTTGATGTAAAATACACTTCTAAAGAAGGGAAGCAAGAATATGTTTGGGCCACTTCTTGGGGAGTTTCAACTCGTTTAATTGGTGGTTTAATAATGACCCACTCAGACGATTTAGGCTTGGTGCTTCCACCAAAACTGGCGCCAATTCAAGTTGTAATTGTACCAATTTATAAAAATGAAGAGCAATTAGATGCTATATCAGAAAAAGTATCAGAATTTGTAAAAGCTTTTAGAAAAAAAGGAATTTCTGTTAAGTTTGATGATAGAGATACATTTAGGCCGGGAGCAAAATTTGCAGAATATGAATTGAAAGGAGTTCCTGTGAGAATAGCATTTGGGGCTAGAGATTTAGAAAATAACACAGTAGAGGTTGCGCGTAGAGACACTTTAGAAAAACAAACGGTCTCTCAAGATACTGTTGTTGATTTTATTGAAGACTTATTAAATCAAATTCAAGATAACCTTTTTGATACAGCAGTTCAATTTAGAAATAATCATGTTACTGAAGTTAAAACCTTTGATGAATTTAAAGAAGTAATTGAAAATAAAGGGGGTTTTGTTTTGGCACATTGGGACGGAACAGAAGAAACAGAAGACAAGATAAAGGAAATTACAAAAGCAACGATAAGATGTATTCCGAATGATGCTAAATATGAAGAAGGAATTTGTGTGTATTCAGGAGAAGTATCGAGCAGAAAAGTGTTGTTTGCAAAGGCATATTAAAATTCTATAAAAAAAATTAAAATTTTATTGCAGAGTTTTAAAAACGTTGTATATTTGCACCCGCAATCGGCATAAGATTGTAATGGTCCGTTCGTCTAGGGGTTAGGACGCCAGGTTTTCATCCTGGTAACACGGGTTCGATTCCCGTACGGACTACAAGTTTAAAAATAAACTAAAACAAACACTATGGCAAATCATAAGTCAGCTTTAAAAAGAATTAGAACTAACGAGGCTAAGAGATTAAGAAACAAGTATCAGCATAAAACAACAAGAAATGCTGTAAGAAACTTGCGTGCAGTTGAAGATAAGAAAGAAGCTGAAGCAATGTTGCCCTCTGTTATTGCTATGCTAGATAAGTTAGCAAAGAATAACATTATTCATGTTAATAAAGCAGGAAATTTAAAATCTAAATTAACGAAGCACGTAGCTGCTCTTTAATTTCTAGATTAAAAAATCATAAAAAAGCGTTCTGAACTTCAGAACGCTTTTTGTTTTTATAAATAAATTTTTGTGTTACCAATCGTAACTTTTATTTGCATCTAGCTTAATAAAGATAAATAAAAGCAACGTGAATCCCCATAAAGAAGATCCACCATAACTAAAAAATGGCAAAGGAATTCCTACAGTTGGTAATAATTGTATTACCATTCCGATGTTTATAATGACATGAAAAAACAGAATGGAAGCCAAGCCATACCCGTAAATTCTTCCAAATTTATTTTTATGTGTTTCTGCTAAGTAAATAATCCGATAGAGTAGTAGCATAAATAAAATGATAACCAAAGAGCTTCCTAAAAAACCCCATTCTTCGCCAACGGTACTAAAAATATAATCTGTATGTTGTTCGGGAACAAAATCTCCTTGAGTTCAATCTCCATTGTAAAAACCCTTTCCCAAATCCGCCTCCAGAACTAATCGCTTAGTACAGATTGATAAGAGTTGTATCCAATTTTTTTAGTGTCTTTAGAGATGCCTAATAAGAATTTCGAACCGATCTCTTTGGTGTTGCTCAAATACATTATTAAATAGTATATCCAGAACTAAAAATATACAAACCAAAAATTAAATAGATTCCCAATACTTTATGCCAATTGAACCTTAAAAAGCCTTTGTCCGTTCTTTTTAAAAAGTAAACGACCAGAATAGATAATAAGCCAAACACCATGAAAATAATTGCAATAGGGCCAAAATAGCAAGGTTAATAGAAAAGAGAACAATCGCAATGGAACCAAATATAATATAGTTCAAAGTTAAGCCTTCTCTATTCAAAACAAAAAAGAAAGCTAGATATACCAAAAGCAGAACCCACATCTGGCTGTAAGTGCAATTAAAATAGCGGGTAAAAAAATGATGATAAATGCTTTTATTTGATTTTTAACTAGTTTAAAGTTGTATTGTCGGTCACTTAACAATTTTGCTACGGCTAAAGCCGTAAATGCTTTTGCAAATTCAGAGGGCTGCAAACCATAACACTTCCAAATGCATACCAAGAGTGTGCGCCATTAATGTTTTTCCCAAAAACAAAAAGCCCAGCACTGAAAGATAGAATGCCTATTAAATACAGTATGCTTGCAAATTTTTCGTAGAATTTTGAATTGAAAAAAAGGATAAAAATGATTAACGGAACAGATAAACTAATCCATAAAAGCTGTTTTCCGTATTTGGTAGAAAAGTCTAAAACTTCAGAGTTTACATCATTCGTTGTAGCATGCATAAATATTCATCCAGCCAAAACCGACTAATGCAATGTAAAGAATTATTAAAATCCAATCTACACCATAAAAAATGTTATTTCGTTCCTGCTCGCAATCTTCTAAGTGTTGTTTTTGGAATTATTTCCTTTTGATTATAGATGTCTCTTAAACTAAGATTAATCATATTGTTTTCTATCCACTGTCTATTATTGCCTGTTATTTTTTCTGTTTAAGTATTTCTCTATCAATAAACTTGTAATTGGTGCAGCAATTGTAGATCCATAACCGCCATTTTCAACAAAAACAGCAATTGCAATTTTAGGATTCTCTTTTGGAGCAAATGCAACTAAAATAGAATGATCTCTGTGAATTGTTTTCTAACACCATTAATGATTGTGAAGATTTTCTGAGAGTTCCTGTTTTTCCACAATTTCAATTCCTTTTATGTTGACTCCATTTTCCCGTTCCAGTTTTAAAAACTTCGTGCATTCGCTTCAATGATTGGGTCAAAATGTTTAGGAGTCAATCGTCGTTTTTTTAGGAACGTATATATTTGTGTTTATAATGTTTTTATCGTTTGACTTTTTTTAAAATATGAGGTGTAAAAAAATAGCCTTTATTTGCAATTGCAGCAGTAACATTTGCTAATTGAATTGGCGTGGTTAAAACTTCACCTTGCCCAATAGCATTGGATATATTTGTAGGACCATTCCAAGAATATTTATAGCGAGAATCGTAATAATTACCATCTGGAATTAATCCTTTCTGACCTGCAGGTAAATCGTATCCTAAATAGTTTCCTAAGCCAAAACTTTTAACATGTTTACTCCAATTATCCATCCCAACACTTGCTGTTTCTCTTGTCAATTATTTTTCGATAGTTGTAGAGAAATAGCTATTACACGATTTAGAAATAGCAGTATGTAATCTAATTGGACCTCCAAAAATATCACAATGGCACCCATGAAAAGCGCCTTTTCTTGGCCCGTATCTATAGCCTCCGTAACAATATACAGCAGAATTTTCATCAATAACACCTTCTTGAATCCAATTAAGGGCATTGATGAGTTTAAAGGGAGATCCGGGCGGGTATGTTGCCTGTAAACTTCTATCGTAAGTAGGCTTGTCGAGGTTTTTTTCATCCATAAGAATGGTTGAGTTGTATGCTCTTTGTCTTCCAACCATCATATTTGGATCGTATGTAGGAGATGATAACTGAGTGCTAGTATTTCCCCAGTTGATGGTTCTATTGCTACAATTCCACCACGCTTTCCAGACATTAATAATTCTCCATATTGCTGAAGCTCACTATCAATGGTTAAGGTAATGTCTTGACCGTTTACAGCTAGCGTATCATATTCACCGTCTTTATATGATCCAGTAACTTTGTTAAATCGTTTCTATGTAAAAACTTTTTTCCTTTTATTCCTCGTAGAATTGAATCGTATGACTTTTTCTATACCACTACTTCCAATTAATTCTCCTTGTTGATAATAGGATTGTTTTTGGCTTCTAATTCATTTACTTCACTTATGTACCCAAAACATTTGCAGCTGAACTTAATAGGATATTTCTAATATTTCTCTTTTGAATATAAAATCCTTTAAATTTATGTAGCTTTTCTTGTAAAAAAGCAAAATCCTCTTTAGCTAATTGTTTTAAAAAAACAGAAGGTAAGCAAGGTGAATAACTTTTAGCTTTTGTATCTTTCGCTTAAAATAATCTAGATCAATTTTTAATAGGTTACAAAATTCTAATGGTATCTAAAGGTTCTACTTCATTTGGCTGAACCATTACATCATAAGACAGTTGATTTGCTACCAGTAATTTTCCATTTCTATCATAAACATATCCTCGTTCAGGATAATCGTAGTTAGTTTTTACAGCGGCATTATTATATTGGATCTAAATCTGCTCCATTAATAACCTGTAACTGAAATAACCTTCCAATAAAGATGAGCCCTGCTAGAGTTATAAAAAAGTAAAGTAAAGAGCTACGCTTCATTTATTTTTTCTTTCTAATAAAGTAAGTTCCTAAAAAAAACAAAACTGAAGTAAAAATACTTGAGTACAAAGTGTTTACAATAACACTTGAAAAAGTTTTGAGAGCTAAAGTTAGCTAAAGAAAATAAAATGAAGTGGTGTATTAGAATTAAAGTTATCACATAAGTTAAAAACTTTACCAAAAGGCTCTTGATCTAAATTAAAGAGTAAATAATCTTGTTCGGTTTTTCTAAAAATAACACGAATCAAAAAAAGTCTTAAATAAGCAATAAATAACGATGAAAAAGCATTGATTCCTCCAGAATCAGAAAAGAAATCAATTGATAATCCTAATAAAAATGAAAGAAATAAAAAGAGGTATCGTTCTTTCTTTTAAAGGATAAAAAATAACAAAAGCAACATATAAATATGGATTTATATATCCTAAAAACAAAATGTTGTTTAGTAAAAAGACTTGTAGAAACAACAGAAATAAAAACAAAAAAGTAATGTAAAGAGCTTTATTCATTTATAGCGTTGTTTAAAGTTCTTATTTCTTCTTTGTCTAAGGCTGTAACAATATAAACATTGTCAATATTACTCATGTCATTAAATAACTTGATGTCTAAAGAGTTGTTGCTGCTCTCAGTATTAATTTTTTGAATTGTACCGATTAAAATTCCTTCAGGAAATATAGTTGACTTTCCTCCAGTAATTATTGTATCTCCAACTTTGATTGCTGCTTGTCTGGGAATATCTTCTAATTGAACAATATTATAGTCTTTTCCGTCCCAAATCAATGTCCCGAAATGTGAGCTGTTTTTTAACTTTGCGTTAATTTTGCTGTTGCTATTTAAAATTGATTGAACTCTAACGTAATTAGCACTTACATCTTCTGTTATACCAATAATTCCTTTACTATTTACAACGGCCATTTCAATGTTAATCCCATGATTTTTTCCTTTGTTTAGTAGGATGAAATTATTGGGATTGTTAAAGTTATTGCTATAGATTTTAGCCTCAGTGTATGTGTATTTTTGTTGATAATTGATTGTGTCTATAACAGAAACACGCAAAGTAGAATCTTCTTTAGAAGTATATTTTTCTAATAAATTCTTTAAGTTTTTGTTTTCTAAAATCAATTCTTCATTCTGAGATTTTAAATTGAAGTAATTAGAAATTTGTGTTGTCTTTTCATACAACCCACCAGTTATTTCATTAGCAGAACTAATAAATTTGCTTTTATGAAAGTTGTTGTTGTTGATTGTAAAAAAGATGGCAATAAACTCTAGCAACAAAAAAAACAGAAAATATTTATACTTTCTAAAAAAATAAATTAATTGTTGCATAGAAAAGAGTCAAATGTGTTTATTTCATTAATACACTTTTGTATTTTTCAATCTCTTTTAAAGCAATTCCGGTTCCTCTAACAACAGCTCTTAAAGGATCTTCCGCAACATATACAGGTAGGTCTGTTTTTCTAGATAAACGTTTGTCTAAACCTCTAAGCATAGAGCCCCCGCCAGCTAAATATATACCTGTATTGTAAATATCTGCAGCTAGTTCTGGTGGAGTCTTAGATAAGGTTTCCATTACAGCATCTTCTATTCTTAAAATAGATTTG
Source organism: uncultured Polaribacter sp. (assembly GCA_943788865.1). Classification (GTDB taxonomy): domain Bacteria; phylum Bacteroidota; class Bacteroidia; order Flavobacteriales; family Flavobacteriaceae; genus Polaribacter. The sequence goes on along the minus strand of CALSRX010000002.1, from coordinate 353,389 downwards.
TCTAGAGCTTTTGCAATTTCTCTATAGGAAACTTGAACTTGTTTTGGTTTTCCGCTTAATAAATCTCTACCTTGAACTAACATGTCTTCTGGTGGAGAATCAAGATCTTCAGTAGCTGCACCAATATTTATTTTAATTTTTTCTGCAGTAGTTTCTCCAACATATAAGTTGTGTTGGGTACGCATATAATACATAATATCACTTGTAAACAAATCGCCCGCAACTTTTACAGATTGATCACAAACAATACCTGCTAATGCAATTACAGCAATTTCTGTAGTTCCTCCGCCTATATCAATAATCATATTTCCTTTAGGCTCCATAATATCTATACCAACACCGATAGCTGCTGCCATTGGTTCAAAAATTAGATAAATTTCTTTGGCATTCATGTGTCTTGCAGAATCTTGTACAGCTCGTCTTTCAACTTCTGTAATTCCAGAAGGGATACAAATTAACATGCGTAATGCTGGTGGAAATAATCTCTTTTTGATGGACGGAATTTGTTTTACAAATTCTTTAATCATTTCTTCTGATGCTTGAAAATCTGCAATAACTCCGTCTTTTAACGGACGAATCGTTTTTATGTTTTCATGCGTTTTTCCCTGCATCAAGTTGGCTTCTTTTCCAACAGCAATAATTTTACCAGTGATTCTATTTCGGGCAACTATTGACGGACTATCTATTACCACTTTACCATTATGAATGATAAGTGTATTTGCGGTACCTAAATCGATCGCAATATCTTCCGTCATAAAATCGAAAAAACCCATAAAATTATCTTTTTTTTATTTTTATAATGTATTCTTACAAATCTACTAAATTTCTGTGTTCAAATTACACAATATTTAATAGTTATTAACTAGTGTTTAAAATGCCTAGTTCCTGTTAAGACCATTGAAATATTATGTTCATTACAGTAATCAATGCTTAGTTGGTCTTTAATTGATCCTCCTGGCTGTATAACACTCGTTATTCCTTCATTACCAGCTATTTCTACGCAATCTGGAAAAGGAAAAAATGCATCACTTGCCATGACAGCATCTTTTAAACTAAAGTTAAAACTTGTAGCTTTTTCAATTGCTTGTTTTAATGCATCAACTCTACTTGTTTGGCCTGTCCCTCCAGCTAATAATTGTTTGTTTTTAACTAATATTATTGTATTCGATTTTGTGTTTTTACACAATTTAGAGGCAAATAATAAATCTTCTAACTGACTTTCTGATGGTTTATTGTTGGTTGCGTAAGTTAAATCTTCTAAAGAATCTGTAATATAATCTTTATCTTGAACTAAAGCACCATTTAAACAAGTTCTAATAGTTGTTTTTGGTAATTCAACTTCTTTTTGAACTAAAATAATTCTATTTTTCTTTCCTTTTAAAATAGCTAATGCATCGTCTGAATAAGATGGTGCAATAACCACTTCACAAAATAATTTATGAATTTCTTCAGCTGTTTCTTTATCTATTGCTGTATTTGCAATTAAAATTCCGCCAAATGCAGAAACAGGATCTCCAGCTAATGCATCAACATAAGCTTGCTTAATTGTTTCTCTTTGTGCAAATCCACAAGCGTTATTGTGCTTTAAAACCGCAAATGTTGGTGCTTCTCCTTTGAATTCTAACATCAAATTTACAGCAGCATCAACATCTAATAAATTATTATAACTTAACTCTTTTCCGTGTAATTTATCAAACATAGCTTCTAAATCACCGAAGAAAAATCCTTTTTGGTGTGGGTTCTCTCCATATCTTAAAACCTGTCCATTTGTTTCGCTAATCTTTAAAACCGGCTCTTCATTATTATTGAAATAATTAAAAATAGCAGTGTCATAATGCGATGAAACATTAAACGCATCTTTGGCTAATTTTTTTCTATCTGTAAGAGAGGTTGAACCATTATTCTCAGAGATCAATGCTAAAAAATCATTGTACTGCTGCATTGAAGAAATGATTACGGTGTCCTTAAAGTTTTTTGCTGCAGCTCTAATTAATGAAATTCCCCCAATGTCAATTTTTTCAATAATGTCTACTTCAGATGCACCAGAGGCAACTGTTTTTTCAAAAGGATATAAATCAACAATTACCAAATCTAGTTGCGGAATTTGAAATTCTTTCATTTCTGCAACGTCACCTTCATGGTTTTGTCTATTTAAAATACCTCCAAAAACTTTGGGATGTAAGGTTTTAACTCTGCCGCCTAAAATAGAAGGGTAAGAAGTTACATCTTCAACAGGAATTACAGGTATTCCTAGGTCTTTGATGAATTTTTCAGTTCCACCAGTAGAATAAATTGTTACATTTTGTTCGTTTAATTTTTCAACTAATGGTTGAAGTCCGTCTTTATGGAAAACAGAAATTAAGGCAGATTTAATAGTTTTTGTGCTGGTCATTTTGATAGGTTGTTAAGCACACAAAGCTACTAAAATTCAAAAGTTTTTACAAGGTTAAATAAGTAAAAATTAAACAACTAAACTTGCTTTAAAATCAGCAACTAATTGGTTGTAGTTTTCAGTGAATTCTTCAAAAATGTCATCGGCCATTTTTTCTTCAGAAATATTTGTAAAAAGTCTTTTGATAGTAAAAAAATCTTTTTTCATCATTACGGGGGATTTATTTATTACTAGTGTAAAATTAAAAGTTACTTGTTTTTAATCCAATAAGCAAATTTCTTATTTCAATTTTTTTGATTCTAAAATGAAAATTCAATCATGATTCCTAACCATTTTTTTAAGTCAAAACTGCATATTAATCCATTCAAAATTAATGATTTTTTATCTGCAGTTTTGACTTAAAAACATAAGGTTACTAATCCGCGCTTTCTAGGAATTCTCTAAAACGCTCTGTGAATTTTTCTAAAAAAGATTGCTTTTCTTTTTTTTCTTTTTGAAAACGTCCTTTATAAAAGACGTAAGAAGTTGTACTTTCTGTTTTCATTATAAGGGGGGTTAATGATTTAACAAAATTGTTATTTATATAAACAAATATAAAAAAAATTTTCAAAAATTAAAATTATAGTAAGGTTGAAACTTTACTACAAACAAACTCTAGTAATTCTTCATCTTTTTTTGTAAATATATTAGCAGTATGCGAATCGATATCAATTTGTCCAATATTTTCTCCTTTGACAAAAATTGGAATCACAATTTCTGACTTTACTTTCCATCCGCAAGAGATATAGTTATCTTGAGAGTTTACATCTTGAACCACAAAATTTTGATTGCTAATAGCAACTTGACCACAAATTCCTTTTCCGAAGGGGATAATGGTATGTTCCGTAGGTTCTCCCGTGAATGGCCCTAATTTCAATTCGTTTTTATCACCATTTTTAAAATAAAATCCAACCCAATCATAATATGTTACTTCTGCTTCTAAATAATCACAAATTGATTGTAATTTATTTTCTTTACTATTTGATCCTTCAATTATTAAAGAAATATTTTGTTTTAAAGTATCTAGTTTCATGCTGTTTTAATTGGAATTACTTAAATTTGTTAAGCTTGGTTATTAATGCTGCAAAATAAATAAATTTTGTGTTGAATAAGTATAAAAATAGTACCCTTTTTTTAGTTAAATTTTTTGTAGTATACTTTCTGCTTTTTGCTATTTACGCTATTTACTTAAATAGATTTCAGGTTAAAGATACGGGTTTTCAATGTGCTCCGATAACAAGTGCCGTAGCAGATCAAACGGTTTCGGTTTTAACTACTTTAGGTTATCAGGTTTCCAGTGTTCAGCATAATGCAGAAATGTCTGTAAAATTAATAGTAAATAATATTTATGTGGCTAGAGTAATAGAAGGTTGTAACTCTATTAGCATTATTATTTTATTTATAGCTTTTATTATTGCGTTTTCTGGACCAAAAAAAGCAACAATAATTTTTGCAATTCTGGGTAGTCTCATTATTTATTTGATCAATATTTTGCGAATTGCTTTTTTAACAATGATGTTGTATCACTATCCAAATCAACAAATGTTGTTACATAATTTAGTTTTTCCTGCAATTATTTATGGAACAACATTTCTATTATGGGTAATTTGGGTTCAAAAATTTTCACATCTTAAAAAATGAATAAACCGCTAAAATATAGTTTGCTATTTGTGCTGATTGCAATGTTGTTTTTAATTAGGGCTTTTGAAAATGATTTGTTTTATGATCCATTGATTATCTATTTTCAAAATGATTATTTGTATTCTAGTATGCCAGAAGTAAATAATTTGAAGTTGTTAGTTGATATGTTGTTTCGATATATATTAAACTCATTAATTACATTAGGAATTATTTATTTGTCTTTTAACAAAAGAAGTTATGTGAAATTTGCGGGATTCTTTTTAATTCTTGCTTTTTTAATACTAATCGTTATCTTTGGTTTTTTATTAAAAGGCGATTTTAAAGAGGGGTATTTATTGCCTTTTTATATAAGAAGATTTTTAATTCACCCTTTGTTTTTACTAGTACTTTTTCCGGCTTTTTATTATATGAAATTGAATAGGTTAAAAAAGTTCTAATAAAAACAAAAAAAGATAGTGTACAATTTATAAAATAAAAAAATGAAAAAAACAGTATTTGTAATAGCAATTGTTTGCTCAATGAGTTTTGTATTTACAGCATGTAAAACAGGACAAGAAGAAGAGAAAAAAGAACAAGTTTTAGTAGAAAAAGAAACTAAAACAGTTGCTTCTAAAGATGTATATCAATGTCCAATGGACTGTGAAAAAGGTAAAACCTATGAGAAAGAAGGAAATTGTCCAGTGTGTAAAATGAAGCTGAGAAAGAAGGTGAAAGAAGAAACCGATTCACACGAAAATCATTAAAAGACATAAAAAAACTCGAGAAATTCTCGAGTTTTTTTATGTTACTTATTTTAATTGAATAACTTTTTCTTCAAAAATTATTGAGCCCTCGCTCGTAATGCCTTCAATATAAATTTTTATATTTTTTTGATTTAAATGAGGAACTTTAAAAGTATAGGTATCCTTATCCATTAAGATTTTTGATTTCCAAAAAATGGTTCCATAATTTTTAAAAATATCTGAAGAAGTCGAATAGTATTTTGGTTGATAATATTCTTTCGATTTAGAAAAACCAAGGGGTAATGCATTTGTTAAAAACATTTTTTTATTGGTAAATCTACCATTAGGGTTAGTAAATAAATAGATTTCACCACCAAAAGATTTTGAATAATGTATTTCGTCAAAATCTTCTACATTTAAATGATTAATCATATATAAATCATTTTCATATTGACTTACAATCTGAGTGTTGTCTAAAAATACTTTAACAAAATCTCCAGTAATGCCTGGCGTACTAATATTATTATTGTTTCCTCCGCCTAAATCTAAAATACTAATTGGACCTCTATTACTACCTCTATTTGTAGAGATAGAAGCTCCTTGAGAATTATCTGCTCTTATGTTAAAACCACGAGTTCTTAAAAAAGTAAGAATGTTAGTTCTTTTAGGAATTAAGCCGTCTGAAACTTTAAAAGTTTGATAAGAACCTGATCTTCTTGGTTTGTATTTCAATTTTGACTTTCCTTTTATTTCTACTTCATCTAGAAGAATGCTTTCTTTTATAAAATCATTTATATTTAGGTTGAGAGCGTTGGAATTATTGTAGTTGTTTAAAACAATATTATTAGTGTTTAATTTTGGTGAAAAATCAGCATAAATTTGAGGCTTTTTAAGCTTGTTTTTTTCTTGGATAGAGAAACTAACGTTGGTAGAATCTGATAAATAAATATTGTTAAAAGAAAACTTGTTGTTAATTATAGGAGCAGTTAATAGAAGAGCATTATTAGAGGAAAATAGAACCACTTTTGCATCTTTATCTAAATTATTCATGTTTACTATACCTTCTACAGACATTGCAACTTCAAAGTCAAATCTCTGCTTTGGAGTTGCATTAAAAATGTTGTACCAATTGTATTTGCTCCATCCTTGAGTTAATAGCAACAAATCTAAATCTGCTAGTTTTTTTCTGTTAGTATTTTTAAAATAATACGAACTGTTTTCAACATCCCCTTTTATATATGGTTTTAAAAGAAATTTAGAATACATCGTGTTTTCTAAAGAATAACTTTTAGTGCTTTCTGGCAAAAAAGTAGCACTTAAATAATGGTTTTGTATGTTGTCCTTATTTAGCATTATTGTTAGGGAATCCCTAGACTTGGAAATAGTTTTAAATGTAATATTCGAATACAAGTTATTATGGTTATTAAAAAAAACCCTTTCTAGAATTGGTTGCATTTTATCATTTAAAACAGTAATTATGTTTAATCCTTTTTGTAATTTTTTAACAGATAAAAAGGAGTTGTAAGAAAAGGTGTTCTCTTTTAAAGAAAACGAACTTTTAATGATAGAAGAGGTGTTGTGTATATAAATATGATACTTGTTGTTTGCAGCGTTTTTCAAGGTTTCTTTATTAGTCTGCATTGTCAATTTAATAATCGTGGAATTTGGATTTACAACGTTAAGAGTAAGACCAATTTTTTTTGCAGGCTCAATATTTTTCACAATAACTACATTGTCTTGTGTTGTAATTTTAACCTTGTAATTGCTATTTGGTTTGTAATAAAAATTCACTTTTCCCAAGCCAAATTGATTGGTGCTTATCTGTTTTAAAACGTTGTTTTTATCATCTAATAAAACCCCAGATTTTATTTTTGAGCCTTTGTTGTTCTTGTCTTTTATAATTACCCCAACAACTGCGTTTGTAGATTCAACTAAATGACCACCTTCTGGTAATAATTGTAAATCATAATTGCTATTTGAATCAATAGTGTTTTCTGAAGATTTTTTACTCCCAAGAATTTGTATTTTTTGGATAAAAGATTCGTCTTCTTCAAAATTACGCATCCAATTTGTTGATGCTTTGATGTAATAAGTGTTTTTGGTAAAAGTTGAATCAATCTTAATACTCCCATCAGCAATACCATTTTTCACAAAAAGTAATTTTGATTGTTTAAAATTACCTTTTTCATCATAAATAGTACAATATAAATTTCGGGTGCTTTTATCTAGTTTTTTTGTCTTCTGATTTAACACATAGGCTTGAAACCAAATTTCTTCTCCCTCAATAAACGTGCTTTTGTTTAAGTGTAGGTATGGGATCTCTCTAGTTAGTTTAAAATAATTGATATATAAAGAATCTAACGATTCTTTTTCTTGTCCAAAACAAGAAGCAGTCAACATCGATAGAAAAATAAGTAGGTGAATTGTTTTTCTCATAACTTAAAGGTAGTTAGTTTATTCTATTTTTTACAAAAATCATTCCATAAAAAAACCTCGAGAAGTTCTCGAGGTTTTTAAATTTGTCTTTAGCGTGCTGCCATTACATCATTCCTGGCATTCCACCACCCATTGGAGGCATTCCACCAGCAGGGTTGTCTTCTTTAATGTCTATCAATGCACATTCAGTGGTTAAGATCATTCCTGCAACAGAAGCTGCGTTTTCTAAAGCAACACGTAGTTACTTTTTTCGGATCAATAATTCCTGCTTTTAACATATCTAACATATTCGTCTGATTTTGCATCATAACCAAAATCTTTTTTACCTTCAAGTACTTTATTGATAACTACAGAGCCTTCTCCGCCAGCATTTTCTACAATAGTTCTCAATGGAGCTTCTATAGCTCTTGCTAACAATTTGTAATCCCTGTTAGTTCGTCTAAGTTGTCGGCTGTTAGTTTGTCAAGCACTTTTTTAGCACGAACCAAAGCAACACCACCACCAGCAACAATTCCTTCTTCTACAGCAGCCCTTGTTGCATGTAAAGCATCATCAACACGGTCTTTCTTTTCTTTCATTTCAACTTCAGATGCAGCCCCAACATATAATACGGCAACTCCGCCAGCTAATTTAGCCAAACGTTCTTGTAGTTTTTCTTTGTCATAATCAGAAGTTGTTGTTTCTATCTGTGCTTTAATTTGGTTGACTCGTGCTTTAATTTCAGCTGCATTTCCAGCATCCATTTACAACAGTTGTATTGTCTTTATCAATAGTTACTGTTTCTGCAGTACCTAATAAATCTAATGTTGCATTTTCAAGAGAAAAACCTCTTTCTTCAGAAATAACTGTTCCACCAGTTAAAATAGCAATGTCTTCTAACATTGCTTTTCTTCTGTCTCCAAATCCAGGAGCTTTAACAGCAGCAATTTTTAATCCACCACGTAATTTATTTACAACTAATGTTGCTAACGCTTGACCGTCTACATCTTCTGCAATAATTAATAAAGGTCTGCCAGATTGAGCAACAGGTTCTAAAATTGGAAGTAATTTCTTTAAGTTAGAAATTTTTTATCAAATAATAAAATGTATGGGTTTTCTAAATCTGCAATCATTTTGTCTGCATCAGTTACAAAGTAAGGAGATAAATAACCTCTATCAAACTGCATTCCTTCTACAACATCTACATAGGTATCCATCCTTTTGCTTCTTCAACAGTAATCACACCTTCTTTACCAACTTTGCCAAAAGCGTTGCAATTAAATCGCCAATCGTATCGTCGTTATTTGCAGAAATTGCAGCAACTTGTTTTATTTTTTCTGATGAATTTCCAACTTTCTGTGATTGCTTTTCTAAGTCTGCAACAATTGCAGCTACAGCTTTGTCAATTCCACGTTTTAAATCCATTGGATTTGCACCAGCAGCTACATTTTTTAGCCTTCTTTTACAATTGCTTGTGCTAAAACTGTAGCAGTTGTTGTTCCGTCACCAGCTAAATCGTTGGTTTTAGAAGCAACTTCTTTTACCATTTGAGCACCCATGTTTTCAACTCGTTTTCAAGTTCAATTTCTTTTGCAACAGTAACCCCATCTTTTGTTACAGTTGGCGCTCCAAATGATTTTGAAATAATAACGTTTCTTCCTTTAGGACCTAAGGTTACTTTTACTGCATTTGCCAATGCATCAACACCACGTTTTAACCCGTCGCGTGCTTCAATATCAAATTTTATGTCTTTTGCCATTTTTATGTAATTTTTACTTTTAGCTTTTGCTAATTTGCTTTTAGTAAAATATTTACAATATTTAATTTTAAATTTCAATAAATGCTAAGCATGCGAAAGCTATTTAGATGATTGCTAAAATATCGCTTTCTCTCATGATTAAGTAATCAGACCTTCTAATTTTAGATCTGTTCCAGCATATTTACCGATAAAGACTAGTATCACCAACTTTTACAGTCAAAGGCTCGTCTATTGTACCATTACCAACAGCAACAACAGTTCCTTTTTGAGGTTTTTCTTTTGCAGTTGTCTGGAATGATTAATCCAGAAGCTGTTGTTGTTTCTGCAGCGCATGGTTCTACAAGAACTCTGTCTGCTAAAGGTTTAATGTTTAATCCCATTGTATGTTTTTATTGATTATATTTATTATGTATCTAATAGTGTCAGAAATAATGCCATTCTAAAAAACTGCCAATTTTACTTATGTCGTTTCTTTATAAAATGTAGCAAAAAAAAATGCCAACGTGTCATTTACGTTGGCATTTATATAGTTATTATAAATCTATTTGTTAAGACTATCATTCGTCGTAACTGGAGTTGTGTCGGTGTTCTGCGTCGGCGTTGTACTTAATTGTTCTAAGTATTCTTCTAACTGCGGACTTGTTGTTGCCTAGCTCTAGGGATAGCAAAAGTTTGCTAATAAAATCAAAGCAAACATTGAAATTGCCAATGTCCAAGTAGTTCTATCTAAAAAGTTATTCGTGTTTTGCACACCTCCCATAGATTGTGCTCCACCACCACCAAATGAAGAAGATAATCCTCCTCCTTTAGGGTTTTGTACCATAACGATTAAGATTAGTGCACATGCTACAATTAATAGTCATAAAAACAAGTGTATAGACTCATGATTTATTTTTTTGTAAAATTCTAATTCTTTTAATTTGGTCTGCAAAGAAACCACTTTTTTCTGGATATTTCAAACTTAATATTTATAAGCTTTGATTGCATTTTCATATTTATTTTGTTCTAAATACACTTTAGCCAATGTTTCGGTCATTAGCGTAAGAGTCTTGTTTTTCTGCCAAGAAGACTTCTTTCTTTTCTGTCTTGAAACTAGGTATTTTTGGATTTTGTTTGATGAAACTATCAATAATAGTCGTTTTAGTCTATGGTTTCTTTTTTGACCTGTATTTCGGTAATGCTCTTTTGAGAAGTTGGAGCCATTCATTAAAAGAATGTGTTTCGGTTTTTGAAAAAGAAATGGCTTTCCAATAGTCAACTCATTCTTTAATGTCAATTAACTCTTCTGAAACTATTTTTTTAGTTATTTCGTTGATGTACTTCTTTGGATTTAAGGTTTTTACTGGTTTAGCAAACTCAGAAGAGGTGATAAAATCGAACAAAACAGCTCTGTCAGTTGTATATGCTGCCGTTATTTTTAGTTCATTATTATATTTAAAACTATCTTTGATCTTTTAAGCCTTTTAAATAAACAGCTCTTGCAGCTTGAAAATAAGGATATTCATCAATAACATTTTTAATGCTGCTGTTTCTTCAGAAGTAAACTTGTTGCGGGTTTTTTAATATTTCGGTAAAGCTTTTTGTGTTATAATATCTACCATTTAGCAACGGATGCATTAAAAATATCTTGATGTAATTCTTTCTAAAATTTCTTCTAAAGCAGCTTCTAATACACCACCAATGTAACTGAGGATTTGCAGTAATCATGAATAAAAAGAAAAAGCTTTTTCAAAATCTATCTTTTTCTATAATACTTGTAAAAACGAACATTTACGGTGACTCGTTAATCTATTTTGTGCTGCCGTTTGCTGAGCAGTAGCACTCATGGATGTAACTCTGTAGCCTGTAATTTCTCCTTCAAACGTAAATCTCCATTGAGATTGTACCAAGTTAAATTGGTTTGTCGTAAAAATAAATCTTGAAAATCGTGTGTAAATTGCTGACTTAAAGAGGGCTCTACTAAAGGTGCATTGATTTCTAAAAAATCAATTTGAATGGTTTTGCTTTCCGGTATCTCCTCCTGTAAAAGAATAAGCACCGCAAGCAAGTTATTAGGTACTAGATAACATAAAAAAGTAGCGATGTAAAATAGTTTTTTCAACTTTAAGTACAAGGTTTACAAATCGTATTGTTTAATTTTTCGATACAAGGTACGTTCAGAAATGCCAAGTTCTTTGGCGGCTAATTTTCGTTTGTTGTTGTTTTTTTCTAAAGATTTTTTAATCATCTCTACTTCTTTGTCTTGTAAAGATAAAGATTCATCTTCTTCTATTGTCTCAATAAAGTCATAATTTGTTTCTGGAGTGTGGATTTTGTGGAATTTGAAAACTTCTACATTTGTGCTTGAATGTTGCTCTTTGTATATTTTTTCAATTAATTGATGGTTTTCTTCTTGTACTTCATCAATCTGCCATTCTTTCATTAAATCTAAGGTCAACTTTTTTAAATCGTTGATGTCATTTCGCATATCAAACAAGATTTTATACATAATATCTCGTTCGTTAGAAAAATCGATATTTCAGTATTTCCGCCAATTACAGCAGGTAAATTACCTTGGTTATTTGGTAAGATATTGCAATAGTTTTCGGCAGTAATCAATCTGTTTTCTTCCACTACAGAAATTTGTTCGGCAATATTTCTTAACTGACGAATGTTTCCAGGGAAACGATAATTGATTAATAATTTAATGCATTTTCATCCAATCGAATGTTGGCATTCTGTATTTTTGAGCAAAATCTGAAGCAAATTTTCGAAACAATAAATGAATATCTTCTTTACGATCTCTTAAGGGAGGTAAGGAATTTCTATAGTGCTTAATCTATAGTATAAATCTTCTCTAAATTTTCCTTTCTGAATGGCATCTTGCATTTTCAAATTTGTTGCAGCAACAATTCTAACATTTGTTTTTTGTACTTGAGATGAACCCACTTTAATAAATTCTCCATTTTCTAAAACACGAATAACAGTCACTTGAGTTGTTAAGGGTAATTCTCCAACTTCATCTAAAAAAATTGTTCCTCCATCAGCAACTTCAAAATATCCTTTTCTACTTGCGGATGCTCCTGTAAAAGCTCCTTTTTCGTGTCCAAATAATTCACTGTCAATAGTTCCTTCAGGAATTGCACCACAATTTACTGCAATATATTTTGCGTGTTTTCTATGTGATAATTGATGTATAATTTTAGGAATATTTTCTTTACCAACGCCACTTTCTCCAGTAACAAGAACAGAAATGTCTGTAGGAGCAACTCGAACTGCTTTTTCTAAAGCACTGTTGAGTTGGATATCATCGTTACCAATAATTCCAAAACGTTGTTTAATTACTTGTAAGTTTTCCATTTTTCTTTTTAGTTTCAGAGGCGCAAAGTTTTCGAAATTAAATTAAACTTTGTTGTTCTGTAACTTTGTGCCTTTGTAGCTTTATTTAATTATTATCTGAATAACCAACTGCGGTTCCGATTAAGGTGGCAGAAGTACAGTCTTCTACTTTTACATTTACAAAATCACCTACTTTATAGTGCCTTTTGGAAAAACAATTACAGTGTTTTGTGTGTTTCTTGCTTTCCAATGCATATCGGATTTTTTTAGAAGTCTCCTTCAATTAAGAATTCTTCAGTTTTCCCTAAATGTTGTTTGGTTCTAAATAAACTATGTTCTCTGTTGTAAATCTATAACTTCATGCTAACCTTCTTTTTTTAACAGCAAAAGGTACATCGTCTTCCATTTTTTTAGCAGCTAAAGTTCCAGGTCTTTCAGAATAAGCAAACATAAACCCGAAATCATACTTCACATATTCCATCAAACTAAAGTATCTTGATGGTCTTCTTCAGTTTCTCCACAAAAACCAATAATCATGTCTTGTGATAAAGACATTTCTGGAACAATTCTTCAGAATATTATCAATCAGTTCCATGTATTCTTCACGGGTGTGTTGTCTGTTCATTGCTTTAAGCATTATTGTGCTTCCACTTTGAACAGGTAAGTGCAAATATTTACAGACATTTTTGTGTTTTGCCATCACATGAATTACATCCAAACTCATATCCTGTGGATTAGAAGTAGAAAAACGAAAACGTGTTTTTGGAAAACGAGTAGCAGCCATGTCTAACAATTGTGCAAAATCTACAGCAGTTGCTTGCGCCATTTCTGATGCCTTGTTAAAATCTTTTTTCAATCCACCACCATACCATAAATAACTATCTACATTTTGGCCAAGCAATGTGATTTCTTTGTAATTTTGATCAACCATGGATTGGATTTCTTCTAAAATACTTTGTGGATCACGACTTCTTTCTCTACCTCGAGTAAACGGAACCACACAAAATGTACACATATTATCACAACCTCTTGTAATCGATACAAAAGCAGAAACTCCGTTGATATTAAATCGAACAGGAGAAACATCTCCATAAGTTTCATCTTTAGATAAAATAACATTAACAGCATCTCTCCCAGCTTCAATTTCTTCTAATAAATTAGGCAAATCTCTGTATGCATCTGGACCAACAACTAAATCAACAATTTTTTCTTCTTCTAAAAATTTTTCTTTCAACCGTTCTGCCATACATCCCAAAACACCAACTTTCATTTTTGGGTTGATTTTTTTTACAGCATTGTATTTCTGTAAACGCTTTCTAACAGTAAGTTCAGCTTTTTCTCTAATAGAGCAGGTATTTACCAAAACTAAATCTGCCTCTTCAAGATGTTGAGTTGTGTTAAAGCCTTGTTCTGAAAGTATTGAAGCTACAATTTCACTGTCGTTCATATTCATTTGACAACCATAGCTTTCTATAAAAAGTTTCTTCGTATTTTCAGATTTATGTTCTTTTACAAGTGCTTTTCCTTGCAAACTTTCATCAATAACCTTTTCAATTTGTTCCATGTTCATATTCAAAAATGAAAGGCAAATATACGACCAATTTCTAAAGAAAGTGACATATTGGCAGAAAATTATCGTTCAATTTTTACTTAAAACAAGCTAAAAATGAATAGTAAAATTTGTTATAAAAAAAAACTTCCTACTTTTGCAATCCAAAATCACCTATTATATATAAGGTGTAATTATTTCAATCGAGAAGATTTATGGCAAAGAATTTAGTAATAGTTGAGTCGCCTGCAAAAGCAAAAACAATAGAAAAATTTCTTGGAAAAGATTTTCAAGTAGAGTCTAGTTTTGGGCATATTGCAGATTTACCATCCAAAGAATTAGGAATTAATGTAGAAGGCGATTTTATGCCCGAGTATATTGTTTCAGATGATAAAAAAGCTGTAGTAAAAAAGCTGAAAGCATTAGCGAAAAAAGCAGAAACTGTTTGGCTAGCTAGTGATGAAGATAGAGAAGGAGAGGCAATTGCTTGGCACTTAAAAGAGCAATTACAATTGAAGAATGAAAACACAAAAAGGATTGTTTTTCATGAAATCACAAAGAATGCCATCTTAAAAGCAGTTGAAAACCCAAGAGATATTAACTATGATATGGTTAATGCGCAACAAGCACGAAGAGTCTTAGATCGATTGGTTGGATACGAGTTATCTCCTATTCTTTGGAGAAAAGTCAAAGGAGGTTTGTCTGCAGGAAGAGTACAATCTGTAGCAGTTCGTTTAATTGTAGAAAGAGAACGTAGCATTCAGGAGTTTAAAACATCTGCAAGTTTTAAAGTTGTTGCAGAATTTTCTAATGAAGAAGGAAAAACATTTAAAGCGTCAATTCCTAAAAGTTTTGATACTAGAGAAGAGGCTGAGCAGTTTTTAAAATTATCTGTTATGGCAGATTTTAAGATTTTAGATTTACAAAAAAAACCAGCAAAGAAATCTCCTGCAGCCCCTTTTACAACCTCGACATTACAACAAGAAGCATCAAGAAAATTAGGGTATCCGGTAGCAAAAACAATGCAAGTTGCACAACGTTTGTACGAGGCCGGTTTAATTACCTATATGAGAACAGACAGCTTAAATTTATCTGATGATGCTAGAAAAGCAGCAAAAGAGGAAATTACTAAAAGCTACGGAATCGAATATAGTAAACCTAGAGTTTTTAAAACAAAAAATAAGGGAGCACAAGAAGCGCATGAGGCAATTAGACCTACAGAAATGCAGTGCAATTCTATAAATGTTGAGTATGATCAAGACCGATTGTATGATTTGATTTGGAAAAGAACAATTGCTTCACAGATGAGTGATGCTAAATTAGAACGCACAAATGTTAAAATAGAGAATTCTAAAAACGATAAAATATTTACTGCAAACGGAGAAATGATTCAGTTTGAAGGATTCTTAAAAGTGTATTTAGAAGGGATCGATAACGATGAAGAAGAGCAGGCGGGAATGCTACCTAATTTAACTGTTGGAGAAACATTGTCTTATGAGTTTATTACTGCAACAGAACGTTTTACAAGTCCACCTTACCGATTTACCGAAGCTTCTTTAGTAAAGCAGTTAGAAGAATTAGGTATTGGAAGGCCTTCTACTTATGCACCAACAATTTCTACAGTGCAAAGAAGAGGTTATGTTGAAAAAGGAGAAACCGAAGGTGTAGAAAGAGATTATGAGCAATTTATACTAAAATCTGGAACAGTTACAAGTACTATTTTAACAGAAAAAACAGGATCAGATAAAGGAAAATTAATACCAACAGATATCGGAAATATTGTAACCGACTTTTTAGTTGAAAATTTTTCTAACATTTTAGATTTTGGTTTTACTGCAAAAGTAGAATCTTCATTTGATGATATTTCTGATGGTGCTGAAGATTGGATTGAAATGATTAAAGGTTTTTATAATGAATTTCATCCAACAGTAACTTTTGTGTCTGAAAATGCAGAAAGAGAAAGTGGTGAACGTATTCTAGGGACACATCCAGAAACAGGAAAAACGGTATTAGTTCGTTTAGGAAAATTTGGAGCCATGGCTCAAATTGGTAATAGAGATGATGATGAAAAGTTGTTTGCAAGTTTGCAAAAAGATCAGAATTTAGGAACAATAACATTAAAAGAAGCTTTAGATTTATTTTTATTACCTAAAAGTTTAGGCACCTATGAAGCCGAAGAAGTTGTAGTTTCAAATGGAAGATTTGGTCCATATATTAAGTTTGGAGCAATGTATGTTTCATTAGATCGAGGTGAAAACCCTATGGAAGTTGATTTAGAAAGAGCAATTGAATTGATTGCTGCAAAACAAAAAGCAGACGCTCCAATTGGTGAATATGAAGGAAAGCCAATTCAAAAAGGAGTTGGACGTTTTGGGCCATTTATTAAATGGAATTCTATTTTTATCAACGTAAATAAAAAGTACGATTTTGATAATTTATCGCAACAAGATTTAGAAACTTTAATTGAAGATAAAAAGCAAAAAGAAAGAGATAAATTAATTCATAATTGGGAAGAAGCAGGTATTAGAGTTGAGAAAGCACGTTGGGGTAGATTTAATATTATCAAAGGAAAATTAAAAATTGAATTGCCAAAAACAACCGATGCAACTGAATTAACTTTAGACGAAGTAGAAAAAATTATTGAAGCAAAAACACCGAAGAAAAAAACAACAAGAAAAAAAACTACTAAAAAGAAATAGCAATTAGTTATATTGCATTCCTTTAAGGATATTTAAGTACATGAATTTCGATTTTTTAACCCCTATAAAAGACACGATCATTGCTCACTTAGTGCTTCAGTCTGCACAAAGTTTGGGTAGGAATATCCAAGTACACTCAGCACAAAACGACTTTCCAGAATTAGATTCAGCTCAAATAGCAATCTTTGGAGTGCAAGAAGATAGAAACGCTGTTGATAATATGTCATGTGGAGAGCATCTATTTGAAATTCGCAAACATTTATATCAATTATTTCCTGGAAATTGGCATACTAAAATTGCAGATTTAGGAAATATAGTAAAAGGAAATTCGGTAGAAGACACTTATTTTGCAGTTAGTTCTCTAACATCCTATTTAATTAAAAACAAGATAATTCCGATTATTATTGGTGGTAGTCAAGACATCACTTATGCAAATTATAGAGCTTATGATAATTTAGAGCAAACAGTTAATTTAGTTTCTGTTGATAGTAAATTTGATATTGAATCTACCGAAGAAGGATTAAATTCGAGATCATATTTGAGTAAAATTGTAATGGATAAGCCAAATAATTTGTTCAACTTTAGCAATATTGGTTATCAGACCTATTACAATTCACAAGAAGAATTAGATTTATTAAATAGTTTGTTTTTTGATACGTATCGACTGGGGCAAGTAAAAGATTTAACTGTTGTAGAGCCAATACTAAGAGATGCAGATATTGTTAGTATAGATATCGGTTCTGTTCGGCAAAGTGACGCCCCGGCAAATAATAATGCATCACCAAACGGATTTTACGGCGAAGAAATTTGTGCAATTGCTAGATATGCAGGAATTAGTGACAAGGTAACTTCATTTGGAGTTTATGAATACAATTCTAAGTTTGATAATAACAATCAAACAGCCCATTTAATTGCTCAAATGATTTGGTATTTTATTGAAGGAGTTAATTTTAGAGCAAAAGATTATCCATTTTGCACCAAAGAAACCTATCAAAAATTTATTGTACTCATAGAAAATGATGAACCTATCAATTTTTATAAAAGTGATAAAAGTGGAAGATGGTGGATGGAGATAAATATTATTACAAATAATAAATACAAAAGACATGCGTTAATACCATGTACATACCAAGATTACCTTGAAGCTATTGAACAGAAAATACCTGAAAGATGGTACAATGCATTAAGGAAATTAATGTAAATACAAATAAAAAATAAAACCAATTATTCTAAAATATAAAGTCCAAAAACGATTGGTTTTTATCAAAAAAAATAATAGGTTTACGAACTTTTTGAGGAAAGAATATAAAAATATGAAGAGAGTAGCATTATTTGCACTGATAGTAACCCTACTTTATAGTTGTGGTTCAAATGATAGAGGAGAGTTAACAGGTGTTAACTCTAAGAGAAAATGGTTTGCAGAAAAACCAATGGGAATGACATTGATTCCTGGAGGTTCATTTACTATGGGTAAGCAAGATGAAGATGTTATTGGAGCTTTAAACTCACCAACTCGTACAGTAACTGTTCGTCCTTATTATATGGATGAAACCGAAATAACAAATAGTGAATACAAGCAGTTTGTATACTGGGTAAGAGATTCTATTATTAGAACTCAATTGGCATTAAAACAAGAAGAAGTTGTTCTTTTATCTGATGGAAATGTAAACGGCACAGCTTTGTCTGGAGGAATACACGATTACGCTTTTGTAAACGACACAATCAACGCAACACCTTATCAAAAATACATGATAGAAAACTATTATGATTTTGATTCTATCAAACCCCTAAATTGGGATATAGATATAGAATGGAATAAAAATGATTATCCAGATGAACATTATGTAGAAATAATGGTAGATTCTATCTATATAGCAAAAGAGAATTCTGTTAACGGACAAAGAACGATAAACACTAAACTATTTAGATACAGATATGCACGTACAAATATTCAATCAGCAATAAAAAAAGGAGCTCAAAAAAGAGATTACTTAATTATGGAAGATGTTAGTGTTTATCCAGATACAACAGTTTGGATTAAAGACTTTAATTACTCTTATAACGATCCAATGCATCAAGATTATTTTCATCACCAAGCTTATAGTGATTATCCAGTTGTTGGTGTAACATGGCCTCAAGCAGAAGCATTTTGCGATTGGAGAACAAAAATGAAAAATGATTATTTAAGAGGAAAGAAAAAATCGACTCAAGTTTCAAGATTTAGATTACCTACAGAAGCGGAGTGGGAATATGCAGCTAGAGGAGGCTTGCAATTTGGAAAATACCCTTGGGGTGGTCCAAGTACCACAAGTGATAGAGGTTGTTTTTTAGCAAACTTTAAACCTGTTAGAGGAGATTATGCTGTAGATGGAGCATTGTATACTGTAGAAGCAAAATCATACAATCCGAATGATTACGGACTTTATAATATGGCGGGTAACGTTTCAGAGTGGACAAATTCTGCCTATAACTTATCTTCATACTATTCTGGGTCTACGATGAATCCGAATGTAGAAGATAGAGCAAACAAGAGAAAGATCATTAGAGGAGGTTCATGGAAAGATGTTGCTTACTTTTTAGAAGTTAGCTCAAGAGATTACGAATATGCAGATACAGCAAGAAGTTATATTGGTTTTAGAACCGTACAAAGTTACCTAGGTAAAATAAAAGAATAATTACAAAACCACCTAAAATAATATTAAGATGGCACAGTCAAGACAAAGTAAAAAAATAATGAATATGGTATACGGCCTTGGAGCCGCAATCGTAATTATTGGAGCACTTTTTAAAATACAACACTTTTCAATAGGTCCAATTACTGGAGGAATGATGTTAACAATTGGATTAATTGTAGAGGCAGCAGTTTTTGCTGTTTCAGCTTTTGAGCCTGTTGAAGAAGATTTAGATTGGAGTAAAGTTTACCCAGAATTAACAACTGCTGATGAAGAATCTTCAACAGATGCAAACGGGTTGCTTTCTAAAAAATTAGACACCCTATTAAAAGAAGCAGAATTAGATAGCGCTTTAATGAAAAATTTAAGCGAAAGTATTAAAGATTTTAATGGTGCAGCAAAAGGGCTTACGGCAACATCAGAATCTATTGAGGCAACAAACAAATACAATGAACAAATGTCTGTAGCTGCTACTAAAATGGAATCTTTAACAGGTTTATACCAGTTACAGATGGAAAATGCAACCAGACAAACAGAGTTAAACAATTCTTTAGTAGAAAATTCTGAAAAGCTAAAAGAACAAATGGAGTCTTTAGCTCAAAATATGGCTTCATTAAATGGAGTTTATGGTGGTATGTTATCAGCAATGTCTAGCAAATAATTAGTACTATTTAAAAACTAAAACTAATTAGATATGGCAGGAGGAAAAATGTCTCCAAGACAAAAAATGATAAACTTAATGTACCTTGTGTTTATTGCAATGTTAGCAATGAATATGAGTAAAGAAGTATTGTCTGCTTTTGGTTTTATGACTGAAGGAATTACAGAGAACAATGCAACTACTACTCAGAAAAACAATGCTGCATATGCAAGTTTAAGCTCAAAAGCAACAGATCAACCAGCTGAGTATGGTCCATTAAATGAACAAGCAAAAAAAATAAAATCAATTTCAGATGATTTTTATGCTTATTTAGATGATTTAAAGTCTAAAATGACGAAAGACATAGAAGATAAAACAGATTATCAATCTATGGATAAGACAGATTTTTTAGATTCTTATTTTTTTAAGGGTGATAAATACACAAACGAAGGAAATTTATTTTTAGATAAAATAAAAACTTTTAGAGAAGGCATTAACAATGCATTAGAAGATAAAAATGATTTAAAAACAACTGTAACTAGAAGATTTAATACAGATGTTGAAACAGATAGAGATGGTAAAAAAATACCTTGGTTAAATTATCATTATGAAGGATATCCATTAGTTGCATCATTGGCAAATATTACACAAATGCAATCGGATATTAAAAATACTGAAAGCGATATATTAACAAATTTGCTTGGAGGTAAATTAGAAAGTGAAGTTTCTTTAACTAATTATAAAGGAATTGTACAACTTGATAAAACCGCGTATTATGTTGGAGAAAAAGTGACAGGTAAGGTAGTTTTAGGAAGATATGATGCGAGTATGGTGCCAGATAAGGTTACTTTAAATGGTCGAGATTATACAAATGTACAATCTGGACAAGTAATTTTAGATTTAAGAGCCACTAAACTAGGTAATAACGATATAAAAGGAATTATTAACTTTACTGAAAACGGCGAGTCTGTTCCTGTAGCATTTAATAGTTCTTATACTGTAATTCCAGAACCAAATGATGCTGTTATTTCTGCAGATGCAATGAATGTGGTATATCGTGGAATTGACAACCCAGTATCAGTTTCTTTGCCAGGGGTTAGTAATAATAATTTAAAAGTATCTGCAACAGGAGGTAATATAATTCCAAGTGGATCAAGTTTTATTATTAAAGCAGGTAAAGGTGATGAGATGACCATTAATGTTGGAGCAACACTTTCTAGTGGAAAAAAAATAAACTCTTCTAAGAAGTTTAGGGTTAAAGATATTCCAGCAGCACAAGCATCTGTTAGAGGAGAATTTGGTATGGTAAGAATGCCTAAAACAAGTATTGGAAGATCTGTAATAGGAGCGGGATTGCCAGATTTTGTTTTTGATTTAAAACTAAAGGTAACAAGTTTTAAAGTAAAAGTGCCAGGCCAATTAACGGTGTTGGTGAATGGAACAGGATTTACAGCAGCTGCTAAACAGGCAATTAATAAAGCTAATAGAGGAGATGTAATTACCATCTTTGATATTGAAGCTGTTATAGAAAATAATACCTCTTATAAATTAAAGAAAGTATTACCTGTTAGTATTGAAATTTCTAATTAAGATTAAATCAAGAAGTATGAATTGTAAAGGTTTTTATATTGTTTTTTTAGCATTAATTTCTTCAGGGATAATAAATGCACAATCCAATTTATTAAATTCAACAAAAGTTGAGCAAATAGGTAAGAAAACAGACGAAAAATTGTTAGCAGACAATGATGCGCCTTTGCCTTATGGATATATTGATGATAGAGATATATTATGGTCTAAAGTGGTTTGGGAAGTAATTGATTTAAATCAAAAAATAAATCTTCCTTATTATTTTCCGATTGATACAACCAATATATCAACCAAGCGTAGATCGATATTTGACACCTTATTAAAAGGAGTTAAAACAGGGAAGATTAAAGAAGCATATTCAGACTCTTTCTTTAGTTCTAAAATCACGAGACAAGAAATTTCAAGTAAGCTATTTAATGTTCGTCAAAATGGAAACAATATTGATACTTTTAAAATTAGTACTCAAGATGTTACTGCATTTAAAATTAAAGGAATGTGGTATTTTGATAAAAGACAAGGAGAGTTAAAATATAGATTGTTAGCAATTGCTCCTCTAGGACCAGATGTGCAAACACTAGGTGTTGCCGGAATAGAAGATGATAATTTATATGAATTGTTCTGGGTTTTTTATCCAGCAGCAAGAAATGTTTTACATGATGTAAAAGTGTTTAACCCTAAGAGTTCTTCACATCCAATTTCTTTTGATCATTTATTAAATGCAAGACGTTTTTCATCGTTTATTGTAAGAACAGAAAATATTTATGGTAATCGTAGAATTGAAGATTATGTTAGAGGCAACTCGCTTTTTCAATTGTTAGAAGCAGATAAAATAAAAGAAGATATTCGGAATAGAGAAATTGATATGTGGAATTATTAATGTCAGTTTACAAACGATCCAAAAAAAGCGTTCTGAATTTCAGAACGCTTTTTTGTATTTATTAGCTTATTTTTACACCATGAAAGTAGATTATATTGTTGTTGGTTTAGGTTTAGCGGGCTTGGCATTTATTGAGGAATTAATAGACGCTAACAAAACATTTATTGTTTTTGAAGACGATTCACAAACATCATCTTTAGTAGCAGGTGGAGTCTATAACCCTGTTATTTTAAAGCGTTTTACACCAGTTTGGAACGCAGACAAACAACTAGAAACTGCATTGCCTTTTTACCAAAGATTAGAAAAAAAATTACAATTAAAAGTTGATGTAAAATTTCAAACAAGAAAAGTATTTAAATCTATTGAAGATCAAAATAATTGGTTTGAAGCATCAGATAAACCGCTACTTTCAAAATTTATGAATTCAGAAGTTATTCATGAAAAAAGTGAAGGTGTAATTGCTGATTTTGGATTTGGGGAAGTTTATGAAACGGGAAGGATTGACACCGAAAAACTGGTCACTTCGTACAGAGAATATTTAAAAAATGAATCAAAAATTGTTTTTGAAAAATTTGAATATGATCAATTGCAACTATCAAATGAGGTTGTGTTTTATAAAAACATTGAAGCTTCTCGTGTAGTTTTTTGCGAAGGCTTTGGAATAAAACAAAACCCATTTTTTAATCATTTACCTTTAAATGAAGCCAAAGGAGAACTGTTAACCATTCATGCTCCAGATTTAGAGATCGATTTTTTATTAAAATCTACCTTATTTGTGTTGCCTTTAGGAAACCATGTATACAAAGTAGGGGCAACGTTTAACTGGAAAGATAAAACTTCAAATCCCTCTGAAGAAGGGAAACAAGAATTGGTAGAGAAACTTAAAAAAGTGATATCGGTTCCATATACAATTATCAATCAAACAGCAGGAATTAGACCCACAGTAAAAGACAGAAGACCTTTGGTTGGAGTTCATCCAAACAATCAGCAATTAGCAGTTTTAAACGGTTTAGGCACACGTGGAGTGATGATTGCTCCAACTGTTGCTGAAAATTTATTCAATCATCTAGAAAAGGGTGAAACCTTAGATAAAGAAATAGATATTAAAAGGTTTTCTTAGGCGCTTTGTTTATCGCTTTTTATAGTTCACAAACATATTTATCCAAAGAATTCTAGACAGCCTCATGTTTAAAGGCATAAGAATGATTGAAACAATAATGATAGCAGCAAAAGAGCTTAAGATATCTAACCCAAATAACAATTTTGCGATGATAAAAACACTTACAAAAATAGCCACTGTAATTCCATAACTAACATACATGGCGCCATAAAAGAAAGAAGGCTCCATCATATATTTAAAACCACATTTAGGGCAGTTCTCGTGTATTTGAATTACTTTTTTTGGAGAGAATGAAAATTTGTTTTTAAAAAAATCTCCCTCATGACAACTAGGGCATTTATTGTTTAAAACACTGTACGCTTTTGTTCCTTTGTTAAACATGAATACTCTAAATATTTTAAGTAGATTTGCAATCACAAAATTACAAAAAAATACATGCTTAACGTACACAATTTAACAGTCTCTTTTATGGGGACAGATTTGTTTTCTGGAATCACTTTTAAATTAAATAAAGGAGATAGGATAGGATTGATAGGGAAAAATGGAGCAGGAAAATCAACCTTGTTAAAAGTTTTGTCAAAAGATATTGAAACTAACGGAGGGACAATGGCTTTTGATAAAGATGTGAGAATTGGATTTTTGCGTCAAGATATAGATTTTGTACAAGGAAGAACTATTTTAGAAGAAGCCTATCAAGCATTTGAAGAGATTAAAGAAATTGAATTGAAGCTTGATGAAATTAATGAACAGTTGGCAACAAGAACTGATTATGAAAGTGAAGAATACAGCCAATTAATTCATGATTTAACAGATAATACAGAGCGCTACGAATTGCTTGGTGGTTATAATTATCAAGGAGATACAGAGAAAATTTTACAAGGATTAGGGTTTAAAAGAGAAGATTTCGACAAGCTTACCGACACGTTTTCTGGAGGATGGAGAATGCGTATTGAGTTGGCTAAACTATTATTGCAAAATAATGACATCTTACTGTTAGATGAGCCAACAAACCACTTAGATATCGAATCTATTATTTGGTTAGAAAATTTCTTAAAAGGATATTCAGGTGCTATTGTATTGGTTTCGCATGATAAAATGTTCTTAGACAATGTTACAAATCGTACTATAGAAATTTCTCTAGGACAAATTTATGATTACAAAAAACCCTATTCTCAATTCTTATTATTGAGAGGAGAAATCAAAGAAAAGCAATTACAAGCACAGAAAAACCAAGACAGAGAAATAAAGCAAAAGCAACAACTAATAGATAAGTTTAAAGCAAAAGCGAGTAAGGCTTCTATGGCGCAATCGTTAATGAAACAATTAGACAAAGTTGAACGTATTGAAGTTGATCAAGATGATAATGCTAAGATGAACATTCGTTTTGCAAAATCTAAAGAGCCAGGAAAAATTATTGTTGAGGCAGAAAATTTAAGCAAAAGTTATGGAGATAATCATGTCTTAGAAAATGTAGATTTATTGATTGAGCGTAACAGTAGAATTGCTTTTGTGGGTCAAAACGGACAAGGAAAATCTACTTTGGCTAAAATGTTGGTGGGAGACATTTCGTTTAAAGGTCATTTAAAATTAGGGCATAATGTAGAGATTGGATATTTTGCACAAAATCAATCTGAACATTTACCGCCAGAAAAAACTGTGTTGCAGATCATGGAAGATGCAGCAACGGATTCTAACAGAGCACGAGTTAGAGATATGTTAGGGGCCTTTTTATTTGGTGGTGACGCGGTAGACAAAAAAGCAAAAGTGCTTTCTGGAGGAGAACGAAATCGTTTGGCATTGTGTAAATTGTTGTTATCTCCGTTTAATGTGCTAATCATGGATGAGCCAACAAACCATTTAGATATTGCATCAAAAAATGTGTTGAAAGAATCGTTGAAAAGTTTTGAAGGCACCTTGATTCTTGTATCGCACGATAGAGATTTCTTACAGGGATTAACATCAACTGTTTATGGCTTTAAAGACAAAGTAATTAAAGAATACTTGGGTGATATTGATTATTTCTTAGAAGAACACAAGATGGAAAATTTGCGCGAAGCTGAAAAGAAAACGATTGTTAAAGAAGTAAAAGAAACCATTAAGAAAGATGCATATCAACTTAGTAGAGAAGAAGAAAAAGAGTTGAAGAAATTAAAAAACAAGTTGTCTAATATAGAATCTGAAATTGCAGATATAGAAACCCAAATAGAAAACATGGATTTTGAATTAGCACAACATTATGACGAGGTTTCTACCAGACCTAATTTCTTTAAAAACTACGAAGCTAAAAAAGCAAAATTAGAGGTGTTGTTAACTGAATGGGAACAAGTTGAGGAGAAAGTTACATCTATTTCTTAACTTGCTTCCATGTTTAATTCTTTAATTAAATCTGAAACACAACAAATTTTTCTACCCGTTTTAGAAGGAAAAAAAGTAACTCTCTTTATCAAACGAGAAGATAAAATTCACCCATTTGTTTCTGGCAATAAATTCAGAAAACTCAAATACAATATTCAAGAAGCTAAAAAGGAAAAGCAGAAAACGTTACTGACTTTTGGAGGAGCCTATTCCAATCATATTTTGGCAACAGCAGTTGCAGGAAATTTAGCTGGACTAAAAACGATTGGTGTAATCCGAGGAGATGAATTGGCAACCGATTTTGAAAAAACATTGGCTTCAAATTCCACTTTACAACAAGCACAAGAAAACGGAATGCAATTTCATTTTGTAACAAGAGAGGCATACCGAGAAAAAACCACAGATTCATTTTTAAACTCTTTAAAAGAACAGTTTGGCGATTTTTATCTAATTCCCGAAGGCGGAACTAATGAGCTAGCAATTAAAGGTTGTCAAGAAATTTTAACAAATGAAGATGCTTTTTTCGATTATATTTGTGTGGCTGTTGGAACAGGAGGTACTATTTCTGGGTTGATTACATCTGCAAAAGAACATCAAAAGGTTATAGGTTTTCCTGCTTTGAAAGGTGATTTTTTACAAGATGAAATTGAAACTTTGGTTGATGAAACGAATAATTGGAAATTGATACATGAATATCATTTTGGAGGGTATGCAAAATATAATGAAGCTTTGGTTTCGTTTATCAATCAATTTTATTCAGCAACTAAGATTCCGTTAGATCCAATTTATACAGGAAAAATGGTATTTGGAATTGTAGATTTAATTAAAAAGAACTATTTTTCAGAAAACAGTAAAATTTTAATAATTCATACTGGAGGTTTACAAGGAATAGCAGGATTTAATAACAAATTAGCAAGCAAAAATTTAGAACTAATTACAATTTAATGAAACTTAAATCATACATTTTAATAGCTTTTTTAAGCTTCTTTATTGTTAGTTGTGGTTCTAAAAAAACGGTGGTTTCATCTAAAAAGAAAATACCAAAAGAAACCACTTCCATTAAAAAAATGCCTTCTGTAAAACAGAATCAGCATGTAAAAAACCTTACGAAGAAAAATAAAAACCTAAATAAATATACACTTACCTATATAAAAAAATATGCTCCCTTGGCTGTTATTAAAATGCATGAGTATAAAATTCCGGCCAGCATTACCTTAGCACAAGGAATTTTAGAGTCGGGTAACGGTAGAAGTGTTTTAGCATCAAAATCGAACAATCATTTTGGAATAAAATGTCATAAAGGTTGGACAGGAAAAAAAGTGTATCACGATGATGATAAAAAGGATGATTGCTTTCGGAAATACACCTATGTAGAGAATTCATATAACGATCATTCTGAGTTTCTAACTACCAGAAAAAGATATGCTTTCTTATTTAATTATCGGACTACAGATTATAAAAAATGGGCAAGAGGGTTAAAGAAAGCAGGATATGCAACCGATAGAAAATACCCAACAAAATTGATCAAAATTATTGAAGATTATGAGTTGCACGAATTTGATAAGGTTAAAAAAAGCGACTTAAAAAAATATAAAAGAGAAGAGAAAAAAAGCACACCAAAAAGTACTCCTGTAACAACAACAGAAAAAGTGGCTATTGGAAAAACACATACTGTTAAAAAGGGAGAAACCTTATATTCTATATCTAGAAAATATAATATTACAGTGCAACAATTAAAAAAAGACAATAATTTAACAGACAATACCCTTGGTATTGGTCAGAAATTAATCATCAAATAAATTTTTAATGAAAATCATTAAAGCTGTAAGAGGTAAGTCGCCACAAATTCCAGAGGATTGTTTTGTAGCTGAAAATGCCACCATTGTTGGCGAAGTTACTATGGGAAAAAATTGTAGTGTTTGGTACAATGCTGTAATTAGAGGTGATGTTCATTTTATAAAAATGGGCGATAAAGTAAATGTACAAGATGGGGCTGTAATTCATGCAACCTATCAAAAATCGCCAACAACTATTGGCAATAATGTTTCTATTGGGCATAACGCCATTTTACATGGTTGTACAATTCAAGATAATGTGTTGGTTGGAATGGGAAGTATTATTATGGATGATTGTGTGATAGAGAGTAATTCTATCATTGCAGCAGGAGCTGTCGTTTCTAAAAACACCCGGGTAGAAAGCGGAACTATTTATGCTGGAATTCCAGCTAAAAAAATAAAAGACATTTCAAAAGAATTGATTTCTGGAGAAATAGATAGAATTGCCAATAATTATGTAGAATATGCAAGTTGGTTTAAGGAATCTTAAATGAAAAACCCGATGAACTCTCACATAACATCGGGCTTTTTGTATTAATCAATCAAACAAATACATTTATTTTCTAACGCTTTCCTTTTCCGCGTTTTTTCATTTTACCTTTCATCTTATTTTTTGCTCCCATTCTTTTTTTAGCATCTCCCATTTTACGTTTTTGAAGTTTTGTAAACTTCTCGTACTGCTCAGGAGTTAAGATATTTTTCATTTTAGACTGAAACTCAATTCTGTTATCTAACGCTTTATTTGCTGAATCAAAATCAACTCTTCGTCTCATTTTATTTAAATCTCCTTTTTTTAGCTCTCCAGATTTAATAGCTTTTTCTACTTTTTCTTTAAAGTCAGCATTGTCTTTACTTTCTTTTTTAATTTTAGCTAATTTTGTTTTAGATGCCATTGCATCTTTTCTCATTTGATCTCCTTTTACTTTTCTTTGTTTACCCATTTCTGTATACAAAGCAGTAATCTTAGTAGTTTGATCTTTAGATAGATCTAATTGAAGTGCCATTCTTTTCACAGACAATGTAGCTCTCTGTTCTGGTGTCATAGAATCAACTCTACCCATTCTTTTTCTTTGTTGTGAATATCCAGCTGAAACAGTAAATATAAATGCTAATACTAATGCTATTTTTTTCATCTTTTAAAATTTTAATTATTATTTAATCTGCTTCTTTGACTTTAAAATTTTCAAAAGGTTTAACTTTGTATGTTTTTTTAACATACGATTAACATATAATACATTCTTAAAAATGAAAAGATTAGTACTCATTTTTTTACTATTTACAGCAACTATTTCTGCTCAAGATTCTATAAAAGTAAACCTTAAGAATCCTAATGCTACTATATATACTCATTTGTATTTTTTACAATCAGATTCTTATCAACCAGAAAAAGCAGCTCAAACCATACTGCCAAATTCTACAAAGAAACCTGAAAATGCGGCGATAAAATTAAAGCAGATTTTAGACGGAAAAGGATTGTTTGTAGATTTTAAACAAGTGCCAACAAATTCAGACTTTAAAGATTCGTTGACCTTAGGGAATGCACATAAATATGTGCTGTTTCCAAATGAAATGCCTTTAATATCTGTAGAAAAAGTTGGAGACAATTGGTATTATTCTCAAGAAACCATAGCTAATTTAGATGAAATATATAATGATGTTTTTCCTTGGTATGTGTTAAAAATTGAACAATTAATGCCAAGCCTAGGCCATAAAAAAGTGTTTGATGTAGAGGTTTGGAAATTTATTGGATTATTAATTATGCTACTTGTAGCGTTTTTGTTGCATCTTATTTTTAAGCGATTAACCTATGCGGTTCTTCATAAAATTCACAATTATATTATTCATAATGATAGCTTAGCAATAGCTAAAGTTTTAAAGAAATTAGCCCATCCAATTAGTTTATTAATTGCGTTGAGTTTTATGAGTAAAGTATTTCCTTCATTTCAATTTGGATTAGAAATTAATAAATGGGTATTTGTCGGAATTAATATTACAAAAACTGTTTTTTGGATTTATGTATTCTTAAAATTAGTAACGGTAACCATGCATATCTATTCTGAGTTTACAGAAAGAACACAGAGCAAATTAGATGATCAATTAGTACCAATCCTAAATAATTTTTTAACAGGAATCGTCATCTTTATTGGAATCTTAAAAATGTTAACCGTTTTAGGAATCGATGCTACAACTGTAATTGCAGGAGCTTCGATTGGAGGTTTGGCAGTTGCTTTGGCTTCTCAAGACACTGTGAAAAACTTGATAGGAACGTTTATGATTTTCTTAGACAAACCTTTTCATATTGGAGATTGGATTGAAGCGGGTGGAGTAGAAGGTTCGGTTGAAGAAGTTGGATTTAGATCGTCTAGAATTAGAGCTGCAGACACTTCTATTTTTCAAATTCCAAATAGTAAATTATCTGAAATAGTTATCAATAATAAAGGGTTGCGTTTGTATAGGCGGTATAATACCAATGTAGGTATTCGATACGATACGCCTCCAGAATTAATTGAAGCTTTTGTAAAAGGGGTTCGAGAAATTATCATTGAGCATCCAGAGACGCGTTCTGAACCCGATTCTTATAATGTGGAGTTTACAGGCTTTGGAGATTCTGCTTTGTTGATTTTAATAAATGTGTATTTTAAAAGTTTAGCTTGGGGCGTAGAACAATCATCTAAACACAAATTACATATTGCGATTGTGAAATTAGCTAAAGGGTTAGGAGTAGAATTTGCATTCCCTTCTAGTACTGTAATGATTGAACAATTTCCAGACAAGCAAAGTTTAGATATGAAATACAATACAGATCAAGCAGCCATTGATGCAGTTATTAAAAATACAATAGACGAATTTCACAAAAAGGCTTAATCAAGATCTATTGTAACTGTTTTGTTTTGATCAATTAGACTGTTAAAAAAAGTTTTTTCTTTGTTAGCAATTGTAACTTGTAACTGTTGATTTACTTTTTTAATATCAATAGTAAAAGTGGTGTTAAAAGCTTTGATGTTTTTTAACGACATGGTGTTCCATTGTTTAGGTAATTTTGGGGAGAACGAAAAAGAGTTAAAACCTGTTGGTCTAATTCCTAAAATTCCCTCTGTAACAACTCTACAATACAAAGCACTTTCTGCTGATAAATGGCGTTGATTCCCCTCTGGATATGCTTCTACAGGATACGGAACGTGTTCTCCTAACAACCTTCTTTTAGAGTAAAATTGAAAGAATTCCATCGCTTTTTTAGTTTCACCAGCGGCAAAAACTCCACGCAAAGCATATAGTGTTGCTCTATCCCAAAATGTAGTAACCGTTTCATCTTGAAAAATGGATTTTAATTTTTCTTGATTGTTTAATAGCTGTTTAATTTTTGCTGAAGATTTGATGAAGTATTGATAATTTCTCGTAAACCCATAAAACTGATATTTCCATTTTCCATTCAAAGAAAACCGCTCTTTGTTCTTGTTTTCTAAGTATATGTCTCCGGTTATTCCACCCTGACCTCTTCTGTCAATAGCAAGAATAGCGATCGTATTATTTCCTTTTTTTAAATACGATTTAGGAATCGTAAAATTATTAGGAGTAGTATTCCAAATAGATGTTCCAATGATGTTTCCGTTGATATAAATTCTAGCCGAATCATCAATCTCTCCATCAATTTTTAAATGGTATTCTGTATTGCTTTTTTTAATATTAATATTTTTGCGAAACCAATACACACCATCTAAAGGTTCTTTGTCTTTAAAAATGTCTTCATAGTTGCCTGGTAAACTTACTTGCCCCCATTTTGAGTCTCTATATTTTGGACTTGAATATTCTTTTTGATTGAAAACAGGATCATCAAAAATCTTAGCAATGGCTTGTTGTGAGCGATCGTCTCTTTCTTGTAAAGTGTGAATTGTAATAATTTTATTTACAGAGGCTTTCCAACCTTTAATGCTTGCTTGAGAAGCCAATCCATCATCTGTCCATAAATGTTTAGAAAAAAGGGCTTCAATGGTTCCTTTACTTCTGTCAAAAATATTTACAGTTAAAGGTGTAGCAATCCATGCTCTTAAAAAATCATTTCCTTCAAAATACCTATAGGTTTTGAATCCATTTAGAGTTGCCCCAAAATAGGTTTCAATAGCCTTTCTTAAATTTTCTGATTGTGTTTTATAATTGTTTAATTGTTGAGGATTGATGTTCAGCTCTTTTCCTAAAATAACAGAAGAAACCAACGCATCATAATACAAGCTAGAAGTATTTAAGTTGGCATCACCAGCTGCAAACCTTCCTTCAAGCTCATCACTATCAGAAATTACAACACCTTCATCATTCATTTTTCGTCTAGAATACTCTAAACACCATTCTATCAAAGGCCATAATTCTTTTGCTGTACTTTTATCTCCGTAAGCCAAGGCAAATCTTGATGCTCCATAAGCAATCATCGCCATATCTCCTCGATCTCCAGCACCATTCCAATAATCCAGCCCTTCTGCAATAATTGAACTCGGAATGGGTTTATATTCATCATTAGTAAATCTCGCAAAATGTCTAAAAGAGTTGATTGCAGATTCATTTCCAGCATGATTTCCTAAAAAAGGAAAAAACGGATTTGCATATTCCGCCTGGTCGTTTGCCCAAATAGCAGCATAATATCTACTTCCGCCTGGTGCATGCATCAACCCTCCTTTGGTTTTAAAAATACTTTCTACTGCTCTAATTTTAGCAAATGCAAAAGCAGTGTTTAAGGTCTTGTCTGGAGTTTCTAATACTAAGTTTGATAAGGTGTTGTCAATAAAATCTACTCTTTTGTTGAATTCAAAATCAGCAGAGACATATTGTTTATCTTCATCTTTCTGTCTTGCAGAATAAATAATTGCATACTCTATGGTTTCGTTTGGGCTTATTATAAATGAGCCTTTTTTACTGCTTTTTGCACTGATAACATATGCTCCTTTTACTCCTTTTTTAGCATCTGTTGTATGTGAACTATTGATGTTTGGTATTGTAACTTCTACAGATGTGTTTAATGGATTTAGAAGGGTTATTTTATCAATAAATACTGGCGCATCTGTTGATGGAAACAATTGATGTGTTATTTGAACACCTGCATTGGTGTTGGATGTAATTTTTAAAATCCCTTTGTGGTAAAAATGTGTTGGATATTCTATGATAGATTTTCCGTTCATGGTTGTTTTTTCAAATTGATTGCTGTCAAAATCATGAATTAAACTTGCATGTGTATCATTTGGAATGGTTCTTAACATCGGGAAAACCAACTTTACTTGTTGTTGTAAAACCCCCTTTTTTACACCATAATGCACAATAGCAGAAGTGTAAAAACCACTCATTTCTATATTGTCTAAATGAGAATCATTTTCTTTAACATTCCAAACAATTCCGTTATCAGGAGTTAAATTCCATCTTGTATTTTGAGAAAAAACAGTTTGCGTAATAAAAGTAATAGTTAATAAAATACCTATTTTTTGAAAGAGTTGTTTTTGCATTATGAAAATTGATTAATTGAAATAGGCTACAATTTAAAAAGAAAACTTTTAAGAATAAAAAAAGCCTCAATGAAACATTGAGGCTTTTTAAAATAAGTTAAGAAACTATTATTTAGGATCTAAAATAGTATCAATTCTTTCTACAATATCTCTTAAGTGATATCTTGTCATCGTGTTTGGAGCAGTAGCAATTGCTTTTTTAACATCATTTTTTATTCTGTTTAATTCTCCTCTAACAACTGGCTTAACGTCAGAAATATCAACTCCTTTTTCCATTAAGTTTCCTAAAACACTAATGTGGTTTCTTTGTAGGTTTCTTCTATAGGTATCGATAGATTTTTTTGAATATAATTCAGACCAGATTCCTCTACGTAAGTCGTACATCAATGATAAAACGGTATAGGCTTTTGAACCATTTAAGGTTTCGTTGTCTATCATTCTAACCATTCTTCTATCACTTAATAGACTTCTTAAGGTTCTTGTTTGTATTCCCTTAATTCTATCAGAAACACCCGAAGATTCAGTTCTGTCAATGATTTCTTTATTAATTACCCAAGAAGGTGTATTAAACAATTGATCGTTTAAGTATTTCACCGCTTCTTTTTGACGAGCTTTAGAAATATGTGTATAAATTGCACCTGCTTGATCAGAAGTTTTATTGTCTTCTACCACACCACCAACAAGTGTTGTAACGTGTCCAGAATATCTATTAAATTGAGAAAGCACATGTCCGTACATTTCTTTTAAATCAGAATATGTTTCTCCTTTTTTACTTGTCCACTTTATCAAGTTAGGAACAATACGCTTTAAGTTTGCAACACCATATAAACTAGCTTTAACACCATCATCACCTAAATCTTCTGTTTGAGAACTTGGATCAATTCTATTTTGTCTTCCAAAACGATATAATGGATCTCCAGCATGTTTTAAAATCCAACTATCTAAAATTGGTTTTTCCTCTTCGGCTGTTTTTCCTAAGATAGGACGGTATCCCCAGTTGATTGCGTGCTTGTCATAGATTCCAATATTTGGCATCAAGGCAACACCTTTGTCACCAGGTTGTGCAACATAATTGAAACGTGCATAATCCATAATAGATGGTGCAGTTCCGTATTTTTTTGTAAATGTTGCAGAACGTAAAGAATCTACTGGATAAGCAGAACTACTTCCCATGTTGTGAGGTAAACCAATAGTATGTCCTAATTCATGAGAAGAAACAAACTTGATTAATTCTCCCATAACTTCTGTTTTAAAACCAACTTTTTGTGCTTCAGGGTTGATAGCAGCAGTTTGTACAAAGTACCATCCTTGTAATAAACTCATTACATTGTGATACCAGTTGATATCTGATTCTAAAATTTCTCCAGAACGAGGATCACTTACGTGAGGTCCGTTTGCATTTGGTATCGGAGATGCTAAATATCTGATTACAGAATAACGAATGTCTTCTGGGCTATACTCAGGATCTTCTTCTTTTGTAGGAGCTCTTTTAGCAATAATTGCATTTTTAAAACCTGCAGCTTCAAAAGCAACATTCCAATCGTTTACACCTTGAATGATAAAAGGAACCCATTCTTCCGGAGTAGCTCTATCTACATAATAAACAATTTGTTTTTTAGGCTCAACCAATTCTCCTCTGTTAAATTTAGCAACATCTTCCTCTTTTACTTCTAATCTGTATCTGTCTAAATAACGAACAGTTTTACTTTTTTGATCTGATAATCCGTAATCTACTTGAGAGCGAGAAAACCATCCAACTCTTTCATCTGCATATCTTCGTTTCATTGGTACCTTAGGAAGTAAAATCATAGAGTTACTCAATTCAATAGAAACAGACCCAACACTTGCGTTAGACATCGGCGCACCTGCTATATAGGTCTTTACATCTCTTATTTCTATATTTTGTGGATAACTGTTAATTCTATCTATAAAAGAACGTTTAGCATCTAGTCTAGATACTTTTAATCTACTTCTTCTAAAAGAGGGTAATCCAATAGCAGCAACATCTGTAGTAAAAAAAGTAGTTGCATCAATTACAATTGCATTGGTTTCTTTATTTATTGCTTCTATAGGAAAAGCAAATAAAATTGGATCGAAATTAGAGTTTTTTACAGCCTCATGAACAGGTAAATTTTCATCAGCAACTACATTTGTGGAAATTACTCTTAATAAGATTTTTTTATCTTTTCGTTCCCAACGTAACATTTGAGTATTCATTTTTCCTCCACCAAAACCAAGGCCATTCGCAGTTTTAGCAATTCTAGTTACCATTAACATGTCTCTTCCTAAAAGCGAATCTGGAATTTCAAATAAATAGGCTTCGTCTTTTTTGTGCACCATAAATAAACCTTTGTCTGTTTTTACATCTTTTGTAACAACATCTGCATAGTCTTTAATGTCTCCCTTTTTTGGTTTTGGTTTAGGGATTGGTTTTACGGTTTCTTTAGCGTCTTTTTTGCTTGTTTTCTTTTTACGCTGAGCATCAGCATTAAGAGAAATACCAAAAACAAATAAAACAACTAATACTCTAGAAATTACTTTTTGTATCATGATTTATTTTTTAAAGTTTGTGTTATTAAAAATTAGTTTTCGAAGTTACTATTTATACTGGATTAGAATCTTAAATAAATGTTAAAGCCTTTATAAATTAAGCCAATATGATAGTTTTAAATTGATAGATCTAAAACGTGGACTTAGTGGTGAATTTGTATTGTAATTATCATTATAAGCAATAAATAAATCAGACAATGGAGCAAATCGCCATTGCAATCTTGAGTTTATACTTAAACTTTTGTCTTGACTGCTAAATTGTATTAATGTGTTCCAAAACAAGCTTTTGTTAAAAGTAACATCAAAACGAGGTCCAATTAACCAGATTGATGCTGTTGCGTAGGGTTTCGGCAAGCTAATATAATTGTAGTTTACTTGTACTTTTGTTTGAAAAAAGGGTTCAATTCTCCAATTTAAATTCCCTTCTAATGAGTATTTATTTCCGTTGTAAAATTGACCAATAGAGGGAGCAACATCAAAAGAAAATTGTTTTCTTATATCTGACCTGTATTTTGCTTCAAAGCTAGTATATGAATAACCAATATTTGCTGGTAACGCAGTAGAGCTTGTTCTTGTGGGGTCAAAACTATCATAGAGATAGGTATAGCGATTGTACATAGAAAACTCTAAATTAGAGGTGTTGTTGAAATCTAAAGACCATTGACTTATAATTGTATAATCAGATATTTCGTATGCTAATTCGGGTTTCCAAATATATATTGGTGTTAAAGAAAGAGTGTGTTTTTGTATTTTTCCTTTTTTAGGATAAAAAATTCTTTCGAAACTTGGATTGATTTTTAAAATATCGGTCCTTCTTATAAAACCTAAATCAGATCTAAAATCGTCTTCTATATACACTCCACTTAACCTAATTTTAAAATTTCTCGAATTGTATTCGGTTGAAATACCAGCAGAAATATCTTTACCAGTTGTTGTTGGCGAAAAAGATTTGTGAATAAAATATCTTCCATTCCACGTATTGTTTTCTGAGGCTAAATTGTAATCTACACCAACAACCCTATTGTATTTGTCTTCTTTAGCTAAAAAACTATAGTCTTTTGTTGCTTGTTTATTGATGAATAAAAAACTAATGTTAGATCTACTAAATAGTTTTTGCTGGACAGCAACCACAGAATTATTTGTAGACGGAATTTCATTAGCAAGATCTTCTTCTGTCTGAACACTTAAGATTCCTAAACGTAAATTATTGTTTAATTTCCCACTCAATCTTGCCCCAGCAATTATTCCATTTTCAATAGATTCATCGTTTTTATTTTTGGCAATTCCTATACGTCTAGAGAAAAATGGATTTCCATCTCTTGAGCTTCCAAAATCACCAAACAAGTCGCTATTTTCAATAAAAAATTGTCGACGTTCGGGTAAGGAAATTTCGAATCGAGTTAAGTTTGTGGTTTGTTGATCTACTTCTACCTGAGAAAAATCTGGATTGATAGTTACATCTAAATTCATACTATTGCCAATGGCAAATTTTGCATCTCCACCAAATTTTACATCATTAATAGAAGTGCTATTTTCAAAATCTTTTCCAGAAAAAGTGTTTACATAGGGTATAATTGCAATGGGTGCTCTAGATTTCCCCAAAGGTTTTTCAAAAATCATTTCGCCCATATAAGCCAAACTAAAAATATATTGATTTTGAGGGATGTTCATCCACGTATTTTGCTCGTTGTCTTGTGTGTCAAATTGATAACTATTAAAACGCCACTTTGTTTCTCCTTCTCTAAATTTAAAAGCTGTTAAAGGGATTGCAATTTCTGCAACATAAGCATCGTCTAAAATTTGCGTTTTACATATCCATTTGGTATCCCAAGCTAAATTAAATCCTCTTAAATCTGTTCCGCCACCAGAAAGCAATGCTTCTCTTTTAACTCCAGCCGGATTTGTTCCAAAGAAAAAAGCATTAGAGCCGTCATTAAAAGTGTCAAAAATTAGTGTAACATTATCGTTTCCAGAAGCTCTAAAATCTCTTCGTAAAGAAGGAATTATAAATTTATTGGATTTGGCGTTTACTTTAATTGCTACATATAAATTCTTGTCATCAAACATCATTTTTATTTCTGTTTGATTTTTTGCCTTTAAAGAATCTGTTGGAAAATATTGCCAGTAGTTTGTGGCAGTTTTAGCTTTAGCCCAATCAGCTTCGTTTAAAATACCATCAATATTAATTTCAGTGATGTTGGTATTTATATATTTTACAAAAACTTGTTTTGTTTTTTGGGCAAAAAGGGTGGTGCAACTAATTATAAAAATTAGGAATAGATTTTTTTTCAAAATGGTACTTGGTTAGCGTTTCGAAAGATAAAAAAATTATGTTATAAAATTTATGGAAGTTGAAAAAACAAAAAAGGAACTACATTTTATGTAATTCCTTTTGTATACCTTATTAAAAATTTCTTATTTATATAGCTTCAACAAATAATCCATCATTGGTTTTAGTAACTTTTGCTACTTCTTTTTTAGTTAAGCCTTTAATGGTTTTGTCCCATTTTTTGTTAGATAAACCCGATTGAACTTTTAAAGCATTTAATTCTATTTTATCGAAAGTAGATAAAATAGCTAAAAGCCCAACTTCATCATCATTTAACTCTACAGAAGGTTCTTGTTTCTCTGGTCTCATTTGCGGAAAGAACAACACTTCTTGTATAGATTGATTGTTGGTTAAAAACATAATCAACCGATCCATTCCAATACCCATACCAGATGTTGGGGGCATTCCGTATTCTAAAGCACGTAAGAAATCGTAATCGATAAACTCAGTTGCTTCATCATCTCCTTTAGCAGCTAGTTTTAATTGATGCTCAAAACGTTCACGTTGATCTATTGGGTCGTTTAATTCAGAATAGGCATTGGCTATTTCTTTACCACAAACCATCAGTTCGAAACGCTCAGTTAATTCTGGATTGTTTCTGTGTTCTTTACACAACGGACTCATTTCTTTTGGGTAATCTGTGATGAAGGTTGGCTGAATGTAATTTCCTTCACACTTTTCACCAAAGATTTCATCAATTAATTTTCCTTTACCCATAGTTACATCAACTTCAATTCCCATACCTTTTGCTGCAGCACGAATTTCATCTTCTGTTTTACCAGTAATATCAAAACCAGTAAATTGTTTGATAGAATCTGCCATGGTTACTCTTGCATATGGCGCTTTAAAATCTATATTGTGTGTTCCAAAAGTAGCTTTTGTTGTTCCGTTTACAGCAACAGCACAATGTTCTAATAACTGCTCACAGAAATCCATCATCCAATTGTAATCTTTGTAAGCAATATAGATTTCCATGGCTGTAAATTCTGGATTGTGCGTTCTGTCCATTC
Source organism: uncultured Polaribacter sp. (assembly GCA_943788865.1). Lineage (GTDB taxonomy): Bacteria > Bacteroidota > Bacteroidia > Flavobacteriales > Flavobacteriaceae > Polaribacter. Next base: position 314,397 of record CALSRX010000002.1, on the reverse strand, counting down.
CTTCATTTCTGAAGTTTTTAGAAAACTCGTACACACCATCAAAACCTCCAACAATTAAACGTTTTAGGTATAATTCATTAGCAATTCTCATGTATAATGGAATGTCTAAACTATTGTGATGTGTGGTAAAAGGTCTAGCTGCAGCACCACCAGGAATTGGTTGTAAAATTGGTGTTTCTACTTCAAAATATCCAGCATTATTAAAGAAATCACGCATGGCATTGAACAACTTGGTTCTTTTCACAAATACTTCTTTTACTTGCGGATTTACTACTAAATCTGCATAACGTTGTCTGTAACGTAATTCGGGATCTGTAAAAGCATCATGTACTACACCTTCAGCATCTGTTCTTGGTAATGGTAGTGGTTTTAAAGCTTTGCTTAATAACACAAAGTTTTGAACACGCACACTTTTTTCACCTACTTGTGTTGTAAATAATTCTCCTTCAACCCCAATAAAATCTCCAATATCTAATAATTTTTTATAGACATCATTATAGAGTGTTTTATCTTCTCCCGTACATATTTCATCTCTATTGAAATATACTTGAATTCTTCCTTCAGCATCTTGTAATTCTGCAAAAGAAGCTTTTCCTTGGATTCTTCTAGACATTAATCTACCAGCGATCACTACCTTTTTACTTTCTGCATAATTCTCCTTTATCTGTTTTGAATTGTGGTTTACCGGATATAAATCTGCCGGATAAGGATTGATTCCTAATTCGCGTAATTTTGATAGTTTTTCTCTTCGTACAACTTCTTGTTCTGATAATTGCATAATGCAGTATTCTTTATAGGATGATAATAAGGCGCAAAGATACAATCAATTAAATAATAAAGCAATCGAGTTCTTTATAGAAATTTTACAAATTTTAAGCAATGCATTGTTATTTTGAAAAAACCTCTTATATTTGCAGGCTGCTTTTTATAAGAGTAGCATTTAGTTGTGTTGTTTTGGCACTTTCGTAAAAGTGTCTTGGTTTTGTTAACCAATGGAAAGCTTCCCTGAGATGGGACGCTTTTTTTTTGCTCCATTTTTTGAAGCTATTTCCCACATTCTGTTTTATCTTTTTAATTTGTTCTAGACCTGTCTGCCGACAGGCAGGTACAAATTTACTCATTCTTCGCAAATTCACTCGAACTGACAATTAAAAAGGATGCCACTTCAATCAGGGCTAAGCCAATCTATAAAGTTTTTGTTTTTATAATAAATAATATTTTTTTTAAAGGCTAAAGGCTAAAGGCTAAAATCAACTAAAGAAAGCCGATTTATATTCCCAAAACGTGCTGATAAAAAACCAACAATAAACAACACCAACTCCAAATTTTAAGCTAGCAGACACAAAAAAGCCCAGTATTGAACCAAACGATGCTTTTATTGCTCTGTCTCTATCCTTACTATCGTGCATCATTTCACCAATAAAAGCACCTACAAACGCACCTATTAAAATACCAAAAGGAATAGGAGAGAACAAGCCAATAAGTAATCCTATTGTTGTTCCGTAAACCCCTTTTTTACTTCCACCAAACCGTTTGGTTCCCATAGCGGGAATAAAATAATCGAGTATCCAAACCAATGCAGCAACAAAAAGTGTGATGCCTAAAAAAGTCCAGTCTTTTGGTACAGCTGATGTAAAATGTAAGAGTAACAATCCAACCCATCCTGTTAACGGACCAGGTAGAATTGGTAAAAAAGCCCCAATCAAGCCTAAGCAAATACAGAGAAATCCGAAGAAAAGTAAAAGTATGTCCATAAACCTTGTCATTGCGAGAATTAAAATAATTCGTGGCAATCTTTTTTTGAGATTACTTCGTCACACTTCCCTGTCAACCGATAGGCAGGCTCGTAATGACGATCTTTATTGTACGACGAAAATACAAAAAGTTTGTTACTATAGTTTTTGCCCATTTTTAACTAAATAGTTATCTTTAAATTTCAAAACTTTTAACATGAGATCTTTAAAGCTTCTTTTACTAACATTTTTATTTTCTGTCACTTGTTTTTCTCAATCAGAGGGAGGAAGTAAAGGCAAAGAAAATTCAAATTCTACAAATGATGTTCCTTTTGTAATCATAGAAAGTCCGGCAGTTTATCCTGGTTGTGTTGGTAATACAAAAGAAAAAATAAAATGCTTAAATGTTAGTATGCAACAATTTCTTGCAAACAATTTTGATTTTTCTTTAACAAAGAAGTTAGATTTGCCAGCAGGTAAATATAAGTTTTTGATATCGTTAGTTGTAAAACCATCTGGATATTCTGAAGCTGTTAATGTGCGAGCACCACATCCAGACATTGTAAAGGAGCTTAAAAGAGTTGTGTCTACTTTCCCAAAAATGAAACCTGCAACTCAAAGAGGGAAGGTTGTTGGGCAGAGATTTGCTTTACCATTAACTGTTGTTGTACAATAACAAAAATACATAAAAAATTAAAACAGAGGTTGCCCTTTTTTTTGCTAAAAACACTATTTTTTAGAACAATAATTTAATCGTATTTTTACCTAGTAAATTTATACCATGCGATTTCGAATTGTTTCTCTTTTGTTCTTAATAATTGTCAGTACTTCTTGTGAGTATTTTAATTTCAATAAGAAATCACAGTTACAAGAAGTAGATACCATTATCGATTTTTCTTCTGTAGATGTTTTTCCAACATTCGAAGCATGTAAAAATTTTATTGATAAAGCAAAAATAACAGACTGTTTTAGAACGACCATTCATAAACACATTTCTGAAAGTTTAGCAAAGCACCAACTCGAAGTTAGAAATCCTATTGATGAAACCATTCAAGTGTCTGTTTTAATCAATAATAAAGGAGTTGTGTCTATTCAGAAAATTTCTTCTTCAGAAATGTTGAAAAAAGAAATTCCTACAATTGATAGTCTAATTACCATAAGCTTACAGGATTTACCAAAATTGTTTCCGGCAACAAAAAGAGGGATTCCGGTGACGACACAATATCAAATTCCGATTCAGATTCACGTAAACTAAAAATAGATTTCCATTTCTGAAAATCTATTTTTTATAAAGTTGTAGTCATTTCGAAGCGAAGCGAGAAATCTCGCTAAAGAAAATGAGATTTCTCAATCGTACCTCATTTCGAAAGGACATTTATTTTAATTCAACATTTTCCAAAGCTGATCTTTCAATTCTGTCAAGCCAGTATGTGCTAAAGAAGAGAAAAATATATGAGGAACACCGTCTGGTAATTCTTTGGTAATTTCTGCTCTTAATTCATCATCTAACATGTCGTCTTTAGAAATGGCCAACAACCTGTTTTTATCTAGCAATTCTGGATTGTGAGTTTTTAGTTCGTTCAATAAAATTTTATATTCTTTATTGATGTCTTCACTATCCGCAGGAATTAAAAACAACAAGGTAGAATTACGTTCAATATGACGTAAAAAACGAAATCCTAAACCTTTTCCTTCTGCAGCACCTTCTATAATTCCAGGAATATCTGCCATTACAAAAGTTTGATGATTTCTATGTTCTACAATTCCTAAATTGGGTTTTAAGGTTGTAAATGCATAATCTGCAATTTTTGGTTTTGCCGAAGTAATTACAGATAATAGAGTAGATTTTCCTGCATTCGGGAATCCAACCAAACCTACATCTGCCAATAATTTTAACTCTAGCAAGTACCAACCTTCTAAACCATCCATTCCAGGTTGTGCATATCTTGGCGTTTGATTTGTAGAAGATTTAAAATTCCAGTTTCCCAATCCACCTTTACCACCTCTTAATAAAACTATTTCTTGTTGGTCTTCTGTAACTTCAAATAGAATTTTATTGGTGTCTGCATCTCTAACAATAGTTCCTAAAGGTACATTTACATAAATATCTTCTCCATCTTGCCCCGTACTTCTACTTTTACTTCCATTACCACCTTCAGAGGCTCTAAAATGCTTTTTAAATTTTAAATGAAATAATGTCCACATATTTTTATCTCCACGGAGAATAATATGACCACCACGACCACCATCACCACCATCGGGACCTCCTTTGGTAATAAATTTTTCTCTGTGTAAGTGCGTAGAACCACGTCCTCCTTTACCTGAAGAAGCATATATTTTTATGTAATCAACAAAGTTACCTTCCGTCATTGTAATTTATTTAAAGAGTGAGATTTAAAATACCAAACAGCCATTGGCTGTTCTCCTTTTAATTTCAAATCCTCAGTCATTTTTTCTACGATGTCATTCCTGCGTAGGCAGGAATCTTTTTAATTAATGCGTTTTATAAAATGAAATTCCTACTCTCATAGGAAAGACAAAACACTTTTTTTATAGTTTATCAAAAACTTCAGCCAATCGATTTGTAATTTCATCAATAGAACCAACTCCGTTTACTCCGAAGTAGTTTCCCTGTGCTTGATAATAGTCTTTTAAAACTGCTGTTTTTGTATTGTATTCGTTAAAACGATTTCTAATTTTTCCTTCATCAGTATCGTCTGTTCTGCCACTTGTTTTTCCTCTTTCTAATAAACGCTCAACTAGTAAATCTTCAGAAACTTCTAAAGCCACCATACCATTTATTTGCTCTCCTTTTTCAGACAAGAACGCATCTAGGGCTTTTGCTTGAGATTCTGTTCTTGGAAATCCGTCAAAGATAAATCCGTTTGCATCTGCATTTTTATTGACCTCTGCTTTAAGCATTTCAATAGTAACTGCATCCGGAACCAAGTCTCCTTCGTCCATGTATTTTTTTGCTAATACACCTAAATCTGTTTGATTTTTAATATTGTATCTAAAAACATCACCTGTAGAGATATGCACCAGATTGTACTTTTCTTTTAACAGTGTTGCTTGTGTACCTTTTCCTGCACCAGGAGGACCAAATAATACAATGTTTTTCATAATTTTTTATTATTGTTGTGTTGTTGATAGTTGATATACTTTTGGTAAATTTCTTCCCAATCCGTTATAATCTAAGCCATAACCTACAATAAATTTATCTGGAATGCTTTTTCCAATATAATCTATGTGTAAGTCTTTTTTAAAGGCAGCTGGTTTAAAAAATAAGGTTGCAATTTTTAACTGCTTTACTTTTTTATCTTTAAAAATGTTGAATATTTCTTGAAGCGTGTTTCCCGTGTCAATAATATCTTCTAAAATAACAACAGTTCTGCCTTCAATGTTTTCATTTAAACCAACAAGTTGTTTTACCTTTTCTGTTGATGATGTTCCTTCGTAGGATGCTAATTTTACAAAAGAAATTTCACAGTTATCTTTGTAGCTTTTTGCAAAATCTGAAAGAAACATAAATGAGCCGTTTAAAATTCCAATAAATACTGGAGTTTCACCTTCGCAATCTTTTGCCACTTGATTAGCCAATGATTTTACGATGCTATTTATTTCATCTTCCTCTATGAAGGTTTTAAAACTTAAATCGTGCAGTTTAACGGTATTCATTTTGCAAAGATACGGTCTTGTTATTGAATGAAAAAACCGTTTTGAATTAAGTTCAAAACGGTTTTTCTATTTTTAATCTTTTCAGCTTATTTCTTTTCTTCTTTTTTAGAAGTGTCAAACATTATTGGAGTTGCAATAAATAGTGAAGAGTATGTTCCAACTACTACACCAATAATTAATGCAAACATAAATCCTTTAATAGAATCTCCTCCAAATAAGAAGATTGATAACATTACTAATAATGTTGTTAAAGAGGTATTGATTGTTCTTCCTAAAGTAGAACTTAAACCTTTATCTACAACTTCAGAATATTTCCATTTTGTGTGAATTCCTGCAAATTCTCTAATTCTATCAAAAATAACCACCGTATCATTTAATGAATACCCAACAACAGTTAATATTGCTGCAATAAATGATTGGTCTATTTCCATGTCAAATGGCATAAATCTATACAAGATTGAGAAGATTCCTAATACGATTAATACGTCATGGAAAACGGCAACAACAGCTCCAACACTAAAAGATACTTTTCTAAAACGTAATAAAATGTATAAGAAAACAACAATTAAAGATCCTAATACCGCCCATAAAGCAGAAGTTTTAATATCATCGGCAATGGTTGGGTCTACTTTTCTGTAGCTCATAATTCCGTTTGCATTTTCAGCTTTTTCAAAACCAGGTTTAAAGTCTTCGTATGTAGTAGTTCCAATATGAGATTTTAATCCATTATACAATGCAAATTGTACTTCTTCGTCAGCTGATTTTCCTTCGTCATCAATTTTAAAAGCAGTGGTAATTTTTAATTGATTGTCTGCACCATATGTTTTTACTTCTGGCGCTCCATTAAATACAGCTGTTAAATCATTTCTAACATCAGAAGAGTTCATTGATTGTTCAAAACGAACAACGTAAGAACGACCTCCTTTAAAATCTACTCCTTGTTTTAATCCTAAAGTTGCAATAGATATAATACCTCCAAGAATAATCATTCCAGAAACTATATATCCAATTTTACGCTTTCTTAAGAATTCAATATTGATGTTTTGGAACCAGTTTTTAGTGATTGATGTGTTAAAAGTTAAGTTACTGTTTTTGTTAACAGCTCCATCAATTAACATACGAGTGATAAATACCGCCGTAAATAAAGAAGTTGCAATACCAATCATTAATGTTAAAGCGAAACCTTTAATTGGTCCAGTACCAAATACATATAAAATAATACCTGTTAAAAGAGTTGTAATATTAGCATCAATAATTGCAGATAAAGCTCCTTTTACACTAAATCCATCTTCAACGGCTAATTTTAACCCTTTTCCACCAGCTAAACCTTCTTTAATTCTTTCGAAGATAATTACGTTTGCATCAACGGACATACCAATGGTTAAGATAATCCCTGCAATTCCAGGTAAAGTTAGTACCGCGCTAAACGATGCTAAAATTCCGAAAATGAATAAAATATTCACAAGTAGTGCAATGTTTGCATATCCACCAGCTTTTCCATAGTAGAATAACATCCATATTAAAACCAATCCAATAGCCAACCCAAAAGAGTTAAAAGATCTGTCAATAGATTCTTGACCTAAAGACGGTCCAACAACACTAGATTCTATAATTCTTGCAGCAGCAGGTAATTTACCAGCTTTTAATACAGTTGCTATATCTTGTGCTTCTGTAATTGTCATCAATCCACCAGAGATAGAGGTTCTACCACCAGTAATAGGTTGGTTCACAGAAGGAGCAGTATATACATAGTCATCTAAAACAACTGCTACAAATCTTCCTGCATTTTCAGTAGTCATTTTTTCCCACTGTTTAGAACCAGAACTATTCATTGTCATACTTACTTCTGGTTTATTTCCTAATTGGTCAAAAACCTGTGCAGCATCTACAATTACATCTCCTTCAATAGTTGCTTTGTCTTTTCTGTTTGATTTAATTGCGTATAAACCAATAACTTCAGCAGTTTTATCTACGTTAGGCTGTGCCTTATAATCCCATAAAAATTTTACATATCTAAGGTTGGTAGGCAATAAAGCTCTAACTTCTTTTCTGTTTAATAACTTATTTACTGTTGCTGTATCTGAAACTTTAGCTTGTGCTACTAAAGAGCTAACTTGCTGTTGGTTTTGTGCAACATTTGGATATAAGTATGTAAATAAAGTTTTTTGGTTATTTACTTCTGTAGAATCTTTTTTCCCTAATAAATTATCGATGTCATCTTTTTTGATTGAATCGTTTGCAGTAGGATTTTCTTCTTTTAAAAGTTCTGTAACCTTTGTGTTTGCTGTGAAAAAGAAGTTTTGAATTTCTGTATTAGAAAATACTTCCCAAAATTGTAATTTGGCAGTACTTTCTAATAATCTTTTTACACGGTCAATATCTTTTGCTCCTGGTAATTCGATTTGAATTCTCCCTGAATTACCAACACGTTGAATGTTTGGTTGAGTTACCCCGAATTTATCAATTCTACTACGCAATACTTCAAAAGCAGTATTGATAGAGTTGTCGATTTCACCTTGAATAATAGGTTTTACTTCTGCATTTGTTTTGCTAAAGTTAATTCCTTTGTCAGCTAAAGTTTTTGTTCCGAAAATTGAAGGATCACTTAACTTAACAGTTCCATTACTTAATTTCTCGAATTCTAAAAAGAATAAATTTAAGTAGGTGTCAGTACTATTTTTTTGAGCATCATCAGCAGCTGTTAAAGCTTGATTAAAAACTTGGTTTTTAGTTTCATTAGACAATCCTATTAAAATATCTTTAACCGATACTTGTAAAACTGCATTAATTCCACCTTTTAAATCAAGACCAAGATTCATCTCTTTGTCTCTAATGTCATTGTAGCTATATTCAGCAAAACCAAGATTAATGATTTTAGTGTTTCCAACACTGTCTAAATATTTTTTCTCAAAATTAGCTAAAGCTTTACCATCGTCATTGGTAACTTTTCCTTTCGCATATACCTTAGCGGCATCTTCAACATTTCCTGCGAAATAGGTAAATGATAATTGATATAAACTTACTAATCCAAAAAGGATAGCGAATAATCTGATAAGTCCTTTGTTTTGCATCTTCTCTTAAATTTTAATCGACTTCTTTGTAAAAACGTGCAAATATAGTATTTCAAAAAAGATTAGCCAATTCTTTTATCATATTTGTAGTATAAGATTCTTGTTTTTCAAAGCTTTAAAAAAAATGAGAAAAAAGAACCTTTAATTTTTTATATATTTACCCACCAAAATAAGAGAATTAATCAATAAAAACCTAAATCATTTCAAATGGCTTATCAATCTGATATTGAAATAGCACAAGCTAAAACCTTAGTGCATATTAAAGAAATTGCAGCAAAATTAAATATTGATGAAGATAATATGGAAATGTACGGCAAGTACAAGGCTAAATTACCTTTAAGTTTAATTGATGAAGATAAAATAAAACAAAATAATTTAGTGCTTGTTACAGCGTTAACACCAACTCCTGCTGGAGAAGGAAAAACAACGGTTTCTATTGGTTTAACTGAAGGGTTAAATAAAATTGGTAAGCAGGCGACTGTAGTTTTAAGAGAGCCTTCTTTAGGTCCGGTTTTCGGAATAAAAGGTGGTGCTGCAGGTGGAGGTCATTCTCAAGTGGTTCCGATGGAAGATATTAATTTACACTTTACAGGAGATTTTAATGCCATTGAAAAAGCAAATAATTTACTCTCAGCTTTAATTGATAATAATTTACAAAGTGCTGTAAACAATTTAAATATTGATCCGCGTACTATTTTATGGAAACGTGTTATCGATATGAATGATAGAGCTTTGCGTGATATTACTATTGGTTTAGGTGGAACTGGAAATGGAATTCCAAGACAAGACGGATTTAACATTACACCAGCGTCAGAGGTAATGGCGATATTGTGTATGGCAACAGATTTTGAAAACTTGAAGAAACGTCTTGGAGATATTTTCATCGGATTTACATTTGATAAAAAACCTGTTTTTGCACGTGATTTAAAAGCAGAAAATGCCATGGCAATTTTATTAAAAGATGCCATAAAGCCAAATTTAGTTCAGACGTTAGAGGAGAATCCTGCGATTATTCATGGTGGACCTTTTGCAAACATTGCACAAGGAACAAATACGGTGTTGGCTACAAAAATGGGCTTGAGTTTGTCTAATTATGTAGTAACAGAGGCAGGTTTTGGAGCAGACTTGGGAGCGGAAAAATTCTTAAATATCAAATCGGCTTTCGCTGGATTGAATCCAAAGTGTGTGGTCTTGGTTGCAACCATAAGAGCATTACGTCATCATGGAGGTGCTCAACCAGATGAATACAATACACCAAGTTTAGAAAGAGTTACAGAAGGGTTTAAGAATTTAGAAAAACATATAGAAAACATTCGTAAATTTAATATTGAACCGGTTGTAGCAATCAATTCATTTGTGTCAGATTCTGAAGAAGAAGTACAGTTTATAAAAGACACTTGTGCAAGTTTGGGAGTACATGCTGTCTTGTCAGAAGGATGGGCAAAAGGAGGTGAGGGAACAAAAGAATTGGCAGCAGCTGTTGTAGATGTTGTTGAAAATAAAGCAACTCAATTTAAGCCGTTGTACGATTGGAAAAGTCCGGTTAAAGAAAAAATAGCAATCATTGCAAAAGAAATTTATGGTGCAGATGGGGTTATTTATGATAAAAAAGCGGAATTAAATTTACGTAGAATAGATCGTTTAGGATTCAATGACTTTGCTATTTGTATGGCAAAAACACAAAAATCTTTTTCTGATGACGAAAAATTAATTGGAAGACCAACCGGTTTTTCAGTAACTGTTAGAGAAATTGAAATTGCTGCTGGAGCACAATTTATCATTCCAATTTTAGGGAAAATGATGCGTATGCCAGGTTTACCTGCAAAACCAGCATCAGAAGGAATGACCATTGATAACAACGGTGTGATTTCAGGATTGTCATAATCTATTACCTATAGAAAAGAGAAAAAAGAAAATAGAGAAAAGAAAAATCCAGCCATTAGGCTGGATTTTTTATTGCTAAAAGCCAAAAGCAAATAGCTAAATATTATAATTCTAACAACCCGTTTGTCGCTTTAACTCCTTGAGCAGATTCTTGCATTTGGGCTTTTTCAGTGTCACTTAAATGAATCTCAACAATTTTTTCAATTCCGTTTCTTCCTAAAACAACAGGAACTCCTATACATAAATCGTTCAAGCCATATTCGCCTTCCAACAAGGTAGAGCATGGGTATATTTTTTGTTGATCACAAGCAATAGCTTGTACCAATCCAGAAACAGCTGCGCCAGGCGCATACCAAGCAGAGGTTCCTAACAATCCAGTTAATGTAGCGCCACCAACTTTAGTGTCTTCTAAAACTTGCTGTAATCGTTCTTCAGAGATAAACTCAGAAACAGGAACAGAGTTTCTTGTTGCTAAACGTGTTAAAGGAACCATTCCTTTATCTGAATGACCACCAATTACCATTCCGTCTACATCAGAAATTGGAGCTTCTAAAGCTTCTGCTAATCTGTATTTAAAACGAGCAGAGTCTAACGCACCACCCATTCCTATAATTCTGTTTTTTGGTAAACCAGTTGTTTTGTGCACCAAATATGTCATTGTATCCATCGGATTCGAAACAACGATGATGATTGTGTTTGGAGAGTGCTCTATTAAACTAGAAGAAACCGTTTTTACAATACCAGCATTAATACCAATTAACTCTTCACGGGTCATTCCTGGTTTTCTCGGGATACCAGAAGTGATTACACAAATATCTGAATTTGCTGTTTTAGAATAATCACTAGTTGAACCAGTAATTTTAGTATCAAATCCGTTTAATGAAGCCGTTTGCATTAAATCCATTGCTTTACCTTCTGCAAAACCTTCTTTAATGTCTAATATTACAACTTCTGAAGCGAAATTTTTAATGGCGATGTACTCTGCACAGCTTGCTCCTACAGCACCTGCACCTACAACTGTTACTTTCATTTTATTTTTGTTTTGTGTTGAATAAATTTTGTTATACAAAAGTACTATAAATAATTGTAAATAGATGGTGAACTAAATCAAAAATGGCTACGAAATTCGTAGCCATTTTTATTCTTTTGTATTAGGTGAGATTATCTAATGCTTAATGCTATACCAGCACTAACCGTATTGTATTCTTGGATTGTGTAATCTGCAAATATTTTTAAGAACCACAAACTAAATCTTGCTCCGATTGTAGTTTTAACACCGCTTGCGTTAAAAGACATATTTGGAGGTGTAACTGTTTGAGTAACTTTATCATTTGGTGCTGGAAGCCCTGTGTCGTATTCAGCGGTATATGAACCTGTCATTTTTAAATTTGATTCACCACTACTGTATCCTATACCACCGTAAATATTGATGAATGGAAAGTTTAAAGATCCAATAGCTTGAAATGTATATGCTTTTAATTCAAATGCCGCTAAAGCATTATTAGTAATTAATCCGCTTGTACTATTTGGAATTCCATAACTAACATCCATGCTTGTGTATGCAGCTAATAAAGAAACATGCAATGGTAATTTATTAATTGGCCCAAACCAATTTGTAATTTCTTTTTTTAATCCTAATCCTAACATTTTCGCTTTACCACCATCATTTCCTAAATATGTTTCAGGAAAAAAACGTACCATAGCTTCTAATTTAAAAGGCAATCCAACATTTAATTGAGCAACAGGAGCAGGAACTGCATTTAAAGGTAAGTCACTAGTAACCCCTCCAGGTGTTGTGAAATTAGTAGTAACATTTTGATTGTTAATATTTCTGGTAACTGTAAACGAAGTAGTACTGTTAGGTCCGGCAAAAGTTGATGCTGTTGGAGACGTTGAGCTAATGCTGTTAGATAATCCAAGAGCAGCGATGCTAAATACTTCTTTTTCACTTGGAACAATAGCTGCGCTTAAACCAACAGTTACATCAAATCCTAAAACTTTATGAACTTTGGCTGTATGATACCAACCATTATTCATCCCATAAATAAAACCTTCCATTGCGGGTGCAAAATAGGCTTGTAAAAGTTTGTTAGCATCTGCAGACTCTGCTAGTAAAATGTTTTGGAAATCATCTTGAGCCTTAACGGTATTATTAAGTGCAAAAACACTGATTAAAATTAAAATGTACTTTTTCATATTATAAAAGTTTAGTTAACATTATTGTATTTTTTATAAAATCTTATGTTAAGATACTAAGAAAATCAAAAAGCACACCAATTAAGATGCGCTTTTTGATAAAAATAGGTAATATTACGTATAATAATTACGCATCTATATTTGCGTATTTTGCATTTCTTTCAATGAAATCTCTACGTGGTGGAACTTCATCTCCCATTAGCATAGAGAATACTCTATCTGCTTCCGTTGCACTATCTATTACAACCTGTCTAAGTGTTCTAAACTCAGGATTCATCGTAGTATCCCATAATTGTTCTGCGTTCATTTCTCCAAGACCTTTATAACGTTGAATGGTAACTCCGCCTCCTAATTTTTGTGCAATTAAATCACGTTGGTTATCATCCCATGCATATTCTCTTTTTTGTCCTTTTTTCACTAAATATAAAGGAGGAGTAGCAATGTAAATATATCCTTGCTCAACCATTTCTCTCATATATCTAAAGAAGAAAGTCAAAATTAAAGTAGCAATATGACTACCATCTACATCGGCATCACACATAATCACTACTTTGTGATAACGAACTTTGGTTAGGTTTAGAGCTCTTGGGTCATCTTCTGTTCCGATAGAAACACCTAAAGCGGTAAACATGTTTTTGATTTCTTCGTTTTCAAAAACTTTATGTTGCATAGCTTTTTCTACATTCAAGATTTTTCCACGTAATGGTAAAATGGCTTGAAAGTTTCTGTCTCTACCTTGTTTTGCGGTTCCACCTGCAGAGTCTCCCTCAACAAGGAAAATTTCACATTGTGATGGGTCAGTTTCAGAACAATCTGATAATTTACCGGGTAAACCACCAATACTCATTACTGTTTTACGCTGCACCATTTCACGAGCCTTACGAGCTGCGTGACGTGCTTGTGCTGCTAAAATCACTTTTTGAACAATGATTTTTGCATCGTTTGGATTTTCCTCTAAATAATCGGTAAGCATTTCAGAAACAGCTTGTGAAACGGAAGCCGTAACTTCTCTGTTTCCTAGCTTTGTTTTTGTTTGCCCTTCAAATTGTGGCTCTTGAACTTTCACTGAAATAATAGCTGTTAATCCTTCTCGGAAGTCATCACCAGCAATTTCAAATTTTAAGTTTTTCAACAATCCTGAGTCATCGGCATATTTTTTTAAAGTTGCTGTTAATCCTCGTCTAAAACCAGCTAAGTGGGTACCTCCTTCATGTGTATTGATATTGTTTACATAAGAATGTAAATTTTCTGAATACGACGTGTTATACACCATTGCAACTTCAACAGGAACACCATTCTTTTCTCCTTCAATAGAAATAACATCACTAATTAATTGTTCTCTTGTACTGTCTAAATATCTAATAAATTCAGGTAATCCAATTTCGCTATGAAAAACTTCAGAGATAAAATTTCCTTCATCATCTGTGTTACGTTTATCTGTAAGTGTAATGGTAATTCCCTTGTTTAAATAGGATAGCTCACGCATACGAGTAGCTAAAGTCTCGTAATTGTATTCTGTTGTTTGTAAAAAGATTGATTTGTCTGGGGAAAAAGTTACAATTGTTCCAGTAAAATCTGTTTCTCCAATGGTTTTAACAGGATATAATGCTTTTCCTTTTTCGTATTCTTGTTCCCAGATCTTCCCGTCTTTATGAACAGTTGCTCTTAAGTGTTCAGAAAGTGCATTCACACAACTTACACCAACACCGTGTAAACCTCCAGAAACTTTATAAGAATCTTTGTCGAATTTACCACCAGCACCAATTTTTGTCATTACAACTTGTAATGCAGAAACGCCTTCTTTTTTGTGAATTCCAACCGGAATTCCACGTCCGTTATCTCTAGTGGTAACTAGAGTTGTCTTCGTTGATAGTAACGTCAATAGTGTCACAATATCCGCCCATGGCTTCATCGATAGAGTTGTCTACTACTTCATACACTAGATGGTGTAATCCGCGAATTCCAACATCTCCAATATACATTGATGGACGCATTCTAACATGCTCCATTCCTTCTAACGCCTGAATACTATCGGCTGAATAATCGTGCTTAATTTCTTCGCTCATTTTAAAATGAATTTTATATTTAATTACAAGGAAAAACGTCTTTAAAAAGACGAATTCATATCTAACAAATTTAAGAAAAATGGCCTTTTAATCAAAGAAAATCCATGTTTCTGACTGATAATTATCAACATTTGTTAATTACTTAAAAGTGCCTTAAATCGCTTAAAAAAGACTATTTAGGTAATTTTAAAGATTTCAATAAGGATGTGTAGCAGGTTTTTGAAAAAGATGCTTGAGAGAGCTTATATTTGATTCAAAAAAATCTAAAAAAGGTGAAATAAATTCTATAGAATTACTTTTTAAAGCATTTTTTTTGCTTCATTAAAATGCTACTTAATTTTAACTATTCTTTTCGCTGTTTTTGATAAATCGTTATGGCTATTTCGTTAAATTCACCAATTATTTTAAGGCAATCAAATAAAAACTTGTATATTTAATCATTTATTTACAAGAATGAAAAAAGTTGCTTTATTTTTATGTTTTCTGTTTTTCTTTGTGAATGTATTTTCTCAGTTAAGTATTACGACTGCTGTTGTGAATTCCTGTAAGGGAGAAATTTTAATTTCTGTTACAGGAGGTACAGGTGTCTATACATATGAATGGTTTGAAGAGAATCCTACTGGATCAGGGACTTTTAGTCTAAGAAATGACTTGACAACAAGAAATGTTATAGGATTATCTCCTGGTTTGTATCGAGTAATTGTGTCAGATAATTCATCTCCTGCAAAAACAGTTCAAGCTGAATATACAATAACCAATCCTTCAGCATTAAGCTTAACAATGATACATCAAGGGTTAATCTGTCCAGAAGACCCTAATTCTGGAGCTATAATTGTTGATTTTCCTGATGGGCTTAGCCCATATGCATGGGAATTGTTGGATGGATCAAACAAACAAATTAGAAATGGAACTAAGGACGGATTTTCTTTAACAATTGCAAATCTGACAGTTGGAACCTATACTTTTAATTGGACTGATGCCAACGGTTGTGTTGGAACAGAAATGATAAATATTATTGCACCAGCGGTTAGAAATTTAATAATTAATAGCACGAATGATATTCTTTGCTTCGGTGAAAGTAATGGGGCCGCAAATATTACAATAAATGGAGGTTGGGGTCCAAGCTACGGTATTCGCTTAGTGAAAATAAGTGGAGGAACAGAAACCGAAATTTTAGCATGGACAGATATTGGAGTCGCTCAAAATTATAATATTAATAATTTAAATGCTGGAAATTATAAAGTGTATCACCAGGATCGATTATTTTTTTCTCCTTTTTCAACAACTTATGATTTAGATACTACTTCTTATAATTTATGTAATAAGTTTGAAGAATTTACAATAAATGAACCACAACAATTATCACACACAATAAGTGGAGAGAATTTGTCTTGTTTTGGAGATACTAATGGGAATATCAAAGGAACGATTTCAGGTGGAACTGCTCCCTATACCATTTTAATGGATGGTACTGCAAATCAAATTAATGTAGCTCAGGATGGAGGGTCATTTGATTTTTCTGGTTTATCAAGAGGAACATATACTTTTACGATTACTGATCAAAATGGATGTGTTATTGATCCAAAACCAACGGCTACTATAACAGAACCCCAAGAGCTGGTTAGTGACTTTGTGTCTAAGGTCGACCTTTTTTGTAATGGAGATTCTGATGGTAAAATTATAATTTCAGTTACAGGAGGCACAGGTCCTTATGTTTTTTCAATGAATGGAGTAGTTACCAACCCTACGGCTGTTAATGGAACAAACTATACTATTGGAAATTTAACAGCAGGAAATTATACGATAAATATTACAGATCAAAATGGGTGTACAGCGACAAAAGTAATTTCTCAAACAATCACAGAGCCACAAAGTTTTACGATTGCTATTGCTGGAGAAACCCTTATCTGTTTGGGAAATGCAGATGGAAATATTACGGGGACTGTTGCTGGAGGAGTAGCTCCATATACGATTGTAATGGATGGAACCGCTAATCAAATTTCAGGAATTCCGTATGGGGGCGCTTTTGATTTTTCAGGATTAGTGGCTGGGGATTATAATTTTACAATTACTGATAATGTAGGGTGTTCTCAAGCAGTATCTGCTTCAATTTTAGAGAATAATTTGACACTCTCAGTTGCTACTACAGATGTTACCTGTTTTGGATTGTCTAATGGGGCACTAGATATTACCCCTAGTGGATTACCCACTCCATATAGCTATACTTGGGAAGCTTCTAACGGTGGTGTCGTTCCTACAGGTCAACAAAACAATGAAGATATCAATGGATTAATTAGAGGGACCTATAGAGTAACTCTTGTAGACGGTAATGGATGTGTTTTTACTAGGTCTTTTGACATTGTTGAAAAATCACAGCTCAGTCTTAACTCTGTTATATCTGATTACAATGGTTTTGGTGTTTCTAGCTTTGGCGGTAATGATGGTAACATCGACCTAACGCCTAGTGGAGGAACAGGAGTGTATACCTACACATGGGTTGCAGATCAAGGAGGAGTAATACCAACAGGTCAGGCAGCGAATGAGGATCTAACTGGTTTGGCGGTTGGACGCTATACAGTAACAATAAGCGATGGAAATGGATGTCCGCTCGGCCCACAATCATGGGTCATTACTGAACCTTTAGAATTATTAATATCAGAGGAGGTAAGTTCCCGTCAAGATGTGTTGTGTTTTGGAGATGCTACAGGTGTTTTGAAAGTTAACATAGATCAAGGATCGGTAACCCCATACGATTATATACTTGTTAACACAGATACAGGACAGATTGTTTCTCAGGCTGATAATCAAAATGTGTTGAGTTATACTTTTACAGGCTTACTCGCGGGTAATTATCGAGCAGAAGTTGTAGATGCAAATGGGATATTAAAATCGTTATCACCTTTAGTAATTAGCCAACCTGCAGGAGCTTTAAGTATTAGTAATGTTGTTCTTTCTGATTACTCAGGTTTTGGTATTAGTTGTTTTGGGGCTAATGATGGAAGCATAGACCTTACACTTACAGGAGGTACTCCATCATACAGTTATTCATGGGTAGGTCCAAATGGGTTTACATCAATAACAGAAGATATCAACGGATTAGTACCGGGAAATTATACAGTAACAATAAATGATGCCACAGGAATATGTACGATAGTGCAAACCTATACCATAACAGAGCCAACACAGCTCAGTCTTAACTCTGTTATATCTGATTACAATGGTTTTGGTGTTTCTAGCTTTGGCGGTAATGATGGTAACATCGACCTAACGCCTAGTGGAGGAACAGGAGTGTATACCTACACATGGGTTGCAGATCAAGGAGGAGTAATACCAACAGGTCAGGCAGCGAATGAGGATCTAACTGGTTTGGCGGTTGGACGCTATACAGTAACAATAAGCGATGGAAATGGATGTCCGCTCGGCCCACAATCATGGGTCATTACTGAACCTTCAGAATTATTAATATCAGAGGAGGTAAGTTCCCGTCAAGATGTGTTGTGTTTTGGAGATGCTACAGGTGTTTTGAAAGTTAACATAGATCAAGGATCGGTAACCCCATACGATTATATACTTGTTAACACAGATACAGGACAGATTGTTTCTCAGGCTGATAATCAAAATGTGTTGAGTTATACTTTTACAGGCTTACTCGCGGGTAATTATCGAGCAGAAGTTGTAGATGCAAATGGGATATTAAAATCGTTATCACCTTTAGTAATTAGCCAACCTGCAGGAGCTTTAAGTATTAGTAATGTTGTTCTTTCTGATTACTCAGGTTTTGGTATTAGTTGTTTTGGGGCTAATGATGGAAGCATAGACCTTACACTTACAGGAGGTACTCCATCATACAGTTATTCATGGGTAGGTCCAAATGGGTTTACATCAATAACAGAAGATATCAACGGATTAGTACCGGGAAATTATACAGTAACAATAAATGATGCCACAGGAATATGTACGATAGTGCAAACCTATACCATAACAGAGCCAACACAGCTCAGTCTTAACTCTGTTATATCTGATTACAATGGTTTTGGTGTTTCTAGCTTTGGCGGTAATGATGGTAACATCGACCTAACGCCTAGTGGAGGAACAGGAGTGTATACCTACACATGGGTTGCAGATCAAGGAGGAGTAATACCAACAGGTCAGGCAGCGAATGAGGATCTAACTGGTTTGGCGGTTGGACGCTATACAGTAACAATAAGCGATGGAAATGGATGTCCGCTCGGCCCACAATCATGGGTCATTACTGAACCTTCAGAATTATTAATATCAGAGGAGGTAAGTTCCCGTCAAGATGTGTTGTGTTTTGGAGATGCTACAGGTGTTTTGAAAGTTAACATAGATCAAGGATCGGTAACCCCATACGATTATATACTTGTTAACACAGATACAGGACAGATTGTTTCTCAGGCTGATAATCAAAATGTGTTGAGTTATACTTTTACAGGCTTACTCGCGGGTAATTATCGAGCAGAAGTTTTAGATGCAAATGGATTGACTAAGGCTCTTTCACCCATTAGAATAAGTCAACCCTTAGATATAGTTGTAAGTTATACGAGTTCAAACATCTCATGTTTTAATGCCAATGATGGATCCATAGCTCTTAAAGTCACTGGAGGAGTCTCTCCTTATACTTATGTTTGGAATGATTTGGCTACAGGAGCAAATAGAATAAATATTGGACCTGGCAATTATGAAGTAACAATAACAGATGGTCAGGGTTGTAAGAAAACTCAAGAAATAGAAATTATTGATGCTCCATTATTTGAAATTAATCCGGTAGTAACAAATGTTTCTTGTTTTGGGCTAAATGATGGTACAATTAACTTAAACCTATCTGGCGGTCAGAGTCCAGTTGTTGTAACATGGTCGGATGGTAGTACAGATGGATTGGTGCGAAATAATTTACCGCCAGGAACTTATGATGTTGTAGTTAGTGACACTTCAAGTTGCCTTATTTCAAGACAATTTATTATTACGGAGCCCAATCAGTTAGTTTTAAATGCTCTCATTGTTGATGCAACTGATTGTCTGAACCCAGATAGTGGATCTATTGATTTACAAATTCAAGGTGGAGTTACTCCTTTTACCATTGTCTGGTCTAACGGAGCTACAACAGAAGATCTTCAAAACATCGGAGCTAATACCTACACTGTAGAAGTAACTGATGGAAATAGATGTAAACAAAGTGCAAGTTATACTGTAATCAGACAAGAACCTTTAAACCTTCAAATACAGAAACAATTTAACGTTAACTGTACAACGCAATCGGTGTCTCAACTATCTGAGTTGTCTATTAATGGAGGAGTGGCGCCTTATACAATAGTATGGTCTAGTGGTATGGTGAGTGGGGCAAATAACGAAATTATGGAAACTACTCAGAACGGTGTTTATTTTGCTAATGTAACTGATGCATTAGGTTGTCAGGAACAGTTGTCCTTTACCGTTGATTTACAAGAAATAGGAATGGCAGAGTACGGATTTACTTCATTCTCATACGATATGTTTAGATTGTATTCTGTTAACGATCCAATCATTTTCGCCAGTGAATCCACAGGAGATGTAGTCAGTTACTTTTGGGATTTTGGCGATGGGACTTCTTCTACTGAGCAAAAACCGTCTCATACCTACGCTTCGGTTGGAGATTATCAGGTTAGTCTAAAAGTTGAATACCCTTATAATTGTTCTTCAACAATTACAAAAGATATCCATATAGAGAAAGGATATAACATTTTGTTGCCTAACGGATTTACGCCAAACGGTGATGGTATTAATGATGTAATACGACCCGTTTTTACAGGAATGAATGAAGTTGAAATGCAAATCTTTGATACATGGGGTAATATGATTTACTCCGAAAAAGGAAAAACACTAATTGGTTGGGATGGTACTTCTAATGGAAAAGATGTAGAAAATGGAAATTATATGATGCATGTAAATGCGACTGTTTTTTACGGTTTAGTAGTTAAGTTAAACGGACCAGTAACACTCATTAAATAATTTAAAATGAAAAAGGTTTTTATTTTTGCACTGCTTTTCCTAGTTAAAGACCTCTTTGCCCAAGATCCTATATTTACTCAAACCTTTATGATTCCCGAAACCTTGAATAGTGGTTTTACAGGGTCAACAGAATCAACGAATGTTGGCATGGTTCAGAGAGTTCAATGGCCAACTTTAGATCTAAGGGTTACAACACAATATGCTTTTTTTGATACATGGATTGATGGAATGAATAGTGGTGTAGGCTTGAGTATTCTCAACCATAAAGAAGCTACAACTAATTATACATTTACACAAGTAAATTTTAATTATGCACTTGCTTTTCAAATCTCAAGGGAATGGTATTTTAGACCTAGTGTATCTATAGGTTTAGGAATGAAAAATTTAGGATTCCAAAATATACTTTTAGAAGATCAAATAAATATTGGTTCTGGAGCGATTAACGGTGGTAGTATAGACCCTTCTTTGTCAAATAAACAAAGAACATTCTTTGATTTTAGTTCTTCATTATTGTTTCACAATGATAATTCGTGGATTGGAATTACTTTGAAGCATTTAAACAAACCGAACATATCTTTTACTGCACAAGGAGATGTTCCTTTAAATATGTTCCTCTCTGTACATTCTGCTATAGAACTTCCATTAGCAAAGATGTATATGTTTAGAAACATGAGTGAAAAACATAAGTTCTTTATCTTGTCTAACTTTATGAACCAAGGTCAGTACATCAGATTAGATATAGGAACTCAATATGTATATGATAAGTTTTCGATAGGGTTTTTAGCAGCCACCAACCCAAAAAAATCACAGTTTGATAACCCGTTCCTAACCTCTATCAATGCTTTTGTAGGAATAAAATGGAAAGGGTGGAAGTTTAGCTATTCGCAAGATTTCACCACCACTGTAATTGGAAATACTGGAGGAGTTTATGAGATTGTTGCGACTTACGATTTCGGTTTTAAAAACTTTAGACGATTAGATTGCCCTAAATTTTTTTAATGGGTAAACCCTGCAATCACTTGATTTTTTTAGCTTTATTTAGTGGTTAATAAGCATCTTCATGAACCATTTTAATAGCTCTTCCTGAAGGTTCGTTTTGGTTTTTAAAACTTTCATCCCATTCTAACGCTATTTTAGAACTACAGGCAATTGAAGGTTCTTGTGGAACACACAAAGCAGCAGCATCACTTGGAAAATGTTCTGCAAAAATTGAACGATAATAGTATTCTTCTTTTGAGGTTGGAGTTTGGATTGGGAACTTAAACTTCGCATTTGCTAATTGTTTATCTGAAATTTCAGCATTTACAACTTCTTTTAAGGTGTCAATCCAATCATAACCAACTCCGTCAGAAAACTGTTCTTTTTGTCGCCAAGCAACACTTTCTGGTAAATACTTTTCAAACGCTTTTCTTAAAACCCATTTTTCCATGCGTTCTCCATTGATCATTTTATCTTTTGGGTTGATTTGCATAGCCACATCCATAAATTCTTTGTCTAAAAAAGGAACACGTCCTTCAATCCCCCAAGCAGCTAATGATTTATTTGCTCTTAAACAATCATACATATGTAATTTTTCTAATTTACGAACGGTTTCTTTATGAAACTCTTCAGCATTTGGAGCTTTATGGAAATATAAATAACCTCCTAATAATTCATCAGCGCCTTCACCCGATAACACCATTTTTACACCCATTGATTTGATGACTCTTGCCATCAAATACATTGGAGTTGATGCTCTAATCGTTGTGATATCATAAGTTTCTAAGTTGTAAATAACATCTTTGATAGCATCCAAACCTTCTTGGATGGTAAATTTAATTTCGTGATGAATGGTGCCAATATGATCGGCTACTTTTTGTGCTGCAGCCAAATCTGGAGAGCCATCTAATCCCACAGAAAAAGAATGCAATTGAGGCCACCATGCAGCTTGGGTATCATCAGATTCTATTCTTTTAGTAGCGTATTTTTTTGTGATTGCAGAAATGATAGAAGAATCTAATCCACCAGAAAGTAAGACTCCGTATGGAACATCAGACATTAATTGTCTGTGAACGGCAGCTTCTAAAGCATCATGAATTTTATTAATAGAGGTTTCGTTTTCTTTTACAGCATCAAACTCCATCCAATCACGAGAATACCACTTTTTATAAATGCCATCTTTACTTGATACATAATGTCCTGGAGGAAATAACTCTATTTTTGTGCAAATTCCTTCTAAGGCTTTTAATTCTGAAGCAACATAAAATGTTCCGTTTTCATCCCAACCAATATATAAAGGAATGATTCCCATATGATCTCTTGCAACAAAATAAGAATCGTTCTCAACATCGTACAATGCGAAACCGAAAATTCCGTTTAACTCATCTAAAAATGTTTCTCCTTTTTCTTTGTATAAAGCTAAAATAACTTCACAATCTGACGCTGTTTGAAAATTATAAATGCCTTCAAATTGTTTGCGAAGTTCTCTATGGTTATAGATTTCGCCATTGGCTGCTAAAATCAATTTTTTGTCTTCACTTACCAAAGGTTGTTTTCCTGAAGATGGATCTACAATCGCCAAACGCTCATGGGCTAAAATTGCTTTTTCATTACTAAAAATCCCACTCCAATCTGGACCACGATGTCTAATTTTTTTAGACATTTCTAATAGTTGAGGTCTTAATACTTCTATTTTTTCTTTTAAATCGAACGCACAAACAATTCCGCACATAATCTATCTTTTTTGTAAAATTTATTATAATTATGATGCAAATAAATGATTAGTATTAATATAAATAAACATAAAATAAATTAATAGTTATAAATTTTAATATAAAATAGATAATTAAGTATAATTTGTAAGTTTATTGAATGTTAAATAGCAAAAAAAATTAAAATTTTTCAGTGCTAAGATTTTTTTAAACTATTTGTTTGTTCATTTAAAAATCTATTATACATTTGTAGTTCAATGATGAAACAACAAAACATATGTTGGTGGAACTCTCTTAACTGATTAAGTGAGGAAAAAACCTATATGTAAATAACATAAATAAAAAGGCTTATCTCACGATAAGCCTTTTTTGTTTTTTAATAGTAAAAGATACCGAAATAAGTTCGGCACAAGATGAAAAAAATACAATTTAAAACGATTAGCTCAACCAGAATTTCAGACACGGTAACTCCGGTTGGTTTATACTTAAGATTTAGAGATAAATACGCAAATTCTTTATTATTAGAGAGTTCAGATTACCATAGCAAAGAAGAAAGTTTTTCTTTTATCTGTATAGAGCCAGTTTTATCTATGAAGGTTGATAATGATCAGTTTGTAATCTCAGAAAAAGGAAATACTATTGAAGAGCATACCATTGATAAGAATTTTTACCAATTATTTGATGCTTTTTCCAAATCAATTGAATTGGATTGTGAGTCAAAACTAAAATCATTTAATGGCTTGTATGGGTACACAACCTATGATAGTGTTCAGTATTTTGAAAACATAAAGCTGAATGTAAAAGAGGGGCCTTCAAAAATTCCGTTGATGCAATACAGCTTTTATAGATTCATTATTACCATCAATCATTTTAATGACGAGATGACGTTGATAGAAAATGTTGAATTAGGAGCAATATCGAGAATTTCAGAAATAGAAACCATCATTGAAGCACAAACTTTCAATACACAAAATTTTGAAATTGTTGGAGAAGAATCTTCTAATTGTACCAATGATGATTTTAAAGAATATGTAGTGAAAGCAAAATCGCATTGTAAACGAGGGGATGTTTTTCAGTTGGTACTTTCACGTCAATTTCAACAAAAATTTAAAGGAGATGAGTTTAATGTATATAGAGCATTGCGTTCAATAAATCCGTCACCCTATTTATTCTATTTTGATTATGGTTCTTTTAAATTGATGGGCTCATCTCCAGAAGCACAAATTAAAATATCAGAAGGAAAAGCTATTATCAATCCAATTGCAGGAACGTTTCGAAGGACTGGTAATATGGCAGAAGACATTAAATTGGGAAAGCAATTATCTGAAGATAAAAAAGAAACAGCAGAACATGTAATGTTAGTAGATTTAGCGAGAAATGATTTAAGTAAGCATGCAGAGAAAGTAACTGTTGAAGTATTTAAAGAAGTACAGTTTTTTAGTCATGTTATTCATTTGGTTTCAACAGTTCAAGGAAATATTAAAGGAAACCCGATAGAAATTGTTGGAGATACTTTTCCGGCAGGAACCTTAAGTGGCGCTCCAAAATACAAAGCCATGCAACTAATTGACAGGTATGAAAATCAATCTCGCGGATTTTATGGTGGAGCCGTCGGAATTATAGGTTTAGATGGTTCTGTAAACCTGGCAATTGCAATTCGTTCTTTTGTGAGTAAAAATAATGTATTGTATTATCAAGCAGGAGCAGGAATTGTAATTCATTCTGACGAAGAAAAAGAATTACAAGAAGTAAATAATAAATTAGCAGCGCTAAAAAAAGCGTTGTTATTAGCAGAAAAAATATAAGATGAACATATTAATTTTAGACAACTACGATTCATTTACCTACAACCTAGTTCATATGGTTGAAGAAATTACGGGAAAATTACCAGATGTATATCGATATGATGAAATAGAAGTAGAAGAAATTCAGAGATATGATGTTATTATTTTGTCTCCAGGTCCTGGAATTCCTGATGAAGCAGGAATCTTAAAAGAAGTTATTGCAAGCTACGCAGGTATAAAACCAATTTTTGGAGTGTGTTTAGGATTGCAAGCAATTACTGAAGTTTTTGGTGGAAACATAGTAAATATGGGAGAAGTATTTCATGGTGTTGCAACCGAAATGACTGTACTTAAGAAAGATGCTGTACTCTTTAAAAATATTTCAGTAAAGTTTGATGCGGCACGTTATCATTCTTGGATTGCTTCTAAAGAAAATTTTCCATCTGAATTAGAAATTACAGCAATAGATGAAGATGGCGAAATTCAGGCTATTGAACATAAAGTATTCAATATTTCTGCAGTGCAATTTCATCCTGAATCAATTTTAACTGAAGTAGGAGAGCAATTAGTTCGAAATTTTTTAGAGAATGTAAAAATATAACGTCATTACGAGGAGTCTACGACGAAGTAATCTCATCAATGAAAAGATTGCCACAGCAAATTTTATTTGCTTCGCAATGACAAAAAAAGTAAAATGAAACAAATACTAAACGATTTATATCAACAAAAAAAACTATCAAAAACTCAAGCCAAAGAGATTTTGATAAATATAGCAGCGTCAAAATATAACGATGCACATCTGGCATCTTTTATGACTGTTTTTATGATGCGTCCAATTACTGTGGATGAACTTTCTGGTTTTAGAGATGCGCTAAAAGAATTAGCAATTAAGGTAAATTTTTCTGATTTTAATACGATTGATATTGTTGGGACAGGAGGAGACGGAAAAGACACATTTAACATCTCTACATTAACATCATTTATTTTAGCAGGAACTGGGCAGAAAGTTGCTAAACATGGAAATTATTCTGTGTCTTCACAATCGGGTTCGTCAGATATGTTAGAGAGTTTTGGTTACCAATTTACCAATGATGAAAATACGTTAAAACAACAATTAGAAACTGCAAATATTTGTTTTTTACATGCGCCAAAATTTCATCCTGCAATGAAAGCAGTTGGGCCAACGAGAAAAGCATTGGCTCTGAAAACATTTTTTAATATGTTAGGTCCTTTGGTAAATCCGAGTTCGCCACAAAATCAATTATTAGGAACGTTTAATTTAGAAGTTGCGCGTTTGTACAACTATATTTTACAAGAAGAGAATAGTAATTACGGAATTGTTCATGCCTTAGATGGTTACGATGAAATATCGTTAACGAGTCCTTTTAAATTGTTTACAAAACAAGGCGAAGAATTAATTTCTCCTGAAGATTTAGGGTTTAAAAACTTAGCACAATCAGAAATATTTGGTGGAAATTCAGTTGATGATGCCGCAAAAATATTCAAAAATATTATTGAAGGAAAAGGAACTGAAGCACAAAACAATGTAGTACTAACAAATGCAGCTTTTGCGTTAAAAATAGTTGATGAAAAGAAATCATTTTCAGATGCTTTTGCAGAAGCAGAAGATTCTTTGTTTTCTGGTAAAGCGAAAGAATGTTTGAGTAAAATAATTAGGAATTATTAATTACGAATTGTAAATTATTAGCTATGAAAAAGGATAATATAATTCAGACTAAAAGTTATGATTTTGCTTTGAGAATAGTAAAATTATACAAGCATTTATCACAGGAGAAAAAGGAGTTCGTTTTAAGTAAACAATTACTTCGCTCAGGAACTTCAATTGGTGCAAATATAGAAGAAGCTATTGGAGGTCAAAGTAGAAAAGACTTTTTTGCGAAATTAACAATAGCATATAAAGAAGCAAGAGAATCACATTATTGGATTCGTTTATTAAAAGACACCGATTTTTTATCTGATAAAAAAGCAGAATCATTATTAAAGGATATTGAAGAAATATTAAAAATTATCGGAAGTATTCAAAAAACAATTAGAAACACTAATTCGTAATTCATAATTTTGAATTCATAATTATTTATATGACAATTTTAGATAAAATAATCGCATTTAAAAAGAAGGAAATTGCAAAAATAAAAGCAGAAGTTCCAGTGAAAAAATTGGTAGAAAGTCCAAATTTTAAAAGACAACCCATTTCATTAAAAAAATCGTTATTGGAAGTGGGTTCAACCGGAGTAATTGCTGAGTTTAAAAGACAATCACCTTCTAAAGGAATCATCAACAACAAAGCAACCATTGCAGATGTTACCAATGGATATTTAGAAGCAAATGTAGCTGCGCAATCTATTTTAACGGATATTTCTTTTTTTGGGGGAACCATGGCAGATTTGATGGAAGCAAGAGTTATTAATCAGCAAACACCAATCTTACGAAAAGACTTTGTTGTAGATGCATTTCAAATTGTAGAAGCAAAGGCAATTGGAGCCGATGTTATTTTATTAATTGCAGCTTGTTTAACCAAAGAACAATTAAAAAATTATGGACAATTGGCAACTGATTTAGGATTGGAAGTGTTGTATGAAGTACACAGTCAGGAAGATTTAGACAAGATTGAATTGTCAAATAAAATCATAGGAATCAATAACAGAAATTTAAAAACTTTTGAAGTTGATTTGGAACATTCAATCGTTTTAGCCAACCAAATTCCAGATACATGTATCAAAGTTTCTGAGAGTGGAATTTCAGATCCAAGAATTATTACAGGATTAAAAGAGTATGGGTTTCAAGGTTTTTTGATAGGAGAAAACTTTATGAAAACAGAAGATCCCGGATTGGCTTGTCAAGAATTTATTAGTCAAATTAGATAACGTCATTACGATGAGGAACGACGAAGTAATCTGCTTAAAGATAATGAGATTGCTTCACTTTGTTCGCAATGACAAAAACATAGAAAATGAAACTAAAAGTTTGTGGAATGAAATACTTAGAGAATATTCAGCAAGTTGCTGAATTACAACCCGATTATTTAGGGTTTATTTTCTATGAAAAATCAAAGCGTAATTTTGATGGAATTATTCCAGAGCTTCCAAAATCGATTAAAAAAGTTGGAGTTTTTGTTAACGAAACCATTGATAAAGTTTTGGAAAAAATTATAAAATACGATTTACAAACTGTGCAATTGCATGGGGATGAAACAGTAACATATATTAACGAATTAAAATGTCATTTCGAACAAAGTGAGAAATCTTATCAAAAGAATTTGAAACATCCTCTCGAGTCCGCTCGAGGTGACAATGCGTTAGAAATCATCAAAGTATTCGGAATTAAAGACGAGTTTAATTTTGATATTTTAAAACCCTATGAAGATGTTGTTGATTATTTTTTATTTGACACCAAAGGAAAAGAAAGAGGAGGAAACGGAGTCACATTTAATTGGAAAGTATTACAAAAATACACTTCGAAAAAGCCTTATTTTTTAAGTGGCGGAATTGGTTTGGAAAACACAAACAATGTTCTGTCATTCCTGCGAAAGCAGGAATCCAACTATTGTTATGCATTAGATATAAATAGCAAATTTGAAAGTAAACCAGGAATTAAGAAAGTACAAGAGTTAAAAAAGTTTAAAGAAAACATCATTACGAGTAACCCGAAGTAATCTATTTATCAATAAAAAGATTGCTTCATTATATTCGCAATGACAGAAAATAAAAATATGAAATCAAAATTTCAACCTACTAAAGAAGGATATTACGGACAGTTTGGGGGTGCTTTTATTCCAGAATTGTTGTATCCAAATGTAAAAGAATTAGAAGATAACTATTTACAGATTTTGGAATCTTCAGCATTTCAAGAGGAGTATAAAGATTTGTTACAGCATTATGTTGGCCGTCCGAGTCCGTTGTATTTAGCAAAACGTTTGTCAGAAAAATATGGTGCAACCATTTATTTAAAGCGAGAAGATTTAAATCACACAGGCGCTCATAAAGTCAATAATACCATTGGGCAAATTTTAGTGGCAAAGCATTTAGGGAAAACAAAGATTATTGCCGAAACAGGTGCAGGACAACATGGTGTTGCTACAGCTACTGTATGTGCATTAATGAATTTAGAATGTGTGGTTTTTATGGGCGAAACCGACATCAAACGTCAAGCACCCAATGTTGCTCGAATGAAAATGTTAGGCGCTAAGGTAGTTCCGGCGACAAGCGGAAGTAAAACACTAAAGGATGCTACAAATGAAGCGATTCGCTATTGGATTCAACATCCAGAAACGTATTATTTAATAGGTTCTGTTGTTGGTCCACATCCTTATCCAGATATGGTTGCAAGATTGCAAGCTGTTATTTCTGAAGAAATGAAAGTGCAATTAAAAGCACAAACTGGTAATGAAAATCCAGATACAATTATTGCTTGTGTGGGAGGAGGATCTAATGCAGCAGGTGCTTTTTATCATTATTTAGATGATGAAAAGGTAGAGTTGATTGCGGTTGAAGCAGCTGGATTGGGAGTTGATTCTGGAGAAAGTGCAGCGACTTCTCAATTAGGTGAAGTTGGTGTAATTCATGGTTCTAAAACTATTTTAATGCAAGATGAATACGGTCAAATTACCGAGCCTTATTCTATTTCTGCAGGATTAGATTATCCTGGAGTTGGACCGTTACATGCTTTTTTACACGAAACAAAACGGGCTCAATTTATGAACGCAACAGATAAGGAGGCGTTAGATGCGGCTTTTGAGTTGACTCAACTAGAAGGAATTATTCCGGCATTAGAAACGGCACATGCCTTGGCAGTTTTACCAAAAATGAACTTAAAAAAAGACCAAGTTGTGGTGATAAATTTATCGGGTAGAGGAGATAAGGATTTAGAAACGTATATCAATCATTTAGAAGATTAGTTGTCATTCCTGCGAAAGCAGGAATCTCATGATTAAAAGTAAAATTAAAAAATAGATTCCCGATTTCTCGGCAATGACAAAAAAAATAAATATGAAAACATTAAAAAACATATTTCAAGAGAAAAAGAATTTATTGTCGATTTTCTTTACTGCTGGGTATCCAAACTTAAATGATACGACTGCAATTATTTCAGAATTAAGTAAAAACAACGTTGATTTTATAGAAGTTGGATTGCCGTATTCTGATCCTTTGGCAGATGGACCAACCATTCAAGATAGTAGTCAGGTTGCGTTGCAAAATGGAATGAATTTAGACATCGTTTTTGATCAATTAAAATCAATCAAAGACACGAATTCTACTCCATTAGTTTTAATGGGCTATTTAAATCAAATGTTGAAATATGGAGAAGATAAATTTTGTCAAGCCTGTGTAGATTGTGGAATAGAAACGTTGATTCTTCCTGATTTACCAATGATTGAATATGAAAATCATTATCAACAATTATTCAAAAAATATGGTTTGACAAATGTGTTTTTAATTACGCCACATACTTCTGAAGAACGAATTAGAAAAATAGACGCATTCACCGAAGCTTTTATGTATGTGGTTGCCTCATCTTCCATTACTGGGGCAAAAGGAGAAATTTCAAAACAACAAATCGATTATTTTGAACGTATTAAATCGATGAACTTAAAAAGCAATTTAATTATTGGATTCGGAATTTCAGATGTAAAAACTTTTAATACAGCTTGTATTTATGCAAGTGGAGCCATTATTGGATCTGCGTTTATTAAACACCTTTCTATACATGGAACAGATAATATAGCACAATTTATCGATCCTCTTAAAAGTTAACAAACCCCTAAAAGAAAGTTAAAGGATTTGTAGAATTTAGAAATTAAAATTATAAAGTTTATTTTAGTAGCTCTAAACTTTACAAAATGACTAAAAAGACTTTATTTTTTTTAGCAATCTTTCTTAATTGTGGATTGCTAATTGCTCAAAACACATTTATTCGTAAACCCTCAATCAGTCCAGATGCTAGCCAAATGGCATTTAGTTTTCAAGGAGATATTTGGGTGTACAATTTTTCTAACAATCAATCGAAAAGGTTAACCATTCATCAGGGATATGAAAGTGATCCTGTATGGAACGCAAAAGGAAATCAACT
This sequence comes from uncultured Polaribacter sp., assembly GCA_943788865.1. Lineage (GTDB taxonomy): Bacteria > Bacteroidota > Bacteroidia > Flavobacteriales > Flavobacteriaceae > Polaribacter. The sequence goes on along the minus strand of CALSRX010000002.1, from coordinate 283,202 downwards.
TGCTTTTACCTCTAACAGAAGAGGAAGTGTAAACATTTTTACAACCAATGTAAGTGGTGGTATTCCAACGCAACTCACCTATTTTCCGACTACAGATACACCATCGCAATGGAATTCAAATGGAGATATTTTATTCACTACTAATAGAGTTTATAAAGGGCCTGAATGGGATCCAGAAATTTATAGTATTAGCGAAAAAGGAGAAACTCCAAAACGTTTTATGACTGCTTTAGGAAGTCAGGCTGTGATTTCACCAAACGGAGATTTGGTTGCTTTTGTAAAAGGTGCATGTAGAATTTCGAGAGAAGATTATAGCGGTCCGGCGCAAAGAGATGTTTGGATTTATAATTTGAAAACAAAAAAATATTATCAAATTACTACGAGTAATAAAAATGATCATACACCATTGTGGGATGCAAACAACAATTTGTATTATGTTGGTGCAGAAAGTGGTCGATATAATATTTATAAAACAACGGTAAATGCGGATGGTTCATCTACTGGAAAAGCCCAGCGTTTAACAAAGTTGAACACAAATGGAGTTTGGTCATATTCAGTGAGTAACAATGGAACCATTGTGTATAATAGCGGAATAGATACGTTTAAATTACAAAATGGTTCTACACAAAAAGTAAATGTAAATATTGCTACAGACAATCGTTTTGAATTGGAAGAAACAAAAACAGTTTCAAACGGAATAGGCGATCTTAGTGTTTCTCCGAACGGAAAATTAATTGCATTAAGTATCAACGGAGAAATTTTTGTAAAAGAAAATAATAAAGATAAAACAAGCACAAACAATGTAAGCAATCATCCGTTTAGAGATGACAATCCTTTTTGGATTGATGACAACACATTAGGGTTTTTATCAGATAGAAACGGGCAAAATGAATTGTTTAAAGTGGTTTCTACAGATGAAAATGTTAACTTAAGCAGAAGCTTAAAAACAAAAGTAACTCAGTTGACAAAAAGTAAAATAGATGTTTTTGAACCCTTACTTTCTCCTGATAGAAAAAAGATCTCTTATAGAATTGGTAGAAGCCAATTGGTTATTGCAGATGTAAAAGAGGGGGCGATCAACAACATTAAAAGTTACACTGACACTTGGGCTGCTGCAGAAGGAGTTAGCTGGAGTCCAGATAGTAAATACATCGCATATTCTCAAGAAGATTTAGATTTTGATAGCGAAATTTATATTCAGTCAGTAGCAAACCCTGAAACTAAAATAAACGTTTCTATGCATCCAAGATCTGATGTGAATCCAGTTTGGAGTCCAGACGGAAAGAAGCTTTCATTTGTATCTAACAGAGCAGGAGATAGAGGCGGAATTAATTTTGATGCTTGGATGGTTTGGTTGCAAAAATCAGATTGGGAAAAAACACGAACAGACTTTAAGGAAGGAGATTATTACCAGCCTAAAATAGACCCTAAAGCTAAAAAAGAAAAGAAAGAAGTTGTTGTAAAAATTGATGTGGATAGGATTTTTGATCGTTTGGTACAACTTACAAGCTGGGCAGGAAATGAGTTTGGAGCTATGTTTAGCGCAGACAGTGAAAGTATTTATATTTCTGCAACAAACCCGGCAACAAACCAAAATGGTTTTTATGCTGTAAAATTAACAGGAGGAGTACCAACACCAATCAAAGGAGTTTCTAATGTTGGAGCAACGAGTTTAAATAAAGGAACTTTGTATTATGCTTCTCGAGGGAGATTAAAATCATTGAATTTAAAATCAAATAAAGTAGCTTCTTTTTCACACTCTGCTACCTATACAACAGATTTTAATAAATTGAATGAACAAATATTTGAAGAAGGAGTTAGAGCGATTACTGCCGGATTTTACGATCCTAAATTTCATGGATATAACTGGAGTAGTATTGTAAAAAAATACCGCCCTTGGGTATTGTCAGCAAAAGCAAAACAAGACTATACTTTTATGTTTAACAATATGTTAGGGCAGTTAAACGCCAGTCATATGGGATATAATGGGTCTAATCCAGAAGAAGTTTCTAGCGATAGAGTTGGTTTGTTAGGGTTGGATGTAACCAATATTAGAAACGGAGTTCGAATTAATTATATTTTACCAAATTCTGCTGCAACAAAAACCAATGTTTCTTTACAAGTTGGTGATGTGATAACTGCAGTAAATGGAAAACGAATTTATTTTGACACCAATTTCTACAGCTTGTTAAAAAACACTTCAGGAAATGAAGTTTTATTGACTATTGGTGGTGATAAAGAAGTTGTAGTAAGAACAGAATCTACAAGAAAAATGAGTCAGCTGCGTTATGAAGAATGGATCAATTCTCGTAAAAAGTTAGTAGATAAATTTTCTAACGGACAATTAGGATACATACATATTCAAGGAATGAATTTACCGAGCTTTGAACGTTTTGAGCGTGAATTAAAAGCAAGTGGTTATGGTAAAAAAGGAATTGTTATCGATGTGCGTTACAATGGTGGTGGTTGGACTACAGATCGTGTGATGACGGTATTAACCACACAACAACATGCATACACAGTTCCTAGAGGAGCAACCAATAATTTACAGCGTGATAACAAAAAATACTCGAATAATTATCCATACAACGAAAGAGCTATTTTATCGGTAAATACAAAGCCATTAGTAGCATTGGCAAATGAAAACAGTTATTCGAATGCTGAGATTTTTGCACATGCATTTAAGAGTTTTAAATTAGGTAAACTAGTAGGACAACCAACTTTTGGAGCAGTAATTTCTACAGGAAGTCACAGATTACAAAACGGAGCTATTCGTATGCCGTTTAGAGCATGGTATGTAAAAGAATCTGGAATGAATATGGAGCACGGACCAGCAGTACCAGATTATATCGTTGCGAATAAACCTGGTTGGAAAGCTAGAGGAGAAGATGATCAATTGAAAAAAGCAGTTGAGGTGTTATTGCAAGGAATGAAGTAACTGTCATTTCGAGCTTGTCGAGAAATCTATATAATGAGATTCCTCCATTACAGTCGAAATTACATATGTGAAATAAAAAAGGCAAACCAATTGGTTTGCCTTTTTTTAGGGGTTCGCTTCATTTAAACACAGCAAAAAAGCTTAATAATGAGATTCCTGCCTGCGCAGGAATGACAAGTATAGATGTATTATTTATAGGATTGAAGCCTAAACTGACATAGTCTCTGCAGTCGAGTGTCAAACTTTTGAAAGATTCGTAAAAAGAAATGCTTTTCATTTCTTTTAGAAGCTAAAAAATGAATTGACCGATGAAGAGACAAGTCTAGATTTTTGATTCTTTTCATCAATGGAAAAGAATAAGCAATAAAACAAAAAAGCGAACCAATTGGTTCGCTTTTTTATGATTTATGTTAAAGAAGTTTAATAAACCTTCTCTCCATTCACATAGGTAGAAATTACTTTGGTTTCATGCAATTTGCTTCCATCAACTTCCATGATGTTTTGGTTTAGGATGATAAAATCTGCAAACTTACCCACTTCAATACTTCCTTTTTCGTTTTCTTCAAAGTTAGAATGTGCTGCCCAAATCGTCATTCCACGTAAAGTTTCTTCTCTTGTTAATGCATTTTCCATTTGAAATCCACCTGCAGGATATCCTTCAGTATCTTGTCTTGTTACCGCTGAAGAGAATGTTAAAAATGGACTTACTTTTTCTACCGGGAAATCAGTACCCAATGCTACACTCCCGTATTTGTTTAATAAATCTTTAAATGCATATGCACCTTTCATACGGTCTTTTCCAATTCTGGTTTCTGCCCAATACATATCTGAAGTGGCATGTGTTGGCTGAACAGAAGGAACGATGTTGTTGAACAAATCAAAATCTTCTGGAGAAATAATTTGAGCATGCTCAATTTTCCAACGTCTGTCTTTTTGTCCTTCTAAAGCTGCTTTGTAAGTTTTTAAAATATGCGTATTTGCAGAATCTCCAATAGCGTGTGTGTTCATCTGATAATCTGATTTTGCAATTTGATTTGCAATTTCGGTATATCTTTTTGGGTCAAAAATCATGGCTCCAAAATGATGCTCTCTATCGCTATACGATTTACGCATTGCTGCTCCACGAGAACCTAAAGCGCCATCGCCATAAACTTTAAACGAACGGACATTTAAGTGGTCTGTTTTGATAATTCCTTTCGTAATAAAGTAATCTAAATTTTTCTGACTTACAGAAACCATAGCGTATATTCTCATTTTTAAATCGCCTGTTTTTTGTAAGCTATCCATTAAATCGATCGTAGATTTTCCAACTCCGGCATCGTTAACGGTTGTAAGGCCATAGCTAAATGATACTTTCTGTGCATCCAACAATCCTTGGATAGATTCCTTTTTTGTTGTGTTAGGAGTTTTAATATACCCCATCGCAGCGTCAATTAAAACACCAGTCAATTTTCCGTTTTTCTGGATGAATTCTCCTCCAGTTACTTTTTCTGGGAATTTAGTACTTGACAATCCAGAGTATTTTAAAGCGGCTTCATTTACTAACAAGGCATGTCCATCAACTCTTCTGATAGCAACTGGGGTATTCGGAAAAAGTTTGTCTAATTTTTCCTTTGTAGGAAATACTTTTACCTCCCAATCATTTTGATCCCAACCACGACCCGTTATATAATCCGCATTTTTTTCTTTTTTAAATGCCGCAAGTTTTTCTAAAATCTCATCATAGCTCTGAGTGCCTCTTAAATCTACTTGTTGTAAGCTTAATCCCAATCCGAAAAAATGACAATGTGCATCAATAAAACCAGGAACAACCGTTTGGTTCTTTACATCTATAGTTTTTAAAGTTGCGTAGTTAGATTGAATTTCGTCATTGGTTCCAACAGCAATAAATTTTCCGTCCTTTACAGCAAAACTTTCAGCTTTGTCAAAATTGTTATTTACAGTGTAGGCATTTGCATTGATTACAATAAAATCTGCTTTTTCTTGTTGCTTACAGGCTGTAAAAAGAGCAATAATACTAAGTGATAAAATGATTTTCTTCATGCTATTATTGTTTGATTGGTGTATTGTTGTACAAATATTTATCCATCAAATAAATCATACTTGCCATAGAAGCACTTCCTAATTCAAGCTCACGTTTGTTTACTTTGTCAAATGTATCTGTAGCTGCATGATGATAATCAAAATAGCGTTGTGGATCTGGACGATATCCAACCAAGGTTGTTCCTTCAGATTTAAGCGGACTGATATCTGCACCGCTTCCACCTTTATTTATGTCGTGTAAACCATAAGGAGCTAATAACTTTTTCCAGCTTTTTAACAACTCTGTATTTGAAGCATTTGCATCGATGGTAAATCCTCTTGGTGTATGACCACCTGCATCAGATTCTAATCCGCCAATATGAATTTCTTTGGTTGTTTTTACAGCATCTGCATAAGCATCTGCTCCGCCACCACCTTGCTCTTCATCCATAAAGAAAACCACACGGATGGTATTTTTAAGTTTGATGTTGTTTGTTTTTAAAATATGCAATACTTCTAAAGACTGTACGATTCCAGTTCCGTCATCATGAGCGCCATCACCTAAATCCCAAGAATCTAAATGTCCACCCACAACAATAATTTTTTCAGGACTTTCTGAACCTCTGATTTCGCCAATTACGTTGAATGATTTTTCTTTTGGTAAGTTTTTAGAAGTCTGTCTTAAATACACTTTAAGCTTCGGGTCTTCTTTTAAGCTTTTGCTTAAATTTTCTGCAGCCAATGTGCTAATTGCAGCACCAGGAATGTATTCGCTTTCTGGAATATCTCCATAGCGCATGGTTCCTGTGTGAGGATAATCATCAATATTGTTGGTCATCGAACGAACAATTACAGCCAACGCACCAAATTTACCTACAGTTGCAGCACCGCTTCCTCTTTGGTCTACACAGCCACCATACGCACTAAAAGTATTGATTAAAGTGTTGTCAAAAGGTCTGTTGTAAAAGATGATTTTTCCTTTTGCTTTGTCTCCTAGAGCCTCAGCTTCTTTTAGGCTAAATACTTCAATAACTTCAGCAAAAACACCTTTGTCTGGAGTTCCTATAGAGCTACCTAAAGCACAAACAGCCATATCAACTTTCTTTCCGTTAGAAACAAAATAAGAAACTTCTTTTTCTCCTCGAACCCAATGAGGCACCATAGCTGGTTGAAGCCAAACAGAGTCTAAGCCAGCTTCTTTCATAACGCGTTCTCCCCACTTTACAGCCATTGCTGCTTCTGGAGAACCAGATAATCTTCCACCAACATTTGATGTTAAATCGCGAAGCCATTCGTAAGACTTCCCATTTAACAAGGCGTTGTCAAATATTTTTCTAATGTTTGCAGCATCTGTTTTTTCTGCAGCTGTTAATTCGTTTGAAGTTGTTTTAGTTTCATTTTTTCCATTACATGCAACTACTAAAATTGCAAAAAGAAAAAGGATGGATAGTTTTTTCATTGGTTGTCGTTTTATAAAGTGCATAAATCTACATAAAATCAATGACAAAAAGAAAGCCTATTTAAAAGATAGGCTTTCTTTTATTTAATTTTTAATAACAGGATGTTCTTCAAAGACTTCATCAGAATCTTTAAGGTAAAAACGAATATTAATAGAGTCTCCTCTTTGTAAAACAAATTTAGGACCATTAATCCACTCTTTGCCAATAGCACCAGCATTGATTTTAAATTCCCCTCTTATTACAGACGGATTTAATGGTTTAAGATCATGATCACTGAAAACTACATTATTAATATGATAAACAGAATAAAATCTCTTGGTTCTATTTTCATATTCAAATGTTTCTAAATTTAAATACCAAGAATTCTTGTCTTTAGATTTATATTTAGTAATAATATAACTCTTTTCGGTTTTATTTATCTTTTGAGAAAAACAACTACTAAAAGCTATTATTAAAGTTAATAAAAAGAGTTTTTTTAAAGGTTGTAATTTTTTAGTATTTCTATTCATATCTTTTTTACTTTAATCTAAGATGCTGAAATAAATTTAGACCTTTGGTGCTGTTATCAAAAATCAAATTTATAACTGATTCCCGCCAACACTTGAAAACCTTGCACATTAAAATTGCTAAAGCTTTGGTAGTCAGAATTTAAGACATTATTCATTTTTAAGAAAGCAGAAAATTTATCATTAAAATGATAGCCTCCATTGATATTCAAATCAACAAACGATTTTAAGGTTTGTATTCCGTTTATTGAAGAAGGATACGTAGCGCTATAGGTAACATCATTTCGTTCAGAAACCACAAATATATTAGCCCCTGCATACCATTTATCCGTTTTGTAATTTCCGAATAGTTGCACATTTGTTGTTGGTAAATTCCATGCTTCAGCTTGATTGGTTAATGTGTACGAATTAAACTCTCCGCTTGCACCTATTACTAAATTTCTACTCACGTCTACCGTAAACTCTCCGAAAAAAGAAAGAGTTTTAATGTCATCATAGACCACAGAAAAAGAATTTCCGTATTCATATCCCAACAAACCAGTTGTATTTGTGCCGTTTGATTTAGAATTGTTTCTTAAAAACAAAGCTTTGTCGTCTTCATTGCTATAACTTGCTTTTATGTTATAGCTTGTAGTTGGAGTTAATTTTCCGTTTAACCCACCAAAAAATTCATATTTTTTATTGGTTTGAGTGATGAACTGTGTAGGAGAAATGTATGGGTTTTCTTCGCTAAAATTCTTGTACGTATTTGTTTTTAAATCCCCGCCAGCACCTATAAAAGCATTTACATGGTTTTCTACTAAAGGATAATTGATATTGATATCTGGATACACAAAAACTTGACTTGTTTTATTTTCTAAATCTGAAGTATAGTAGAGTTTTGCCCCAATTCTAAAAGTAAAGTCATTGTATTCAAAATTGTATTTTGGAGCAAGACCAACCGTAAAAAAACTGTGTTCTACTTTTGTGGTAGCACTATATGATTGTGCAAACTCCCCATTCAAATAATCAAAAGAAGTGTCTAGAATTAAGTCGTTTAATTTTCTTCCAATACCTTTTAATGAAATTTTAAACTGTGGTTCAACAGCAAATTGTAATTCCTTGCTCGACCATCCGTCAGAGAAAAAAGAAAGATTTACTTTGCTAGAATTGATGAATGAATCTTCAAAAATAAGCTCACCTGCTGTTTCAAAATTACGATAGGTTTGCTCTTCATTTATAGCCGTAATTGTTGCAGGTAAAAACGTGATAGAGCTAGGTAATCCATACCAATTGTATTTATTTTGCTCGTAATTTGCTTCTATTTTCCAAGAAAAATCTCGTTCTTCTTGTTTGTAATATCCGCCAAACCTTAAGTTAGAGAAATTGCTGTTTAAAGGAGTTGATTCAATGCTGTTTTCTGATGAAATGTATTTTGCATACAATCCGAAATCATTTTCAAATCGAGTTGTGTGATGCAAAAAAGCTTCAAGAAAAGGAGTTGAATTGTTTCCAAAACCAGCAGCTAAATAGTTGTTATACATGCGTTCTTTAACACCCAAATTAAGTCCTTTAACTACACCACTTTTTGGGATAAAAGTAGAAACTACCGGAGCAGAAAAGATCTGATATTTTAATTGCTTCTTTTGAGTTTTTGAACCCAATTGAATTTTTGGATTCTTTTTAATTTTAAAAGCATCAGAAATAGTAGGTGTATAAGAAGTAACCACATTTATTACTTCGGTTTTTATAGTGTCTTTTGCTTTGTTGGTTTGAGCAATTACAAGTGTACTTAGAGTACAAAAGCAAAGTGTTAATACAATTTTTCGCATTGTTCTAATCTCTTTAATTGTTGTTAGGGGTAACAGATTCGTTTGTTTTTGCTTCGTTCGTTTTTATGATAGAAAGCTCTTTTTGTGCTTCTGCAATAACATCTTCAAATTGTGTAAAATTTTTGATGATATTTTCTAAAATATAGGTTGCTTGGTAAGCGTCTTTTAAGGCATAATAGTTTTTTGCCATGATGATATAACTTTTTACGCCCCAATATTTATAGGTAGAATAATCTGCAATTAAGGTTTGTACTACTTTATTAGAGGCAGTATACTTTTTGTTCTGATATGTAAAGAAAGCATTGTAGTATAAAGCTTCTGCTTTTAACTCACCACTTGCATTGTTTTCTATTTCCTTATAAAATTCTTCAGCTTTTTTTAAGTCGTTTGTTTTAAAAGCAGATCGTGCAATAATTGTCTTTGCATCAAACTCTACATTTTCTTCTAATTTATCTTTTTGTAACACTTTTTCAGCATAGGTAACCGCTTCATTAAATTGATTTGCCTCATAATAACTTTTCATTAAATTGCTTTGTGCAAATAAGATATTTTGTTTGTAGTTAGCCTCCTGCTCTAAACGAATTAACAGTGGTGTGGCACTCTTCCAATCTTGTTTTTCTAAATAAATCTGAGCTAATTTATTTAAAGACTCTTCGCTAAACTCACTTTGATTTTGTTCAACCACATAGGTGTAATATTGTGTGGCTTTTTCTTGTTGATTTGTTTTTGATAAAGATTGCGCCAAATAAAAGTTGGCTTTTAAAGCATGCAATCCGTTAGGGAAAGCTGCAATATATTTAGTAAAACCTTCAATAGCTTTTTCTGAGTTGTTTTCTAAAAACTTATTTTCTGCAGATTCATACGTGGTATTGTCTAAATCTGCATCGGTAACATTTACAAAAGAAATGTTTTTTACCCAAGCCGCATATAGATCAACTTGCCCTAAATCAACATATACATTTCTGGCATTTGTAACGGCTTGCTTTGCTTCGTTAGAATTTGGATATCCACTTACAATTTTTTTAAATTTTTGCAAAGCTTGTGCATAGTCATTCTCTTTATAATATACCAATCCTTGACGTAATAATACTTTCGGAACATAAGAGCTTTTAGTATGTTTAGTTAGCAACATATTATACGTTTCATGTGCTTTTGCATTGTTTTTTATAGCAACGTATGTGTTTGCTAGTTGAAACAAGGCATCATCTTGTAAATTGGTAAATTCATAATCAGTTACAAGATCGTTTAGATTGCTAATTTTTTTCGAATTGTCTCCTAAAAAGCCAAAACTGATTGCTTTTTGATATACTGCATAATCAGAACCAACACCAGAATTATTAATTACTTTATCGTACGCTAAAATAGCATTTGCATATTTTTTTGTAACAAAATAACAATCAGCTAAACGAATATTTGCATCATCAAACAAGGCATTCTCTTTAGTTGTTTTACTAATGAAATTAGAAAATGCATTTGCCGCTTTTGTGTATTCTTTTAGTTTAAAATAACTATAAGCAATATTGTAATCTATGTTGTTGTAAACTTCAATTTGTGAAGCTCCTGAAGTTCTTTTAAAGGCTGTAAATCCGTCTAAAGATTTTTGAAAATTAGACAATTGAAAATCTGTTTCAGCTTTCCAATACAAAGCAGAAACTTTAATATTAGTATCTGATGCGTCTGTTGCTTCCTCAAAATAAGGATATGCTTCCTGTAATTTTTTAAGATTAAACAACTGAACACCTCTATAATAAGACACTTCATTTGTTAACTGAATATTTGTAGCGCTTCTTTTTTTAGCCAAATAATCTAAAGCACCTTGATAATCTTGTTGGTATAAAAAAGATGTAACAACCAATTGATTGATCTCATTATAGGATGCAGATCTAGGATATGCAGTTAAAAAATCTTGCAATACGTCTGCAACACTTTTGTAAGGATTTCCTTGTTCGTAACTTAATTTAGCATAATTTAAAAAAGCATCCTCTTTAATTTTTTTATCAAAATTCATTTCACTTGCGCTTTTAAAAGCATTAAGTGCCTCAGGTTTTTTTTCTAAATACAAGTAACATTCAGCTAAATGGTAATAAGCATTTTGAGAAATAGAGTTTTTCTCTCCTATTATTTTGTTGAAGTTTTTTACAGCATTTTCAAAATCGTTTTGCTTATAATAAGCATATCCTAATTGATAATAATCTGTGTTGTTCCATTTGCTGCGTTTTCCTTTGTAAGCTTTTAAATAAGGCAATGCCTCTTTGTATTTTTTTAAGTTAAAATAGCTTTCGCCTACAATTTTAGAAATATCAGAAACTTCTTTTTGTTTTGGGTCTTCTAATAATTTTTCTCCAATTTCTATACACTTTTCAAAACGACCATCTTTAAAACTGATGTCTAATAAATAATAAGTTGCTTCACTTGTATAGGAAGCTTGTTTTGCAATTTCAGTTAAATGAATTTCTGCAGTTTTATAGTCTTCTTGTTTGTAGGCTATAAATCCATAATAGTATCTGGCATCATTTCCATAACGAGGATTGTTAATTAAAGGGTAAAACTTATTCTTTGCTAATTTTAAATAGCCGGTAACCAATAAGGCATAACCCATTTTAAAATTTAACTCCTGCTGATTCTCAATGGATAAAACCTTAGGATTAACTTTAGTGTACCACTTCAATGCATTTGCGGCTTTCTTATTTGCAAAATAGTAGTTTCCAACATTTAAAAAAGCGTTCTCTTTTTTATTGCTATTCGGATTGTTTTCTACAAAATCTAACACCATTTTGTCGGCTTCTGCCTGATTTAATTTTATAGCACACAAAGCTGTATAGTATTCAGAATCAGATTTTAAAGTAGTAGTGTTCTCACTTGTTAATGCAACTTCTTTAAATATCTTTTGAGCTGCTGCATATGCTTTGCTATTGTATAATTCAAGACCGCTATTATAAGTAGTTAAATTGTTTGTGTTTATTTCTGTTTGTTGAGCAAAAGCTGCTACAGAACTGAATGTGATGAAAGCTAAAAAAGCGATTTTCTTAAAAAAGCGAATGTTCATTTTTCTTAAAGGGTTTTTTTGCTATTTGAAAACTATAACGCAGTTTTTTTATTTTTGTTTGATAAACAATCAGAAAAAATCAACTTTAGTTTAAAAATCAAAGATAAAAATTGTTATAGATTAATTCTCTTAATATTTCTTTAAACTCACAAGAAAATGATAAGTTTGTAGAAACTACTTTTTTATGGCTGATGCAATTTTACATTTAGAAGACGCAGATATTTACCAAAGAGATAATTTGGTGCTTTCTAAAGTCAATTTAAAAATTGAAAAAGGAGAGTTTTTCTATTTAATTGGAAAAACAGGAAGCGGTAAAAGTAGTTTGATGAAAACTTTATATGGCGATTTAAATTTAAATCGCGGAAAAGGAACCATCGTAGATTTTGATTTAAATAAATTGAAAGAAAAAGACATTCCGTTTTTACGTAGAAAAATAGGAATTGTGTTTCAAGACTTTAAACTATTAAATGACAGAACTGTTTTTGATAATTTATTATTTGTCTTAAAGGCAACAGGCTGGAAAGACAAAGAGAAAATGACTTTTAAAATAAATGAAGTATTAGAAAAGGTTGATATGAAAACCAAATATTACAAAAAACCTTTCGAACTTTCTGGTGGAGAACAACAAAGAGTTGCAATTGCAAGAGCTTTATTAAACGATCCAGATTTAATTTTAGCAGATGAGCCAACTGGTAATTTAGATCCAAAAACCTCTTTAGAAGTAATGGAGTTGTTAAATGGAATTCATCAGAGCGGAAAATCAATTTTAATGGCAACGCATGATTATGCGCTGATTGTAAAATTCAAACAAAAAACAATTAAATGTGAAGGCGGAGAATTGTTTGAAGTTGTACAACAAGCAACTATTTAACCCAACGCTATGTTGAACTCAAAAAAGAAAATTTTTGTAGCGGTAACAAATGATATTTCTACAGATCAGCGAGTTCACAAAGTTTCTAATTATCTGTTCAGTAAAGGTTTTGACGTTTTGGTTTACGGACGCATCTTACCAACAACCTTTTCGGTAAAAAGAAAGTACACGATCAAACGTAAAAAGCATTTCTTCAATTATAACTTTTTATTTTATACTGAATATAATTTCCGATTGTTTTTCAAATTATTGTTTTACAAATGCGATTATATTTTAGCCAATGATTTAGATACTTTGCCAGCTTGTTTTGTAGCAAGTAAGTTTAAAAAAACCGAATTGATCTATGATAGTCACGAATTATTTTCAGAAGGGCCAGAATTACAAGGGAGAAATCTTGTAAAATGTTTTTGGCATCTTTTAGAACGATTTTTTCTACCGAAAATCAAAAAATCATATACTGTAAGTCAGTCAATTGCAGATTTCTATAACAGAAAACACAATGCTAATTTTGGTGTTGTTAGAAATGTGCCTCTTTTAAAAAGAGAAATTATTAAGGTTGAAGCAAAATTTCCAACTGACAATAAAACTGTTTTATATCAAGGTGTTTTAAATCCTGGAAGAGGAATAAAACCAATGATAGAAGCGTTGCATTTTTTAAAGGATATAGATTTAGTAATTATTGGTTATGGAAAAGTAGAAAATGAATTACGCCAATTTGTAAAAGATGAGATGTTAGAAAACCGAGTTCATTTTTTAGGAAGAATTCCGCAAGAAGAATTACCGAATTACACAAAGTTGGCAACAATCGGAATGGTTTTAGAAGAACCGTTAGGATTGAGTTTTGAATATTCATTACCGAATAAATTGTTTGATTATATACATTCAGGATTGCCAATAATTTGCGGCAGTTTACCAGAAATAAAAAAGGTTGTTGAAACCTATAAAGTTGGAGTGGTTGTAGAAGATTATGCTCCGGAAACGATTGCTGAAAAAATTCAAGAATTAGTTGATAATGAAGCTTTGTATTATCAAATAAAACTGAATCAACAAAAAATCAAAAAAGGGTTTTGTTGGGAAAACGAACAACAATTATTAGATAATTATTTTTATTAAACGATATCGAAACAACTATTTCCATAATAATTCCAACCTACAACAATCTTAGTCAATTAAAAGATTGTGTTGCCAGTATTCAACAACAAATATTTAAAGATTTTGATGTTTGGATTGTTGACGGAGATTCTGCTGATGGGACTAAAGAATACTTACAGGAATTGCAAAACCCGTTTCATGTTGTTTCTGAAAAAGATAAAGGGATTTATGATGCAATGAATAAAGGAATTTCTTTGTCAAAAGGAAAATGGTTGTATTTTTTAGGAGGGGATGATGTACTTAAAGACAAGAACGTTTTAGAGGAAGTTGCAAAAGAATTACATCCAAGTTTTGATATTGTAAGTGGAAAAATTCAATATCAATTTACTGAATCAGATTCACGACAACTAAAAAAGAATAATGGTATTTTTTCTTCAAGTTGGTCAAGAAAAATATGGATTAAAAACACCATTCACCATCAAGCAACATTTTATAAAAGAGGTTTGTTTTTAAAGAATCAGTTTAATACAGATTATAAAGTATTGGCAGATTACGAATTTAATTTACAGTTGTTTAAAAATAAAAAGAAGGCGAAAATGATTCCTGAAATTATTGCTCTTTGTAGTTCAAAAGGAATTTCTAAAAATTATAATTGGTCTTTATATAAAGAAGAGATTCGGTTTAAAACTAAAGCTTCTTCAAAGCTATTGTGGATTTTATTTTTTAAAATCGCATTGTTAAAATACCTTTTCAAGAAAGCATAAAAAAACCCGTTTCAAATAAATGAAACGGGAAAATTGCTATGAAAAAGAATGATAAGAAACTCTTATCATATATTTAAACGTAATTTTTATAAAATCCTTACAGTCAGTTATTTATTTTAACACAATTTTGGGATTTATTTTAGTTTATCAGCATGTAGTTTTCTGAGTTTACTCAATTTTGGAGTAATTACATAATTACAATAAGGTTGTTCTGAATTTTCTTTGTAAAAATCTTGATGTTCTTTTTCAGCTTCATAAAAGATTGTTAACGGACTAATTTCTGTTATTATTTTATTATCAAAAGCATTCGCTAATTGTTCAATGACCTTTTCTGAATTCTTCTTTTGATTTTCATCTTTATAAAAAATCACAGATCTATATTGAGTTCCTCTATCGGCTCCTTGTTGATTTAGTGTTGTAGGATCATGCGTTGTCATAAAAACCAAAATAATATCTTCAAAAGAAATGACATTAGAATCAAAAGTAATTTGAATAACTTCTGCATGACCAGTTAAACCAGAACATATTTCTCTGTATGTAGGTTTACCAGGAACGGTTCCTCCAGAATAACCAGAAATTACTTTTTCGACACCTTTTATAGCTTGAAAAACTGCTTCTGTGCACCAAAAACATCCTCCACCAACAATGGCGGTTTCTAAATTATTTTTCATTTTTTAATTGTATTGAAATTGAATTTACACAAAAACGCAATCCACTTGGTTCTGGTCCGTCAGGGAATACATGTCCTAAATGTGCATCACATGTATTACACAAAACTTCTACACGAATCATTCCATGACTTGCGTCTTTAATATATTTTATGGCATTTTCTTTAATGGGTTCTGTAAAACTTGGCCAGCCACTTCCAGAATTAAATTGAATGCTAGAATCAAATAATTGGGTATCACAACATGTACAAGTATATTTTCCTGTTTCATAAGTAGAACAATGTTCGCCAGAAAAAGCACGTTCAGTTCCTTTTAAACGTGTAATTTGATATTGTTCGGGAGTTAATAGCCCTTGCCATTCTGCAGCTGTTTTTAAAACAGTTTTATCAGGTGTCGGATTTCCTTTTGTAGCAAAATGAATAACATCTTTCCAAGTCATTTTATAGATTTTAAAGTTCAATAGTTTGTCGTGTAATAGGTGGTTAAATTACAATAATAGTAGAAATAAAAAACCTTGTAATAAAATTACAAGGTTTTTATTTTTTGTGGAGACGCCGGGAATCGAACCCGGGTCCAAACAAGCGGCCAAAAGGCTTTCTACATACTTAGTTTTTAATTAATTTTCGTCAAATAGCTGATTAAAAACAATCCACTAAAAGCTTATCTTCTTTAGTTTCAAAACTTTGTCGAAGTGCCAAAATTTCTATGTCTACTTTTACGATGTCCAAAAGTGAAACGCCGTAAACCAAGGCTGTTCGTGGACATAAAGCTTGCACACCTTGTGTGCCTAGGCAAATCCTACTATAATTCGGATTATGCAGCTAAAGCGTAGTTATCTTCGCCGTTTAAAAGTGTTGAAATAAGTTTTACGAGTGTTGATTTCATTCCTCGGTATGCTTACATGTTAACGCGTCTCGCTGTCAAAACCAGTCGTCCCCATTTATTCTGAACTTGTTTCAGAATCTATCTGAATGGATAGTTGGCAAATTTATAAATAAAAATGACAAAAATAGCGTTTGTATAGCTTTATAAAATGGAATATCTTCGAGCAAAATTAATACTTAGATTAGATTATGAAGTTTGGAATTATAAAAGAGCGAAAAAACCCGCCAGACAGAAGGGTTGTTTTCTCACCAGAAAAACTACAAGAGTTTCAAAAAAAATTTCCTAATGCAACGATAAAGGTTGAAAGTCTCTGATATTCGAGTCTTTTCAGATGATGCATATAAAAATGCAGGGTTCGAAGTGGCGAAATGACATTTCTGATTGTGATGTTTTATTAGGCGTAAAAGAAGTTCCGATGGATGCTTTAATTCCGAATAAAAAGTATTTTTTCTTTTCGCATACAATTAAAAAACAACCATATAATAGAGATTTATTAAACGTTATTTTAGAGAAAAATATCGAGCTTTTTGATCACGAAACCATTGTAAAGGAAAATGGTGCTCGTTTAATTGGTTTTGGACGTTATGCAGGAATTGTTGGAGCTTATAACGGTTTTAGAGCTTTCGGATTAAAACATGAAACGTTTCATTTGCCAAAAGCAGAAACATTATCAGATCAAAAAAGTTTGATTTCTGAATTGAATAAAATTACTTTACCAAACATTAAAATATTATTAACTGGAAGTGGGAAAGTAGCCTACGGAGCAAAAGAGATGTTAGATAAAATGTTGATCAAAAAAGTTTCTGTTGAATCTTATTTAAATGATGCTTTTAATGAGCCAGTATATTGTATGGCTGATGTGTTGGATTATAACATCCGTAAAGATGGACAAGTTTTAAGTAATATAGATTTTTATAAGCATCCAGAAAATTATGAGTCTAACTTTATGCGTTTTGCCAACGTTACAGATTATTTTATAGCTGGTCATTTTTTTGGTGATGGTTCTCCTTTCTTATTTACTAGAGAAGATGCTAAATCTAAAGACTTCAATATTAAATTGGTTGCTGATATTTCTTGTGATATTGATGGTCCAGTGGCGTCAACATTAAGAGCGTCAACAATTGCGGATCCAATTTATGGATATAATCCGCAAACAGAATCTGAAGTAGATTATAAAGATGAAAGCGCAATTGTAGTTATGGCGGTTGATAATTTACCATGCGAATTACCAAAAGACGCAAGTGAAGGTTTTGGAGAGTTGTTTTTAGAAAATGTAATTCCTGCTTTTTTTAACAATGATAATGATGGAGTTTTAGCAAGAGCAAAAATGACCGAAAATGGTAAATTAACCGAGCGCTTCTCTTATTTACAAGAGTATGTAAACGGAAACGAATAATGCAAGACAAACAATTTTTAATCGATACCGCAAAAGCAAAAATGCCTTTTGGGAAATACAAAGGAACTTTTTTAGTAGATCTACCTGAGCATTATGTTGTTTGGTATAATAACAAAGGTTTTCCTGCTGGAAAACTTGATAGAATGCTAGGTTTGGTTTATGAATTAAAACTAAACGGTTTGGAGGATATTTTAAGAGAGATCAGGAAGACAAACTAATCTCTCTTTTTTGATTCTACTAGTTGTATTTAATAGAGTCCAAACTTGTTACATGTCAAACTCTGTGTGAACATCTTTAGTTTTCTTTTTAAACTGACTAAAATTATAGCTCACATTTAAAAAGAAGATTGGAGATTCGTTATTAAAGTATCCGCTTAAATCCATGTTTGCAGTGTTTGTTTTTAAAATGTAATTTCTACTTTGGAAAACATCTTTTAGTTGTAAATTAACAGATAATTTACCGTCTAAAAATTGTTGTTTTAATGCCAAGTCAACAAAGTAAAAACTACTCAAATCTCCTTGAGATCTTGCTGTTTTACTCGCGTAATATCCTATGACTTGTAAAGAGGTTTCTTTTCCTAAATCAATAGAGTTTACTAATTGAGAAGACCAAGAAAGGTTTTTGTTGTTAACCATTGTTTCGTCTATGTTAGCAGATACATCGTAATGAAAAATATTTGTATTTGCATTTAAAGACCACCAATTTGTTACTTTAAAATTACCCATTAATTCTACTCCTAAAGATTTGTCATTGCTATCATTATGAAAAATAGTATGAATCTTTTTATCACTACCAATCGTTAATTTTTGATCTAATTTATCGGTGGTTGTTCTGTAATAAAAATTAGAAGAAAGTGTCAATCCGTTTTTAGTATAATTATAACCAAACTCGTAATTACGAACAATTTCAGGTATTAAATACGGATTCCCTTCTGCATAAAAATAATCATCTTCAAATTCTGGAAATGGATTCATCATGTACTCATCCGGCCTGTTTATTCTATTTGTAATGACAAATTTCATGCTTTTAAAATCATCAATTTGTTTAGAAATAGAGACCCCAGGAAAGAAGTTGAAATTGTCAAATTTATAATTGATAGTACTACCTTGTTGATGTAATAAACGATCCATATATTCTACTCTTAATCCGAAAGAAGTGGTTAATCCCCAGAAAGAGCTGTTGTAGTTTAAATACGTCGCGTATATCGTTTCATCATAATTGTATTTGTTTGTATACAATGGATTGTCTTTCCAATCATTTACCCCATAATCGAAAGTCGAATACCTAATGTTTAAAAAACGATTGTATAAGTGGTAAGAAACCCCTGTTTCTAATTTTGCATTGTTATCCAATGCTTTGGTATAATCAAGATCAACTTTTAAATCGTTACTGTTATTTTTGTTCAGTATTTCTTGTTTAAAAGGTTGTAAATCTATTGTGTTGTGATTTATATCTGCTTTTGCCAAATTTTGAAGGTTGTATATGTTATAGTCAATATAAGAATAGTAGGCATTTACATTTATTTTACTTCCTAAGGTGTCAATGTTTTTTTGATACCCAACATTATTGCTAAAGAATGTTGGTTTAATATCGATAAAGAACCTATTGTTATTATTTTCTGTAGTGCTAGTTGGAATTGTTTTACCAGAGGTTTTTACCTTGATATCACCAATAAAATTAGTATAACCAGTATGAAAGCCATAGGTAAAATTGTGCTTTTTATTTGGTGTATAGTCAAGCCCAAAACGAAACCCTAAGTTTTTTTCATTCATGTCTCTATCTTGAAACATGGTTGCATAATGGTTTTGATTTGGCTCGCGTAAAGTTCTATAATAATCATTCAATGCTGTATTTGTGTGATCTTTCCAATCAAAACTAAAAGAATAACTTGTTTTTTCTTTGTTCAAGTTAAATGTAGCATCTCCACCAAATTTATTTCTAGTTCCAATAGAAGCATTTACCATTCCGTTAAAACTACCATCTAGTCCTTTTTTTAAGATGATGTTGATAATTCCTGCACCACCTTCGGCACTATATTTTACAGAAGGGTTTGTAATTACTTCAATTTTTTGAATTGCATTTGCAGGCGTTTGTTTTAAAACTTCTGTAGAAGTTAAAGAGGTTGGTTTCCCGTTAATTAAGAATCTAAAGTTAGAACTTCCTCTTAATTTAACATTCCCATCAGAATCTGTTTGTATTGATGGAGAAAGCTTTAAAGCATCTACTGCAGATCCACCGCTTGCAGATAAATTTGCACTAACATCTAAAACTTGTCGGTCTACATAGTTTTTTATCGTTTTAGAAGTTGACTTAACTTCTACTTCGTCTAAAAGTGCAGCTTCTGGATTTAGTTTGATAATGCCTAAATCAAAGCTATTCAGTTTAGAGCTTAATTTTGATAAGTCTATTCTATGGCTTTTATATCCCATAAAACTTACTTCTAAATAATAATTCCCTTCATTTAATCTTTTAATAGTGAAATTACCTTCTTCATCAGTCATTGTTCCAGTTACTACTGTAGAGTCTTTAAGGTTGTAAATAGCTATACTTGCATAGGGTATAGATTCATTTGTTTGATTTTCTACCACTTTTCCTTTAATCTGCCATTTGATTTCGTTGGCAAATAATGTACTGCTAATTAATAGCAGAACGAATACGATGTGTTTTGTTTTTCCCATGATGTTTAATTTTATAGGACAAATGTGCGACAGATATTAGGTAGAATCGACCGAATAAAAAAAGTCGAACCCTTTCTTTAAAAAGAATAGGTTCGACTTTTTTTTATGAAACGTTCGACTTTTGTGTAACTACCTGTATTATTGTTTTTTACGATATTCAGTAGGTGTTACTTTTGCATATTTCTTAAATGCTGTATTGAAGGAAGACTTTGAGTTAAATCCAACTTCATATAGTATTTCTAAGATGGTATGTTCTTTTCTTTCGATTGAAACTAGTAGTTTCTTTGCTTTTTCTATTCTATATTCATTTATAAAATCAAAAAAATGTTGATTTAAATAATGATTAATTAAAACAGACAATTCTTTATCCGGTATTTTCATTTCATTCGCCAAAGAACTAACAGATAATGAAGGGTCTAAATATGGCTCTTCACTCAACATATACTCTTTTAATTCTATTATTTTTTCATTTTCTTGGGTATTAATATTGGTTAATTCATCATTATTAGAAATATCTTTTTTAATTAAATCTTTTACCAATTGAAGTTTAGAATCAACACCTCTAAATAATTCTGAATTGTGTAAAGCTTTTAAAACTATCCAACACATAAACCCAAAAGCTAAAATGGATGTTACTAATTGAGAATAAAAATAAAAAGTTTCATCAGCCGAAAACCTAACGATGTTTTTTAAAGTAGCAACAAAAGATTCAATAGCAAAGATGGTTACAAATTGAAATAGCCACTTGTAGTTTAACAAACTCGCATTTGAGAAGTTTTCTAATAATAAGGTTTTGTATTTTTTAATGAGTTTGTAACTTAAAATTAAATAGACGAGAATTTGAAGATGAACTATGATGTAAGAAATTTGAATCTCGATTAATCCTCCATAATTCACTGTGTTTAAGAAGACCCATTTTGCATCAAAATCTACAGCAAAATATCTTGGGGTGAAAGCAATAATGTTTAATACCCAAGGAAGTAAATGCAAAAAATCTTTTTTCTAAATTTAAAATCTGAATAAATGATAGTTTGAAAATAGAGAAAAATCAATGGCATTTTAAAAAATACCGTAGAATTGATTAGCATGCCTAGTCCTGGAAATTTTGGATACACAAAAAAATTTGCAAATAAACCGCTAGCATCTTGCGCACTTACTAAAAAAAACAAGGCTAAAACTACATTGCCTTTGTAGTTTTTGGTTTTGGCACTGAGCAAGAAAAATATCAATATCCAAAACGAATACGATAAATAGTGAGATAAAATTAGTTAAGCTTAAATCTTGCATTTGTTAATTATTATTACAAATATAATCAATATATAGGAAAACGAGTGTTGAATGTTTTTAGAATAAACTTTAAAGATGTTTCTTATAGAGACATTAAAATTATTAATTTGTAACACTTTTTTTATTGAAAAACCCAAAAATAACATGAGCAACTCCCAAACTAATTAAAAGGTAAAAGTTAATTCCGTTTGTGTATAGAGAAATGATTCCAGCTAAAACTGAAAACATTGATAAGTAATACAGAGATTTAGATTTACTAAAGTTTAAAGCCATTAAAAAAAATCCATAACCAATCAAAAACGCTGGAATAAGCAACTGTTCTTCTCCCATCCTTAATAAGTAAAATAAAACGAAATAGAATAAAGCTATAAGGAATATGAAAAGCCACATTGACTTTTTCGAATTCCGATTCCAAATTTTGTTTCCAATTTTCCGTTGATGTTTTCTGTTTCCAAAAAATAAAGCCAATAAAGAAAATAGAAATACCAATAAAGTAATGATGAAAATAAAACCTTCTAAGAAATTAACCGTTAAAAAACCAAAAGGAGAACCATCAGTTGTAAAACCAGAAATAGTTTCCTGTATCAGAAAGGCACCAATTAAAATATAGATTCCAATAAATATACTTGGCCTTCCAAATAACTTAAAATTCTGGTTTGAGTTTTTAATTAAATTTCTATTTTTAGCCATAACTTGTATAGCTAATATACAAAAATGAAACCAGCAGAAGAATATATATTAAAACAAAAAGAACCCTTTCGGTCTATCTTATTGCATTTGCAATTATTAATTGAAGGCTCTTTTTCTGATGTTGAATTGAAATATAAATGGAAAATTCCGGTTTATTATTTAGAGGGCAAACCATTATGTTATGTAAATGTTTCACATAAAAAAAGATATGTAGATGTTGGTTTTTGGGCATCTGCACATTTAAAAGACAATGAACATTTAGTTACAGATGGAAGGAAAGTAGTAAAATCATTGCGCTATTTTACATTGGATGAAATCAATGAAAAAGTGTTGCTTTCTGTTTTAGAAGAAGCCTATGCCTCTAAAGAAAAAGGATTTTATAAAAAGTAACTGCTGTTTTTCTTTTTATAAATTATTCACTGTTTTTCTAATAGCTACTAGATTGCTAAGTAAACTTTCTAAATGATCTAAGTGTAACATGTTTGCTCCATCGCTTTTTGCATTTGCAGGATCAAAATGAGTTTCTAAAAACAACCCGTCAACATTATTAACTACACCAGCTCTGGCAATTGTTTCAATCATATCAGGTCTTCCACCTGTAACACCTGAATCTTGATTAGGTTGTTGTAATGAATGTGTAATGTCTAAAACGGTTGGTGCAAATGCTCTCATTTCTGGAATTCCTCTAAAATCAACAATCATATCTTGGTAGCCAAACATGGTTCCTCTATCTGTGATCATTACTTGTGTATTGCCAGAGTCGATTACTTTTTGAACTGCGTGTTTCATGGCAGATGGACTCATAAATTGTCCTTTCTTTAAGTTGACCACTTTCCCTGTTTTAGCAGCTGCAACCACCAAGTCAGTTTGACGCACTAAAAAAGCAGGAATTTGCAATACGTCTACATATTGCGCAGCTCTTTCTGCATCTGATACTTCATGAATATCTGTTACTGTTGGTACGTGAAACGTTTCAGAAACTTTGCGTAAAATTTTCAATGCTTTTTCATCACCAATTCCAGTAAAACTATCCACTCTACTTCTGTTAGCTTTTTTAAAACTTCCTTTAAAAATCAAAGGAATTTCTAACTTGTCAGTTACTGTAATTACTTTTTCTGCAATTCGCATTGCCATTTCTTCACCCTCAATAGAACAAGGTCCGGCTAGTAAAAAAAAGTTGTTAGAATCAGTATGTTTAATATTGGGAATTAGTGTAATATCCATTGAAAAATAATTTTAGCAAAAATACAAAATAAATATTGCTTTTGAATTCATATCTTTAGCCTTTAAATTTACAACCATGAAAAAAATAATGACACTTCTTGTTGCTTTTGTAATGATATATGCTTGCAAAACAGAAAAGAAAAACACCAATCAAGAAATTACTGTAGAAAGTATTGATACCACAACGGTTAGAAAACATTTATATACGTTGGCTTCTGATGAAATGGAAGGAAGAAGAACTGGAACACCAGGCATAGAAAAAGCCGCTCAATATATAGAAGGTGAATTCAAAAGAATAGGACTAAAAACCTATGACACTTTAAAAGATTTTAGACAAACTTTTACTTTTGAACATAGAAGAACAAAAGAGATGGTGACAGCTTTTAATGTTATCGGAGTTTTAGAAGGGAAAAGTAAAAAAGACGAATATGTGGTAGTTTCTGGACACTATGATCATCTTGGTATCAGAAAAACAGAAGGCGAGTTAGATAGTATTTATAATGGCGCAGATGATGATGCATCTGGTACAACTGCCGTTTTAGCATTGGCAGAATACTTTAAAAGAAAAGGGAATAATGAAAGAACCATTGTTTTTGTTGCTTTTACTGGAGAAGAAATGGGGTTGTTAGGTTCTAGACATTTTGGTAAAGATGTAGATGCAAGTAAATTTGTTGCAGGAATCAATATTGAAATGATTGGGAAAGATTCTGAATTTGGACCAAAAACAGCTTGGTTAACAGGATTTGAGCGATCGGATTTCGGAAAAATCATTCAAAAAAATTTAGAAGGAACAGGATATGTGTTACATCCAGATCCGTATGACAAACAAAATTTATTTTTTAGATCAGACAATGCTTCTTTAGCGCGTTTAGGAATACCTTCTCATACATTCTCTACGGTTCCTCTTCCAACAGACAACCATTATCATAAAGCTTCTGATGAAGCAACAACATTAAAAGTTTCTGTCGTTACTGAAACCATTAGAGCAATTGCATTAGGAACAGAAAGCATTATTAATGGTAAAGATACTCCGACAAGAGTTCAGTTAACTGAAAAAGAAATGGGAGGAAGACGTTAAAAATAAACATAAGTAATATAAAAAAGGGAGCTAAATAGCTCCCTTTTTTTGTACTTTTGAAAAGGTTTTTACAACATATTTTAAATGAAAATTCATTTTATTTCTATAGGTGGAAGTGCCATGCATAATTTGGCAATCGCACTATCAAAAAAAGGGTTTACGATATCTGGTAGTGATGATACAATCCATGAGCCATCAAAATCTCGATTAGAAAACTATGGATTGTTGCCAAATGCGTTTGGTTGGTTCCCAGAAAAAATATCCTCAAATTTAGATGTTATTATTTTAGGAATGCACGCAAAGGCAAACAATTCAGAATTGTTAAAAGCACAAGAACTAGGACTAAAAATAGTTTCGTATCCAGAATTTTTATTTGAGCAAGCTAAAAACAAAACACGCGTTGTTATTGGAGGTTCTCATGGAAAAACGACCATTACTTCTATGATACTGGATGTATTACATTATCATGAAAGAGAAGTAGATTTTATGGTGGGTGCGCAATTAGAAGGTTTTGAAACGATGGTGCATCTTACAGAAGAGAATGATTTTATGGTTTTGGAGGGTGATGAATATTTAAGTTCACCAATAGATTTGAGACCAAAATTTCATTTATACAAACCAAATATTGCTTTGTTAAGCGGAATTTCTTGGGACCATATCAACGTATTTCCAACTTTTGAAAATTATGTAGAGCAGTTTGAAATTTTTATAAATTCTATAACGAATGGCGGAATTTTAGTGTACAATGAAGAAGATGAAATTGTAAAGAAATTGGTAGAAGAGTCTACATCAACTATTAAAAAATATCCATATTCAACTCCAGATTGTTTTATTGAAAACGGAATCACGTATTTGCAAACAGAAGAAGGTGATTTGCCCTTAGAAGTTTTTGGAAAGCATAATTTGCAAAACGTAGCAGGCGCAAAATGGATTTGTCAACACATGGGAATAGATGAAGATGATTTTTACGAGGCAATTGCATCCTTTAAAGGCGCAAGTAAGCGTTTAGAAAAAATAGCAGAAAATTCATCAACCGTTATCTTTAAAGATTTTGCACACAGTCCGAGTAAAGTTTCTGCAACTACAAAAGCAGTAAAAGAACAATATTCAGATAGAACTGTATTAGCTTGCTTAGAATTGCACACCTATTCTAGTTTAAATGCAACTTTTTTATCTGAATACAAAGGAGCATTAGATCAAGCCGATACAGCAGTAGTGTTTTATTCTCCAGATGCTGTTGCAATAAAGAAATTAGACACAATTTCTAAAGAGCAAATAGCAACTGCTTTTGATCGAGAAGATTTAATTATTTACACCAATCCTTCTGAGTTTAAAGAGTTTTTGTTTTCTCAAAATTTGAAGAATTCCGCTTTACTATTAATGAGTTCTGGTAATTATGGAGGTTTGGATTTTGAGGAAGTTAAAAAACTTATAAACTAGTTTTGTGAAGATAAAACAACCTTTTATACCAATTAATATCTTTCAATTTATTGAGAACATAGTAAAAAGCATTTTTATTATATAAGGCTTTTGTCAAAATACATAATCTAGAATTCGTCATTTGAAATTGTCTAATGACCATATTTCTATAATACAATTTTTTTCTAAAATTAGGAAAAAACTATAAAAAATAAAAATGAAAAGTGGTTTTCCTTAATTTTTCCTCCAGAAGAAAGGAGAAAATAAAATCAAAACAGTAAATAATTCTAAACGTCCAATCAACATTAAAAAAGCACAAAACCATTTTGCCGCATCCGATAAATGTGCGAAATTATCAACAGGACTAACAGAGCCAATTGCAGGACCAATATTCCCTAGAGAAGAACCTGCAGCCCCAAGAGCAGAAAGAAAATCCAATCCTAAAAATGTAAGTATTACAGACGATACTACAAAAATAAGCATGTAAATAATAAAGAATGAAATGATGTTAAATACAATAGTATGACTAACAGGTTTATTATCATATCTAACAGGAATAATTGCATTTGGGTGTAATGCTTTTTTAAATTCTAAAAAACTGCTTTTTAACATTACAATATGACGGACAATTTTTACTCCACCACTTGTAGAACCAGCAGAACCACCCACAAAGAAAAGTGAAAAGAAAATTCCTGTAGCAAAGAAACTCCACATGGTAAAATCTGCAGAAACAAAACCTGTAGTTGTTATAACAGAGATTACTTGAAATAAAGAATGCCTAATAGCACTTTCTACCTCTCCGTAGATCATTGGGTGATCTATGGTGGTTTTTAAAGTTGGGTCTTGAAAAAAGATGATTATAATTGCTATGATGGTAGAGATAATTATTACTCCAAAAAAATAATACTTAAACTCTTCACTTTGAAAAATTTTACGAACCCTCCCTTTCAATGCAAAATAGGTTAGTACAAAATTTGTACCTGCAATAAACATAAATGCAATTACTATGTATTGCACCATTGGCATTCCATTATAGTGCGCTAAACTTGCATTTTTTGTAGAGAATCCTCCAGTACTCATTGTTGCCATTGCATGATTTATAGCATCAAACCATGTCATTCCAGCATACTTTAGCAAGAAAAACTCACTAAAAGTAAGTAGTACATAAATAAGCCATAAACGTTTTGCTGTATCAGATATTCTAGGATGTAATTTATCTGTTGATGGACCTGGAGCTTCTGCCATAAAAAGCTGCATTCCTCCGATTCCCAGTAAAGGTAAAATTGCGATTGTTAAAACGATAATACCCATCCCACCAATCCAATGCGTAGCGCTTCTCCAAAATAAGATTCCTTTGGGCATGCTCTCTATATCAGATAAAATTGAAGAACCTGTTGTAGAATATCCAGATAAAGTTTCAAAAAAAGCATCTGTTAAATTCGGAATTGCCCCACTAAAAAGATAAGGTAGCATTCCCGTAATCGATAAGATTAACCAACCTAAAGTAACAATTAAATAGCCTTCTTTTTTCTGAATATTTGTAGAAGTTGGTTTGTTAAAAAAGTATAACAATAAACCCAAAAACACAGTAACAATTCCTGCATTCAAAATTCCGAATTTAGCTTCTTCATGATGATACATGCTAAACAGAACAGCAATAAACATAAAAAATCCGTTTAAAATAGCTGTCAAGCCAAGAAAACGGTAAATAATTTTAATGTTTAAAGAATTCATTTTTTACGATTTGAATAATTCTTCTACTGAAGAAATTGCTTCTGGTAAACAAAAAACAATTGCTTTGTCTCCAGCTTCTATTTGAAAATCTCCAAAAGACATCAACGCTACTCCATCTCTAATAATCCCTCCAAAAACAGCTTCTCGTGGAAACCTTAATTCTTTAATAGGTTTTTTTGTTACTTTCGATTTTTCTTTAACTTCAAATTCAAAAATTTCTGCATCAATATTATGTAAGTTGGCAAGTGCAACGACTTCACCTTTTCTAATATGTTTAAAGATACTACTTGCCGCTAATAGTTTTTTATTGATCAGGGTATCAATTCCGATGGTTTGAGAAATGTTCATGTAGTCCATATTCTCTACCAAGGCAATAGTTTTTTTAACACCTTTAGATTTTGCAACTAAACACGACATGATATTTGTTTCAGAATTACCAGTTACCGCAATAAAAGCATCCATTTCTCTGATGTTTTCTTCTTCTAGTAACTCAATATTTCTCCCATCTCCATTAATAACTAATGCATTTGATAATTTATCTGCAATGTCTAAAGCTTTGTCTTTGTCTTTTTCAATTATCTTAACAGTAAAGTTTTCTTTGCAAAGATTTCTTGCGGTTTTAAATCCTATGCTACTTCCACCTAAAATCATAACATTTTTAATGTTTATTTGCTTTTGACCGATAATAGGATATAATTTTTCGATACTATCTTTTGGAACAGAAAAATAAACTTGATCTTTAAAGTTGTACACCGTATCTCCACGCGGAATAATAGTTTGAGAAACACCTACTCTTTTAATTGCGATGGTAATAAAATCTACAGAAGGAAATTTCTCTTTTGCTTCTTTAACAGTTAAATCTAAAATAGGAGATTTGTATTCTAAGGTTGTCCCCATAATATTAAACAGTCCTTTTTCAAACTCTACGGTGTCATTAAAAGAAGCTTGATTTAACAACATCTTTATTTCATTCGCCGCTAATTCTTGAGGAGAAATCATAAAATCTACACCAAACTTTTTAAAGTCGATCACATCGTTTTTTAAAAACTCTGGGTTGTCTATTCTGGCAATGGTTTTTTTTTGCACCAAGGGCTTTACCAATTACTGAAATTGTAAAATTTGTGTTCTGAGATTCGGTAGCGGCTAATAATAAATCTGCAGATTCTATCCCTATTTCTTTTAAAAGATTAATAGAAGTAGCGTCTCCTTTTTTAGTAAAAACGTCTAAATGATTGTTTATATATTCTAATTTATCTCCATCAAAGTCAATAACATAAGTGTCTTGAGCCTCATAAGATAATAATTTAGCTAAATGGAAACCAACATCTCCAGCACCAGCTATTATAATTTTCATAAAGTTAAAAATGAAAGATAGTTTGCAAAGGTATTGTTCTTTAATCGTATCCACAAAAAAAAGAATCTATTATTCAATTTTAATAGTGTAAATAAACCGTATATTTATTTTTAAAATTGTTAAAAATGAAAAAGTTAACCATTAAATCTTGGGCTATATAAGATAGGCCAAGAGAAAAACTAATCCTACAAGGTAAAGGTGTTTTAACCGATGCAGAATTGATAGCAATTCTTATAGGCTCTGGAACAAAAAAAGAAAGTGCTGTTGAATTGAGTAAAAGAATATTAAACTCTGTGCACAATAATATTAACGAACTAGCAGCATTAACTTTTGAGCAATTAAAAGAGTTTAAAGGAATAGGAGAAGCTCGAGCTGTTAGCATCATCACTGCTTTAGAACTTGGAAAAAGAAGACATTTCGAGATTGTTGAACAAAAGCCAATAATAAGAGGTAGTAAAGAAGTTTTTCAAATTATGCTTCCAATTATAGGCGAACTTCAGCACGAAGAGTTTTGGGTATTGTATTTAAATAATTCTAATAAAGTAATTGCAAAAGAGCAATTAAGTAAAGGAGGAATTACAGCCACAATGGTTGATGTTAGGTTGTTGTTTAAAAAAGCAGTTTCGTTAGCTACAGTTGGCGTTATTGTGTGTCATAATCATCCATCAGGAAAATTAACTCCAAGCAAATCGGATGAATTGTTAACCCAAAAAATTAAAGAAGCTGGACAAACTTTAGATATAAAACTGCTTGATCATTTAATTATCACCCAAAAAGATTATTTTAGCTTTGCAGACAATCAAAAGCTTTAACTCAAAAATCTATTTATAAAATTTGATACTCGTTTATACACATAAAATAACCCCAAGATTGCGATATGTTTTTAAACATATTTTTACTCGTGTATTACAAATTCCAGTAGATTTCACAACCAAAATTGAAGAATTTATTGCTTTTAATGGTTTAAAAATGACTTATTCTAAAGCGCCTCTTGGAAATGAATTTTTTATTAGAAATAATGATTTATTATTTGAACAAGGCGTTAACGATTTAGATATTAATATTTTTCATTGGGAAGAAATTCCTTGTTTTTTTAATGCTGGGTCAAAATCGGTTATACCGTTTGATATTTTTGCGGCAAGTTTTTATTTATTGAGTAGGTATGAAGAGTACTTGCCACATGTTAGAGACGTACATGAACGTTTTACCGCAGAGCAAAGTTTAGCTTTTAAATATCGATTTTTAGAAAAACCTTTGGTAGATGTTTGGGCATATAAACTATTGGAAAAGTTAAAAGAAAAATTTCCAGATTATACATATAAAACACGTACTTATCAATATGTTTCTACAATAGATATTGATAATGCTTTTGCATATAAACACAAAAGTTTAGTAAGGACCTTTGGTGCTTTTATAAAAGATTTTTTCTCTTTTAAATTGAGAAACTTTTGGGACAGATTTGCAGTAATTGCAAATATTAAAAAAGACCCATACAATACATTTGAGCTCATTTTAAGGTTAAAAAAGCAATATAAAATAAACACAACATTCTTTTTTTTAGTTGCAGATTACACCACTTTTGACACCAATGTTTCTCCTGCAAAAAATAAATTTAAATTGCTTATCAAATCGATGGTAGATTATGCAGATGTTGGTTTACATCCGTCTTATTTTTCGATGCAAAATGAAACAATATTAAAGAAAGAAAAAGAGCGATTAGAAGCAATTACAAATATGCCAATGGTAAAATCTAGACAGCATTATTTGCGTTTTAGCTTGCCAGAAACGTATCAAAATTTAATAGATTTAGAAATAAAAGAAGATTATTCTATGGGCTATGCAAGTCACGTTGGATTTAGAGCAAGCACTTGCACGCCTTTTTATTTTTACGATTTAGATTTTGAAATTCAAACCCCTCTAAAAATTATTCCTTTTGCATTAATGGATACAACACTTAATGATTATATGGGGTTAACCCCAAGACAATCTTTAGGTAAAATAAGGGAACTTAAAAATGAAGTTGAAGCGGTAAACGGAATGTTTGTTACATTGTTTCATAATGAAAGTTTGAGTAATTATTTACGTTGGAAAGGCTGGAGTAAAGTTTATGAGTCTATGTTAAAAATTGCAAACGATTGACATGATTCGTTTTGAAAAAAGAAATCAAATAGATGAAGAAAAATACAATGATTGTATTTCAAAATCTTTGCAGTCTAGAGTTTATGCTTACTCTTGGTATTTAGATGTTGTAGCCAATAGTTGGGGTGTTTTAGTTCAAAATGATTATGAGGCTGTAATGCCATTACCCTTTCAAAAAAAATACCTGATTTTATATATTACGCAACCATTTTTCACTCAACAGTTGGGTGTTTTTTCTAAGCAAGAAATTTCTGAAGAGCTACTCCGTTTATTTTTAAAAAGGATCCCAAGAAAATTTTTAAAAATAGCACTGCAATTTAATTCTCAAAACAAGTTTACTAGCCATAAAATTATTCAAAAAAACAACTACATACTTTCTTTAAACTCTGAATACAAAACACTGTATAAAAATTTTTCTAAGGGGAGAAAACATGCAATTCAACAAGGTTTAAAACATGAATTTGATATTGAAGAAATTCAGTTTTCTGAATTGTTAAAACTTTCTGAGCAGCATTATTCTTTTGAGGAAATTCCAGACAATGAATTTGATAAACTTATCAAATTAGTTGAGGTTTTACAAAGTAAAAACAAAGTAAAAATAATTGGAGTAAAAAAGAATAAAACTTTAATTGGAGGCTCTGTTTTTATCATAGATAATCATAGAATAATCTATTTGTTTTCCGCTGTTTCAAAAACTGGAAAAGAAAATCAAGTAGCAAGTTTGCTCTTAAATAATATAATTGAAACACACGCTAATACGAATAAAATTTTAGATTTTGAAGGCTCAATGACCTCAAGCATTGCTTCTTTTTTTAAAAGTTTTGGAGCAAGTCCAGAAGCTTATTTTCTATTTAAAAAATGGTTGTTGTAAAGTTTCCAAAACACAAATGCAGAAACAATCCCTGTAGCCCACATTAACAAAGCTGAAGTAATAGCAGCACCTTTAATTCCGTATTTGGAGATTAAATAATAATTGCTAACTACGTTAAATAATAATGCCATAGATGTAATGTAAAAGTTTACATGCGCTTTGCCAATGGATGAGAGTAGGTTACCGAATAATCCTCTAAAAATTAAAATTCCAGATACCCCAAAAACTAAAATGATAAAGGAAGTTTTGTATTGTATAAAAGTTACATCGAACAAGCTTAAAATAGTGTCTGCAAATAATCCGAAGAAAAGACAAAACCCGATGCTTAGAAGTGAAAAAAGGAGCAGGTAACTTTTAATGTACTTTACAATGTATTTTTTTTGGTAGATATTTTCTGTAAACACTACAAAATCTGTATTGATAAAAGCTCTCGGCAAGAACAATAGGCTAAGCGGAATTAAAGAAACATATTTGTAATTTGTTACCATTTCTGGGTCATTTAATAATAGACCAATCAACAAAATATCTATAGCAAAAAGTAATTGAGTAGCCACATTTGATAAGCTGGCAAAAAAGCCATACTTCCAGAATTCACGATTTATAATGCTTAGTTTTTCTTTGAAGACCAAATCAGCTTTTATTTTTCTGACAAAGAACAACACCGAAAGTATAGGGGTTAATACCAACGCAATTGCATATCCTTTTTCTTTAAAATAATAACTTAAAATAAGTATGGTTAGCGTCAATATTGAAAAAAATACAACCTCTGTAAGTGCAAACAATTTATTTTTATGTTGTAATCGAAACTGAATTTTCATCAATTCAAACACATACATTGGAATTAAAGTTATGGATAAAAAAGCAAGGTAATTTTTTGTGTTTTCAAATTTAAAATCGATGAAAAAACTACCAATTAGAATGATAAAGATTAAAATGCATGTTGCCCAAATTCCTTTGAAAAAGGTGAAGCGAAACAAGCTGTTTTTCTCTTCAGGTGTTTTTAACAAAGCACCATATCTTAATAAACCTTGATGTAGACCAAAACCTCCAATAGGATTGATAAAGAGAATAATATTATAAGAGAAAAGTACAATTCCAAGTTCTTTATTCGGAATTAATTGTAATGCAATCCAAGAAGCCAGAAAAGATAAAAGCCTAGAAATTATGGATGCCGATAAAATGTAATTACCAGCTCTAGAAACAAAATTTTGTATGTAACTCTTTAATAAATTCAAGAATTTCTGTTTAATGATTTAAAATATAATTTTGAAAAAGCCTCGGCAATAATATCTTGATTAAATTGATCTTTTACAAATAAATGCATTTTTTCAACCTCTAGTTTTGTTGGGTTGTTATACTGAGTCATAATTTCTTTAGTCAAAGTATTTTTATCTTTTACAGGAATTATAGAAAAGAAATCTTGCAATTCTAACTCGTTTAAAATCCCAGTATTTGTTGTGATTGTATAGGTTCCACAGGCAATTGCCTCAAGCGACACAATACCAAATGTTTCATAATTGCTAAAGGATACACAAACGGTTGCTTTTTGTAAATGTTTTGCTAATTCTTTTTGAGAAACATGATTGAGAAACTCAATTTTAGCAGTTTTAAACTCCAGTTTATCTATTATTTTTTGATACTTCTCAGAGCTTCCACCAATAAATTTCCAAGTAAAACCAGGTATGCTGTTTTCTAAAAGCTTTGCTACTTGTAGCATGCCTGATATGTTTTTTTGAGCATTATTTAAACCAGAAACATGAACAATTGTAAATTCTATATTTTTTTCATTAGAAGGAATAAAAAGAGCGGTATCAATCACATTTCCGACAGGAATATAATTTCCTTTCAACCCAAGATCTTGCATTTCTTTTTTCAATTCATTGCTAACGGGACACACAAAAGTTGCTTTTTTTACAATCAATTTTGAGCACATTTTTTGAAAAAAAGGAATGCTGTATTTTCTGGATTTCAAATAACCTGTCCAATGTTCTGAAATGATATACGGTTTTCTTTTAATTATTTTTTGATGCAATGCAAACAACCCAAAAGGATACAATGTGTTTACATGCATCAAATCGTAATTGCCAATCAATTTTAAAATTTGAACGTACGCTTTGTAGAAACGAATAGCTTTTAAAATGGGGTTTTTAGTGTGTTTAACATAGCCAATATAAGTGGTCACGTTTTTTTCAACACTCTTTTCAATGGTGGTTTTAGCATTTTGTTTGCTAGATACAATATGTAAAACAGAAACGCTATGCTTCAAGCTTATCGCTTTTGCATGTCTTTGAATAAAATCTCCATTTGTTGGAAATTCCTTTGAGGGAAACCAACTACATAGAAAAAGGATGTGTAATTTTTTAGTCAAAAACCAATAACTTTAGTTACAAATATAAAGACTTAAAAGAGTTTTAAAGTTTGGTTTATATTTATATTTTTACCAAATGGAGATAAAGCATGTATTTTTTGATTTAGATCACACCTTATGGGATTTTGAAAAAAACTCAAATTTAACATTTGAAAAACTGTTTAAAACGCATAATGTTGAGTTGGACTTGCAAGATTTTTTAACAGAGTATGTTCCTATAAATTTTCAATATTGGAAACTTTATCGGGAAGAAAAAGTGAGTAAAGAGAATTTGCGATATGGCAGATTAAAAGAAACGTTTGATAAATTAAGTTTCTCGGTGACAGATGATTTGATACATCTATTGTCAGAAGAATATATACGTGTTTTACCCTCTAATAATCATTTGTTTGATGGAGCGATAGAGTTGTTAGAGTATTTGCATCCAAAATACGAGTTGCATATTATTACAAACGGATTTGAAGAAGTTCAGAATTTGAAATTAGAAAAATCTGGAATCGAAAAATATTTTAATAGCATAATCACATCAGAATCTGTAGGGGTCAAAAAACCGAATCCAAGAGTTTTTAAATATGCTTTAGACAAAGCCAATGCAAAAGCTGAGAATAGTATTATGATTGGAGATAATTTAGAAGCCGATATCATAGGTGCTATTCAGTGCGGAATTACAAGCATTCATTTTAATCTAGAAAACTTAAAATATGCAGATAAAAAATACAAATCTGTTTCTCATCTTTTAGAAATAAAGCAATATCTTTAAACCCTAGTCGTTGTTGTTAATGAACACTTAAATACATGAAAAGCATTAGAAAAAATCCAATATTTTTACTCTTTGTATGTTTGTTCTCTTCATGTATTCAAAATCTAGATTTTAATCAAGTAGAAGATCTTACTGCAGAGCCTGTATTTAAATCTTCTTTGGTATACTTTACCTTAAACCAAATTACTTTCTTCGACCGAATAAATTCATTAGAAATTGTTACACCCATTAGTAAAAATTCAAAGTTTTTATCTTTGAATAGCTCGTTTGTTAGAAACAATTTAGTTAAAGTGCAATTAGATTTCGAGATTAACAATCAATTTGATAGAGATTTTAACGTAACCTTTCAGTTTCTAGATGATAATGATGCGATTACACATAGTTTTCAGACCTTTAATATTGGCGCTAACAATTTAAAGTATTTACACAGTGAAGAAATAATGGTTGCCAACAATCAACTGTTTTTATCTTCTACAAAAATTAAAGTATTGGTGCAATTAGCACCAAGTACTTCTGGATCTGTTATTGACCCTAATATTGAAAAAAACTTAGTTTTTAAGACGGCTGGTACTTTTTTTCTTAAAACATAAAAATGAATTGTAGAACGTTTGTTATTGTTTTTGTGTTGCTTTTTAGTTGTTTTGGATACAGCCAAAATAAACAGCTGTTATATGGTTTTGCAGAAATGCCAAATACGTTACTCTCTAACCCAGGAGCTGAAACTAACTTTAAATTTCATGCCGGTATTCCAGGCTTATCTGGTTTGTCATTTAACATAGGGTCTTCTGAAGCAACAATTGCAGACCTTTTTTTGAATGATAAAATAGATTTTACAACAAAATTTAAAAATTTATTAGGAAAACTAACAGAAAGAGATTTTGTAGACTTTAACACAAAGATTGAAATTTTAAATGGAGGTTTTCGATTGAATAAAAAAATGTATGTAAGCTTTGGTTTGTATCAAGAAATTGATTTCATTGGATATTTTCCTGATGATATTGTAAATTCGTTATATTATGGAAACGGAAATAATGTGTACAAAACCATTCATTTTTCTGAAATAAAATACAAAGGAGATGCTTTAGGAGTTTTACATGCTGGGGTGTCTTATAAAGTAAATAAAAAATTAAATATTGGTGGTCGATTTAAACTCTACTCTGGAAGTTTGCATTTGTCTTCTAATAATAATTCAGGGACTATAACTACTGTAAACGGAGATACAAATATTTATAAACAGTATTTAAGCAATCTTAATCTTAATTTTTATTCTTCTGGACTTTTAGATGAAGACAATAACGTAAATATTGATGCAACAGAAACTATTGGTAACTTTTTTTTGAGTAAAAATATTGGAGTAGGTATAGATGTAGGTTTTACGTATCATTATACACCCCAAATTGAATTTACAGGAAGCGTTTTAGATATTGGTTTTGTTAGCTATACTAAAAATATTAATAATATATCAATAATTGGTAGCCATCAATTTGATGGGGTAGAAGTATTATTTGATGAAACTAATACGGATTATTGGTCGCCTATCAATAAAGATTATTTGGAAGAACTGTATAATGAGGCTAAAGCAAATGTTCCAAGTGAAACAAACACAAATTCTTTTGTTTCTTGGAGACCCATAAAATTTAATGGAGCTGTAAAATATAGTTATGGTAGAGCAAGATCAATTAAAGAATGCTATGATGAAACTTATAAAGAATATTACAGTAATTCGGTAGGTGTTCAGTTATATGCCATTACAAGACCTTTAAGTACTCAAGTTGCGGCAACACTATTTTTTGAAAAAAGCATTAGCGAAAAATTTCACGCTAAACTAACATATACGGCTAACGATTATTCAATGTCTAATATTGGGGTAGGGGTTTCTACTCAGGTTGGAATATTCCATATGTACGGTTTGGTTGATAATATATTTAATATGACTAATTTAGCAAAAGCTAAAAGCGCTTCTGTTCAATTTGGGTTTAATTTAATTTTTGATTAAGATGAAGAAAATAATTTTTTTAGGATTTGTAATTAGTAGTTTTTCAATTTTTGGACAACAGACAGTAAACAATTATAAATATGTAGTGGTTGCAAATAAGTTTGATTTTTTAAAAAAAGTAGATCAATACAAAACAAGCTCATTAACCAAGTTCCTTTTTAATAAATACGGATTTACCTCCTTTTTAAACACTGAAAATTTACCACAAGAAATAAGAGACAATAGATGTTCCTCTTTATTTGCTACGATAAAAGATGCATCTTCAATGTTGACAACCAAAGTACATTTGGTTCTAAAAGATTGTAATGATAAAGTGATTTACGAGAGCCCAATTGGGAAAAGTAAAGAAAAAAATTATCAGAAATCTTTTCATGAAGCAATTAGAAATGCGTTTAAAAATCCAATTATAAATAACTACACTTTTGAACCACAAAATAGTGTTAAAAAAGCGATTGTAAATGTTGCTGAAACCCCTAAAGTGTTGCCTAAAGTAAATAAAGTTATCGCAGAAAAAAAAGTTGTTAATACCCCAATAATAACAAAGGCAGAAAAGCCAGCAACTGTAATAACAAATGTACTCTATGCGCAAGCAATTGAAAACGGCTTTCAATTAGTAGACACTACACCCAAATTGATTTTTAAAGTTTTAAAAACAAATCAGGAAAATCTTTTTATTATAGAAAATAAAAACGGAATTCTATATAAAATGAACGCTAAATGGATTGCCGAATTCTACGAAAACAATGTGCTCGTTCAGAAAGAATATCAAGTAAAGTTTTAGTAATTATACTTGTCTTTCCATCTATTCTTTAGCAGTTCTCTAAACGCATTTTCTCTAGAATTGTTTCCGGGCTCATACAATTTTGTATTGCTAATTTCATCAGGTAAAAATTCTTGATTGATAAAGTTATTCTCATAATTATGAGAATATTTATAATTTTTACCATAGTCTAAATCTTTCATCAATTTTGTTGGAGCATTTCTTAGAGCTAGAGGTACAGACAAATCGCCAGTTTTACGAACCAGTTCTTGCGCATTTCCAATAGCTTCGTAAGATGCGTTACTTTTGGCAGAATTTGCTAAATAAATAGCACATTGGCTTAAAATAATCCTTGACTCTGGATGCCCAATAACAGATACAGCCTGAAATGTATTGTTTGCTAAAATTAATGCTGTAGGATTTGCATTACCAATGTCTTCTGAGGCTAAAATTAATAATCGTCTGGCAATAAACTTAACATCTTCTCCGCCTTCAATCATCCTTGCTAGCCAATACACAGCAGCATTTGGATCGCTCCCTCGAATAGATTTTATAAAGGCCGAAATAATATCGTAATGTTGTTCACCTGTTTTATCATAATGAACAGTGTTTTTTTGAACTTTTTCTAAGACAAATTTATCTGTAATTTTTACAGGATCTTCAGAAGAATTCACCAATAGTTCAAACACATTTAAAAGCTTTCTAGCATCACCTCCAGAAACACGGATTAAAGCATCTGTCTCTAATAATTGAATCTTTCGTTTAGAAATCAACTCATCTTTTTTAATGGCTCTATCTATCAAAGCAATTAAATCTTCCTTGTCAAATGAATTTAAAATATACACCTGACAACGAGAAAGGAGGGCAGGAATTACTTCGAAACTTGGGTTTTCTGTAGTAGCACCAATTAAAGTAACCCAACCTTTTTCTACAGCACCTAATAATGAGTCTTGCTGAGATTTGCTAAAACGATGAATTTCATCAATAAATAATATGGGGTTTTTACTCGTAAACAATCCACCACTATTTTTTGCTTTTTCAATAACATCCCTAACGTCTTTAACGCCAGAACTTATGGCGCTTAATGTATAAAAAGGTCTTTCAGATTCTTTTGCAATAATGTTTGCTAATGTGGTTTTTCCAATTCCAGGAGGCCCCCATAAGATTAACGAAGGAATGATTCCTTGTTTGATATGATGTGTAAGAATTCCTTTTTTACCAACTAAATGTTGTTGACTTATATAGTCGTCTAAATTTTTGGGTCTAATTCGTTCTGCTAATGGCTCATTCATAAAGTAAAAATAGGAAAGTTTTATGACAGAATTTCAGTAAATTTTAATTGGTTAAATTTTTGCTATTTTTAAACGGATGAAAACAAGCAATCAACTCAAGTATACAAAAGATGTGGTATTTATTCCTCTTCTTTTTATTTTTATAATTTGGTTTGTGTATTGGGTAGAAATACGTTTTGAATTGAATTTCACAAAAGCAGGTATTTTTCCAAGAAGTTTGAGTGGTTTAAAAGGGGTTTTTCTCTCTCCTTTTATTCACAGTAACACAAACCATCTATTTAATAATTCAGTCCCGCTATTCGTCTTATTAGCGTTCTTAATCTACTTTTATAGGTCAGTATATTTAAAAGTGTTGGTTTTGGGTGGAGTTTTATCTGGGTTTTTAACTTGGATCATTGCTAGAGAAGCCTATCATATTGGTGCAAGCGGAATTGTGTATTTGCTTTTTAGTTTCGTTTTCTTTTCAGGAATCATAAAAAAACAATTTCAATTGGTTGCCGTTTCCTTAATTGTAATCTTTTTATATGGAAGTATGGTTTGGTATGTGTTTCCTATAAAAGAGGGTATTTCTTGGGAAGGACATTTGTCTGGTTTCTTGGTTGGTTTGCTTTTCGCATTTGTCTTTAAACAAAAAGGAATAGTTAAAGAAAACTATGAATTTAGACAAACAGAATTCGATTTACTTTTTGACGAAGAAGGTAATTTTAATCCACCAAAACTAGAAGAAGAAGAGGAGTTTGCAAAAGGAGAAGGTGACGATTAGAACTTTTTATAATCTTACTAACCACTAACCACTAACCACTAATCACTAATCACTAACCTCTGTCTAACAGTTTCATATAAAAAGGCACCACAAGCTACAGAAACATTTAAAGATTCAATTTCTCCTAATAAAGGTAATTTGGCTTTATAATCAACCATTTTTAAGATAGACGGATTTACACCTCTGTGTTCAGAACCCATAATAATTGCAATAGGCTGATTAAAATTGATATCAAAAATAGAGTCTTCTGTTTTTTCAGTTGCTGCAACCGTTTTAATAGCTGAAGCTTGTAAAATAAAGAGTGCATCTTTAATATGATCTACCTTACAAATAGGTACTTTAAAAGCTGCACCAGCAGAAGTTTTAATGGTTTCTGCATTTACAGGAGCACTTCCGTTTTTTTGAATGATTATTCCATTTACTCCAGTACATTCTGCAGTTCTTATGATCGCACCAAAATTTCTCACATCAGATAACTGATCAAGTAATAAAAACAAAGGAACTTTATCTTCATCAACAACCTTTTCTATCAAGGTTTCTAAATCGTAAAAATCAATTGGAGAAATTTGCGCAACAGCACCCTGGTGATTGTTGTGTTTTGATAAGCGGTCTAATTTTTCTACCGGAACATTACTTGTAGAAATGCCGTTGGCTTTTATCAAACCATTCAATTCAGAAAATAAGCTTCCTTTTAGGTCTTTTTGTAAGTAAACCTTACTAATTGTATTGCCGCTATGAATTGCTTCTATAATAGCTCTAATTCCAAAGATGATTTCTGTTTTTACTTCCATGCTGCAAATGTAATTATAAATAAAAAAACCACCTCAATTGAGGTGGTTTCTTTTCTAATTCTAATAATTAATTAATACCCAGTATTCTGAGTCATATTTGAATTTGCATCAATTTCACTTTGTGGAATTGGCCATGCAAATGCATTGTTAGGATATGTAAATGTAGTAGTAAAGTTTTGTTGTGGAGAAGATTTAACCAATCCAGCTCCAGTTCTCATTAAGTCATCAAAACGGAAACCTTCAAACATCAATTCTTTTCTTCTTTCATTTAAAATATCTGCTTTAGTAATTGAAGTATAAGCGGCAGCACCTCTTTTGCTCGTAATTGCATTTAATTGCGCCATAGCAGCAGGGTAAGAAGCAGCTCCTTCTTCAAATAATGCTTCTGCATAATTTAAAATAACTTCTTCAATTCTAATCACAACAACGTTGTCATATCCTTGGTTTTCTGGCCATTTACCGATATTTCTAAGCATCGTTCCTTCCATACCTAAAATACCTTTTCTAACATCGCCAGCAGCATAAATAGCATCAACACCATCTAACACTTGAACATCACCGTAGCTTCCACCACCAGTTGTTCTGTAGATATATGCTAAACCATTACCACCTAAGTTGTCAGTAGGACTAAAAGCCAATTCAAAAATTGAATTTCCATTACCTTTACCAGCCCATGAAGACACATAGTTTGCAGCAGACATCACTGGATATAAACCAGAGTTTATCACTATTTGCGCAGCACTTTTTGCTCTTGGATAATCTCCAAAATAAATTGCTACCCTAGATTCTAAAGCTTTCGCTGTCATTTGAGACATGTATTCTCTTGAGCTATTAAAATATGCAGGCTTCATCTTAGTGTACGCCGATTCTAAATCAGCATAAATATCAGCCTTGTTAGAGTCTACAGTTGCACGTGATGGAAATAAATCATCTCCTTTAAACTCCTTTACATAAGGAACACCTAAAGTACCACCTGCGTGTTGTTGACCGTAGGTCTTCACTAAGTCAAAATGTGCTAATGCTCTAATTGCATAAGCTTGACCTTGTAAGTGAGCACCATAAGCTGCATCTCCTGTTAATTTAGATATATCTGTTGCAATAACAATATTTGCAATTGCAATTGCACGATATGCATCATCAAACATAAAACCAGAATTGGCGTTATATGCTAAAGATGCTTGTGTTGTAAAACGTCCAGAGTTACCGTTAGAAAAACAGTTGTCAGAACGAACTTCACCATTTATGATAAAATCTCTACCATAATATCCTGAACCTGTAAACACATTATAGGCTCCTTTAATAATACCTTCTACATCCGATATAGTCTTTATACTTCCTTCAACTGATTTAGCTTGTTCTAAACTAGGGTCTAGATCAGCAGTATTACATGAAGAAAATATTAACGTAAAGATGAAAAGTGTTGTAAATAATTTATTTATTTTTTTCATGATCTCTAAAATTTAATGTTAATACCAAAAATGATAGATTTTACCGCAGGTGTTGTTAACGATGCAGTACCTCTAGCATCTACCTCAGGGTCATACTTTAATAAGTCATCTTTAACCCAAGTAAACAAGTTGGTACCTCTTACGAAAAATCTTGCAGAAGAAACTCCTATAGACTCTAAAGCTTCAGAATCCATATCGTAACCAAAGGTTAAGTTCTTCAATCTGAAATAAGTTCCATCGTATAAGAATTTAGAATGGCTTTGCCATGGAACTGTGGTAGCTTTCATTCTACCAAATCTTGTTCCTGTATCTCCAGGTTTTTGCCATCTATCTAAAATAGCATCTACACCTTGATAGTACAACGTAGAAAAGAAGTCTGTACCATTTGTATATCTATGCCAGTCTTCATACACTTTATGTCCAGTAGCATAATATCCGTTAAGGTCTAAGAAAAATCCTTTATAATCCACGTGTACATTTAATCCACCTGTAAAGGTTGGAATTGCACTACCACCTTGAAATGCTCTTTCAGCAAGGTTAAAGTTGTTTGTTGTAGCGCCGTCTTTACCATTGATGTAATACAATTCATCTCCATTAGCAGGATCTACTCCAGCCCATTTTTGCATGTGCCATGCCCAAACTGGTTGTCCAACTTCTGTTCTTTGTCTTGAACCACCACTAATATTGATAACTTGACCATTACCATCAACAGCTAATTCTAACACTTCGTTTTGAGTGGTTGCAAAGTTACCTCCAACAGATACGTTAAAGTCTTCAGATCTAACAATGTCTCCATTGAATTCAACTTCAATCCCTTTGTTTTCCATTCTACCAATATTTCTCGTTTGAGAAGTAAAACCAGTAGTTAGAGAAAGAGGAACGTTTAATAATAAGTCTTTAGATTCTCTTCTGTAGTATCCAATAGAAGTACTAATTCTGTTTTGGAATAATCCGATATCAATACCTACATCAAATGTATGTGAAGTTTCCCAAGATAAATCGTTATTCCCAAAACTAGCAGGGTTGATAGCACCACCACCACCATAAGTTCCTCCAAAACCAAACAATGCTTGGTAAGAGTTTAACCCGATGTTAGCGTTACCTGTTACCCCATAAGAAGCTCTTACTTTTAAATTATTGATATATTCAAAATTTTCCATAAAGCTTTCTTTGTGAATGTTCCAAGCAGAACCTACAGACCAGAAGTTACCCCATCTTTTTGCCGGAGCAAATCTTGAGTTTCCTTCACGTGTATATGTTGCGTCAAAAACATAACGTCCTTGAAAACCTGAATAGTGCATCAAACCTAAGTAACGAGCTACTGCCCAATCAGAGAAAGAAGATGATGCAGAAGTTGGGTTACCAGCCGAAGCTAAGTTTGTCAATCCATCTGTTGC
Source organism: uncultured Polaribacter sp. (assembly GCA_943788865.1). Classification (GTDB taxonomy): domain Bacteria; phylum Bacteroidota; class Bacteroidia; order Flavobacteriales; family Flavobacteriaceae; genus Polaribacter. The sequence goes on along the minus strand of CALSRX010000002.1, from coordinate 239,694 downwards.
AAAGTTATCTCCATCTCCATCTAAGTATAAACTTCTATTTTTTTGATACTCCTGTACCAAAGTAAAATCAAATTGGTGATCTTCATTGAGGTTATACGTGTAATCTAATGTATTTGCAAATACATACGTTACATTGTTTCTGTGTGCAGCCCAAGCATATCCGTTTGAACCTCTACCATCTCCACTAATTCTGTTTCTATATCTTTTATAGTTATAAACTTGATAATCGATATTGATTCTAGAACCCATTCTTAAATTTTCGATTGGAGTTTCCCACTCAAATAAGTTATTTGAAATAATTCTAGTAAACTTTGAATCATCAATATCGTTTTGAGCAATCCATAATGGATTTGGTAACGTAGTATTTAAGTTAATAGTTCCATCTGGATTATATGGTTGATCGATTGCAGGCATAAAGAACTTTACCGAACGTGGTGAAGAAAAATAAGCACTAGCTTCTAATAAACCATCTTGATACGTATGTGAAGCACTATTCTTTGTAGAAAACTTTAATTTATCACTTAAGTTTTTAGAAAAGTTGATTGATCCAGAAACTCTATCAAAAGTAGAACCAATAACGGTAGCTTCTTGATTGTAATATCCTAAAGAAGCAAAGAAGTTGTGATTTTCATCACCACCTTGAGCACTTACGTTGTATTCTTGAAATAAAGCATCTTTATTTACAATAACATTTTCCCAATGTGCTTCTGGTCTTCCAGCATCGTTCCATTTTTTGTAATCATCACCAAAAAATCCAGTAACATTATACCAGTTTTTAGCATCAGCAACATTACTTAAATTGTATCCCGCTCCATACGTATTGTACAATGCTTCATAAAATAACATTTCTCTTTCAGCACCTGTTAAAGGAGTTGGTCCTGGTGTTGCGTCATTAGAAAAACCAACAGAAGAGCTAAAGCTAAACGTTGTTTTACCAGCTTTACCAGATTTTGTAGTAATTAAAATTACCCCATTTGCTCCTCTAGCTCCATAGGCAGCTGTTGCAGAAGCATCTTTAAGTACTGTAATACTTGCAATGTTGTTACTATTGATAGATGATAAAGCAGATAAAGATGAACCCGAACCTGTTGCAGATACGTTATCATTATTCATCGGCACTCCATCAATTACATATAAAGGCTCATTACCTGCTGTAATTGAACTTACACCTCTAATTCTAATATCTGTAGTAGATCCTGGTGTACCAGAATCACCATTAAATACCAAACCAGCTACTTTACCTTGTAAAACTTGGTCAACTGTAGATACAGGAACCATTTCAATCTGTTCAGAATTTACTTGAACTGTAGATCCAGTAAGTTCTGTCTTCTTTTGAGAACCATATCCTAAAACAACAACTTCATCAAGTACATTAGCGTCTTCTGCTAAAGTAACATTAATTACAGCTGCATTTCCAACAGTTCTTTCTACCGTCTTATAACCAAGGTAGCTAAAAACTAACACATTTCCAGATGAAGCTCTCAGGGTATACTTCCCATCAAAATCTGTTTCTGTACCAGTTGTTGTTCCCTTAATTAAAATACTTACTCCAGGTAATGCACCGGATGCATCTTTAACAGTTCCTGAAATAGCTTTGTCTTGTGCAAAACTTATTTGCACAATGAACGCCAATAAAAGCGTCAAAATTCCATTAAACTTTGTCTTCATTGTATAATTATTTGAATTAATTGTTACAAAAATCTTAATTTAATTTTAATTATCCCAATTTTTTAACATTTATTATTATTTATTTTAACATTTTAAATACAATTAATTAATTTATCATAATTTTTAACAGTTCATTTTTTGCAAAAAAAAAGCTGTAAAGATCTCTCTTTACAGCTTTTAACTTTAAAAGTTAAATTATAATTGCTATAATTTAGTTTTTATCCCACCATAATTTAGTGTGTAAATTATCTGGTCCTTGCGAAGCAACAACAGCAGCATAATTTGTTGGGTTGTTATCACCTACAGATCCATCATAAGCATGTCTTACAGGAATTCTTGGGTCAAGAGCAAAAGTAGAAGGAGTCAATACTGGTACATCCAATCTTCTCCATTCAGCCCACAATTCAGGTCCATTTAAATACAATGCCATATATTTCTCGTAAGCGATATCAGCGATAGTAGCACTAGTGTTTGCAGCAGTATATATATTCATATCTGTAGTAGTAACACCCCAGTCCATCATAGAAGCCTCAATACCCAATTTAAAATGTGCAGCAGCTGTTCCACCACCAACATTCCAACCTTTCAATGCACCTTCAGCTAATGCGAAGTGTGTTTGAGCAGCTGTATAAATAGCAACTTTGTATGTTTTGTCTCCAATTACAGTATCTGTAATAAACGCAAAATCTTTTGTGTTACCATTTACTTTACCATTAGGAGCTCCAGCATAAATATCTGGAACTGCTAAGTTTTGAGCTGGTTTTGTGTACTTCGTTTTTCTAGGATCTGCTTTAGCATTTAAGAATCCCATTAAAGTTTCTGACATTAAATAATCTTCACGAGAAAAGAATCTATCTTCCCAAGGATTATCACTAGTTTCATCAGAACCGTAGTTCCATCTGATATTTTGAGCATTGGTAGTTACTAATTTACCAGAAGCAACTGCTTGTTCAAATTTAGTCTTCGCAGTACCTGCATCAGCATCAGAAATTCTTAATGCCATGGTCATTTTTAACATGTTACCAAAAGAAGCCCATTTTGCCATGTCTCCACCAAAAAGAAGATCTCCTTGAGGTCCAGCACCCGCATTAATTTTACTTAATGCATCATCTACTTCTGCAAACATATACGTGTATAATGATTGCTGAGAGTCAAACTTAGGTTGAGTTCCTTGAATACCTTTAAAGGCTTCAGTCCAAGGTAATGCTCCCCAAGTGTCTGTCATATACTGTAAGAAATATGCTCTTAATAATTTTGCAACCGCAATTTGATTGTTGTTGTTACCAAAGGCAGCTACAACAGGTGCTGTAGCAGCATCTTCGTTTACTTCAATAATTCTGTTTAAATTTTGAATTGGTCCTGTGTACCAACCATTATAACTAAACGTTAAGGAAGCATATCTAGAAGGTCCTGGATACTGTCCTTCTGTAATTTGCTGTACATAATTTATACCAGTTACATCAGTAATAATTGTAGATACAGATACTTGAGCTGCGGGCAACAATTGAGATGTAATGGCAGCTGTAGGTCCATTAGGGTTATCATTTATGTTTCCAAAATCAACAGTATTACATGAACTGATGATACTAGCGGCGAACATAAAGACAGCTATTTTTTTAATTGTTTTTTTCATTTTATTTATCTTTTAAAATGTTAATTTTAAGTTTAATCCGAAAGATCTCGTTTGAGGTAAAGTTCCTGCTTCAGCCCAGTTGATACCAGATCTTTTTTCAATTTCTGAAGGATCAATCCAAGGAAGATCAGAGTAAATTAACCATACGTTGTTTGCAAAAGCTCCGATAGAAGCAGATTTGATGTTAAACTTGCTAACAAAATCTTTATTTAAAGTATAGTTAAATCTAATCGTTCTTAATTTAGCATAGGTTGCATCGTGTAGGTTGTTTTCGTACACATTACCTAAGTTTCCTAAATAATAGTAATCTTGAGCGTCAATATATCTATCAACAACAGTTCCATCAGAAGTTGGGTTACCATCTGCATCAGTACCAGTTTGTAAAATACCTTTAATGTGAACACCACCACCAGAAGCTACAGGATCTCTTTTAGGATTTCCTTTGTCGTTTAAACCTGCTGTATAAGAAGATAAACCTGAGTGATCCATATATCTTTCTGTTCTAGAGTAGTATCTACCTCCAATTTGGAAATCAAAACCTAAGCTTAAGCTCATGTTTTTATAATCAAAGTTTGTTGTAATACCTCCTGTTAAATCTGGTAATAAAGACCCTAAGAATTTGTTAGGTTGTAAAGCATAACGACCATTAGATCTAAACATAATCTCTCCATTCGCTCCACGTGCATAACCTGTTCCGTAAAAAAGACCCCACTCTTCACCAACTCTTTCTTGTAATCTCATGTTAGAAGTATAAGAACTAATATCTCTTGCAGTTACCCCATCATAAATAAAGTCTACAACTTTAGATAGTGTTGCTAAGTTCAATGCCATGTTAAATGTAAAGTCTTCAGTTCTGATAACATCTCCAGACAATCCTAATTCAACCCCAGAAGAAGTTGTTTTACCTGCATTTACAGTAACACTAGAATATCCAGTAGCTCCATCTAAAGGAACTCCTACAGGAATACCTTCATCTTTTCTGTTAAAGTAGGTTAAGTCTAAAGAGATCTTGTTGTTAAATAAATACAACTCTGTTCCTATTTCCATTTCTTTTCTCACACCACCTTCTAAAAGAGGGTTTGCTTGAGTTCCAGAAACATATAATCTACCTTCACCATTATATAAGCTACCTACGTTGTAGATGCTAGAAATTTGGTATGGATTTGGGAAGAAAGGAGAAGTAGAATACCCAGCTCTTAATTTCGCAAAGTTTAAAATATCATTTTTAGGTAATATTTTATGCGCTAAGAAACTTGCAGAAAATCCATAAGTTTCAATTCTGTTAGCTGATGGGTTAGCCGTAGATCTCCAGTCTAATCTGTATGATCCGTCTAAATACGCCATGTCTTTGTATCCAACAGAAGCTTTAGAGAAAATACCTCTAGATTCCCATTGCGTAATTCCAGTACTTGTAGAAGCTGGATCTTTAGAACCTGCTAAGTTATAGAATAAAGGAATGGTTAATCCTCCAACAGTGCTAGAGCTTAATGATTTACTGTCAAATTCTGTAATTTCAGTTCCCACAGAAACAGTAACATCAAAAGTGTCATCCATAAACTTTTTGTTGTAGTTAGCGATTGCGAAAAATTCTTTTTGAGAAGTTCTTTGCATAGACTCAGAGTAAAAAGATTGATCTAATAAACTCTTTGTTGTACCTCTATCATCATTTGCATATGAGTTAAACGTTCTTCTAAACTCTGCTTTGAAATTAAGGTTGTCATTAAACGTATAGTTTATTCCAACTTTACCATATACAGCATTCTTATCATTATGTTTTAAGTTTTCATAAGAGTGCAAGTAAGGCATGTCCCAATATAATGGTTTTGTGTTACGTGGACTATTGATGTTCCAAGAAACAAGATTTCCTTGTTGTTCGTAATTTCTTAATCTAGTGAAATCTAATTGTCTTTGCCACCATTGGTTAAAGTTAGATCCTAAGTTTGCATATCCTTGCTCAGGATTGTTTAAGAACGATCTTTGTTCATAGTTGAAGTTTGCGTAAAACTCTAACTTTTCAGAAACATTGTACGTAGCGTTCAATGAGATTCTTGTTTGATCTCTTTTAGAATTTGGTATTACACCATTTTGCTCTAAATAAGAAACCGCTGTTCTAATAGAATAGTTTTCATCTGCCTTGTTAAATGCTACTGTAGCATTTTGAGTTAAAGAAACATCATAAAACGTATCGATATCATTTGTTGTAGGAGACCAAGGTCTTAATTCTCCAAAAGTTGAAGCTCCTTGAATCCATGAATCCCAGTGACGAACAGGTGTTCCATCTAATTTAGGACCCCAAGACTCATCTGCATAATACTCAGGAATTTTATGTCCGTTAAAAGCCGCCCAAGATGCAGGGTCTGTTGCTGGATTGTATGTAAATGTAGGGAACGTTTGAGAGTAACCTCCACCATACTCATTTTGATATTCAGCTAAGTTGGTTACAGAGTTTACAGTTGTAGCATAATCTACATCTATACTAGCCGCACCTTTTTCTGCTTGCTTTGTTGTAATTACAATAACTCCGTTTCTACCATCAGGACCATAGATCGCTGTTGCAGCACCACCTTTAAGTACAGAGATATCAGCAATGTTGTCTGTGTTAATGTCTGAAGAAGCGTATACTTTTACACCATCAACTACATACAATACATTTGATTCACCTCTTAATTTAATTTGAGACGATCCGAAAGTAGAACTGTTGTTACCAACAATTTGTACCCCAGAAATCTTACCTGCTAAAGCATTAGAGATATCTACCTCTTTTGCTTTAGTTAAAGCCTCACCTTTTACAGATTGTTGAGAGAAACCTAAGGCTTTTTTGTCTCTTTTAATACCTAGACCAGTAACTACTACTTCATCTAGAACATTTGCGTCTTCTACCATTGTTACATTAATAGTACTAGAAGAGCCAACAGTTCTTTCAACAGTTTTGTATCCTAAATAACTAAAACTAAGAACATCTCCTGCTTTAGTTTTGATAGAATACTTACCATCAAAGTCTGTTTCAGTACCTGTAGTTGTTCCTTTGATAAGAATACTAACCCCTGGTAAAGCTCCTGAATTGTCAGAAACTGTACCTGATACAGTTTTTTCCTGTGCAAAAGAAATTTGCACCACCAACGCTAGTAATAGCGTTAAAATTCCATTAAACTTTGTTTTCATTGTGTAATTATTTGAATTAATTAGAGCCAAAAATCATAAATAAAAGTTAATTACACAACTAAAATGCAAAAAAATGTTAAATAAATTAAAATAAAATGTAGTATTTGAAGTACTCTTTTTAAAATAATGTTAAGAGTTTAACAGATATAAAAGACGATTTTAATGAGGATACAGCTTGGTTAGAGCTACCATAGATATATGAAACGTCAATTGAATTGTTGTTTTTTATGTAATTGTAGCCAACTCCAATAGAGTAAAGAATATTGTTTTTATTATTTAAAGAAAATATTCCTACATCATGAATACTATATAAGTACGACCTATTTTCAGATATAAATCTAAGTTCACTATTTAAATATGAAAATTTAGAGGTAAATATTGATTGTTCATTAAAGCCTCTTATACTGTTTGCTCCTCCTTCTCTAAACAACTCATTCTCTAAATAAGAGTCAGAAAACAAGAGTCCGTTTTTACTCCTTATATATATAGCTGTTCTATTAGACGTTTTTATCAACCCCGAAGTTGTAAGATGTATTAGATACTGATTGGTTTTTAAATGGGTATTTCTTGTTCCATAAGAAATAGAAGTATCAAAACTAAATTCACTACTTTTTAATGAGTTGTATTGTACACCAATTCCAAGCATTTTTTTATCATAATTAGAAATGTTAGTCGCTACTGAATTTACAGTAGAACTCTCGCTCGTTAACAAAAAAGAAAAATCTGTAAACCTATTGATAGGGTAACTTAATAAAATGCTTGCGTTTGTGTTTGTGAAAGTAGAATCGTTTCTATATAAGTTAAATGAAAAGGCAGTGCTTATTTTGCTGTTAAAAACATAAGGGATTTTAGCTTTTAGAGTAACATCTTGTTTATTGTTGCTATTGTTTCTCCAATTAATTTTAATTTCTTCACCTGTATTAAAAATATTGACCAAATTTAAATCTAGGTATCCTTTAAAGTTCAGTTTTTTGTTTTCATTCGAAAAATTAATCAATCCATCAAAACTATTCGACGCTTTCTTTTTTAAATAGAGATAAAGAATTGTAGAATCTTTACTGAATAATATTTCTGGTTTTTTAATTTCTGTTGCAAAGCTTAATTGATTGATTTTTTTAGAAACTTCTTCAATTTTATCTGCATTCAGTAATTTCTTGTCATTTAAATTTAAATAATGATTGATGTAAGCAGAAGGAAAATTTGCATACCCTTTAACGATTGTTTTATTGATGCTTCTTTTTTTAGAAGTACTAATTTGTAATTCTGTAAAAAGCGATTGGTTAATTACTTTGAAATTTTTCAATTTAACTTTAGAAAACAACTGTCCGTTTTCTAATAAGTAATTACTAATAGAATTTAGGAATAATTTTAAACTTTTGTTTTTAAGAAGTATAGATCCATTTTCGATGTTGAAACCTAGTGCTTGAAAAATTTCTGAATCTTTAGAGTGTACCTTAATATAGGTAGTTTTAATTTTTGTACCTAATTTTAAAAAGTAGGTATTTGTTTTTTGTTGTTGCTTGATGCTATCAATAAGTAAAGTATAGTAACCTTCTTCTTTTAGGATATTGATAACACTATCTTTGGTTTTGCTTAGATGTTCTTTTTTTTCGAATCGATTTTTATAGCGAATGTTTTTTAGTATGCTATTTTCAATGCTATCGACACTTCTCATTTTTAAACGATAGCTGTAGTTAGTTTGACCATATAAGCTATTTAAAAAGAGGCTAAAAAAAAGTATATATATATAAGGTGTAATTTTTTTATTCAAAATTAAAAAATCTATAGCCATTAAAAGTAAGTTGAAATTTATTAAAAGCAATAAAAAATTAATGTTTAAAAAATAACTTGCTGGTATTTGAATAATTAGAAATTAATTGTACATTTGCAAACTCTTAAAAAGAGACAAATTATAAATAAAAACGTAATTATTAACAATTTAGTATGCCAACGATACAACAATTAGTACGTAAAGGAAGAACCAAAATAACTAAGAAGAGTAAATCGGCTGCTTTGAAATCATGTCCTCAAAGAAGAGGAGTATGTACACGTGTTTATACTACAACACCTAAAAAACCTAACTCTGCGATGCGTAAAGTAGCCAGAGTAAGATTAACAAATGGTAATGAGATAAACGCATACATCCCTGGAGAAGGGCATAATTTGCAAGAGCACTCGATAGTATTAGTTAGAGGAGGAAGGGTAAAAGATTTGCCAGGAGTAAAGTATCACGTAGTACGTGGAGCTTTAGATACAGCGGGAGTTGAGGGAAGAACTCAACGTAGATCAAAGTATGGTGCAAAACGCCCGAAGAAGTAATTTTATTAACTTTTTTAATGTAAAGACATGAGAAAAAGAAGAGCGAAAAAAAGAATTCTTTTACCGGATCCAAAATTTAACGATCAATTAGTTACACGTTTTGTAAACAACTTAATGTGGGACGGTAAAAAATCAGTAGCTTTTAAAGTATTTTATGATGCGTTAGACATCGTAGAGGAAAGAAAAGGTGAAGAAGAAAAATCAGCATTAGAAATTTGGAAAGAAGCATTATCAAATGTAATGCCTCACGTAGAAGTTAGATCTAAGCGTGTGGGTGGAGCAACATTCCAAATTCCAATGCAAATTAGACCAGATAGAAAAGTTTCTTTAGCTATCAAATGGTTAATCTTGCACACACGTAAGAGAAACGAAAAAACAATGGCACAACGTTTAGCTGCAGAAGTATTAGCTGCATCTAAAGAAGAAGGAGCTGCTGTTAAGAAAAGAGTAGATGTTCATAAAATGGCAGAAGCTAATAAAGCATTCTCACACTTTAGATTCTAAGAAATGGCAAGAGATTTAAGATTAACAAGAAATATTGGTATTGCAGCACACATTGATGCTGGTAAAACCACAACTACAGAGCGTGTATTGTACTACACAGGTGTTTCTCATAAAATTGGAGAAGTGCATGATGGAGCAGCTACAATGGACTGGATGGAGCAAGAGCAAGAAAGAGGTATTACAATTACGTCTGCTGCAACAACTTGTACATGGCAATTTCCTTTAGAGAATGCGCTACCAACTCCAGAAACTCAAGGATATCATTTTAATATTATTGACACTCCTGGTCACGTAGATTTTACTGTTGAAGTAAATCGTTCATTAAGAGTTCTTGATGGATTGGTTTTCTTATTTAGTGCTGTTGATGGTGTTGAACCTCAGTCTGAAACTAACTGGAGATTAGCTGATAACTATAAAGTGCCTAGAATTGGTTTCGTTAATAAAATGGACCGTCAAGGATCTGATTTTATGATGGTTTGTCAGCAAGTAAAAGATATGTTAAAGTCTAATGCGGTGCCAATCGTTTTAAACATTGGTGACGAAGAAAACTTTAGAGGTATTGTAGATTTAGTAAAAAACCGTGCTATTATATGGCATGATGAAACTCAAGGAGCAACTTTCGATGTAATCGAAATTCCTGAGGATATGAAAGAAGAAGCTCGTAAGTATCGTGCACTTTTAATTGAAGAAGTAGCAGGTTATGACGAGGATCTTTTAGAAAAATTCATGGAAGATGAAGATTCTATTACAGAAGAAGAAGTGCATAGTGCATTGAGAGCTGCTGTAATGGATATGGCAATCATTCCTATGATTTGTGGATCAGCGTTTAAAAATAAAGGTGTTCAGTTCTTATTAGATGCTGTATGTCGTTATTTACCTTCTCCAATGGATAAAGAAGGAATTATCGGAACAGATCCTCAAACAGGAGAAGAAATTCTTCGTAAACCAGATGTTAAAGAGCCTTTTGCTGCTTTAGCATTTAAAATTGCTACAGACCCTTTTGTTGGTCGTTTAGCATTCTTTAGATCTTATTCTGGTAGATTAGATGCTGGATCTTACGTTTTAAATAACCGTTCAGGTAAAAAAGAGCGTATTTCTCGTATCTACCAAATGCATGCGAATAAACAAAATGCGATCGATTTTATCGAAGCAGGAGATATTGGAGCAGCTGTTGGATTTAAATCTATCAAAACAGGAGATACTTTATCAGATGAAAAACATCCAATTGTTTTAGAATCGATGGATTTTCCAGATCCAGTAATTGGTATTGCGGTTGAGCCTAAAACAAAAGCAGATGTAGATAAGTTAGGAATGGCTTTAGCTAAATTGGCAGAAGAAGATCCAACTTTTCAAGTAAGAACAGACGAAGCTTCAGGACAGACTATTATTTCTGGAATGGGTGAGTTACACTTAGACATTATTGTTGATCGTTTAAAACGTGAATTTAAAGTAGAAGTGAACGAAGGTCAACCTCAAGTTGAGTACAAAGAAGCAATTACTGCTTCTGCGGATCACAGAGAGGTATATAAGAAACAATCTGGTGGACGTGGAAAATTTGCAGACATCGTATTTACGATGGAGCCTGCAGATGAAGGTGTTCATGGATTGGTTTTTGAATCTGTTATTAAAGGTGGAAACGTGCCGAAAGAATTTGTTCCTTCTATTGAGAAAGGATTCCAAATGGCAATGAAAAACGGACCTTTAGCAGGATACGAAATGGACTCTTTAAAAGTAACACTTAAAGATGGGTCTTTCCACGCAGTGGATTCTGATCAATTATCTTTTGAGATTGCTGCTAAGTTAGGATACAAAGCTGCTGCAAAAGCTGCAAAAGCTAAAATCATGGAGCCTATTATGAAGTTAGAAGTGCTTACTCCTGAAGAAAACATGGGAGATATCGTAGGAGATTTAAATAGAAGAAGAGGACAAGTTTCTGACATGAGCGATCGTGCAGGAGCTAAAGTAGTGAAAGCTACGGTTCCTTTATCAGAAATGTTTGGGTATGTTACAGCGTTAAGAACAATGTCTTCTGGTAGAGCAACATCTACAATGGAATTTTCTCATTACGCAGAAACTCCATCAAATGTTTCGGAAGATGTAATTGCAAAAGCTAAAGGTTAATAAGATATTAAGATGAGCCAAAAAATTAGAATTAAATTAAAATCTTATGATTACAACTTAGTAGATAAATCTGCTGAGAAAATCGTAAAGACTGTAAAGAGTACAGGAGCATTAGTAAATGGTCCAATCCCTTTACCAACAAATAAAAAGATTTTTACAGTATTACGTTCACCACACGTAAACAAAAAATCGAGAGAGCAATTTCAATTATCTGCTTACAAAAGATTATTAGACATTTATAGTTCTTCTTCGAAAACTATTGATGCTTTAATGAAACTTGAGTTACCAAGCGGTGTAGAAGTTGAGATCAAAGTATAACTAAATGAAACTAGCCTTTCAACTTATTTATAAGTTGAAAGGGTTTAGTTGAATTTATCCTGAACTTGTTTCAGGATCTCTGTAAAGAGAAAAAATAATTATTCTGAAATATATCAGAATACACATGTCCGGAGGGTTTCGCGAAGGAAAAACGGTAAAACATATTCAGCGTTGAAGATGTTTAACGCTGTTTTTTTTGAACGAATTTCTAGAAGGATTACAGAAACGGAAGTTTCAAATAATTAATTATTAATAATAGACGCGATGGATATATATCTAACGTCTTAAATTTAAACAGAATGTCTGGGTTAATAGGAAGAAAAATAGGAATGACCAGCTTATTCGATGAAAACGGGAAGAATATTCCTTGTACAGTAATCGAAGCAGGTCCTTGCGTTGTTACCCAAGTCAGAACCGAAGAGGTTGACGGCTACAGCGCCTTACAACTTGGTTTCGATGACAAAAAAGCAAAAAGCTCTAATAAAGCTTTAGATGGACACTTTAAAAAAGCTGGTACATCTGCTAAAAGAAAAGTCATAGAATTCCAAGGATTTGAAAAAGAGTATAAATTAGGAGATTCAATTACTGTTGAGCACTTTGAAGAAGGTGAGTTCGTAGATGTATCTGGAACTTCTAAAGGTAAAGGTTTCCAAGGAGTTGTAAAACGTCATGGATTTGCCGGAGTTGGTCAAGCAACACACGGGCAACATAACCGTTTAAGAGCGCCAGGATCTATTGGTGCAGCATCTTATCCAGCGAGAGTATTCAAAGGAATGCGTATGGCAGGAAGAATGGGTGGAGATACAGTTAAAGTACAGAATCTAAAAGTATTAAAAGTAGTAGCAGATAAAAATCTACTTGTTGTTAAAGGAGCAGTTCCTGGACACAAAAATGCTTACGTAACTATTCAGAAATAATGAAAGTAGCAGTTTTAGATATTACAGGAAAAGATACAGGTAGAAAAGTTGAACTTTCTAACGATGTATTCGGAATAGAGCCAAACAATCACGCTATTTACTTAGATGTAAAGCAACATTTGGCAAATAAAAGACAGGGAACTCACAAATCTAAAGAGAGAGCTGAGATCACTGGAAGTACAAGAAAGATAAAAAAACAAAAAGGAACTGGTACTGCTAGAGCAGGTTCTATCAAGTCTGGTGTTTTTAGAGGTGGAGGACGTATATTCGGACCAAGACCAAGAAATTACTCTTTCAAATTAAACAAAAATTTAAAGCGATTAGCTCGTAAATCTGCATTAAGTACACAAGCAAAAGATAAAAATTTAGTAGTTGTAGAGAACTTCGATTTTGAAACTCCAAAGACTAAGAATTTTGTTAATGTATTGAAAGCATTAGGGTTAGAAAACAAAAAATCTTTGTTTGTGTTGGGCGAGTCAAATAATAATGTATATTTGTCATCACGAAATTTAAAAAGAACTAAAGTCGTAAGTAGTTCAGATTTAAGTACTTACGGAGTTTTAAATGCAAATAAAGTTGTATTTACTGAAGGTTCTTTAGAAGGAGTTGAAGCAAATTTTAGCAAATAATAGAAATGAATATTTTAATAAAACCTATTATTACGGAAAAAGCAACAAACGATAGCGAGTTAAATAACCGTTATGCATTTGTTGTAGATAAAAGAGCTAACAAATTGGAAATCAAAGGAGCTATTGAAGCTGCTTATGGAGTTGCAATTACAGCTGTAAGAACTATGAATTATCCTGTTCAAAGAAATACTAAATTCACAAAGAAAGGTATGGTAACAGGTATGAAAGGTGCTTACAAGAAAGCAATTGTTCAGTTAGCAGAAGGAGAAACTATTGATTTTTATAACAATCTTTAAGTAAAAAGACAGAATGTCAGTTAGAAAATTAAAACCAGTAACACCAGGTCAGCGTTTTAGAGTAGTAAACGGGTTCGACACCATTACTACTGACAAGCCGGAAAAAAGCTTATTAGCTCCGAAAAAAAGATCTGGAGGTCGAAACAATCAGGGTAGAATGACAACTCGTAATATTGGAGGAGGTCATAAACAAAAATACCGTATTATCGATTTTAAAAGAGATAAAACAGGTATCCCAGCAACAGTAAAAACTATTGAGTACGATCCAAATCGTACAGCATTTATTGCTTTAGTTAGTTATACTGATGGAGAAAAACGTTATGTGATTGCACAAAACGGATTACAAGTAGGACAAACAATTGTATCAGGAACAGGTGTGGCTCCAGAAATTGGAAACACAATGTTGTTAAGTGAGATACCATTAGGAACTACAATTTCTTGTATTGAATTACGTCCAGGACAAGGAGCTGTAATGGCTCGTTCTGCGGGATCTTTTGCACAGTTAATGGCAAGAGACGGAAAATATGCAACAGTAAAGTTACCATCAGGTGAAACAAGATTAATCTTGTTAACATGTATGGCAACGATTGGAGTTGTTTCTAACTCAGATCATCAATTACTAGTATCTGGTAAAGCAGGTAGAAGTAGATGGTTAGGTAGACGTCCAAGAACTAGACCAGTAGTAATGAACCCTGTTGATCACCCTATGGGAGGTGGAGAAGGTAAATCTTCTGGAGGACATCCAAGATCAAGAAACGGAATTCCTGCTAAAGGATTCAAAACTAGATCTAAAACAAAAGCTAGTAATAAGTATATTTTAGAACGTAGAAAGAAATAATAAGTTATGGCAAGATCATTAAAAAAAGGACCTTACGTTCACTACAAGTTAGAAAAGAAAGTTTTAGCTAACGTAGCATCAGATAGTAAATCAGTAATTAAAACTTGGTCAAGAGCAACGATGATTACTCCTGATTTCGTTGGACAAACAATTGCAGTTCACAACGGAAAGCAATTCGTTCCAGTATATGTTACTGAAAACATGGTAGGGCATAAATTAGGAGAGTTTTCACCAACACGTTCTTTTAGAGGGCATGCAGGTGCAAAAAATAAAGGTAAAAAATAGTAGGAAATGGGAGTTCGTAAACATAACATGGCAGAACAGTTAAAAGAAGCTAGAAAAAGCAAAGCTTTTGCTAAGCTAACTAACTGTCCTACATCACCAAGAAAAATGCGCTTAGTTGCGGATTTAGTAAGAGGTGTAGAAGTAGAAAAAGCACTACAAATTTTAAAATTCAGCTCAAAAGAAGCGTCTATAAATTTAGAGAAATTGTTGTTGTCTGCAATTGCAAACTGGCAAGCTAAAAATGAAGATGCTCCTATTGAAGAAGCTGGGTTATACGTAAAGTCTATTTGTGTAGACAGCGCGGGTATGTTAAAAAGATTAAGACCAGCTCCACAAGGGCGTGCTCATAGAATTCGTAAGCGTTCTAATCACGTTACTTTAGAGTTAGGTAGTAAAAATATTGAAAGCAAATAATTGAAGTAGAAATGGGACAAAAAACTAATCCAATAGGAAATCGTTTAGGAATCATCAGAGGTTGGGAATCTAACTGGTATGGTGGAAATGACTACGGAGATAAAATTGCTGAAGATGATAAAATAAGAAAGTATGTAAATGCTAGATTATTTAAAGCAAGTGTATCTAGAGTAATTATTGAGCGTACGCTTAAACTTGTAATCGTTACTATCACAACGGCTCGTCCAGGTATCATTATTGGTAAAGGCGGTCAAGAGGTAGACAAGTTAAAAGAAGAGCTTAATAAAATTACTGGTAAAGAAGTACAAATTAATATTTTCGAAATTAAACGTCCAGAATTAGATGCAAAATTAGTTGCAGCTAGTGTTGCGCGTCAGATAGAAAATAGAATCTCGTACAAACGTGCAATTAAGATGGCTATAGCTGCTGCAATGAGAATGAACTCTGAAGGAATTAAAATTCAAATTTCAGGTCGTTTAAATGGAGCTGAAATGGCACGTTCTGAACACTATAAAGAAGGTAGAATTCCTCTTTCTACTTTTAGAGCAGATATAGATTATGCACTTGTAGAATCTCATACAACTTACGGTAGAATCGGAGTTAAAGTATGGATTATGAAGGGCGAGGTTTATGGAAAAAGAGAATTATCTCCGTTAGTTGGTTTATCAAAAAAACAAGTTGGAGCTAATAAGAAACAACAATCTCGTAGAAGAAAATAATTTTTAAAAGTAGAAATTAAAAATGTTACAGCCTAAAAGAGTAAAATACCGTAAGGTACAGAAAGCGAAGGGGAACATGAATGGTAACTCTGGTAGAGGGACTCAACTTTCAAACGGAATGTTTGGAATTAAATCCTTAGATCAGAATTTACTTACTTCTCGTCAGATAGAAGCAGCTCGTATTGCGGCAACTCGTTATATGAAAAGAGAGGGTCAGTTATGGATTAAAATTTTTCCAGACAAGCCTATTACCAAAAAGCCATTAGAAGTTCGTATGGGTAAAGGTAAAGGAGCTCCAGAATATTTCGTTGCTGTTGTAAAGCCAGGAAGAGTTTTATTTGAAGTTGGTGGTGTGTCAATTGATGTTGCAAAAGAAGCATTGCGTTTGGCCGCTCAAAAACTTCCAGTAAAAACTAAGTTTATAATCGCTAGAGATTATGATAACGCTTAATTGATAAGAAAATGAAACAGTCAGAAATTAAAGAATTATCAACAGAAGATTTACAAGAAAATCTTACTACGTTGAAAAAAAACTATACTGATTTAAAAATGGCTCACGCGATTTCTCCGTTGGAAAATCCAATACAGTTAAGAGCCTTAAGAAAATCTGTTGCAAGAATTGCTACAGAGTTAACAAAAAGAGATTTACAATAATTGTAGTCAGTTTTAAAGATGGAAAAAAGAAATCTTAGAAAAGAGAGAATTGGTGTAGTATCTAGTAACAAAATGGAGAAATCTATTGTTGTTGCAGAGGTAAAAAGAGTAAAGCACCCAATGTACGGAAAGTTCGTATTAAAAACGAAAAAGTATGTTGCACACGATGAGACAAACGATTGTAATGTTGGAGATACTGTAAAGATCATGGAAACAAGACCTTTAAGTAAATCTAAACGTTGGAGATTAGTAGAAATCCTAGAAAGAGCTAAATAATATGTTACAGACAGAATCAAGATTAAAAGTAGCAGATAATACTGGAGCCAAAGAAGTTTTAGTAATCCGCGTTTTAGGAGGAACAAAAAAGCGTTACGCTAGAGTTGGAGATAAAATTGTTGTTACAGTAAAAGCAGCAACTCCAAATGGTACTGTAAAGAAAGGTCAAGTTTCTAGAGCAGTAGTTGTTCGTACAAAGAAAGAAGTTAGACGTAAAGACGGGTCTTACATCAGATTTGATGACAATGCTTGTGTACTTTTAAATCCTACAGAGGAAATGAGAGGAACACGTGTATTTGGTCCTGTTGCTCGTGAGCTTCGTGAGAAACAATTCATGAAAATAGTATCATTAGCACCTGAAGTGCTTTAAAAGAGAAACGACGATGACAAAGTTTAAAATCAAATCAGGAGATACTGTTACAGTAATCGCAGGAGATCATAAAGGATCAGAAGGAAAAGTATTGCAAATCCTTAGAGATAAAAATAGAGCTATTGTAGAAGGTGTGAACATGATTTCAAAACACACAAAACCAAGCGCTCAAAGTCCACAAGGAGGAATTGTAAAGAAAGAAGCTTCAATTCATATCTCTAACTTATCGTTAGTAGAAGGAGGAAAAGCAGTAAGAGTTGGATATACAGTAGAAGGAGATACGAAAACAAGAATCTCTAAGAAAACTAAAAAAGCAATATAATCATGAGTTACGTACCAAGATTAAAAGCAGAATATAAGAGCAGAGTTATCAGCGCTCTTACAGAAGAATTTGGTTATAGCAATGTAATGCAAGTGCCTAAATTACAAAAAATTGTAGTTAGTAAAGGTGTTGGTGCAGCTATAGCAGATAAGAAATTGATAGATTATGCTCTAGAAGAGTTAACTACAATTACAGGACAAAAAGCAATTGCTACTTTATCTAAAAAAGACGTTGCAAACTTCAAACTACGTAAAGGAATGCCAATTGGTGTGAAAGTTACGTTAAGAGGAGAAAAAATGTACGAATTTTTAGATAGATTGGTTACCGCATCTTTACCACGTGTAAGAGATTTTAACGGTATTAAAGCAAATGGTTTTGATGGAAGAGGTAATTATAATTTAGGAATTACTGAACAAATTATCTATCCAGAAATTAATATTGATAAAGTAAATAAAATTGGAGGTATGGACATTACTTTTGTAACATCTGCAGCTACCGATAAAGAAGCTAAATCATTATTAGGAGAATTAGGTTTACCATTTAAAAAAAATTAAGACATGGCTAAAGAATCAATGAAAGCCCGTGAGGTAAAAAGAGCAAAAGTAGTAGCTAAATATGCTGAGAAAAGAAAAGCTTTAAAAGAAGCTGGAGATTATGAAGCATTACAAAAGTTACCAAAAAACGCTTCTCCAATACGTATGCACAATAGATGTAAACTTACTGGAAGACCAAAAGGGTACATGCGTCAATTCGGAATTTCTCGTGTAACATTCCGTGAAATGGCAAACCAAGGGTTAATACCAGGTGTTAAAAAAGCAAGTTGGTAAAAACCGTAAAGAATAAAATAGAATGTGTATCTTTGCACGCTCTATTTTTTTGAGTAAATAAACATTAACTGATTTCAGGTTTAATTATCACAGAGTAATCTGTAGCATAAATAGAGGTAATTAAAAACCAAAATCGCAATTTTAAATAAATATGTATACAGATCCAATCGCGGATTTTTTAACGAGAGTTAGAAATGCAATCGCAGCAGGACACAGAGTTGTCGAAATTCCAGCTTCAAACTTGAAGAAGGAAATGACAAAAATTTTGTTTGATCAAGGGTATATTTTAAGCTACCAGTTCAATGACGAAAAAATTCAAGGAACTATCAAAATAGCTTTAAAGTATGATAGAGAAACAAAAGAATCGGTAATTAGAAAACTAGAACGAATCAGTACACCAGGTTTACGTAAATACGTTAGTGCATTAGAAATGCCTAGAGTATTAAACGGTCTTGGTATTGCAATCGTTTCAACATCTAAAGGTGTGATGACTAACAAAAAAGCACGTCAAGAGAATGTTGGAGGGGAAGTAATTTGTTACGTTTATTAATACTATAGTAAGATGTCAAGAATAGGAAAAAACCCAATAAGCATTCCAACCGGAGTTGAATTAAACATCGATGGAAATGTAGTAACGGTAAAAGGAAAATTAGGAGAATTGTCTCAAGAGATTTCTGGCGATATTACTGTAAGAATAGAAGGTGAGACTGTTATTTTAAACAGACCATCAGAAAGTAAACCACATAAAGCTGCTCACGGATTATATAGATCATTAGTATTTAATATGATTGAAGGAGTAAGTAAAGGTTGGACTAAAGAATTAGAATTAGTTGGTGTAGGTTATAGAGCTTCAAACCAAGGACAAAAATTAGATTTAGCATTAGGATTTTCTCATAATATTGTTTTAGAATTAGCTCCAGAAGTTAAGGTAGAGACTGTATCAGATAAAGGAAAAAATCCAATCGTTAAATTAACTTCTTATGACAAACAATTGGTTGGTCAAATTGCCGCAAAGATTCGTTCTTTCCGTGCACCAGAACCATACAAAGGTAAAGGAGTTAAATTTGTAGGAGAACAATTAAGAAGAAAAGCAGGTAAATCTGCATAATATATAGCATTATGGCATTATCAAAGCTTGAAAGAAGACAAAGAATTAAAAACAGAATCAGAAAAGTTGTTTCTGGTACTGCGGCTCAGCCAAGGTTATCTGTTTTTAGAAGTAATAAAGAAATTTATGCTCAATTAGTAGATGACGTTACTGGTGTTACATTGGTAGCTGCTTCTTCTAGAGATAAAGAGGTTGCAACAGGATCAAAATTAGAAACTGCTGCATCAGTAGGAAAAGCAATAGCAGAAAAAGCTGTTAAGGCTGGTATAGAAACTATTTCTTTTGATAGAAATGGATATTTATATCACGGTAGAATAAAAGTATTAGCAGAAGCTGCTAGAGAAGCTGGTTTAAAATTTTAAGAAGTTTATTATGTATCAAAATTATAAAAACGTAGAAAGAGTAAAGCCTAGCGGATTAGAACTTGTAGATCATTTAGTAGGCGTACAACGTGTTACTAAAGTAACAAAAGGAGGTAGAGCTTTCGGATTTTCTGCAATTGTTGTTGTAGGAGATGGAAACGGAGTAGTTGGTCATGGATTAGGTAAATCTAAAGATGTTGCATCTGCAATTGCAAAAGCAATTGAAGACGCGAAGAAAAATTTAGTAAGAATTCCAATTTTAAATGGAACATTACCTCATGAGCAAAAAGGGAAATTTGGTGGAGCAAAAGTGTTTTTAAAGCCTGCTTCACATGGTACCGGAGTTATTGCTGGTGGTGCTGTACGTGCGGTATTAGAATCTGTAGGAGTACATGATGTATTATCAAAATCTCAAGGTTCTTCTAACCCTCATAATGTAGTAAAAGCAACATTAGATGCTTTATTACAATTACGTAGTGCAGTTACAATTGCAAAACAAAGAGGAATTTCTTTAGAAAAAGTATTTAACGGATAAATCTAGGAACGATGGCAAAAATTAGAGTTAAGCAAGTAAAAAGCAAAATCGGACGCCTTCAAAGTCAAAAAAGAACTTTAGAAGCATTAGGTTTACGTAAAATGAACCAAGTAGTAGAACATGAGGCAACTCCTTCTATTATTGGTATGGTAAATACAGTTAAACACTTAGTTTCTTTCGAAGAAATTAAATAAAGACATATATAGAAATGAGTTTACATAACTTACAACCCGCAGAAGGATCTGTAAAAAAGGAAAAAAGAATCGCAAGAGGTGAAGGTTCTGGTAAAGGTGGTACTGCTACTAGAGGTCACAACGGTCAAAAATCTCGATCAGGGTATTCTAAAAAAGTAGGATTCGAAGGAGGGCAAATGCCACTTCAAAGACGTGTTCCTAAATTTGGATTCACTAACATAAACCGTAAGGAGTATGTTGGAGTTAATTTAGATAAATTACAAACATTAGTTGACGAAGGTAGAATTACAGATACTGTAACTTTAGACATCTTAGTTGCTAATAAAGTAGTTAGTAAAAACGAATTAGTAAAAATACTAGGTCGTGGAGAGCTTAAAGCTAAATTAAATATTACTGTTCACAAATTTACTGCTACTGCAAAAGCTGCTATTGAAGCTGCCGGAGGTGAAGCAGTTGCATTATAAGATTAGGTAAATATGAAGTTGATAAACACTTTAAGAGACATCTGGAAAATAGAAGAGCTTAAACAAAAGCTTATTTTAACTTTAGGTTTAATTGTTGTATATCGTTTTATGGCTCAAGTTCCATTACCAGGAATTGATCCATTACAATTAACAGCTTTAAAATCTCAAACTTCCGAAGGTCTTTTAGGATTATTAAATGCATTTACTGGAGGAGCATTTTCTAGAGCGTCTATTATGGCACTTGGAATTATGCCATACATTTCTGCTTCTATTGTAGTTCAATTAATGGGAATTGCGGTTCCTTATTTACAAAAACTACAAAAAGATGGAGAAAGTGGAAGAAAGAAAATTACACAAATTACACGTTGGTTAACAATAGGTATTACATTGGTGCAAGCACCAACCTATATTACAGCGATTAAAACTCAATTTGGTTTACCAGAGCAAGCATTTTTAGTGTCTGGTGGAGCTTTTTGGTTTTCATCAATTATATTGTTAACAGCAGGAACTATTTTTGCAATGTGGTTAGGAGAGCGTATTACAGACAAAGGAGTTGGTAATGGTATATCATTATTAATTACGGTAGGTATTATCGCAAATTTCCCTGGGGCATTTATGCAAGAATTGGTATCTAAAACTACCAATGCAGGAGCAGGAGGTTTTATGATGATTCTGTTAGAAATTTTTGTTTGGTTTGTTGTGATTTTATTATCAGTTTTATTAGTAACAGCAGTAAGAAAAATTGCTGTACAATACGCTAGAAGAACTGTTGTTGGAGATATTAAAGATGTAGCTGGAGCAAGACAATACATTCCGTTAAAATTAAATGCAGCGGGAGTAATGCCAATCATTTTTGCACAAGCAATTATGTTTTTACCGGTAGCATTAGCAAGAAAATTTCCAGCATTAAGTGAGTTGCAAGATATGAATGGATTGTGGTACAATGTGTTATTTGCAGTATTGATAATTATATTCAGTTATTTTTATACAGCAATAACAATTCCAACAAATAAAATGGCCGATGATTTAAAAAGAAGCGGAGGTTTTATACCAGGAATCAAACCAGGTATTGATACTGCTGAAAGATTAGATTCTGTTTTGTCTAGAATTACGTTCCCAGGATCGTTATTCTTAGCAGGGCTATCTATTTTACCAGCAATCATTGTTCAGTTTGGAGTACAACAAAGTTGGGCAATGTTTTATGGTGGAACATCATTGATCATTATGGTAGGAGTTGCAATTGATACCATTCAACAAATTAACTCGTATTTATTAAACAGTCATTATGATGGTTTAATGAAAACAGGAACTAGTAGAAAATCATTAAAATAATATGGCTAAGCAACCAGCAATACAACAAGACGGAACTATTACAGAAGCATTATCAAATGCTATGTTTCGTGTAGAGTTAGAGAATGGGCATATTGTTACAGCACACATTTCTGGTAAGATGCGTATGCATTATATTAAATTATTACCTGGAGATAAAGTGAAATTAGAAATGAGTCCTTATGATTTAAGTAAGGCCAGAATTACTTATAGATATTAAAAAAACAAGAAACAGATGAAAGTTAGAGCATCAGTTAAGAAAAGAAGTGCCGACTGCAAAATAGTGCGCAGAAAAGGTAGATTATATGTAATAAATAAACAAAATCCTAGATTTAAACAAAGACAAGGGTAATGGCAAGAATAGCAGGTATTGATATTCCAAAGAATAAAAGAGGAGTTATTGCTTTAACTTACATCTTTGGTATAGGAAAAAGTAGAGCTAAAGAAGTTTTAGCAAACGCAAAAGTTGACGAAAGTATTAAAGTTCAAGATTGGACTGATGATCAAATCGCAGCAATTAGAGAACAAGTTGGATCTTTCACTATCGAGGGAGAGTTACGTTCTGAAGTTCAAATAAACATCAAACGTTTGATGGATATTGGATGTCACAGAGGTATCCGTCATAGAACTGGTCTTCCTTTAAGAGGACAAAGAACTAAGAACAACTCTAGAACAAGAAAAGGTAAAAGAAAAACAGTAGCTAACAAGAAAAAATAAGTTAGTAAGTTAGATCTAAGACTAAATAAACTAAAACTAGATAATTATGGCAAAAGCAAGCACAAAAAAGCGTAAAGTAATTGTTGAATCTGTTGGTGAAGCACACTATCACTGCATCTTTTAATAACATTATTATTTCATTAACAAACAAAAAAGGTGACGTAATTTCATGGTCGTCTGCAGGTAAGCAATGGGATTTAGAGGTTCTAAAAAGAATACTCCATATGCTGCTCAAACTAGCTGCAGAAGATTGTGCAAGAGTTGCTAATGAAGCTGGTTTAGAAAAGTAAAGGTTTATGTTAAAGGACCAGGTAATGGTAGAGAAGTCTGCAATAAGATCATTACATAATGCGGAATTGAAGTTACAGAAATTATTGATGTAACTCCAATACCACACAATGGATGTCGACCTCCAAAGAGAAGAAGAGTATAATTAAATATTTTAACTAAGTAGGATTCTAGATTATCGAAGGAGTTAGCCTTAATTCATAATCCCTACTTTAATAACTAAGAAATGGCAAGATATACAGGACCAAAAACTAAAATTGCTCGTAAATTTGGCGAAGCAATTTTCGGAGATGATAAAAACTTTGAAAAAAGAAATTATCCTCCAGGACAACATGGAAACGCAAAGAAGAAGAGGAAAAAAATCTGAATATGCTATCCAATTAATGGAAAAGCAAAAAGCAAAATATACTTATGGTATTTTAGAGCGTCAATTCAGTAACTTATTTAAAAAAGCTCAAGCAGCTGATGGAATTACCGGTGAGGTTTTATTACAATTATGTGAATCTCGTTTAGACAATGTAGTATACCGTTTAGGGTATTTCAAATTCTAGAAGTGGAGCTCGTCAATTAGTTTCTCACAGACACATTACTGTGAACGGAGAAATTGTTAACATTCCTTCTTACTCTTTAAAAGATGGAGATGTTGTAGCTGTTAGAGAAAAATCTAAATCTTTAGTTGCAATTGAAAGTGCTTTAGCTTCTAATAGCAATGTTTTCGAATGGTTAACTTGGAACGCTGATATAAAGACAGGAACTTTTGTTAAAGCTCCAGAAAGATTACAAATTCCAGAAAACATCAAAGAGCAATTAATTGTAGAATTATATTCTAAATAATAAATTAATCATATTGGTATTGAGCCAAAGGGTTTATTTGTATTTCTTCACACATTAAACCGCGCAACCTAATAACAATTAAAACGAAGAAAAATATGGCAATTTTAAATTTTCAAAAGCCCGATAAAGTAATAATGATTGAATCTACAGATTTTTCTGGTAGATTTGAATTTAGACCATTAGAACCAGGTTTTGGTCTTAACAGTTGGTAATGCATTAAGAAGAGTATTGTTATCTTCATTAGAAGGTTTTGCAATTACATCATTAAGAATTGATGGAGTAGAGCATGAGTTTTCTACAATTAATGGAGTTGTAGAAGATGTAACAGAAATTATTCTTAAACTTAAAACAAGTGCGTTTTAAGAAACAAATTGAAGAGACTGACAGAGAAACAGTATCGTATCATGTTTCTGGTCAAGAGCAATTAACTGCAGGTGATTTACAAAAGTTTATTTCTGGTTTTCAAGTGTTAAATCCAGATTTAGTGATCTGTAATATGGATAAATCTGTGAAATTAAATGCGAGATTACTATAGAAAAAGGTAGAGGATTTGTACCAGCTGAAGAAAATAAAAAATCTGCTGCACCATTAGGAACAATTTTTACAGATTCTATTTACACTCCAATAAAGAATGTAAAATACACGATTGAAAATTTTCGTGTAGAACAAAAAACGGATTATGAAAAATTAGTTTTCGATATCGATACAGATGGTTCAATCAATCCCTAAAGATGCATTAACTGAAGCTGCTAAAATATTAATTCACCACTTTATGTTATTCTCAGATGAGCGTATCACATTAGAGGCAGATGAAATTGCACAAACTGAAACATATGATGAAGAATCATTACACATGCGTCAGTTATTAAAAACAAGATTGATCGATATGGATTTATCTGTAAGAGCTTTAAACTGTTTAAAAGCAGCAGAAGTAGATACTTTAGGAGACTTAGTATCTTTCAATAAAAGTGATTTAATGAAGTTCCGTAACTTCGGTAAAAAATCATTAACAGAATTAGAAGAGTTAGTGATTGATAAAGGCTTAAATTTCGGAATGGATTTAAGCAAATACAAATTAGATAAAGATTAACCTTTCATATTTTGCTCCTCATAATGGGTTGATGCAAGATGAGAGTAAAAACAAAAGTCATGAGACACGGAAAGAAATTTAACCATTTAGGAAGAAAAACAGCGCACAGAAAAGCAATGTTAGCTAATATGGCTTGTTCTTTAATAGAGCACAAACGTATTAACACAACAGTAGCAAAAGCAAAAGCATTACGTAGATTTGTAGAGCCTTTATTACAAAATCTAAAACGATACTACGCACAACCGTCGTATTGTATTTAGTTACTTACGAGACAAATATGCTGTTACAGAATTATTCAAAGAAATATCTGTAAAAGTAGCAGATAGACCAGGAGGATATGTACGTATCATCAAATTAGGAAATCGTCAAGGAGATAACGCTCCTATGGCAATGGTAGAATTAGTTGATTACAACGAATTCTACAACCCTAAAGGAAAGAAAGCTAAGAAAACTACTCGTAGAGGTAGAAGCAAAAAGCCGAAGCTCCTCAAGTAGATGCACCAGCAACAGAAGAAAAATCTGAAGAATAATAATGAAAATTTTAAAATCATATAAAGGGATAAACAGTTAATGTTTATCCCTTTTTTTATCATTTTTGACAATAACAAAGATTACACTACTAAATGAAATATCAATACAAGAACAAAAAGCATTAGTTTTACTCGCAGACGGAACAATTTTTTATGGGAAATCTGTTGGTATTGAAGGCACTTCCACAGGTGAAATTTGTTTCAATACAGGAATGACTGGTTATCAAGAAATTTTTACAGATCCCTCTTATTTTGGTCAATTCATGGTTACCACCAATGCACATATTGGGAATTATGGTGTCAATGACAACTGAAGTTGAATCTGATAGTATTAAAATATCAGGGCTTATCTGTAGGAACTTTAGTTTACACATTCTAGAGTAGATTCTGATGGACAATCTAAAAGATTGGTTTACAAAACACAATGTAGTGGCTATTTCAGATGTAGACACCAGAGCATTGGTTGCTTATATTAGAGACAATGGCGCTATGAATGCGATCATATCTACTGAGGTTGATAATATTGATGCTTAAAGAAACAATTAGAAGCTAACTCCCAATATGGAAGGACTTGAGTTGGCCTCAAAGGTATCTACACAAGAACCTTACTTTTTAGGAGATGAAAATGCAACCTATAAAATTGCTGCTTAGATATTGGTATCAAAAAGAATATATTAAGAAACTTTGTAAAAAGAGGCGCTTACATTAAAGTGTTTCCTTACAATGCACTTTTGAAGAGTTGGCTGCTTTCAATCCAGATGGATATTTTATATCAAACGGACCTGGAGATCCAGAACCTTTAGTTGATGCACAAGAAGCGGCAAAAGAAATCATAAAAGAGATTTACCTTGTTTGGAATTTGTTTGGGACATCAAGTGATTGCATTGGCAAACGGAATTTCTACCTATAAAATGCATAATGGTCACAGAGGAATTAATCATCCCGTTAAAAATTCTTAACAGGAAAAGGAGAAATTACCTCTCAAAACCACGGTTTTGCTATTAATAGAGAAGAAACAGAAGCTCATGCAGATGTAGAAATTACACATGTACATTTAAATGACAATACCGTTGCAGGGATTAGAATGAAAAATAAAAATGTTTTTCTGTCCAATACCATCCAGAAGCTAGTCCTGGACCACACGATGCAGCATACTTTTTCGATCAATTTATAGAAATATAAAAAAACATAAAAAGTCGTTTCATAAGACTATTTAGAAATGTTTTGTAAGTCCTCGAGCAAACGAACAGTGGTTTTAGTAAATTGCAGATCAAAATAAGAGAACATAAATAATAATAAATAGCATTATGAGTATTATAATTAACATTCACGCACGTCAAATTTTTGATTCAAGAGGAAACCCAACGGTAGAAGTAGATGTGTACACAGAGAACGGTATCTTGGGAAGAGCAGCAGTTCCTTCTGGAGCCTCCACAGGAGAACACGAAGCAGTAGAATTACGTGATGGAGGAAAAGCATACATGGGGAAAGGAGTTTTAAAAGCGATTGAAAATGTAAATCAAATTATAGCGCAAGAATTACTTAGGTGTTCTGTTTTTGAACAAAACACGATAGATCAATTAATGATTGATTTAGATGGAACTCCAAACAAATCAAAATTAGGAGCAAACGCTATTTTAGGTGTTTCTTTAGCTGTGCAAAAGCGGCTGCAAATGAATTAGGGATGCCATTATATCGATATGTTGGAGGTGTTTCTGCAAATACCTTACCAGTTCCAATGATGAATATCATTAACGGAGGCTCACATTCTGATGCACCAATTGC
This sequence comes from uncultured Polaribacter sp., assembly GCA_943788865.1. Classification (GTDB taxonomy): domain Bacteria; phylum Bacteroidota; class Bacteroidia; order Flavobacteriales; family Flavobacteriaceae; genus Polaribacter. The sequence goes on along the minus strand of CALSRX010000002.1, from coordinate 212,186 downwards.
ATTTCAAGAATTTATGGTAATGCCTGTAAAAGCAGAAAACTTTTCGCAAGCAATGCAAATGGGATCTGAAATTTTTCATCAATTTAAAGAAAGTATTACATGACAGAAATTTATCAGACTGCTGTTGGTGATGAAGGTGGATTTGCGCCAACCTTAGACGGTACAGAAGATGCTTTAGATACCATTGCATTAGCAGTTAAAAATGCAGGTATACATTTAGGTGATGAAATTATGATTGCTTTAGATTGTGCTGCAGCAGAATTTTATGTAGATGGAAAATACGATTATACAAATTTGAAGGAGCAATCGGTAAAATAAGAACAAGTCAAGAACAAGCAGATTATTTAGCAGAATTAGCAGCAGAATATCCAATTATCTCTATAGAAGATGGAATGGATGAAAATGACTGGGAAGGATGGAAGTATTTAACAGATAAGATTGGAGATAAAGTACAATTGGTTGGAGATGATTTATTTGTGACCAATGTAGAGCGTTTGTCTAAGAGGAATTGAAAACGGAATTGCAAATTCTATTTTAATTAAAGTAAATCAAATTGGTACCTTAACAGAAACAATTGCTGCAGTAAATATGGCACAAAATGCAGGGTATACTTCTGTAATGTCTCACAGATCTGGGAAACAGAAGACAATACAATTGCAGATTTAGCAGTTGCGTTAAATTGTGGTCAAATTAAAACAGGATCAGCTTCTCGTTCAGACAGAATGGCAAAATACAACCAGTTGTTACGAATTGAAGAAGAGTTAGCAGATACTGCTTATTTTCCTAAAGAAAAAGCTTTTAAAATAAAGTAAGTCTTTTTATAAAAATAAAACCTTATAAATTTTTTTATAAGGTTTTTTTTATGTTGAAATATAAGTTAAATCTATGTTAAATACATAAATCTATTGGTTGACTTTTAAATCGTTGAAAATTGGTATCTTTGTAATCACTTATAAATAAAAAAAATAGAAATAATGTCAGATAAAGCTACTATTAAAATTGAGGGAAAGAGTATGAATTTCCATTAATTACAGGAACAGAGAATGAAGTAGCAATTGATATTAAAGCATTAAGAGCGGCTACTGGAGGAGTATAACAATTGATCCAGGTTATAAAAATACAGGTTCTTGTGAAAGTGCAATTACATTTTTAGATGGTGAAAAAGGAATTTTACGATATAGAGGATATTCGATTGAAGAATTGGCTGAAAAAGCAGATTTTTTAGAAGTTGCTTATTTATTAATTTTTGGAGAATTACCAACAACAGAACAATTAGAAAAATTTCATAGCAGATATTAAAGCAATCTCTTAGTAGATGAAGATATTAAGAAAATTATAGATGCTTTCCAAAGCAGCACATCCAATGGGAGTATTTCTTCATTGACAAGTGCTTTGACAGCATTTAATCCATCATCTGTAAACGTAGATTCAGAAGAAGATATGTATAAAGCGATTGTTAAGATATTGGGAAATTTCCTGTTTTAGTTGCTTGGGCAATGCGTAAAAAACAAGGGTTACCTTTAGATTATGGTGATGAATCTTTAGGATATGTAGAGAAACTTATGAAAATGATGTTTGAAGAAGCCAAATGAAGAGTATGTTACAAATCAAATAGTATAAAATGCATTAGATAAATTATTAATTTTACATGCAGATCACGAACAAAACTGTTCTACTTCTACAGTACGAATTGTAGGTTCATCTCATGCAGGATTATTTGCATCGTTATCAGCAGGAATATCTGCGCTTTGGGGACCATTACACGGTGGTGCAAACCAAGCAGTATTAGAAATGCTAGAAGCGATAAAGAAGATGGTGGAGATACTAAAAAATACATGGCTAAGGCTAAAGATAAAAATGATCCTTTCCGTTTGATGGGATTCGGGCATAGAGTTTATAAAAACTTTGATCCAAGAGCTAAAATTATAAAAGTCGCAGCTGATGAAGTATTAAATGATTTAGGAATTGAAGATCCAATATTAGATATTGCAAAAGGCTTAGAACAAGAAGCTTTAAATGATCCCTATTTTGTAGATAGAAAATTGTATCCAAATGTAGATTTCTACTCAGGAATTATTTATCGAGCTATGGGAATTCCTGTTGAAATGTTTACAGTGATGTTTGCTTTAGGTAGATTGCCAGGTTGGATTGCTCAATGGAGAGAAATGCGCTTAGGAAAAGAACCAATTGGTAGACCAAGACAAATTTATACTGGAGAAAACTTAAGAAGTTTTAAAACTATTGATAAAAGATAGTTTACATTTGCTATATGTTAAATTCAATTAAAATAATTAAAAATAGGTCTGATATTGGAGCAGGAACGCGTGGCTCTGATATGGGAATTGATGCTATTGAAATAGCTGCAATAAACAAGAATAATAATTATTTTGAACAGTTTGAATTTACAGATGTATCTACAGCGAATGAATCTATTTACAATAAAGTAAAGAATTCTTTTGCTAAAAGAATAGACAGTGTTTTAGTACAGTGTACAAGATTGAGCAATCATGTGAAGGTTACGCTACAAGAAAAAACGTTCCCAATTGTTCTATCTGGAGATCATTCTTCTGCTTTAGGAACCATTAGTGGTGTAAAAGCAGCTTTCTCAAAACAAACCGTGGGTGTTGTTTGGATTGATGCGCATGCAGATATTCATTCACCATATACATCTCCTTCTGGTAATATTCATGGAATGCCATTAGCAGCAGTATTATCTGAAGATAATCTTGATTTTCAAATAAATGAAGTTACTCGAGAAACTTCAGATTTGTGGGAACGAATGAAAAATATAGGTGTTCTTGGACCTAAAGTCGCTGCAGAAAATGTGGTGTATTTTGGAGTTAGAGACACCGAAGAGCCTGAAGAAAACCAAATTAAAAATCTTCAAATTAAAAATTACACCGTTTCAGAAATTCGTTATAAAGGACTAGAACAATGTGTGAGTGAAGCCATCGATAAATTATCTAATTGTGATGTTATTTACATTTCTTTTGATGTCGATTCGATGGATTGTGACATGGTTTCATACGGTACAGGAACACCAGTTAACAAAGGATTTGATCAGCAAGAAGTTACTCAAATAATGAACCAATTTATTGAAACAAAAAAAGTGGTTTGTGTAGAGTTTGTGGAGGTAAATCCGTTATTAGATTTAAAAGGAAATGTCATGGCAGAAACTGCTTTTGAAATTTTGGATGATATTACTAAAACCATCTCAAAATCACTTTAAGATTTTATAATTTTTTTGGTAACTGTTTTATTCGTAATAGTTTTTATTTTTATAAAATAAACACCACTTGCAAAATCATTTATTAAAATAGCATTACCACTATTTTGTTCTAAAATAGTTTTTCCGTTAGCGTTGATAACCTTTATATTTTGAACTTCAATTCCTTTTATATATAAAACGGTATCTGTTGGATTTGGATAGACTTGTAAATGAGTCAACTCTATATCATCAATATGTAAAGGACTAAAGGAGCCATTTTCAAATCGATATAATTTCTGAGTTAAAACGGTAGCACCTATTTCTACTTTTTCACGAGATAGAAAATATTTTTTACCACTTATAACTGTAATTCCTTCAACTTGACTCGGATTTAAAGTTGGATTGATATCTGTTCTTTCAATGACTCCAATAAAAATAGCATCATTTGTTATTGCGTTGACTTTGATGTGAACTAAAAAAGGTTGACCAGTTGGATTTGTATATCCGCACAATAAAAAACTATCATCCTCTTTATTGTAAGTAGAGCCAGTAATCAATCCGTTAGAATTATAAGAACTCACTTTTTTAGCAGAATGAGTTCCAATTGTTTTCGGAATCGTGTATGCATGTACGGTATTATCAGTCCAGTTTTTTGTAAAAATTACCAACTTGTCTTTGTAAGCTGACATAGCTTCTGCATCAAAATTAGTATTGTTTGGTTGCGATGTAAAATCTGTTTGGTCTTCATAACTAAATGCAATCGTTTCTGAAGTAATACTGGTGCTATTTGTAAAGTCAGACTTTAAAATTCGATATATTTTTAAATCTTGTCTATTTCCGTTGCTGTTGTTTCCAAAATCTCCAATGTAAATGTAGGTGTCATCTTGAGTAACATCATCCCAATCTACATTTGTTGCATTGTTGATATTGATTGTTCTTGTAATATTTCCTGTAATGGTATCTAGTTCGTATAAGTTAGCAGCATCTCCAGAGTCATTATGCGTAATTAATTTTCCATTAAAAAACAGTAACCCAGAAGTTTCAGAAATGGTAGCCGGTAAATCATATTTTTCAATAATATTCTCTATCTGAGCCTGTATAGAAAAACAAATGAAGAATGCACTAAAGACGAATAAGTTTTTCATGATTTTTTTAAGTTTCGCTAACGTCTCGGCTATGAGTAGTTGCGTGGGTTAGCACTTAACTTTACAAGGACACACCAAGTTGGAAATTCCGCAGGAATTTCCAAAGTAGGCGAGAACAAGCAATTACTTATAGCCATTGTTGGCAAATCGTTTTTAATTATCAAAGCCTTGGAAAACTTCTTGTTCAAATAATTTATAGAAATCAAAACTTTCTTTGTCATTGAATGGAAAGTATTGAGTGAAATACACTATGGCGATTTTATTCTCAACATCCAAGGTATAGTAAGAATTCGCAGCACCTGCCCAATATACTGACCCAATGGGTCTAAATAATTCGCTTTTATTTGCTTCAATTGCCCATGCTAATCCCCACCTGTCAGATTCATCGCCAAATCCTCCTGTATAACCCATTACATCGTTATCAAATTGTTCATAGTTCAGTCTTACTTCTTTTGGCAAATTATCTTTTAACATGAGTTCAAAAGTTTCTCTTTTTAATAATTGCCCTCCTTCATATTTACCATAATTCAACATACATTGTAGAAATGTCATATAATCTTTTGGTGACCCAAATAATCCACCTCCTGCATTAAATGATGTCACTGGTTTTTGGGGAATTCGAGGGTATTCATTAAAACCAGTTGAATCTTTAACTCCATATGATACAATTCTATCTTTCAAATTATCCGGTACGTTAAACCATGTGGCATCCATTTGCAGTGGTCCTGTGATATAATTTCTAAAATACTGTTCTAGATTTTTACCACTTATTTTTTCTACGATTTTACCAACCCAATCCGTGTTAGTTCCATAGCGCCAATTGGTACCTGCTTCAAAAAGTCTAGGTTTATCCTCATATTCCCAATTATCTGGTTGAAAGCTTTGAAGTCTTGATGACGTGAAATCATAACCAAAACCTGCAGTATGGGTCAGTAAGTGTCTTAATGTTATTGATTTACTACCTTTAACTAATTCTCCTTCTTTAGTTAGTATTGGAATAGATGTCATTTCAGGCATTAAGTCGTCTAAAGGGTCATCTAGTCCAATTTTCCCTTGTTCCACGAGTTGCATGGCTGCAATTGAAGCTATGGCTTTGGTCATTGAATAAATTCGGAAAATATTGTTTTCATTTATTGTGTCTTTTCCACCCCAAACAGATGGTCCATATGCATACCATTTCATTTGCCCCTCTTTGTTACTGTATCCCATAATGGCAGCAGGAAGCTCACTATTTTGAAAATAAGTATTAATTGGCAATGGATTAATTCCTTTTTTACTTTCTTGTTTTTCAGTTTTACAACCAGTTAATATTGAAATAATAATTAGTGTAAATAGTAATTGTTTCATAATTGAATGGTTCATGTTAGTTTAATGTTTGCCAACTTTTATGATATCGAACGTTTTAATGTTTTATATCAAGAGTTAGCGAAAGGTAGCGAAAAACGAGTTAAGAAACAAACCAAATTCTTAACTTTGCAGCATGAAACAAACTACAAATGTTATTTTAATGGTTCGTCCAGTTGGTTTTAGAATGAACGAACAAACGGCGGTAAATAATTATTACCAACAAGAATTAGTTGATACATTACCAGCTACCATTAATGCAAAAGCACAAAGAGAGTTTGATGATTTAGTGATCAAATTACAAAATAATGGAGTAGTAGTTATTGTTGTAGATGATACTGAAACTCCAAGCACACCAGATTCACTTTTTCCGAATAACTGGATTTCATTTCACCAAAATGGTGATGTGGCTTTGTACCCAATGTTTGCAGAAAACAGAAGATTAGAGCGTAGAGAAGATGTGCTAGAAATTTTAGAATCAAAAGGGTTTGTTATAGAAAATATTGTTGATTATACAGAAGCCGAAGAAGAAGAAATTTTCTTAGAAGGAACTGGAAGTATGATTTTAGACAGAGAGCACAGCATTGCGTATTGTGCCTTATCACCTAGGGCTGATGAAGAATTGTTTATCGAGTTTTGTGAAGATTTTGAATATACTCCTGTGTTATTTACTGCAAATCAAACGGTAAATAATCAAAGAGAAGCAATTTATCATACCAATGTAATGATGTGTGTAGCAGAACAATTTGCAATTATTTGTTTGGCTGCTATAGATGATAAAAAAGAACGAAAAAATGTTGTCAAACATTTAAGAGAATCAGGAAAAGAGGTCATTGATATTACAGAACAACAAGTAAATGCGTTTGCAGGAAATATGTTGCAAGTGATTGGGAAAAACAACCAACGTTTTTTAGTAATGAGTTCAGCGGCTTATCAGTCGTTGAGAAAAGATCAACTTCAAAAGATAGAAAAATACAACCCGATTATTCAAAGCTCCTTGCAAACTATTGAAACGTGTGGTGGCGGAAGCGCACGTTGTATGATGGCAGAAGTTTTTTTACCAAAAAACAGTTAATATGGTTTTATTAGCATTGGCATTAGCGCCAGCATTTGTAATTATGATTTATATTTATATTAAAGATAAATATGAAAGAGAGCCTATAAAATTGCTGTTAAAGAATTTTGGTTTAGGTGCAAGCGCAAGTATCATTATTACCTTACTTATTGGAGCTATTTTAAAAATAATCTTCCCAACGGCAGATCCATTAAGTATTTCACAACAATTTTTTAAAGCCTTTGTGGTTGTTGCGTTGGTTGAAGAGTTTTCTAAATACATTATTGTTCGGTATTATGCACAACGCAATACAGAATTTGACGAACCTTTTGACGGAATTGTATATGCAGTCATGGTTTCTATGGGCTTTGCCGCTCTAGAAAATATCATGTATGTATTTCAATTTGGAATGGCAAACGGAATTGTACGAGCGTTTACAGCAGTTCCTGCACATGCAACATTCGGAATACTCATGGGCTATTATATGGGGAAAGCTAAATTTGCTGCCACCAAAAAAGACAAAATTAGATTAAATTTAACAGGTTTGTTAGCGGCTACCATTTTTCATGGAGCCTATGATTTCTTTCTATTCATCAATTTTATTCCCGGAATTTCTTTAGGAGCACTTGCTTCTTTGGTGATTGGAATTCTATTGTCTAGAAAAGCGATTAAAAAACACCAAGCGAGATCTCAGTTTAAGCATTAAAAATTTCAATAACTTCTATTTTAAGGCTTCACCAACTATCTTCCCAGTAGTTCCGTTAGGAAATTCTATTTGTAATAAATTGGCAATCGTTGGAGCAATATCGGTAATGTTATATGCTTTTTTAGAAGCTCCCTGCTTAATTCCGTTTCCGTAAAAAATAATGGGCACATGTGTGTCGTAGCTATATCCAGAACCATGCGTGGTTCCTTTTCTACTATTACTGCTAATGGTAGATGGCAACGGAATTAATAATACATCGCCAGAAAACTTTTGATTGTATCCTTTTTGTAATTTTTGCAAAATCCCGTCAGTAAAATGAGTTGTTTGCATTGTTCTTGCTGTTACAGCTTTGTAAATTCTATCAAAATTGACAATTTCATCAGCTAGTTTTTGAGCAACTATGTTTGCATCTAAATTTAATTCTTCTAATTTTTCTTTATTTAAAAAGAGTTGAAAATTAGAAATATTTTCTACCAATTTATCAGATTTAAAATATTTTAAAGTAATTGAATTTACATACTTTCTTAATTCTCCAACTCTAATATAGTGCGCAGGAATCTTTTCTGTTTGCAAATAAGCAGGTACTTGAACTGCTGCGTGATCTGCTGTTAAAAACAGCGTGTAATTCCCTTTTCCAACTTCCGCGTCTAAAAATGAAAATAAGCTCGCTAAATCTTTGTCTAAACGCAAATAGGTATCTTCAACTTCTTTTGAAGCAACCCCAAATTGATGTCCCACATAATCTGGAGTAGAATAACTCAATGCTAAGAAATCTGTGTATTCAGATTTCCCTAATTTTTCTCCAACAATAGCAGCTTTTGCAAAATCAGTAGTAAATGAATTTCCAGCAGGAATCGCTTTTATCATTTCATAGTTTCCGTTTTGCGCTTTTAAGTTTGGTATATCATACGGGAAAACTGGTTTTTCTTTCCCTCTAAAGGTTCCTTCAAATGCATTATCATCATCTATGCTTTCTGTATAGGTTTTAATATCATATAAGGTGTTCCAAGGTTTAGATAAATAAGCATCTATTTTTCCAGATCTATTAAATTTTTTCACCCATCTTGGCAAATCATTCATATAATAAGAACTGGTAATCCATTTTCCTTCAGTATAACCTTCTAGCCAATAAGCACCATTAGCTGTATGTCCACCAGGCAAAACCGCAGACCTATCTTTGATGGCAATGCTTATCGTTTTTCCATTCATGTTTTGAGCCAAGCGTAATTGATCGGTTATGGTTGAAGTTTGCATTCTATAAGGAGATTTTTTTCCGCCATTTGAAGCAACACCTATCGAATTATAATTTGCATCATCTACACAATAAATAAATTTTTTAGCGAACTTATCGTACCAATTGTTTCCAATGATTCCATGATTTTCAGGTGTGGTTCCCGTATATATTGAAGTAAGCCCAACTGCAGTATAAGTTGGGATGTAGTTGTAATTTGCATTTTCTAAAGAAAAACCACCATTTATTATTCTTTTAAAACCATCATCTCCATATTTATCAGCAAATCTTGTTAAATAATCGTAACGCATTTGGTCAATTACAATTCCAATGACTAATTTTGGTTTTTTAACTGATTGTGCTTTTAGGTTAAAACTTGATAAAATTAATAATGGTAGTAATATATAAGCGATATTTTTTTTCATTTGATGGCTTTTAAGAATATCAAAAATAAATATTTTAATTAAGAATACTACAATTTTAAGGACTGTTAACGATATTTTAATACTTTAGCAAAAAGAATTGTAATTAATGAATTATCTACACGAAATAGGTAAGTACTTTTTGATGCTGAAACTGGTTTTTAGAAAGCCTCAAAGAGCTCGAGTTTTTAAAGAAGCTTTAACTAGAGAAATAGAAGAGCTTGGTGTAAAATCTATTGGTATAATTGCATTTATCTCTTTTTTTATAGGAGGAGTAATTGCTTTACAAACAGCACTAAATTTAAGCAACCCGTTAATACCAAAATCTTTAATAGGATTTGCAGCAAAAAGATCGATTATTTTAGAATTTGCGCCAACATTTTGTTCTATTATTTTAGCAGGTAAAGTGGGTTCATATATTACCTCAAGTATTGGTACAATGAGGGTTACAGAGCAGATTGATGCATTAGAAGTAATGGGAATTAATTCTCTAAATTACTTGGTATTACCAAAAATAATAGCAACAGTTTTATTTTATCCTTTTTTAATAATATTAGGAATGGTCTTAGCTATTTTTGGTGGCTGGGTTGCAGGAACCTTAACGGGATTGTTTTCTGGAGTAGATTATATAGAAGGGTTGCAAACAGATTTTGATCCTTATTTAATACAATATTCAATTATAAAAACATTAGTTTTTGCCTTTATCATTGCTACGGTGCCTTCTTTTCATGGTTATTATGTAAAAGGGGGGTCTTTAGAAGTAGGAAAAGCAAGTACACAATCTGTGGTGTGGACAACAGTTTTAATTGTAATTACCAATTATTTATTAACTCAAATGCTATTAACCTAAATGATAGAAGTAAAAAGTTTATATAAAGGATTTAATGGAAACGAAATTTTAAAGGGGATTTCTGCAAAATTTGAGACCGGAAAGACCAATTTAATAATTGGGCAAAGTGGTTCTGGAAAAACGGTTTTTTTAAAATCCTTAATTGGTTTACATACACCAGAAAAAGGAACCATAGAGTTTGATGGTAGAGTAAATATTGAAATGGATTCTGATGAGAGAAGACAATTACGTCAAGAAATTGGAATGGTTTTTCAAGGAAGTGCCTTATTTGATTCTCAAACTGTAGAAGAAAATGTAATGTTTCCTCTAAAAATGTTTACAAAACAACCTGATAAAGAAATGTTAGAACGTGCAAATTTTGTCTTAAAAAGAGTTGATTTGGTGGGTTCTAATAAAAAATATGTTGCAGAACTTTCTGGAGGAATGCAAAAAAGAGTTGCCATTGCAAGAGCCATTGTAATGAATCCTAAATACTTGTTTTGTGATGAGCCAAACTCTGGTTTAGACCCTCAGACTGCAATTCTAATTGACAATTTAATCAAAGAAATTACAGAAGAATATCAAATTACAACAATAATTAATACACATGATATGAATTCTGTAATGGAAATTGGTGAAAAAATCATCTTCTTAAAAAACGGAAAAAAAGCTTGGGAAGGAAGCAAAGAAGAGATATTTAAAACTGACAATGAAGCGGTTGTAAACTTTGTGTATAGTTCTAATTTATTTAAGAAAGTCCGTGAGGCATATTTAAACGAAACAAATTAAAAAAAAGATTTGTTTATTTAGATATTGCTACTATATTTGCACCCGCTAAGACAAAAGAAAATTGACCTGGTAGCTCAGTTGGTAGAGCATCTCCCTTTTAAGGAGAGGGTCCTGGGTTCGAGCCCCAGCCCGGTCACTAATTTTCACAAGCATTTGGTGAAAAAAAGACAAAAAGCTTCTCATTTTGAGAGGCTTTTTATTTGAAATTTTGGTGAGATACTCAAGCGGCCAACGAGGGCGGACTGTAAATCCGCTGACTACGTCTTCGCAGGTTCGAATCCTGCTCTCACCACATTTTTATAAAGCAGCTTACTTTTGTAAGCTGCTTTTTTTATTATATGGAAAATAAAGCGTAATTTTGTTTAATTAAAATTAAAAATTATTAAACATTTTTTGAAAATGAAAAAAATAGTTTTAACTGTACTATTAGTTGTCTGCTCATTTCAGCTATTTTCACAAGGAACCATCAAAGGAAAAGTTATAGATGGTAAAACAAGAGAAGCATTGCCTTTTGTGTCAATTCTAATTTTAAATACACAAAAAGGTGCTACTACAGATGAAGAAGGAAACTTTTCTATTACGAATACAGATTTAGGATATTTTAAATTACAAGCTTCTTTTGTAGGGTATGAAACTATTGTAACGGATGATTATTTAGTGACAAATGATAAAATTCCGTTTGTAACCATAGAGCTTTTCGAAACAACAGCTACCTTAGATGAGGTGCTAGTTAGAAGTAAGTTGTTTAAAAAATCTCTAGTAAGCCCTTTGTCATTACAAACACTTAGTGTTGTAGAAATAGAAAAAAATCCTGGTGGAAATAGAGATATATTAAAAGTGATACAATCATTGCCAGGAGTTGCTTCTAACCCAGGTTTTAGAAACGATATCATTATTCGTGGTGGAGCGACTTCTGAAAACAAATTTTATGTAGACGGAATCGAAGTTCCAGTAATAAATCATTTTCAAACACAAGGAGCTTCTGGTGGTCCGGTTGGAATTATCAATGCAGATTTAATTAGAAAAGTAGACTTTTATTCAAGTGCATTTCCTGCAAATAGAGGAAACGCCTTAAGTTCTGTGATAGAATTTACTCAGAAAAACGGAAACCCAACTTCCTTAAACACAAGAGCAACAATAGGAACTTCTGATGCAGGAATTACATTAGATGGGCCCATTGGATCAAACACAACATTTATTGCGTCGGTAAGGCAATCGTATTTACAATACTTGTTTAAGTTGATAAAGTTACCGTTTTTACCAACCTATAACGACTTTCAAATCAATGTAAAAACTGAATTAGAAAACAATGATGAAATATCTTTTATTGCCTTGGGAGCAATAGATAATTTTGAATTGAATGAAAGTGTTAATGATGGTGTTACTGACGAAGAAACAATTAAAAGGAATCGTTTTATATTAAGTAATATTCCGGTGCAAGAACAATGGAATTATACTGTTGGTGCAAGATATAAACACTTTGGAGAAAACTCAAATCAGCAATATGTTCTGAGTAGAAGTGTGTGGAATAATAATTCGACTAAATATTTTAACAACACAGGAAATGCAAATGACTTATTGTTAGACTATACCTCTAAGGAAATTGAAAATAAATTTAGATTTGAAAACAATAGTAATGTAAATGATTTTCGTATTAATTATGGTGTTGGTTTAGAACAAGCAAATTATTCGAATACAACTTTTCAAAAAGAAGTAAATTCTCAAGGTGTGATTACTCGAAATTTTTCATCTGATTTAGCTATTTTTAAATATGCCTTATTTGGGCAAGTATCTAAAAACTATTTCAATTCTAAATTAGGCCTTTCTTTTGGCTTTAGATTAGATGGGAATAATTACAATGCTTCAATGAAGAATGTCTTCAATCAGTTTTCTCCAAGACTTTCTGCAACCTTTTCACTTACTGATAAATGGTCGATCAATTCTTCAATAGGGACTTATTATCAACTGCCAACCTATACATCTTTAGGTTTTAGAAATAATGCAAACGTATTGGTAAATCAACAAAATTTAAAATACATCCAATCCAATCATTTGGTTTCTGGACTAGATTTTAAGCCAGATTCGAGCTCAAAAATAACAGTTGAAGGTTTTTACAAATCTTATTCAGACTATCCGTTTTCTGTAAGAAATCAAATTAGTTTGGCAAACTTAGGAGCAGATTTTGGTGTTGTTGGAAGTGAAGAAGTAACCTCTACGTCAAAAGGAAAAGCATATGGTTTTGAAATCTTTGCTCAGAAGAAATCTTATGAAGGTTTGTACGGGATCTTTTCATATACTTTTGTAAGAAGTGAATTTCAGAATCAATTAAATCAATACATTCCATCTTCTTGGGATAACAAACATTTGTTAACCATAACAGCCGGGAAAAAATTGAATAAGAATTGGGAAATCGGCACAAAATTTAGATTGGTTGGAGGAAAACCATATACACCATATGATTTGAATGCTTCGTCAGTAATTGCAAATTATGATGTGGCAAACAGAGGTATTTTAGATTATGCATCATTAAACTCTGAACGTTTTGGAACTTACACACAACTTGATGTTAGAGTCGATAAAACATGGTTTTGGAGTAAATTCTCTTTGAATTTTTATATTGATGTGCAAAATTTAACAGCAAGTAAATCAAATGCTCAATCTATTTTGTTACCATCCCTAGATGCAAACGGAAACAAAGTGATTAATGCAAACGACTCTTCTAGATATGTTTTAGAAGAAATAGAAAACTCAGGTGGAAATGTATTGCCTCGTTTTGGGTTTATTGTTGATTTTTAATCAAAATACATGAAAAATATAATTCTAATTCTAATATTTTCTTCTATGATAACTAATGATTTAGTTTTTGATTTTAATCAACAAAGTAATATCTCTAAATGGGTAATTGTTGATGATGTGGTTATGGGAGGAAAATCGTTTGGAAGTTTTTCTTTAAACAAAAGCGGTCATGGAGAGTTTACAGGAGATGTTTCTTTAGAGAATAATGGAGGTTTTTCTTCGGTAAGATATCGGTTAAACAAAGATGATATCGAAAATTACTCGAAATTTGTACTTAAAATTAGAGGTGACGGAAAAGCATATCAGTTTAGAGTAAAAACAAATCGTTACGATTATCATTCTTATATTTTTACTTTTCAAACCACCACAGAATGGCAAACTATAGAGGTTCCTTTTTCAGAAATGTATCCGGCTTTTAGAGGAAGAAAGTTAAATATGGAAAAGTATCAAGGAAAGCAACTAGAAGAAATTGCTTTTCTTATAGGAAATAAAAAAAATGAAAGTTTTAGGTTAGAGATTGATAGGATTGAGCTAAGTCTTTAATTTAAAACAATTTCTTTTTGTATATTTCCGTAGTTATTTAAAAAGAACTTAATCAATGGGTGAAAATATCGAAAAAGATGAAGCTGTAGAGCAAGCAAAGCAAGATATTCAAAAAGATGCTAAAGGTCTATTAGCGGGAATTAAGAAGTTTTTATTAGAGCTATTAGACTTTCGAGATGATACAGATCATCAAGCAACAATAGAAGCTATAAAAATTGATATTCCGTTTAAAGGCGCTACAGCATGGATTTTAATTTTTGCAGTCTTTGTGGCATCTATTGGATTAAATGCTAATTCGACTGCAGTTGTAATTGGAGCCATGTTAATTTCTCCTTTGATGGGGCCAATTTTAGGAATTGGAATGTCAATTGCTATTAATGATATTGACACTTTAAAAAAATCATTAATTAATTTAGCAACGATGATTGTGCTAAGTTTGATTACAGCATTTTTATTCTTTTATATTTTTCCACTTAGTGAAGATAATTCAGAATTATTAGGACGTGTTCGGCCAGACATTAGAGATGTTTTAATTGCCTTTTTTGGTGGATTGGCATTAATGGTTGCAAGAACTAAAAAAGGAACTGTAGCGTCAGTGATTTTCGGGGTTGCAATTGCAACAGCCTTAATGCCTCCTTTATGTACAGCCGGTTATGGATTGGCACAAGGAAATTGGAGCTATTTTTTTGGTGCCATGTATTTATTTACAATTAACACCATCTTTATTGCTTTAGCAACATTCTTGGTGTTAAAATTACTCAGTTTTCCGATGCTAAAATATGTGAACTCAGCAAAAAGAAAACGTACTGCGCAATTGGCATCTGTTTTGGCAATAATTGTAATGATTCCAGCATTTTTTACTTTTATTACTGTATATGAGGAAAGTAAAATGAATAACGAAATATCGGCATTTATTAAAAATGAGGTTAAATCGAATCAGTATCTACAATTAATAGAATACGAAAGAGATTTAAATAAAAAAGAAATACGTTTGAACTTTTTTAATGAAGTTGATGATGCAACAAAGAATGCATTAACAAATCAGTTGTTAAGCAACAATAATTACAGAAATTTAAAAGAGTTTCATCTAAAAATAAAAGGAAGTGATACCAAAAGTTTTGAGTTAATTACTACTGCTTACAAAGAAAAAAGGCAAGAATTAGAAGATAGTAAAAAGGTTATTGAAGGTCTAAGAAGTGAAATTGAAGATTTAAAAAACACAGTTACACTTTTGAATCAAAATATTGAGAAAAAAGCAGCACTAAATAATGAAAAAGCCATTGCGTTTAGCAGAATTGCTAAAGAAGCAAAAATTCGGTATTTAGATATTGAGAAAATAGGTTTTTCTAAAGTGCTTTCTTCTAGCGATTTTATTAAAATAGATACAATCCCTTTAGCGATTGTTAAATGGAATTCTAAAACTAAAGACAGTGTTGTTAATTTAAAAGAATTGGAGTTAAGAAAATGGATGCAAGTCGAACTAAAACTAGATACTTTATTTATTAAAAGAGAACAGTAAGTTTCGGTTTTTTAGTTTTGAAAATAACTTCTTGCTTAGTTTTTGTAAGGGTAATAGCTACTCTTTATAGATTTCAACTTCTACATTTTGATTGAATAAATACACTCTTTTGTTTGTGGTGTGTAAACATTCAAAACGCGTTCTTCTTTTGTTTCCTCGTTTGTAAACCCCTTTCTTAAATTTAAATAAACTTCCGTAAGGTACTTCGAAGATATAATTCTTTCCGATTTCTTTGCTATACTCTTTAAAAGCTAACGACAATTTTACATCAGCATCTGTACTAGCTCTCGGGTTTTTTAAATAATTAGCTAAAATTGGTAGCAAATGATTTGGAAAAATATCTGGTTGTAAAAATGGCAACATTAAATGCTGAAAAATGGTTTTCCATTCTTTTCCATGAGGTTGAACTCTTCCAAATTTTTGATAAGTTACATGATGCGCAATTTCATGAATTAAGGTTAATAAAAATTGATAAGGATTAAGGCTGTTATTGATAGTGATTTGAAATCTGCCATCAGGCATTTTTCTAAAATCTCCATGTTTGGTTTGACGTTGATTGACAATTTTTAATGTAAAATAATGTTGCTCAATTAAATACTGAACAATCGGAATTGCTTTCTCTGGAATGTATGTTTGATAGTGGTGTTGCAAAATATGATTTGTCAGTTCGAGTGAAAATTTTGAATAAAATTTTTGTATCGAGAACTTAACACTTCTCGATACAATTTTCTTTTCAGAAAATCACTCGAAGTGACAGCTCTTTGTTGTTTTATGGATTTGTACTTGAAACTTGCAATACTTTACCGTTGTATAATTGATTTCCAGTTAATGAAAAATCAAAAATATATGAAGCCATTTCTTTGGCACTTGTTGGTGCTTGATAGCCAGGAAAAGCCTCTTCTAACATTTCTGTTTGTACTGCTCCAAGTGCTAATACATTAAAAGCAATTCCTTGCTCTTTGTATTCTTCTGCTAATAATTCTGATAGTGTAATAACAGCTCCTTTTGATGAACTATAAGCGGCTAATCCAGGGAATTTTATACTACCTTGAATTCCACCCATACTGCTAATTGTAACAACATGACTTCCTTTTTGTAAAAAAGGAATCATACTTTTTGTCAATTCAGCAACACCAAAAACATTTACTTTATATACCTCTAAAAAATCTTTAGAAGTGATTTCTGCAAAAGGTTTGTTTACTAACATGCCAGCATTATGAATGATAATGTCAACACTTTTCCATGTAGTTGAAACAAAATCTATCACTTTTTTAGTATCTATTTCATCAGAGATATCAACCGATAAAGCCTTTATTTTTGGGTGGTTTAATTTTGATATCGTTTCAGTATTTCTAGAAATTGCCAATACATTATGATTTGCATTGGCAAATAATTGCGCCAATTCAAAACCAATTCCTCTGCTAGTTCCTGTAATTATAACATTTTTCATCTAAACTCGTATTCTTTTTTGAAAGCTTTAAATTAAGCAAGCAATCTACTCATTTTTTAATACATTTATAAAATCTAAAAACAAGAATCATGAAAAAAGTATTGCTGTCTATTATTTTAATATTATCTGTTGCAGTTGTATCTGCTCAAAAAACATATATCTTATGTGGTAAATTGGTTGATACAAAAACAGGTAAAATTGAAAACAGAAAAACCATTGTTGTAGAAGGAAATAAGATTGTCAATATCCACAATGGATATGTGCAACCCAAAAGCAAAGTAGATAAAATTATCTATCTAAAAGATAAAATTGTGATGCCAGGTTTGATTGATATGCATGTTCATTTAGAATCTGAATCAAATCCTTCTGCATATATTGAGCGTTTTACGAATGATGATGCAGATATTGCGTACAACTCTGTAAATTATGCAAAAGTAACTTTAGAAGCAGGTTTTACAACCGTTAGAGATTTAGGGGGGAGTGGCGTAAATGTTTCATTACGGAATGCCATTAATGCTGGAAAAATTATTGGCCCAAGAATTTTTACTGCTGAAAAATCATTGGCAACAACTGGTGGTCACGCAGATCCAACAAACGGAATGAGTAATAAATTAACGGGAGATCCAGGGCCAAAAGAAGGAGTTGTAAACAGTGTAGACGATGCAAAAAAAGCGGTAAGACAACGCTATAAAAATGGAGCAGATGTGATTAAAATAACCGCAACAGGTGGTGTTTTAAGTGTTGCTAAAAGTGGTCAAAATCCACAGTTTACTCTAGAAGAGATTAAAGCAATTTGCGAAACAGCAAAAGATTACGGAATGCATGTTGCAGCACACGCACATGGTGATGAAGGAATGCAACGAGCAATTTTAGGAGGTGTAAAAACCATTGAACACGGAACGTTGATGAGTGAAGCTACCATGAAATTAATGGTCAAATACGACGCCTATATAGTGCCTACCATCACAGCAGGAAAAGAGGTGACTGAAAAAGCAAAGATAAAAGGATATTACCCAGCTATTATTGTTCCTAAAGCTTTAGATATTGGTCCAAAAATACAAGGTACTTTTGGTAAAGCGTATAAAGCTGGAGTCGGAATTGCATTCGGAACAGATGCAGGAGTTTTTAAACATGGAGAAAACGGAAAAGAATTCGGATTTATGGTTGAAGCAGGAATGCCGGCAATGGAAACAATACAGTCTGCAACAATAACCAATGCAAAAATCTTAAACATGTCAACCGAAATAGGTCAAATTCAAAAAGGATTCATTGCAGATATTATTGCAGTAAATGATGATCCTACAAAAAACATTAAAACCATGGAAAATGTGGTTTTTGTAATGAAAGAAGGAAAGGTTTATAAAAAAGAAGTGCAATAAAATTATAAAAACTACTGAAAAGTAACGTGTTGATAGGCTCCAATATCTGGAGAAGTTGTTCTGTTAACTCCTAGTATATCTAGAGGAATTAATTGTGAAGCACTGTTTAATGATTTGTTAATTCCTTCATTGTTTTGACCAATGTTAAATTGATTGGTAAACGGATCTTTAAAATGAAGAGTGCCATTAAGAATAGTATTTGAATAATGAGTAGTATCATTAAAATCTAATTCTGTATTATTTGCAAATGCATTGTCAATATCGTTAAACTGAATCATGTTATTTTGTATCGAGTAGTTAAACAAGCTCCCAGTTACTTTGTCTAACACAAACTCTATATTGTTGTTACCAGTAATGATACAATTGGTGAAATTAGCAGCGTGTAAATCTCTTGTTTCTGTAATTTCTTGATTATTAGCATCTACATAGGTAAAAAAATTATTGACTAAAAACTGCTGGTAATTGACGTATGCCATTGTTCCAGTAATTAGCAAAAGTTGAATGTGTAAAATTATAAGTTCCGCCAATTGAACAGGCTAATGCAGATTGCCCTGTGTTTCCGATGACTAAATTTTTCTCCTTTAATATTGGTCTCTCTTCCTAAAATTCCGAAATTAGAATTGTTGTAAATCTCTGTGTTTTTTTATAGATAAAGTAGGAGCGTTAGATCCTAACGAATCTACTAAAACACCTATAATTCCGTTTTTAATTATGGCGTGATTAATTTCATTTTCTTTACTCCCTGCACGCATCCAAATGGTTCCCCACTGCCCAGGAACAGCATTAAAACGATGTTCTAATCTGTCGCCTTCAAAAACAACTTTATTATTGATGGTTCCGTTTACTTTTAAACTGGCTTTTTTATCGACGATGATACCAGAATCGTTATTGAAAATACAATTTAGCACCCGCTTCTATAGTCGCTGTTTTGTTTTCTGGAACAGCAGCATAGCCATAAATAACATAGGGTCTTGTATTGGTAAAAGTTAATTCAGAATCAGTTAAAAAAACGCCCTTTAATGGTGGTTGGTTTTCCGTCTAAAGAAAGAGAATCTATTTTCATGGAAATAGCATTTCGCCCCGGATAAATAAAAGTAGCATCTTGAACAAGTGTTACCAAATCTACATCTTGTTGGTTATTTCCTGTATCAAAAATTATTTTATCAGTATAAATAGGATTTGTGACAGAAACATAATCGATAGTCGTTTCAACAAAAATATATAGGCTGTCTTTGGCTAAAATATCGATATTTTGAAAGGTTTTAGCTGGAATTCCATCAACACTAATTCTGTAATTAGAAGCATTTCCGTTTTCTAAATGTATAGACGGAATTGTAATTGCAGAGCTACTAGTATTATAAACTTTGAGGTTGTAAGTGCTAGAACCGATGTTTGTAAAAACAGTGTCTAAAAAAACGGTGTCTTTAGAAAAAGTAAGTTTACCGAAACTGGGAATAGTGCTAAAATCTTTTCTGCAAGAGCTTACAGAAAACAACAACAAACACAAAATTACGGTAACAAAATATCTCATACTTCAATTTGTATACAAATATAACTTTTAATTGATTTAGATATTGTTATTATTGCTTTACTAACTCTATTTCAAAAAGCTTTCCCCAATGTTTTCCGGTTACAAAAATTCTACCTGTTTCTTTATCAAAAGCAATTCCGTTTAAAACTTCGTCTTGATCGGTTATGGTTTGCGATTTTTCAATTTCTTTTTTCAACCCTGATAAGTTTGCAACACCTTCTACAATTCCGGTATTAGCATCAATAATTACAATCGAGTTTTGCTGCCATTTATTGGCATAAATTTTTCCGTTGATGTATTCTATTTCATTCAATTCTTTTAAAGAATATTTATTGGTATATACTTGAATTGATTTTTTCTCTTTTTGTGTTTCTGGATCTAAAAACCAAATTTTATGTGTCCCATCAGATTTTATTAAGTGTGTTCCGTCATTTGTCAAACCCCATCCTTCAGCGCTCCAAGTGTAAGCAAATTCGCCTTTCTGTTTAAAGGTTTCTAAGTCGTATATAAACCCTTTTCTAGCCTGCCATGTTAACCAAAAAATATTGCCATTTAAAATAGTCATTCCTTCTCCAAAGTATTTGGCATCTAATTTTGTCTCTTGTAAAACTTTTCCTGTTTTTAATGCTATTTTACGCAATACAGATTTTCCTTTTTTCCCTGTAGTTTCATATAAAAAACCATTGTAAAACTCTAAACCTTGTGTGTACGAAGTTTTATCGTGTGGATAGGTGTTGATTAATTTATAGCTGTAGATTGAAGGTTCTATATTTGATAAAACTTCAATAGAATTATTTACTTTTTTAGTTTTCTCAGGATAAAAGGCCAGCGCCGTTATCGTAAACTTTCCTACTCCTAATTCTTTTGTGTTTATATTTATGGAATTTCCATTAGAAGCAACTCTTTTTCCGTTTACGAAAAACTGAATAGAATCTATTGGTTTGTTATTAACTTCTGTTAATGTAGCTGTAGCTACTTGATTGATTACTATTTTTTTAGTTGTAGTTAACTTAAATTTATAGGCATCATTACAAGAAGTAAAAACGATTAAAAGTAGTGCTATTAAAGAAATATATTTTGATAAACGCATGGTGGATGTAATTTTACACAAATTAAATAAATTATTTCTTTGTAATCTTAAAAATATCGTTAAATTTGCAGCCTCAAATAACTTAATGCTCGTTATTTAGAGATAAGAGTAAGAATTTACCAGCTTCACTCTTTTATAAACAAAATATTAAAAAGATTATAAAAGTAATAGTAAGATGAAAAAAGGTATACACCCAGAAAATTATAGAATGGTGGCTTTCAAAGACATGTCTAACGGAGATGTTTTTTTAACAAAGTCTACTGCTAATACAAAAGAGAATTTAGAAGTTGATGGTGTAGAATATCCGCTAATTAAATTAGAGATTTCTAGAACATCTCACCCGTTTTACACAGGTAAGTCTAAATTAATTGATGCTGCAGGACGTATCGATAAGTTCAAAAATAAATACGCAAAATTCAAGAAATAAATTTCTTAGAATTTTAAACATATTAAAAAGCTCCAACATTTGTTGGAGCTTTTTTTTATTGGATTTTTATTAACAGTTTGTATAAGATTAGTTGCGTGTTTTAAGCACTAAAGTTAGCAAATAAATCACAGATAGAAAGTCCGCGAGGACTTTCGTAAGTAGGCTATAACTAGCAATTAATTTTATACGTGGTTGTGTGATTCCTTTTTTATTTATCTGGCTCAATGTGTATTAAAACGTGTCCTAAATTTGGTATTTCATTTTGCAAATAGTCCTTTAATTTATGTGCAATATCGTGTCCTTCCTTAACGGAAATTTCTCCGTCAACTATTGCGTGTAAATCGACGTGGTATTTCATTCCTGCTTTTCGAATAAAACATTTTTCTGTTTCAACTACACCTTTGACTTTTATAGATTCTTCTCGTATTTCTTCCAAAAGATCATCATATAGATGCTCATCCATTATCTCTCCCAAGGCTGGTCTGAAAATCAAATAGCTATTATAAAGAATAAAACCAGAAGCGAACAAAGCAGCCCAATCATCAGCTGTTTCATAGCCTTTACCGAAAATTAAAGCGATAGAAATTCCGATAAATGCCATTATAGAAGTTATCGCATCACTTCTATGATGCCAGGCATCTGCTTTGAGTGAGGAACTATTGGTCTCTTTACTTTTTTTGAGAACTATTCTAAATGAAATTTCTTTCCATAAAATGATACACCCAAGAACAATTAACGTCCAAGATTTAGGAATTTTATGAGGTGTCTGAATATTTTGAATGCTTTCGTAGGCAATTATGGTTGCCGATGTTACAAGAAAAGCAACTACCAAGAACGTTATTAGCGGTTCAATTTTTCCGTGCCCGTATGGATGATTTTCGTCTGCTGGTCGTTTTGCGTATTTTAAACCAAATAGAACAAGTAGAGAAGAGAAAATATCGGTTATTGATTCTATTGCATCCGCAATAAGTGCATATGAATTACCAAAGAATCCTGCAAGCCCTTTAATCAAAGCTAAACTGGTGTTTCCAATTATGCTAAAATATGTCGTTCGTATTGCAGTTTGTTCGTTATTCATTCAGTTTTTTAGGTTGCACAGAACTCCTTATTAGTGTATATTTTATCCGGTTATCCCAATTTATTTTTGGGAGAATTAAGTTTTTCAATTTTTCATAAATATAATAAAAAACCGCTTCATTTATTTGAAGCGGTTTTAAATATTTAATAAGAACACTGTATGCTCTAAATATAATCTTCAATTGGGTTACAAGAACAAATTAAGTTTCTATCACCAAAAGCATCATCAACTCTTCTAACTGATGGCCAAAATTTATTTTCGGCAATATAGTCTAACGGAAAAGCTGCTTGTTTTCTTGAATATGGAAATGCCCATACATCATTCGTTAACATCTCTTGTGTATGCGGTGCATTTTTTAACGGATTGTTTGCATCTTCTTTTGAAGCTTCAGCAATTTCTTTTCTAATAGAAATCAACGCATCACAAAAACGATCTAATTCAGCTTTGCTTTCAGATTCTGTAGGTTCAATCATGATCGTTCCAGCAACAGGAAAAGAAACCGTAGGAGCGTGGAAACCATAATCCATTAAACGTTTTGCAATGTCAACTACTTCAATTCCGTTATTTTTAAAATCTCTACAATCTAAAATCATTTCATGCGCTGCTCTGTTCATTTCACCAGTATACAACGTTTCATAGTGTCCATGCAAACGATCTTTCATGTAGTTTGCGTTTAAGATGGCGTTTTTAGTTGAGTTTGTTAAACCTTTATACCCTAACATTGTGATGTAGCCGTAAGAAATTAAACAAGCCAATGCAGACCCCCAAGGAGCTGCAGATATAGCATTAATTGCATTTTCACCTCCTGTTTCTATCATTGGATTTGTTGGTAAAAAAGGCACTAATTGTGGAGCCACACAAATAGGTCCAACACCTGGTCCACCACCACCATGCGGAATGGCAAAAGTTTTATGTAAGTTTAAGTGACACACATCTGCGCCAATGGTAGCCGGATTTGTCAATCCAACTTGTGCATTCATATTTGCACCATCCATATACACTTGTCCACCATTATCATGAATAATCTGTGTAATTTCTCTAATGGCACTTTCAAAAACGCCATGAGTAGAAGGATAGGTTACCATTAAAGCTGCTAAATTATCTTTGTGTAAAATTGCTTTTTCACGTAAATCTTCCACATCAATATTTCCTTTTTCATCCGTTTTCGTTACAACTACATTCATACCAGCCATTACTGCTGAGGCAGGATTTGTTCCGTGTGCAGAAGCAGGGATGATACAAATATTTCTATGCTCTTCGTTACGAGAAAGATGATATGCTCTAATGGTCATTAATCCAGCAAATTCTCCTTGTGCACCAGAGTTTGGTTGTAAAGATGTACCCGCAAAACCTGTAATAATATTTAGCTGGTGTTCTAATTTTTTGAGAACGGTTTGATAACCTTCCGCTTGGTTTAAAGGCACAAATGGATGAATATTTCCCCATTGTGGATTGCTTAAAGGCAACATTTCTGAAGCTGCATTTAGTTTCATGGTACATGATCCTAAAGAAATCATAGAATGATTTAACGCTAAATCTTTACGTTCTAATTTTTTAATATAGCGCATCATGTCAGTTTCTGAACGATACGTGTTAAACACTTCGTTGTCTAAGAAAGAGGTGTTTCTTTTTAAATTTTCAGGGATTACATCAAAATCAGAATTAAAAGATTCTTGAGTTAAAATCTGATGAAACTCTCCATAAGCTTCTGCAGTAATCGTATCTGGTTGCTTTTTTAATTGCCCAAAAATTGTAAACAATTTCATTAAATCTTGCTGGGTAGTAGCCTCATTTATCGAAATTGAAACGTATTTCTCATTGATAAAATTGAAGTTTACCTTATGTTGCTCTGCAATTGGTTTTAATTTTAAGCAATCTACTTCTATAAGTAGCGTGTCAAAATAAGAAGTGTTCAATTGTTTAAAACCAGACTTGTCTAAATAATCTGCCAATAATTTTGTTTTATTGTGAACAGAGTTTGCAATAAACTGAATTCCTTCTTTTCCATGATACACAGCATACATTCCTGCCATTACTGCTAACAACACTTGCGCAGTACAAATGTTAGAAGTTGCTTTTTCTCTTTTAATATGTTGCTCACGTGTTTGTAAAGCCATACGCAATGCACGTCCACCATCAACATCTTTTGTAACTCCAATAATACGTCCTGGAATACTTCTTTTGTAAGCTTCTTTAGTTGCAAAATATCCAGCATGTGGTCCACCATATCCTAACGGAATTCCAAAACGTTGTGTCGTTCCAACTACTACATCTACGCCAAATTCTGCAGGTGCTTTTAATTTTGCCAATGATAAAATATCGGCAGCAACGGCAACTTTAATATCTTTTTCATTTGCTTTGGCAACAAAATCAGAATAATCAAAAACTTGCCCAAATTTACCTGGGTATTGTAAAATAGCTCCAAAGAATTCATCTGAGAAATCAAATTCTCTATGGTTACCTAATACTAATTCAATCCCAATAGGAGCTGAACGCGTAAGTAAAACAGATAATGTTTGAGGTAAGATTTCTTCAGTAACAAAAAACTTATTTACACCTGCTTTTTTCTGTGCTCTCTCTCTGATGTCAAATAACAAAGCCATTGCTTCTGCTGCAGCCGTTCCTTCATCCAATAAAGAAGCATTTGCCAACTCCATTCCTGTTAAATCACAAATCATTGTTTGGTAATTTAATAAGGCTTCTAATCTTCCTTGAGCAATTTCTGCTTGATACGGAGTGTAGGCTGTATACCAACCCGGGTTTTCTAAAATATTACGCTGTATAACACTTGGTACTATTGCTTCGTGATATCCTAAACCAATATAACTTTTAAAAACTTTGTTTCTTGAAGCCAATTCTTGAATGTGATTTAAGTACTCATATTCACTCATTGCTGGCTCTAGATCTAAATTCTCTTTTAAGCGAATATCAGTTGGAATTGTTTCTGAAATTAATTGTTCCAAAGAATCAGCTTTTATGGCTGCTAACATTTCTTTTTGCTCCTGCGGATTTGGACCAATATGTCTTATTTGAAATGAATTTGTGTTCATTATTATAGTGGTTTTATGTTGGATAATTGCACGTTTAAATTTTGCGTATCAAAAGTAATTAAAATTAGAGAATATTTTATGCTACAAATTAATTAAAAGCAACATTTTATGAACCAATTAATTGGGTTGTTAACATAAATGCTATTTTTGTATAATGACATTTCTAAAAAAGCTTTTAAATTTTTATATCAACTCAAGCATTCATGTTGCTTTGGCAGCATATGCATTTGTAAGAATAACCGAGTTTTATTACGATTTAGAATACAATGAGACATTAAATTATTTCATCTTTTTTGCTACCATTACTGGATATAATTTTGTGAAGTATTTTGGAATTGCAAAGTTTCATCATAGAAGTTTAACGAAGGATTTAAAAATTATTCAAATTTTTTCGTTTTTGTGTTTTTTATTGATGTGTTATTATGCATATCAATTGCCAATACAAATTCTAATTTTATTTATTCCCTTTGGTTTTTTAACTGTTTTATATGCGATTCCTTTGTTAAGCGGATTTCAAAAAAACTTACGCAACATCAGTTATTTAAAAGTTATCATTGTTGCTTTTGTTTGGTCAGGTACAACAGTTCTTTTGCCTTTGATACATACAGAGGTAAATATTGATAGCAACATTGTTTTATTTGCTGTACAACGTTTTTTAATTGTAGCAGTCTTGATTTTACCATTTGATATTAGAGACATACAATACGATGCCATTTCGTTACAAACCATACCAAAGAAAATAGGGATTCAAAACACCAAAAAACTCGGATTTGTTTTGTTACTTTTAGCATTAGTTATTGAGTTTTTGATTTCTACACAAACGACAACGAAAAATATTTTCTTAGGTTTTTCTTTTGTTACCGTTTTGTTTTTAATGCGAGCAAAAGAAAATCAATCTAGATACTACAGTTCTTTTTGGGTAGAAGCATTGCCGATCTTTTGGTGGATCATTTTAACAACTATAATTTAATTTTAATGAATAGAAATTACGTTTTTGATTTTGATAGCACGCTTACAAGTGTAGAAGCGTTGGATGTTTTAGCCGAGATTACATTGAAAAAAAAACCGAATAAGGATCAAATCATTCAAGAAATTATTGATATAACAAATTTGGGAATCGACGGCGAAATTTCGTTTACGGAGTCACTAGAAAAACGCATCAATTTATTACAAGCGAATAAATCAGATTTGTCTAAATTGATTAAAGAATTGCAAAAAAAGGTTTCTCCATCTATTGAGAGAAACAAAGAATTTTTCGAAACCTATGCTTCATCAATTTATGTGATTTCAGCCGGATTTAAAGAGTTTATCGTGCCGATTGTTGCTAAGTACAACATAGCCGCCGATAGAGTATATGCCAATACTTTTGAGTTTGACGAGCATGATAAAATTGTTGGCTTTGATAGAGAGAATCCGCTGTCTGTGCATAACGGAAAAATACAGTGTTTACGAGAATTAAAACTAAAAGGTGAAATTCAAGTGATTGGAGATGGGTATAGCGATTATGTGACAAGAGAAGCCGGAATTGCAGATAAGTTTTTTGCTTACACAGAAAATGTTTCTCGAGATAAAACGACACAAAATGCCGATTTTATTGCTCCTAGTTTAGACGAGTTTTTATTTGTCAATAAATTACCTAGAAGCATTTCGTATCCTAAAAACCGCATTCAAATTTTACTGTTTGATGATGTTGATTCTGAAGTTGCCAAGCAATTTTCTAACGAAGGGTTTTCGGTTGAAACAATTTCAAAAGACAGCTCTGAAACAAGTATTTTAGAACAACTTAAAAGTGCTCATGTAGTCGGAACTCAATCAACAAAAATCACCAACAGAATGATGAATGCTGCTGAAAAATTATTAGCTGTTGCTAATTTTAGTGTTGATAAAAGTAACATTGATGTAGCTGCTTTTAAAGATAAAGGAATTGTGGTTTTTAAAGTAAAAAAATCAATAAAGAAGAACACAAAAAGAATACTAGATTTCATCAATTCTGGCGATACTATTGGAGCAGTAGATTTTCCAAACATCAAATTGCCTGCTTATAAAAACACGCATCGTTTTTTACATATTCATCAAAATATTCCAGGTGTCATGGCAACCATTAATAAAGTGCTAGCAACTTCTAAACGCAATATTACTGCACAATATTTATCAACTGATAAAAATATTGGTTATGTAATGACAGACATTGATAAAGAATACAACCCAGAGTTAATTAAAAAACTCAAGAATGTAGAAGGAACGATAAAATTTAGAGTATTGTATTAAGGCTTTATTTCCAATGATTCTTTCAAGTCAATAATTCTATCATCTTTAACACCTAAATAACGGCGGCTTCCTAAATATCTATTAGTATTGAACTTGTCGTAGTGTTTTTCGTTTTCGTTTACAGAGCTAAGATGTACATTGCTTGCAGAGTGAATAAACTCTCCTTTACCATTTCCTAGCCAAATACCCACATGGGTTACACGTTGTTTTTTGCCATCTTTAGCAGGAGTTCCAAAGAACATTAAATCTCCTTTTTCTAAGCCTTCAAATTTTAAATTTTCATCTACAATTTTACCCGCTGTAACTTGTTGTGATGCATCACGCGGAATGACAAATCCGTTCATTAAATACACCGTTTTTGTAAAACCACTACAATCGTTTCCTTTTGGTGAAGTTCCGCCCCATAAATAAGGAACTCCCAACATAGTTTTTGCAGCTTCTTCGATAAATTCAGCATTTGCTGGATTCTTTTTCAACCAAGAATTATACAACACAGCCTCTGATTTTTTTACAAATCCAATTCTTCCATCAGGGTATTCAACTTCGTAAAAAGTGTCGTGTTCTTTTTGCAATGCTAAAATTCCGCCAAAAGAAATATCAGAAACTCTCATAGATGTTGTATTTTTTTGCTCGTATACAAATCCGAAATTTTCCGTGTAAATCAACTTGTCTTTTTTGTTCCAATTTTGCAATTCTTGTGCGGTCATTCTTTCAATTCCACCTCCATCAACCCAAGAAATATATTTATCAGGAGTTTGTACTCTATACCAACTTCCTTTTTTATCCAACACTTTCAATTCCATACCTAGCAATCCTTGCGTGCCTAATTCGGCAGAATGAGCAGGCCTAGATCTTATATTTATCACAGAGTTATTTCCCAATGCGTAATTTTTGTTTCCAACAACAGAATCAGGTAAAATTCGAACTTCATTTTTAAAAGTAATTTTTCTTCTTTTCAAGCTATCCAATAAGATGTCAAAAGCCTTTTTGGTAGTTGTTTCTCCAGATAAAACCAACGTGTTATTTAGATTTTCAAATTTAACATCAAACAATTCTACTCGTTTGTCTGGAGCAAATTGTTGTTTTAAATCAGCGTGAATTTTTTCTAAATCCGATATAGTATTTGATGTGTCATTACAAGAAATAAAAAGGACAAAAAGAAATAACAAAGAGGTTTTTATAAGTTTCATAATTGATAGATAATAGTTTTAACCCTATTGGCAGGGTTAATTTTTTGCTAATGTACAAAATCATAAAAATATTCAAATTGATTTCTCGAATAATCTTATATTTGGGGATAACCATTTTTTTAATGAATTACCAAAATACGTTAGCATACGCACAACAACAAGATAAAGAAGATACATTATCACATTTAAGAGCGCAATTTCACATTCCAAAAGACAAAAATGGAAATGATTGGTTGTATTTTACAGGAAACTCATTAGGGTTACAACCTAAAAACACGCAAAAATACATTCAGCAAGAATTAGATGATTGGGCAAATTATGGTGTAGAAGGTCATTTTGAAGCGAAAAACCCGTGGATGCCTTACCATGAGTTTTTAACAGAGTCAATGGCAAAAATTGTAGGAGCCAAACCATTAGAAGTGGTAATCATGAATACATTAACAACCAATTTGCATTTGTTGATGGTGTCTTTTTATCAACCTACAAAAACCAAATATAAAATTGTAATAGAAAGTGACGCTTTCCCTTCGGATCGATATGCAGTGCAATCGCAATTACAATTTCATGGTTTTGATGCTGATGAAGGTTTGATTGAATGGAAACCTAGAGATGGTGAAGAACTACTAAATATTGAAGATTTAGAAGCTATCGTTGCAGCACAAGGTGATGCAATTGCATTGTTGTTAATTGGCGGTGTAAATTATTATACCGGACAATATTTAGATGTAAAAAGAATTGCAGAAATCGGACATTCAAAAAATTGCATGGTCGGAATTGACTTAGCGCATGGAGTAGGAAATATTTCACCAGATTTACACGATAGCGGAGTAGATTTTGCAGCTTGGTGTACTTACAAATATTTAAATGCTGGACCTGGAAGTTTAGGCGGATTGTTTGTGCACGAAAAACACGCATATAATAAAGAATTGCCACGTTTTTCTGGTTGGTGGAATCATAACAAAGAAACGCGTTTTAATATGCGTCAACCCTTTGATGTGATGCCAGGGGCAGAAGGTTGGCAACTATCCAATCCACCCATATTATCAATGGCAGCCATCAAAGCCTCGTTGGATATGTTTGCAGAAATAGGTATGGAAGCATTGCGTAAAAAGTCAGAAAAGTTAACGGGTTATTTTGAATTTTTAATCAATCAAATTGATTCGGATAGTATTAAAATTATCACACCAAGTAATCCAAAAGAAAGAGGTTGTCAGTTGTCAATTCAAGTAAAAAACGCAGATAAAAGTTTACATCAAAAACTAACAGAGAATAATATCATAACAGATTGGCGAGAACCCGATGTAATTCGTTGTGCACCCGTGCCAATGTATAATCGTTTTGAAGATGTGTATAGAATGGTGACAATTTTAAAAGGATTGTTGTAAAAAGATCGTCATAAAGAGGAAGGAATGACGAAGTTATCTCTAAAAATAAAGATTGCCACAGCAAATTTTAATTTGCTTCGCAATGACATAAAATTATGAATAAAAAAGAAAACATACTAATCATCGGTGCCGGATTGTGTGGCTCATTATTAGCATTGCGTTTAGCGCAAAGAGGGTATAAAGTTGAAGTGTATGAAAGTAGACCAGATTTAAGAACTACAGATATTTCTGCCGGACGTTCAATCAATTTAGCGATGTCGGATCGTGGGTTCAAAGCCTTGCGTTTAGTTGGTGTAGAAGAAAAAGCAAGAGCAATTTGTATTCCAATGTATGGTCGTTTAATGCACGATACCAAAGGCAATACATTTTCGTCTAATTATTCGGGTAGAGAAGGAGAATATATCAATTCCATTTCTCGTGGAGATTTAAACGGAATTCTATTAACTGAAGCAGAAAAACACGAAAATGTAAACATTCATTTTAATTCTAAATGTTTGTCTATAGATATAGAAAACACCAAAGCTCGTTTTAAAAACCACAATAATGATGTGGAGTTTTCTGTTGAAGCTGATGTCGTTTTTGGAACAGACGGAGCTGGTTCCATACTTCGAAAAAGCTATTATTTAGAGCGTAAATTCTTATTTAGTTATTCGCAAGACTATTTAACGCACGGATACAAAGAATTGGAGATTCCGGCAGATATAAACGGAAATCACCAAATTAGTAAAGATCATTTACATATTTGGCCACGAGGTGAATATATGTTGATTGCATTACCAAACATGGATGGTAGTTTTACAGTAACCTTGTTTTTAGGGCATGAAGAAGGAGTCTATAATTTCAAAGATTTGGCCTCTGAGGAAAAAATTACTGCATTTTTTCAAGAGCAATTTCCTGATGCGTTAGCATTGATTCCGAATATTGCAGAAGAGTTTGCAAACAATCCAACGGGTGCTTTAGGAACCGTAAAATGTTCACCTTGGCATTACAAAAGCAACACACTAATTATGGGTGATGCTGCACATGCAGTGGTGCCGTTTTACGGGCAAGGCATGAATGCTTCGTTTGAAGATGTAGTTGTTTTAGATGCCGTTTTAGATCAGGATTTAAATGATTGGGAATCTGTTTTTAAAGCATATACTAAAGCAAGAAAATTAAACGCAGATGCAATTGGAGAATTAGCGGTAGAGAATTATTATGAAATGCGAGATCATGTTTCAAATCCGTTATTCAAGCAAAAAAGGAAAATTGAAATGGACTTGGAAAAGCATTTTCCGACTGAATATTTTTCAAAATATTCTATGGTAACTTTTAATGAAAGTATTGGTTATGATGAAGCTATGAGAATTGGAAGAGCGCAAGACAAAGCATTGTTAAATATGATTGCAGATAAAGACATCTCAACATCATTGGATATGACGAAAGAAGAATTAGAAATTGTATTAAAAAAAGTACAGCAAGAAACCAACGAAATTTTAGAAGAAGATAAAATTGCTGGTTATAAAGATTAGTTAAATGTCTCCTCGAGCGCAGTCGAGAGGTTATTATGAAAACGTATTATGTATACATATTGAGATGTTCTGACGAGTTATTATATACTGGAATAACAAATGACGTTGAAAGGAGATTCGAAGAACATCAAAAAGGGTTAAATAGAAATTGTTTTACATTTAAAAGAAGACCTTTAGAATTGATGTTTAATCAAGTTTTTAATGATGTAGAACAAGCAATTTATTTTGAAAAGAAAATTAAGAAATGGAGTAATAGTAAAAAGATAGCTTTGGCAAATGGAGATTATGATATGCTAGAAATATTATCAGAATGTAGAAATGCTACACATCATAAGTATAAACCAAATAGCTAATAAAGAGTTCTCGACTGCGCTCGAACTGACAAAACAGCAAAAAATGAAAACATATATTGTACTACTTCGCGGAATCAATGTCTCTGGAAAAAATAAACTCCCGATGTCAGCACTTCGAGAAGTTTTAAATGAGATGGGTTTTCAAAATGTGCAAACGTATATTCAAAGTGGAAATATCCTCTTAGATACTGATGAAGAAAAAGTGATGATTACTCAAAAAATAAGAGAAGCTATTGCTTTAAAATTTGGATACGATGTGCCAGTAATAATTAGAACGATTGATGAGTGGAAAAAAGCAATTCAAAACTATCCTTTTTCTTTAGAAAATGAGAAAATTGTAGCGTTTACTTTTTTAGATACACCTGTTGAGGAGCAAAAAATTGAAGTAAACGGTATCAAAGAAGATCAATACCAAATTAACAAGGATATTATTTATTTGCATTGCCCTTCGGGATTTGCAGATACAAAATTGACAAATAATCTCTTTGAAAAAAAATTAAAAGTAATAGCAACTTCTCGTAATTTAAGAACAACGCTAAAGTTATTAGAATTGACAAAAACATAATAATAACGTCATTCCGAACAAAGTGAAGGAATCTCATGAGATTGCCACAACTTTTTCAAAGTTTCGCAATGACAGAAATAATTTATAATGGAAGAAAAAAAGGTAACACCAAGAGGCGCGTATCCACCTGTAAAAGTGGTAGGAGATTTTATTTTTGTATCAGGAACAAGTTCTCGCAGACCAGACAATAGTATTGCTGGAGTAGATATTATTGACGAAATGGGAACTAAGCATTTAAATATAGAAACCCAAACTAGAGAGGTTTTAAACAACATTGATAAGAATTTGCACAAAGTTGGCGCAAGTTTAAAAGATGTGGTTGATGTTTCTACTTTTTTGGTAAACATGAATGATTTTGCAGGATACAATAAAGCCTATGCAGAATTTTTTAATGCGGAAACAGGACCGGCAAGAACAACTGTTGCAGTACATCAATTACCTCATCCAGATTTGGTGGTGGAGATTAAAGTTACTGCTTATAAGAAACAATAAGATGATTAAATTCTTCAGAAAAATCCGACAAAATCTGCTTATGGAAAACAAAATAGGAAAATATTTTAAATACGCCATTGGTGAAATTATTTTGGTTGTGATGGGAATTTTAATTGCTTTGCAAATTAATAATTGGAATGAAGATAGAAAGAATAATCAATCTGTAAAAACGTCTATAAAAGCTTTATTAGAAGATTTAAAGCGAGATACCATACAGCTTAATTTTGATTTTGATATGATTAATGAAGATTTAGAGCGTCTTAATAGCTTTAGAGTTCGTTTATCAAAACCTACTGCCACAATAGATACACTAAGAAAAATAGCAAGATTTGAATACCTACCTTTCTTTAATCCAAGCAATGAGCTAAACAGAAATACAATTGTTTCCTTGTTAAATACAGGTAAAATAGAAAACTTTAAAGATGAGGTTAAAAATAAAATTTTAAATCATAATTCAGAGCAATTAAAAGAGCTGAAAATAATGGATCAAAACGTATCTATATACCTAAATAATCAAACTAAATACTCTGAACTTATTGCAGTGCAAAGTGAGCATGAGATTATGAATGACTATGTAGTTAAAGGACCTTTATTAAATAAATATTGGCAAAGTAAAGATGATGAATTTTTGATGGAAGGTTTGCTAACTATAATTACTTCAAAATCTTTAATGCATTATATTATTAAAGAGCGTAAAAACAATTTATTAGAAAGCACAAAAAATATGATTAACTTTTTAGAAGAATTACAGGCTAAAAAATAAAGCAATTAAATGATTAATTTTTTTCTTTTATGAACATCCAAAACTACATCAACGGAGAGTTTGTAAATCCAGTTAGTAATAATTGGCTAGATAACTACAATCCATCAAACGGAGAAGTGTATTCTCAAATCCCGAATTCATCTTCTGAAGATGTTGCCAATGCCTATAAGTCAGCAGCAGAAGCATTTCCGAAATGGAGCAATTCTACCTTAGAAGAACGAAGTAGAATTCTAATTAAAATTTCAGAACTGCTAGAATCTAATTTAGAGCGTTTTGCAATGGCAGAATCTAAAGACAATGGAAAACCATTGAGTTTAGCAAGAGAAATAGATATTCCAAGAGCAGCAAGTAATTTTCGTTTCTTCGGAAATGCCATTACACAGTTTGCTTCAGAATCTCATGAAAGTGTAGGGTTGAATGCTGTGAACTTTACATTACGTCAACCAATCGGAGTTGTTGGATGTATTTCTCCTTGGAATTTACCATTGTACTTGTTTACTTGGAAAATAGCTCCGGCTATTGCAGCTGGTAATTGTGTGGTAGCAAAACCAAGTGAAGTAACTCCCATGACAGCCTATTTACTAGGAGAAATTTGTACAGAAGCTGGTCTTCCAAAAGGTGTTTTAAATATTGTTCACGGATTAGGAACAACAACAGGTCAGGCTATTGTAGAACATCCAAATATCAAAGCTATTTCATTTACAGGAGGAACAGAAACCGGAGCACATATTGCTCGCGTAGCTGCACCAATGTTTAAGAAGTTATCCTTAGAATTAGGTGGGAAAAATCCGAACATTATTTTTGCAGATTGTGACTATGAGAATATGTTAGCAACTACAGTACGTTCTTCGTTTGCAAATCAAGGTCAGATTTGTTTATGTGGAAGTAGAATTTTTGTTGAAGAAGCAATTTTTGAAAAGTTTAAAAAAGATTTTGTTCAAAAAGTAAAGCAGCTAAAAGTTGGTCACCCTTCAGATAAAAACACAAATATTGGGGCATTGGTTTCTAAATCACATTTAGAAAAGGTAGAAAATTATGTAAAAATAGCAGAGGATGAAGGTGGAAAGATTTTATGTGGAGGTTTAGAAGTGACTATTGAAGGTTTTGAGAATGGCTATTATATGCAACCTACAATTATTGAAATTGAGACGAATCAATGTCGCATCAATCAAGAAGAAGTGTTTGGGCCCGTTGTAACCATCATGTCTTTTAAAACAGATGAAGAAGCTTTACAGTTAGCAAATGATGTAAAATACGGATTGTCTGCAACCTTATGGACCAATAACCTTAATAGAACGATGCAGTTTTCTAAACAATTACAAACGGGAATTGTTTGGGTAAATACATGGATGTTACGTGACTTACGTACGCCATTTGGTGGAGCAAAAGAATCTGGAGTTGGAAGAGAAGGAGGTTTTGAAGCCTTACGTTTCTTTACCGAACCAAAGAATGTTTGCATAAAGTATTAGTTGTCATTCTCGCCAACCTGCCTGTCGGCAGAAAGGAGCGTGAAAAATAAAGTAAAATTAAATCGGCTCCGTATCAAGTGCGGAATGATATAAAAATGAATAAAGAAGTAAGACAAAAAGTCATCCAAGTTTGTGATGATAAAATTGCTAAAAAAGGAGAGAATGTAGGTTTGTCTTTTTATGCTTTTTTTAAAAATAAAAACGATAACCCAAAGTTATTGATGCAAGTTGCAACTTGGTGGATTGAAACCCATCAATTAGATCACTTTGAAAAAGCAGTGAAGGTTAAGCAAATGATTATAGAAAATAAGTAACTTGTTGTCATTCCTGCGGAAGCAGGAATCTCATCAAAAAAATAGAAATTATAATTATAAGATTTCGCATAAAAGTACGGAACAACAGAAAGATGAATTTAGAAATACAACATAAAAATGCCTTGGTTTGTGGAAGCACACAAGGAATTGGGAAAGCATCTGCAATTGGACTGGCAGAAGAGGGAGTGAATGTAACCTTGGTAGCTCGTAACGAAGAAAAGTTAAAAGCAGTATTAGCAGAATTACCAAATAACAATCAGTGTCATAGTTATTTAGTGGCAGATTTTTCTAATCCACAAGCTTTGAAAGAAAAGTTAGAAGCTACAGAAATGCAATTTCATATTTTGGTAAACAATACAGGTGGGCCAGTAGGAGGACCAATTTTTAATGCCAAATTAGAAGAGTTTGAAAGCGCTTTTACACAGCATTTAAAATGCAATCATGTGTTGGTACAAGCGGTTGTTCCTTTTATGAAAACACAATGCTTTGGTAGAATCATCAATATCATTTCTACTTCTGTGAAACAGCCTTTAGAAGGATTAGGAGTTTCAAATACCATAAGAGGTGCAGTAGCTAGTTGGTCTAAAACCTTAGCGAACGAGCTAGGAGAATATGGAATTACGGTAAACAACGTTTTGCCAGGTGCCACAGGAACTGAACGTTTGAATGAAATTATCAAAAATAAATCTGCTAAAACAGGAAAATCTTTTGATGAAGTTGCAGAAGCAATGAAAAAAGCTTCACCAGCTCAGCGTTTTGCAAAACCAGAAGAAATTGCCAATGCAGTAGTGTTTTTAGCAAGCGAAAAAGCAAGTTTTATCAACGGAATAAATGTTCCTGTTGATGGTGGAAGAACAAAAAGTTTGTAAATTTATCGAAACCTTGCGTTAGGGATTGAAGCGACACCCTTTTTATGTAATAAGAAAAACGTCATTACGAGTAAAACGAAGTAATCTCTCTGTATATTTGAGATTGCCACAGAAAGTGAAAAACTTTCTTCGCAATGACAATAAAAAGGTACAGCATAAAGCCCGACCTTTAGGAAACGCCCAAAAAATTGAATAAAATGAGTAAACTAGTACAGCCTTTAAATTTTAAAAAATGGATTGATGAACATCGTCATTTATTAAAACCTCCCGTTGGAAATAAATGTGTTTGGGATAATGGAGAGTATATTGTAATGGTTGTTGGTGGACCTAACAACAGAAAAGATTATCATTATAACGAAACACCTGAATTCTTTTATCAAGTTGAAGGAGATATGGTATTAAAAATTATTATTGACGGGAAATCACAAGATGTAGCAATCAATGAAGGTGATATTTATTTATTGCCAGCTAAAGTGCCACATTCTCCGCAACGAAAAGCAAATACGGTTGGATTGGTTATCGAATACCCGCGTTCTGAAGGAATGTTAGATGCCTTAGAATGGTATTGTGAAAATTGTGGAACTCAATTATACAGAGAAACATTTGCGTTGGATAATATTGAAACTGACATGCCAGTCATTTTTGACAGGTATTACTCAGATACAAAAAAATGTACCTGCTCTAATTGTGGAACTGTAATGGATGCACCAAATAAAATATAATAAATTTGTTCGTTATTACGAGGAAGTAATGACGATGTAATCTCATTAAAAAACAAAAAGATTGACACGGCTAAAGCCTCGCAATAACAGATAGGATGAAAAAAAGAAAACTACGCATAAACGGACATTCACATTTACTGCCATATCCAGAAGAGATTCCGCAGTTTATGCAAGACAAAGGAATTTTTTGGGTAGATAAAGATCGAAAATACATGCTTCAAAAAGATTGGAGTAGACCCGTTACAGATTCTAGTTTTTTCTTAAATGAAAAATTAGAATGGATGGATCGTTTTAAGATTGACCATGCTGTTGTTTTAAATTTATCTCAGTTATATGGAAATGGTTTACGTGTGGAAGAAATGAAACAAGCCTTGCGTTTTCAAAACGATTTTAATGCTAAAATTCAACACGAGCATCCTTCTAAATTCACCTGTGGTTTTGTAGTACATCCAGGTTTTGTTCGTGGTGCTTGTTGGGAAATTGAACGTTGTGTAGAGCAGTTAGGGATGCGTTTGTTGTGTTTGCCAACACATTATATGGATACTATAGGAACATGGCGTTGTATTTTTGATGAAGAAAATGAGCCTATTTTTGAATTGGCAAGCAAATACAATTTAGCAGTAGAAATTCATCCGTATGATGGAGAAAAATTCATCAAATTAGAAAATACATCTTGGCGTTTTCATTTGATATGGATGTTGGCACAATGTGCAGACGCCTATCATTTTTTAACCTTAAACGGATATCAAGATAAATATCCAGGAATGCGAGTTTGTTTTGCACATGGTGGACAGTTAGCGCAAATAAATTTAGGGCGTAGAATACAAGGTTTTGATGGTAGACCAGATCTGTTTGAAGGAAAAACACATCCTAGAAAAGCAGTTGGCCATAAAAATATTTTCTTTGACACCTTGGTGCATGATACAGGAGGGCTGCAATTACTAATTAAAAACCAAGGTTCTAAACAAGTTTTAATGGGCTTAGATGATCCATATCCGTTAGGAGAAATGGAAAGTGAACAACAATCTTCTTATCCTGGAAAAATATTGGATTTAGCAATTGAACAAGGAATTATCAATAAAACAGAACGAGATGAAATTTGGGATGATAATGTATTGCAATGGCTTTTTGGTGATAATGAAAAAGCAAAAAAGGAATTGGTAGATAAAATATTAGCATAAAAAAAGCCTCGAATTTCGAGGCTTTTTTTCGTGTATCTTTTTGTTATTTGAAAACGGTCGTAATATTGATAGCAACCTCACTCCATGTTTTAGAAATTCCGTCTGCAGCTTTATGTAAATCTCTACAAACTAAATTTAAAGAATCTACAGCATTTTGTGCATTCCAATTGTCTAAATTCATCGTAGCATTTAACGTAAACTCTTTGTCTTTTATTGAATATGAAAAAGGTAAATCAGCTGTTACAGCATTCATAGTAATTGCAGCAACACCAGTGCTATCTGTTTGTAGCATTAATTTACCAGACAAAAGACTTGTATTATCCATTACACCAAAGAAAAATTTCTTTAATTTATAATCTCTACTAACATCAGCTGTAAACAAACTACTTACAGGAATTGCAAACTCAGTATTGTGAATTGCTTCTTTTGCAGTAGTACCGTTTCCGTTTTTAGTAATGTTAATTTTTTTAAATTTTCCTTTAACAGGAATTTTGTCAGTTGTTTTATAAGCAACAAAGTCTATTGAATTGTTAGCTGTTTCTAGTGAAAAAGGAGCTGTTTTTACCTCTTTCTTTTCTGTTTTCTTTTTTTCTTCAGATTTACAAGAAGTAAATTGAAAAGTAATAGATAGTAATATGGCAACAAATAAAATTTTTCTCATGGTAGGGTTTATTATAATTGTTTAACTATTTTAATATATTCTTTTTTTGCTTTTTCTATAGACATTCCTCTTAATTGAATCCAAGCGTTTAGTTTAAAACCGTTTCTAAGGTCTAATTCGTTTGTTTCTATAAAATCAGGATTATTGTCACCGTAAGTTGCTTGCTTATAGTAAGCATACAATTTTAACATGATGTCTGGTGCTAATTGATCTTGAGATAAACTTGAGGCAATTTTATATGCGTCTTGAAATTGTGTATCTAATGAACTCATTTTATTTGTGTGCAACTATTTGTTCTCCTCCTTTAACTTTATCACCAATTTTCACATCAATTGTAGTATTTAGAGGTAAGAATAAATCTACTCTAGAACCAAATTTGATAAATCCGGCATCTGCTCCTTGAACAACTTCTTGTCCTTCAGTAGCGTAATTTACAATTCTTTTAGCCAATGCACCTGCTATTTGTCTATATAATACTTGACCAAAAGTTTTATTTTCTAAAACGATAGTAGTTCTTTCATTTTCTGTAGATGCTTTTGGATGCCAGGCAACCAAATATTTTCCAGGATGATATTTACTGTATTTAACCGTTCCGCTTAAAGCATAACGTGTTACATGAACGTTTAGTGGTGACATGAAAATTGAAACCTGTAGCCTTTTATCTTTAAAGTATTCAGGTTCAAAAACTTCTTCAATAACAACAACTTTACCATCAACGGGTGCTATAATTTGACCATCATTGATTAAGGTGTTTCTTTTTGGATTTCTAAAAAACTGAAGTACAATCACATAAAGTAGAATCAATCCAATCTGAATTGATTTTTGTAACCACGCAATAGAAATAAACGCATCAGCTAATAAAATTCCGGCTACAATAATTAAAGAGGTTATTGTAATGATTTTAAATCCTTCTTTATGAAACATAAAAGTTCAATTTTAAATGATGAAGTATAAGTACAAATATACAAATGGAGCAGCGAAAAACAAACTATCTAATCTATCTAACATTCCGCCATGTCCAGGCATAATGTTTCCGCTATCTTTACTATTTGCTTGTCTTTTAAATTTTGATTCGATTAAATCACCAATAGTACCTAAAATAGATAAAATGGCTGCAATAATCATCCAATCTAATAAAGTAATTATAGGGTTATCATGTTGATGTGTAATAAAATATGCTGCAATTAGTGAAAAAATTAATCCACCCAAAAATCCTTCAATTGTTTTTTTAGGAGAAACGCTTTCAAACAACTTGGTTTTGCCAAAATTCTTACCCACTAAATAAGCAAAACTATCATTCACCCAAATAAAAATTAAAATACATATTAGAATTTTTGGTTGATATGTTCCAAAAATAAAAGGTATTGATATTAAAAAATAAAAAGGTAAAACAAGATAAAAAAGCTGTAAAAGTAGTCTTTGAAATATGGTATCAGATTCAATTTTTTTAGAACTAAAGAGGTAATAGATCAATATAAGCAAACCGATTAAGGTTGTGATTAAGCTTGTTAGTGATGAATAACCTTCTATCGGGTAAATAAAAAAGTATAACATTCCACCTAAAAAAAGATAAGGGATTATATTTTTTGATTTTACAAGTTTAGAAAATTCCCAAATACAAATTATCGCAAAAATAGCTGTTAAGGCTATATAGCTTTTTGCGTCATAAAGAATTGCAAATAAGAAAAGAGTTACATAAACAATTCCAGAAATAGATCTGGTTATTAAGTTGCGCATATTATAAATCTTCGAACAGCAGCAAATATAAGTTTTTTGAGTTATTGTTTCCGTAAATTAAGAAATTATCCTCCTTTTTTTGCAAAGAATAATTTTTAATGGAACTAATATTTGTTGGAATATTATCTTTAAAATTGGTTTTAATTCCTGTTAAACCTTCTCCTGTGTTCTTAACTAATTGACTTGTAGTAGCGTATACAATAAAGTTTTCAGAGAGCGATGCAAGTTTTTTGCTTCGTATTTGGTTTGAAGAAAAAAGAATATCGCCATTGTCTGAAATTAAATGTTCACACGTTGTAAAAAAAGGTGCAGCGTAATTGATGTCAGAGTTAAAAGTGGTATCTATTTTTTTAGATAATTTACTTAGTTCTTCATCTAAACAAACTAATTCTTTCCAATCATTCTCTTTTATAATATTTTTTAAATGATATTCAATTTCTTCTTTTTTAGTACAATACAAAAATTTACCACCTTTTTCTAAAAAATAGTGTACAAAAGAATCATCTAAAGATAAATTGACCTCTTGTTGTTTGGCCGATCTCTCATCAGATGATTCTTTTGAAAATTTGAATATCTTTTTTAAAAAACTCATTTCACAAAAATAAGATTATTCTTCTTTGCTCTCTTTCTTTTCTGCGTCAATAACAATTTTTTTTCTTATAATTTCGTCTTCGTCAAAGGGCCTTTTTCCGAATATCTTCATTAAATCATCTTTAAAGATAACTTCTTTTTCTAATAATAATTCTGCAAGAGTTGTCAATTTTTCTTTATTTGCTTCTAATAATTTTATAGCTCTTTGATATTGAGCTTCAATCATTTTAGAAATTTCTTTATCAATAGTTTTAGCAGT
This sequence comes from uncultured Polaribacter sp., assembly GCA_943788865.1. Taxonomy (GTDB): domain Bacteria; phylum Bacteroidota; class Bacteroidia; order Flavobacteriales; family Flavobacteriaceae; genus Polaribacter. The sequence continues at coordinate 170,265 of CALSRX010000002.1, read as the reverse complement.
TTCTTCGCTATAAGGTTTTACAAAGGCATCATTACCTGAAGAGTCGTAATAAGTAATGTTTCCTACTTCTTCATTTAATCCATAAACAGTAACCATGGCTCTAGCTTGTTTTGTAACTTTTTCTAAATCACTTAAGGCTCCAGTTGAAATCTTATCAAAAATAATTTTTTCAGCAGCTCTTCCACCTAAAGTTGCACACATTTCATCAAGCATTTGATCTGTTTGAACAATCATTCTTTCAGCTGGCAAATACCATGCAGCACCTAAAGACTGACCTCTGGGTACAATTGTTACTTTAACTAACGGAGCAGCGTGTTCTAACATCCAACTAACAGTTGCATGACCAGCTTCGTGGTATGCAATAGCTTTCTTTTCTTTTGGTGTGATTACTTTATTTTTCTTTTCTAAACCTCCAACAATTCTATCAACTGCATCTAAAAAGTCTTGATGTTCGATTGCTTTTTTATCAGTTCTTGCAGCAATTAAAGCAGCTTCATTACACATGTTTGCTATATCAGCACCAGAAAAACCTGGGGTTTGTTGTGCTAAAAACTCAATATGAACATCATCAGCCAATTTTAAAGGCTTAATATGAACTTCAAAAATTGCTTGACGCTCATTAATGTCTGGTAAATCAACATAGATTTGTCTATCAAAACGGCCAGCACGCATCAAAGCTTTGTCCAAAACATCAGCTCGGTTTGTTGCTGCAAGGACAATTACATTTACATCAGTGCCAAAACCATCCATTTCAGTTAGTAATTGGTTTAACGTATTTTCGCGCTCATCATTCCCTCCAGTCATACTATTCTTTCCACGTGCTCTACCAATTGCATCAATCTCATCAATAAAAATAATGGAAGGCGATTTTTGAGCAGCTTGTTTAAATAAATCTCTAACACGAGAAGCACCAACTCCAACAAACATTTCTACAAAATCCGAACCTGATAAAGAGAAAAACGGTACGCCAGCTTCACCAGCTACAGCTTTTGCTAATAATGTTTTCCCTGTTCCTGGAGATCCAACTAACAATGCGCCTTTCGGAATTTTACCCCCTAAGGCAGTATATTTTCCTGGGTTTTTTAAGAAGTCTACAATTTCTTGCACTTCTTCTTTAGCGCCTTCTAAACCGGCTACATCTTTAAACGTTGTTTTAACTTTAGTGTCTTTATCAAAAAGTTTAGCTTTCGATTTTCCAATATTAAATATCTGACCGCCGCCACCGCCACCAGCTCCACCACCAGACATTCTTCTCATGAAGAAAAGCCAAATAGCGATTAAAATTATAAATGGTAAGAATGCAAAAATTTGATCCATAAAACTTGTTTGCTCTATGTGTTTTTGATCAAAATCTAAACTATATGTTTTTTTAGCTTCTAAAAGTTGATTTTCAAAATTTCGTAAATCACCAAAATCGTAAGAAAAAATTGGTGTTTTTTGACTGAATACATTGGTCTTTTTGAATTTTTTATAAGCCTCTTTTTCTAAAGCTATATCTGTAAGGTAGATCTGTGCATTACTTCTGTTAACAATAACGATTTCTTTAATATCATTGCTTTTTAATATTTCTGAAAACTTATTTGAAGAAATATTTCTAGAAGATACATCACCAGAATTTAAAAATTGGAATGCAATTAGAAGTACAAATATTGCCCCGTAAACCCAATAAAAGTTAAATTTGGGCATGTTTTTTTTATTATTTTTAGAATCACTCATGATTTAAATTTCTGTACTATTAATTAATTTGATGGGCTAATTGTTGTTATTTTAGCATCGCCCCAAAGACTTTCTATATCATAAAACTCTCTAATGTGTTTTTGAAAAACATGAACTACAACATTCACATAATCCATTAAAATCCATTCTGAGTTTATTTCTCCCTCTATATGCCAAGGTTTGTCTTTTAAACTTTTGCTAACAACTTTTTGAATTGAGCCAGAAATGGCTTTTACTTGCGTGTTAGAACTTCCTGAACAAACAATAAAATAATCGCAAACTGTGTTTTCAATTTCTCTTAAATCTAACAGTTGAACATCTTCTCCTTTTACATCATCAATTCCTTTAATTATTTCAGCAATTAAATCGTCTGTGTTTATTTTTTTTATGGTCATTAAAATTCTTTAATATTTAAAACAAAGTTATTGTTTTTTTATGATTATTTTGCGCTATCATCTACATGTTTGTAGAATTTTTAACAAATGAAGATAATCAAACTTAATGCCATCAACTCTACCAATTCTTTTTTGAGAGAAATGGCACATACTTCGTTGTTAGAAAATTTCACAGTTGTTGTTAGTAAAGAGCAAACAAAAGGTAGAGGTCAAATGGGGTCTAAATGGGTTTCTGAACCTAACAAAAACTTGTTGTGTAGTGTGTTTGTTCAATTTAACTCTTTACCTATAAGCCACCAAGTTTTGATTAATTATGCAGTTTCAATTGCAATTGTTAATGTACTAAAAGGGTATAAATTACCTAAAGTAGCTGTAAAATGGCCTAACGACATTTTGTCATCAAATAAAAAAATATGTGGAATTTTGGTAGAAAATGTCATGCTAAAAGACGAGATTAAATGCTCTTATATTGGAATTGGATTAAATGTGAATCAAACCATTTTCCCAAACCATTTAAACGCAACTTCTATTTTAAAAGAAACAAACAAAGAAGTAAATATTGATGCAGTATTGAATCATCTAATTTCTGAATTAAAAACTCAAGTTTCGTATATCACAAATGAAACTACAAATGTTTTAAAGAAAAACTATTTAAAGCACCTGTTCAAAAAAAACACTCCAATGATGTTTAAAAACAATAAGAATGTTGTTTTTATGGGTAAAATAATTGGTGTTTCTTCTGTAGGGAAACTTCAAATTGAATTGGAAGATGATTCGATTGAAGAATTTGGAATTAAAGAAATAAAGTTTGCTTAAATCTTAGAAATATTTTCAGCCAACACTTCAATAAATTTTGTGAGTGGATTTTTCACCATCATGGCCATCATTGGATTAAAATCACCATTAAAAATTAATTGAAATTCACTTTTGTCACTGGCCAATTCTGTAATGTTTCCAGATAATGTAAATGGTAACTTACTGCTTGCAGCACCCAAAGTTATATTTGAAAAAGCAGTTTTCTCTTTTAAAACCAATCTAATTTCTGGCATTCCTTTTAAAGCAAATAAAAACGAATCACCATCAACTTCGAACTTTTGAGTATTTTCTGGCATTAATTGTTCAAAGTTTTGGAGGTTGATTAAAAATTCAAAAACTTCTTTTGAAGATCTTGCAACGGTAACTTTTGTACTTTCTAAATTCATAGTTTTTTTTTATTGATTCCAGCTACTTGGATTTTTTCTCCAATCTTGTAGTGTGTTTAATTCTTTGTCTGAAATATAATTGCTGTCTAAAGCCTGTTCTAACAAATATTCATAATCACTTAAGGTAGTTAGTTCTAAATTACTTTCTTTAAAATTGTTCTCGGCAACTTCAAATCCATAAGTAAAAATCGCAACCATCCCTTTAACATTTGCATCGGCTTCCTTTAATGCTTCCACAGCTAGTAAACTACTTTTTCCGGTGCTGATTAAGTCTTCAATTACAACAACATTCTGTCCTTTTTCTAAATGACCTTCAATCTGATTTTTGCGACCGTGTTTTTTTGCTTCGGGTCTAACATATACAAACGGAACACCTAATTCTTGCGCAACCAAAACTCCAATGGCAATAGCTCCAGTAGCTACACCAGCTATAGCATCAGGTTTTCCGTGTTTTAACTCAACTAATTTTGCGATTTCTTCTTTTAGAAAATTTCTAACAGAAGGAAAAGATAAAGTAATTCTGTTGTCACAATAAATTGGAGATTTCCAGCCTGAAGCCCAATTAAATGGTTCTGATGGACTTAACTTTATTGCTTTTATCTGCAATAAAAACTCAGCTGTTTTTTTTGCTGTATCTTTGTTTAAAATCATATCACAAATGTATAAAGTTTTTGTAAATGATAAGCCAATTATTTTAACAGATTCATTAAAAAAAGACAATAATTATCGTGTTTATATTTTTAAGGATGTTGTAGTAGATGAAATCTTGCATAAACTTAAAAAAAGCAAAACCAAAGGCGTAAATTTATTTTGTACAAACCTTGAAAATGATTGGAAAGCTTTCAAAAAAAATTTCAAAGTGGTTTCAGCAGGTGGTGGATTGGTTTTGAATACAAATAAAGAAATCCTCTTTATTTATCGTCTAGATACTTGGGATTTACCTAAAGGAAGAATTGAAAAAGGAGAGACAATTGAACAAACTGCAGTAAGAGAAGTTGAAGAAGAATGCGGTGTAAAAGAGTTGGTTTTAGTGCAACCTTTAATTACTACCTATCATTTGTTTTTTATGAATAGTATTCAACAACTAAAAATCACACATTGGTTTTTAATGACAACAAATTTTCAAGAAAAATTAACTCCACAATTAGAAGAAGGTATTACCAAAGTAGAATTTAAAAATGAAGCAGAAACCCAACTTGCTTTGCAAAACACATATGCCAATATAAGGTTGGTTTTAGAATCATTCAAGGCTCTTTAAGTTTAAAATAAAGCCTATATTTGCCGACTTCAAAAAGCACATAAGAAATGACTGAATTTATTAGGAAGAGAGTTAAAAATGTAAAGAATGATATTTTATCTGGAATAACAGTGGCCTTGGCTTTAGTGCCAGAAGCTGTAGCTTTTGCCTTTGTAGCAGGAGTAGATCCATTGGTAGGATTGTATGCTGCATTTATGATTGGTTTCATTACTTCTATTTTTGGTGGAAGACCAGGAATGATTTCTGGTGCTACAGGAGCTTTAGCGGTAGTGATGGTTTCTTTAGTAAGTGAAGGGAATGCTATGGGAAATCCTGATGAAAATCTTGGTTTGTACTACTTATTTGCAACAGTAATTTTAATGGGATTCATTCAAATTTTAGCAGGTGTTTTTAAATTAGGAAAGTTTGTTCGATTGATTCCACATCCAGTGATGATGGGTTTTGTAAACGGATTGGCTATCGTTATTTTCTTATCTCAATTAGGGATGTTTAAAACTACTGTAAATGGTGAAAAAGTATGGCTAGAAGGTAATAGTTTATGGTATATGATAGGGTTGGTTTTATTAACCATGCTTATTATGTGGGGATTGCCAAAACTCAAAGCAACCAAAAAATTACCAGAAGCTTTAATCGGAATATTAGTTGTAACAGGAATTGTTATTTTCTCAAATTTAGATGTTGCTACCGTTGGTTCATTTATTAGAGATGGAGGAGGAGAAGGTTTAAAAGGTGGATTGCCAACACTACATTTAGAAACGTTTTCAAACATTCCAATAAATTTTGAAACATTAAAATTTATTTTTCCATATGCATTGATTTTAGCGGCAATCGGATTGATAGAATCTTTAATGACCTTAAATTTAATTGATGATTTAACCGAAACTAGAGGAAATTCTAATAAAGAATGTGTTGCGCAAGGAAGTGCAAATATTATAACAGGTTTGTTTGGTGGAATGGGAGGTTGTGCAATGATTGGACAATCTATTATCAATATAAAAGGTGGTGGAAGAGGTAGATTATCTGGAATTACTGCGGCTGTATTTTTATTGATATTTATTGTTTTTGCATCCTCTTATATAGAACAAGTTCCAATTGCAGCGTTGGTAGGAGTTATGTTTATGGTGGTTATCGGAACCTTTGCTTGGTCTAGCTTTAGAATTTTAAACAAAATACCAAGAACAGATGTTTTTGTTTTAGTGTTGGTTTCTGGATTAACAGTTCTTTTTGATTTAGCCATTGCGGTTTTAGCAGGAGTTGTTGTGAGTGCATTGGTGTTTTCTTGGGAAAATGCAAAACGAATTAGAGCAAGAAAACGTTTTAAAGAAGACGGCACTAAAATTTATGAAATTTGGGGGCCATTATTTTTTGGAAGCATCTCTGCTTTTAATGAAAAATTTGATGTTAAAAATGATCCGCAACATATAGAAATTGATTTTATAGAAGCAAGAGTTAGTGATCATTCTGCAATTGAAGCCATTTTTGCATTGGTTGAAAAATATCAAGCAGAAGGAAAATCAATAATATTAAAACATCTAAGTGAAGATTGTAAAATCTTATTGTATAAATCGAGTCCGATATTTGCAGGAATTATTGAAGAAGCTATTGACGACCCACGCTATCATTTAGCAGCAAATCCAGAAGATTTTACAAAATCATTATCAGAATATAAATTTTAAGAAACGATAAATTCTTGCCAATCTTTTGGCGTGTTTAAATTCTTTATAATAGATGCATCATTCATTTCAACTAACGAAATTTCTGATGCATTTCTTTTTTTGATTTGTATATCTAATCTAGAGTCTTCATCGGTTAGATTCAGATTTAAAAGTAATTTCCAAAACTTCGAAGTCAATTTAACAGGATGACCCTTTTTGTTATTGTAAGTTGGTATTGAAATGAGTTGCTCATCAAAAATTAGTTTTTCTTGTTCTTTTGCATTTAATAATGGTACGTCGATTGGAAGTACCAAAACAGTGTTATTTCCTCCTTCAAAATTTAGGAGGCTTAATACATTTTGTAAAGTAGAAAATAAACCAAATTCAGGTGTTTGGTTGAGTGCTACTCTGATTTTTTTTCCTTTGTAAGATATCGGTTTTTTGAGGGCTTCATTTAGCCAAGGAATTGCTTCAAAATAAAGTTGATAATCAAAACCTAATCCAATATACACTTCTTGTCCAATATAGTTTTCTATTTGAGATAAGATCCACAAAGTAGAAGAGTGCTTCAATAAGCCTTTAGGAAAACCCATTCGAGAAGATTTCCCACCAGCAAGAATAATAAGGACTGTTTTGCTTTTCATGTATGTTTTGTCAGTTCGAGTGAATTTCTTTGATTTCGACTACGCTCAATCTGACAAAAAAATCACTCGAAATGACATTGTGTTGTAATTATACCAATCCGTGATCGGATAATGGTAAAGAGCGATATCTTTTCCCAGTAGCATTAAAAATGGCGTTTGCTATTGCAGGAGCAACAGGTGGAACACCAGGTTCACCAACTCCAGTTGGAGCTTCATCACTTTCTACAAGAGTTACGTCAATTGGCGGAATTTCGTTCATTCTTGTCATTTTATAATCATGAAAATTACTTTGTTCAATAGCACCATCTTTAGCGGTAATTTTTCCATACAATGCGATTGAAGATCCAAAAACAGATGCACCTTCCATTTGATTTAAAACATTGTCTTTGTTTAAAACCATTCCGCAATCTAAAACGGTCCAAATATGATGTAATTTTAATTTATCATTAATTACAGAAACTTCAACAACTGTAGCAACATAACTATAAAAACTGTAGTAAAAAGCAATTCCTAACCCATGTCCTTCTGGTAGTTCTCTTCCCCATTTTGCATTTTTAGCAGCGATATTAAGTACATTTTTTAAACGTTTTGTGTTTAATGGATGTGGAGATTCTTCTTCTCTAATTCTATCTTTTCCTATTAAATTTAATTTGAATTGTAATGGGTCTTTTTTCGCTTTGTCTGCTAATTCATCAATAAAAGAATTGATTCCGAAACTATGAAAAATAGCACAAACAGAACGCAACCAACCAATTCTTACAAAAGGTTCTGCTTTTGCGTTTTCATATCGAGTATTTGGTATGTCAAAAGGATTGTTATTCATTCCTTGGCCAATTTCCCAACCTGCAGCATAATTAGCCCCAGGCATAAAAGTAGAATTGATACTTGGAAAAGCAGTTCTATGCAACCAGCCCGTTACATCTCCACTTTTATCTAAGGATGCTTTTAGGTATTGCGCATTTGTAGTGTGGTAATAACTATGTTGAATATCATCTTCACGTGTCCATACTACCTGAACAGGTGCATTTATTTTTTTAGACAACGCAATTGCTTCAATGACAAAGTCAGGTTTTGATTTTCTACCAAATCCGCCTCCTAAAAAAGTAACATTGATTGTAACATCTTTCATTTCAATTCCTAAATAGGCAGCAGCATCAGCCCTTGCTGTTTGAGGATCTTGTAAAGGCGCCCAAACCTCACACTTCCCATCATGAACCCAAGCTAATGCATTAGGCGTTTCCATGGGTGCGTGTGCTAAATGAGGTAATTGATAAGTGGCTTCAACAATTTGAGAAGCTTTTGAAAAGGCTGCATTTACATTGCCTTTTGTAGGTGGAGCAACTTTAGCATTATTATGTACACGATTGGTAATTTTTTGCATGTATTTTTTACTATCATACTGTCCATTTGATCCTTTATCCCAATGAATATCTAAATTATTTCTTCCTTGAATTGCAGACCAAGTATTGGATGCAATAACTGCAACTCCACCTAGCATTCCGAAAGGTTTTTTTACACGTTCTAGTTCAATTACATTTTCTACTCCTGCAATTTTTAGAGTAGCAGTTTTGTCAAAACTTTTAACAGTTCCAAAGGTTGATGGACAACGAGCGATGACTGCAAATTTCATGTTGGGTAAGCGAGCATCTAAACCGTAAGTAGCAGAACCATGTGTGAAGTCTTTAATATCAACACTTCCCAAAGTTTTTCCAATATAATTGAAATCTTTCTTGTCTTTTAAAGAGATGTTTGTGGGAACATCAATTTTCATTGCATCTTCAACTAAATCTCCAAAAAATATTTTTTTATCATTGTTTTTATTGATCACATAGTGCATTTCTGCTTTACAGTCAGTTTCGGCAACTTGCCATTTTTTTGCAGCAGCAGCAATTAATAATGCTTTTGCAGTTGCACCCATTTTACGCATAGGTTCTAAAATAGTTCTTACACTTCGAGATCCATCCGTATTTTGATTTCCAAACTTTTTATCACCAGTTGCTTGTTCTACAGAAACATAGTTCCAATCAGCTTCCATTTCATCTGCAATAGCAGAAGTCAATGAAGTCCTAATTCCTTGTCCCATTTCAGAACGAGAACACACCAATATTAATTTTCCGTCTTTTTTTAGTTGCACAAATAAATTTGGCGCAAAAGTGATCCCGTCATCTATTCTTACAATATCTTTTTCTGATGAAAATTGACATCCGATAATTAATCCTCCTGAAGCTAAGCCAAAAACTTTCACAAAATTTCTACGGCTCATATTTTGTATACTTTCCATATCTATTTGTTTTTAAGTTTTACAGCTTTATGAATTGCTTTTCTTATTCTAGGGTACGTTCCGCACCTACATATATTACCACTCATAGCATCATCAATGTCTTGATCTGAAGGATTTGGATTGGTATTTAACAAAGAAGCAGCAGCAATTAATTGTCCAGATTGGCAATAGCCACATTGCGGAACATTTATTTCTTCCCAAGCTTCTCTTAAATATTCAAGATTGTCTGTTTTACCTTCTATGGTTGTTATTTGTTTTCCAATTCCATAGCTTACTGGTAAGCTACAAGATCTTACTACTTCGCCATCTATGAGTATAGAACATGCGCCGCATTGACTAACTCCGCAACCATATTTGGTACCTGTTAATCCAACAATATCTCTTATTGCCCACAAAAGAGGCATATCATCCTGTGCCTCTATGGTGTGGTTTTTTCCGTTGATAGTGAGTGTTTTCAAATGCCTGATTTTTTTAGTGCACACTAAGTTACTAATTTTTAAAAAAGAAGAAGAAAATTTAACAAAAATTTAATTTCTTAAAAGTAGTTTGTAAATTTTGTGTCGTTGTTAGTTTTACCTTCTTTACACAACTAATAACCTAATCAACTCTATAGAACCCGATCTTTAAAAAGGCATTCTTTTTTTAAATTATTCGTTTAAAAGACATCAAAAAGGTATATTAGCAAATACACAAAAAAACAATAATTTTTACTTAGTTTAACACATAAAATAGCTAAAAACTCTTGAAAAAATCAAAAAATACACAAAAAAGCGTTGAAACATTTGCAGAGCTTGTTCAAATTTTAGATGAAGAAGAGAGGACAAATTATACTGAAATTTTAAATGCTTTAGAATTACCAATTGTGGAGTTTAAAAAATATGCAACATGGTCAGAGAGTTGTTATACTCGAAACTGCATTGTAGAAAATGAAAACTTTGAATTGCTTTTAATTTGCTGGGATAAAAAACAAGTGACAGAGATCCATGATCACGGTGGAGAAGAATGTTGGATGTATTTTGTAGAAGGTGTATTTAGAGAAAATATATATCAGAAAAACGAAATAGAAGAATTGAAAGTTGTAAAAACAACAGAATTTACTTCTGGAGGAGTTTCGTATATGAAAGATTTTATGGGTTTTCATGATCTTGAAAATGTTTCAAATCAAAAAAGTATATCACTACATTTGTACGCAAAACCAATTAGAAAATGTAATGTGTATGACACCAACAAAGGTCAATTTGTGAGTAAAGAACTGTCATATGATAAGAAACACGAATTATTAAAATAAAAAACACACGATACATATATGTCTGAATTAAGTAACGATTTACTCCTTTTTAATGAACTAATAGAAGTTTTATTAAATGAAGAAGAAAGTCACCCAGTTGCAAAACGCATTGAATCAAATGTTTTATTTGATACCATAGATTTGTCACTTACTAAAAATGCTATGGTTGATGACGCATTTAAAAAAGTACTTAAAGAGGTGCTTATTGCTACACCAAAAACAGCAACTAATTTGTTTTTTAATCAATTATTTGGAGGTAGACAAAGCAAAGCGATTTTAGGAGATTTATTAGCTGTTTTGTTAAACAATAGTATGTATACCTATAAAGTTGCTGGCCCTCAAGTTGGTATTGAAAAAGAGATTATTAGACAATCTTGTAATCTGATTGGTTATGGATCGCAAAGTAATGGAACTTTTCCAGCTGGAGGATCAATGAGTAATTATATGGCTTTGATTATGGCTAGAGACCTTAAAGATCCAAGCTGTAGAGATAACGGTATGACAAAGCCTTTAGTGGTGTATACTTCTAAAGAATCTCATTATTCAAATTCGAAAAATGCAAGCTTTGCGGGTATAGGAAAAAACAACATTCGATATATTGAAACGGATGAGAAAGGTAGAATGATTCCTGCTAACTTAGAAGTACAGATTGAGCTTGATATTCAAAATGGTTACATGCCAATTTTTGTAAATGCGACTGCAGGAACAACAGTTTTAGGAGCTTTTGATCCAATTGACAAAATAGCTGATGTTACAGAAAAGTACAAAATATGGTTGCATGTGGATGGTGCGTATTGTGGTTCTGTTATGTTTAGTGATGCTAAAAAGCATTTGTTAAATGGAGTAGAACGATCTGATTCTTTCAGTTACAATGCACATAAAATGATTGGAACTCCATTAACTTGTTCTATTATTTTAGTAAAAGATAAAAAACATCTTCACAATTCATTTAGCAATGAGGCGGATTATTTGTATCAAACCGATGGTGATGATTTTAACTTAGGAAAAACATCTTTTCAATGTGGACGAAGAAACGATGCATTAAAGTTTTGGACTTTATGGAAATCGATAGGAAGCAATGGATTAGAAAAAATCATAAATCAACAATTTGAGTTGGCAGATGTTGCAAGAAACTATGTTGCTAATCATCCAGATTATACGCTGTATAGTTTTGAAGATTCTGTTTCAATTTGTTTTAATTATAAAAATATAGACCCAAAAACGTTATGTACGTTGTTGTATGAGTATCAAATTACAGTTGTTGGTTTTGGAGATTTTAGAGAAGATACTTTTATTCGATTCGTAACAATAAATGCTACAAATACAGAAAAAGATATTTTAAACTTCTTTACTGTATTAGAAGAATTTGTAGAAAAGAATTCTGCAATCTTAAAAGAAAAGCACGTTAATCTTTACAGTTAATTTATCTCTCTTTAATTGAGTTAGTCACAGAGTCTGGCAACAAACTAGAAGCGTCTCCGCCATTTCTAAGGATATCTCTAACAATTGAAGAACTAATAAAAGAGGTCTCAGCACTTGTTAATAAAAACACCGTTTCAATTCCAGATAATTTCCTATTGGTTTGTGCAATGGCTTTTTCAAAGTCAAAATCTGCTGGATTACGTAGGCCTCTAAGAATAAAATCTGCATCAATAGATTTACAATAATCAACAGTTAAACCTGTATAGGTTTCTACCGTAATTTTCTCTTCTGCAAAAAAAGCATTCTGGATAAATCTTTTACGCTCATCAACAGAAAACATGTAATTTTTCTTGGCATTGATTCCGATAGCAATTACAATTTCATCAAACAAAGGAAGCCCTCTTTTGATAATGTCTATGTGTCCTAATGTTATTGGATCAAAAGAACCTGGAAATACTGCTTTTTTCATCTTGTATAAATAGAAACAGGATTTTTAGAATCAAGAAACTGGATAAGTTTAATTTAAAGATGCTATAAATGCTGAAATTTTTCTTTGTATTGAGTTTGTTTTAGACTCTAAATCTAAGAATTTTTCTTTTGAAATATACTTTAAATTAAAACAAACTATCAATTGTGTTTCCAATTCGAATGCAGAGCCTAAACTATGCTCAAGAAAATTCACAAAATGTTTTGTAGAGCTTTTGCTTGTTCCTTCAGCAATATTTGAAGCAATTGAAACTGCACATCTATTTAATTGGGAGATAAGACCAAATCTTTCAAAATCTGGGAAATTAGAGGTTATTGCATAAATCTCATTAATTAAAAGCATACTTTCATTCCATATTTGTAACTTTTTAAAATTATGTCTTTTCATAATCTCTTGACTCTTGGATCAAAATATCGTGTTTCTATAAAACAGATTCTATCGCATTGTCAAATAAATCTGACAAATCAATGTTGGCTTCGTTTGCTTGTTGTGGTAATAAACTTTCTCCAGTTAAACCAGGAACCGTATTCATCTCTAAAAAATGAGGCTCCCCATTTACCAAAATATATTCTGAACGAGAAAAGCCACTCATATTTAAAACTGTATATACTTTTTTTGCTACTGTTCTTATTCTTTGAGCAACATCTTCTGGTAGTTGTGCAGGAGTTATTTCGTCCGATTTTCCTTCGTATTTTGCTTCATAATCAAAAAAATCATTTTCTGTTGTGATCTCTGTAATTGGCAAGACTTTTATTTCTCCTTTATATTGAATAACTCCAACAGAAACTTCACGTCCATCTAAAAAACTTTCTATTAAAATTTCAGAATCTTCTTTGTATGCTTTTTCTATTCCTAAAATTATTTCTTCAGCAGAATATGCTTTCGAAATTCCGAAACTAGAACCTGCATTGTTTGGCTTTATAAAACACGGTAAGCCAACTTTTGCGATAATTGTATCTGTATTAACAAAATCTCCTTTGTTTAAATAAACAGAATTCGCAGTCGGAATTCCATAATGTTTTACAACACTCAAACAATCTCTTTTGTTAAATGTTAATGCCATTTGATAAAAAGGCGCAGAGGTGTGTTTTATTCCTAATAATTGAAAATATGCTAACAATTCTCCGTTTTCACCGGGTGCGCCATGAATGGCATTAAAAACACAATCAAATGTAATTTTTGTTCCACCTAAAGTTACCGAAAAATCATTTTTATCAATAGGATATTCAATTTCATCAACTATTACTACCCACTTTTCTTTTAAAATGTGAATTTGAAATGGATTGTATTTTTCTCTATTCAATTTTTTGTAAACCACAGCACCGCTTTTTAATGATATGTTTACTTCAGAGGAAAAACCTCCCATAACTATTGCAATATTTTTCTTCACTTATAAGTTATAATTTAAGGGTTATTTATAATCTAACCTTGGTCTTGATTTAATAAATCCCTCGACGAGGGTTTTATTGTGAAATCTAAAATCGTATTAACAAATTTATCAAAATATAAATAGAAAGACTAACGTTTGGTTTTATATCTTTGCTGTTATTAAAAAATTGATCATGAGCGTTTTTAAATTCATTAAAAGTATATCTTTTTTTAAGCAAGTTGCAATTGTTGTAGTTGCAGCCTTAATATTTGTCTTTGCATTGCAATGGTGGTTTGGCTATACAACAAATCACGATCAAAAAATTGAAGTTCCAAATTTACATAAGATGGAATTAGACGAAGTTGCAAAAAAATTAGAAGAACTAAATTTAACTTATATAGTAATAGATTCTGCAAGATATAATCCTGAATATGCAAACAAATCGGTTATTGAACAGAATCCTGAAGCTGGTGATTTTGTAAAAGAAAAAAGAAAAATTTACTTAACTGTCAATCCATCTAAATATAACGATGTTGTATTGCCTGATTTAAATGGTAGAACAAAAAGGCAAGCAATCACACATTTACTTTCTATAGGTTTTAGGATTGGAGAGTTTTCTTACGTGCCAGATATCGGTAAAGATGTGGTTAGAGGAATGAAAAATAACGGAAGCGAATTAAAACCAGGAAATAAGTTGCCAAAAAACTCGGTGGTCGATTTAATTTTAGGAGACGGAAATCAATAAGTTTAGTTGTCAATTGTCAGTTAACAATTATCAGTTATCAGTTGTCAAAGAGTAATTTAGAATTCTAAAAAAAGTAAAAAATCTCAAAAGAAAGCAACATAGCAAGCACATCATTTATGCAGGAAGAAAATATAGAGATAGAAAACGACGAACTATACGAGCATTATCGGTTTACAGCTAGTGAAGGTCAAGAACCTTTACGTGTTGATAAGTTCTTAATGAATTTCGTAGAAAATGCGACTAGAAATAAAGTGCAACAAGCTGCAAAAGCAGGGAATGTTTTGGTGAATGATGTCGCTGTAAAATCAAATTACAAAGTAAAACCCAAGGATATTGTTCGTGTTGTGTTGGCTCATCCACCTGCAGAGAATTTACTAGTTGCTGAAGACATTCCGTTAGAGATTATTTACGAAGATGATACGGTTATTGTGGTAAATAAACTCGCAGGAATGGTAGTGCATCCCGGTCATGGAAATTATTCTGGAACATTGGTAAATGGGTTGATTCATCATATCGAAAACTTACCAACCAATTCTAATGAACGTCCAGGTTTGGTTCATAGAATTGATAAAGATACTAGCGGTCTGTTGGTGGTTGCCAAAACTGAATTTGCCATGGCGCATTTATCAAAACAATTTTTTGATAGAACTACCGAGCGGTTGTATTATGCTTTGGTTTGGGGGAATATTGAAGAAGATGAAGGTGTTATTGAAGGAAATATTGGTCGTAGTTTAAAAAATCGTTTGCAAATGGATGTTTTTCCTGAAGGAGATTTTGGGAAACACGCTGTTACACATTTTAAGGTTCTAGAGCGTTTAACCTATGTAACTTTGGTGCAATGTAAACTTGAAACTGGAAGAACACATCAAATTAGAGCGCATTTTAAACACATTGGTCATACTTTATTCAATGATGAGCGTTATGGCGGAAATGATATTTTAAAAGGAACCACGTTTACTAAATACAAGCAATTTGTGCAGAATTGTTTTAAAACATTGCCAAGACAAGCCTTACATGCAAAAACACTTGGATTTACACATCCAGTAACTGAAGAATTTATGCGTTTTAATTCTGAAATTCCAGAAGATATTGCTGCTTGTTTAGAAAAGTGGAGAACCTATACCATAAATTCTAAAGACGAAGTTTAAAGAACTTTTACTAATGTCTTCAAGAGGTTGCAATATAATGTTTAAGTATTGTTGTGTTTCGTTAATTTTTTTAGCATGCCTCTAAAAATTATTCCATGAAAAGGGAGTACAGAATACCAATATATTCTCCCCCATAAACCCAAAGGCCTAAAGGTTGCTGTCTGCTCCAGAAAATTCCCCACAACCTTGAATTCTAACCAGGCTTCACCTGGTAGTTTCATTTCGGCAAACAAAAGTAAACGACCTTCGTTTTTATCTGCGTATAATACTCTCCAAAAATCTACGGCATCTCCAGCATCTAGCGAAGTGAGATTTGTTCTTCCTCTTCTAAGTCCAACTCCACCAACTAACTTATCTACATATCCTCTAAGTTTCCAAAGCCAATTACCAAAATACCAACCTGTTTCACCACCGATACTCCAAATTTTATTAAGACATATTTTGCGATCGTCTATTTCACTTTTTCTCTGATCAATAAAACACCCAAATGTTGGTACTTTAATAAAATCAGAAATATCAAAATTAATTCCGCTACTCGAATAAGAATCTTTCCAGCTAGAAATGATTTCATTGTTGTCAATTTTATTAAATGCTTTTTCTAGTGCTTTTTGATAACTACTTGGTTCAATGTTGAGAATTGAGTTAATTTTATTATCGCGACAAATTACTTCAATCTTCATGCTGCTTACAAGTGAAACGGCAAGCTTATAGGAAGTTGATGTTACAAAATAAAGCCAATATGAAGATAGTTTTGGCGTCATTACAGGAACAACAAAAATACTACGTTTTAAGTTTCTACATTTAGCAAAACCCAAAAGCATTTGTTTATAAGATAAAACATCTGGCCCACCTATGTCAAAATTTTGATTGTAGGTTTTAGTATTGAAGAGCGACTTAGAAAGAAATGCTATAACATCAGCAACACCGATAGGTTGACATTTGGTTTTTAACCATTTCGGAGTAATCATAATTGGCAGTTTTTCGACCAAATCTCTAATTATTTCAAAAGAGGCACTACCAGACCCTATTATTATTCCAGCTCTAAGTGTAGTGAGGTTATAGGTGCCTTTGCCAAGCTCAATTTCTACATCTTTTCGAGAGCTTAAATGCTCAGATAGTTCCGATTCATTAACAATGCCACTAAGGTAAATAACATGTTTAACGTTTGTTTTTTCAAGTGCATTTCTGAAGTTAATAGCAGAAGATTTTTCAAGTGTTTTATAGTTGTCTGAAGAAGACATAGAGTGAACTAAATAGTAAGCTCCATCAATGTCTTTAGGAATTGTTTTTAATGATTCTTTATTTAATAAGTCAATTTCAATTACTGAAATTCTGCTTTTAATAGAATGAGGAGGATTAAACCTTAGAACATCACGAACACAGCAAACAACTTCATGTCCCGCTTCAACTAAAACAGGTAGTAATCTTTTTCCTATATATCCAGTTGCACCGGTAAGAAGTATTTTCATGTTTGTTTAACCATCTTTTAAGAATATGGTTCTGTTTTAGCCAAGTTACTAAAAAACAAGTTAAATGAAGTACATCAATTCTCTTTATAATTACATCAATAGAATTTTTCTAAAAACTTGACAGTGTTGGTTTCGAATTGTATTTTTACTTCGTAAAGAAAAGAATTTATGAAAATTATCATTTCACCAGCAAAATCTTTAGATTTTGAAAGCAACGTACCTACGAGTTTACATTCGCAGCCACAATTTTTAGACGATTCGGTAAAACTGAATACCAAGTTAAAAACCTTGTCTCGAAAAAAATTATCTGAGTTTATGGGGATATCTGCAGATTTAGCAGAACTAAATTATCAACGTAATCAAGAGTGGAGTTTGCCATTTACAACCAACAATGCCAAACAAGCTATTTTTGCTTTTACTGGTGAGGTTTTTAGAGGTATTGATGTTAATTCTTTAGCTTCAGATAAAATTCCTGTTTTGCAAGAACGTTTGCGTATTCTTTCAGGATTGTATGGTTTACTGAAGCCGTTGGATTTAATGCAGCCATATCGTTTAGAAATGGGTAAAAAGCTAAAAGTTGGTAAAACAGAAAACTTGTACAAATTTTGGGGAGATAAAATAACCAATGCTTTAAATGAAGAATTAGCAGATGATGAATTATTTGTGAACTTAGCAAGTTCAGAATATTTTAAGGCGGTCAATCAAAAAGTTTTGAAAGTACCAATGATTACTCCTGTATTTAAAGAGTTGAAAAACAATCAATATAAAGTAGTAATGACTTTCGCTAAAAAAGCAAGAGGATTGATGGTGCGTTACCTCATTGATCACAATATAAAAACAATAGAAGGCATTAAAGGCTTTAATTCAGAAGGTTATGGGTATTCTGAAGCCTTATCTTCGGGTAATGAATTGGTGTTTACACGTTAATTTTTCATTTTATACATTACCCAAATATGAGGTGCTGTGACCGATAATAAAATCACAAAAACAATGGTTGATAAGAGTGTGACTTCGAGTATAAATTGATATAAAACCAACAAACCTATAATACTTATCAACCAAAAAAGAAACGCTTTTTTTACATATAACAGAATACTTTTTTTCGTAACATCTCCATAAATAAAAAGGATTTGGTGGATGATAGAAGGGATTGAATGCCAAAAAATAAAATAGATGGCAAAACTTAAAATTAATGATGACGTTTTAAAAACAAGAAAAAATAGTCCCAAGAAAAATACTTCTTTTAGAAATACTTTCGTTTCTATTTTATGTTTCAATACTAAAAATGCATTCATTAATATGAAGAATACCAGAGAAGTTATTAATGTTATTTGTACTAACATTTCAGAAAAAGTAGCTTTCGTAAGCTCAATCATAATAGCATTTACTTCAAACAGCGCTTCGTAAAAAAGCATTGAAAAAATCAATAATCCGTAAACAATAAAATAAACTGTATCAAAATAATTATTCAACCTCACTTGTTCACTTAAATGCTCTTCTCCGAAATGATATGAGCTTATAAAGATGAATAATAAAATAGCCAAAAATGGATTTATTATGTAAAATATAACGCAGAAGAGCACAATCCCTAAATAAATTGAAAGATTTGTTACAAATCTATTATTGTTTATCTTTTTTAAAGAAAGTATAAATAAATCATTTGCTCCGTGAATAATTCCGATAGAAATAACCAAAACAAATGCAATTGAATCTTCAATAGGTTTTCCAAACTGAATACTAAACCAAAGTAAGAAAACCGTAAAGAAAATCTTAAAATTTTGATAATTTATAATTATTTTTTTATTCATAATAGTAAAAGTATAATTTTTTTTTTGTAATATTGTAATATTGTTTAATTATTTATCAAATACATTAAACAAATAATATTAACTAAATTTTATTACAATGGTTTTATTTACAAATTTTTTATCTGTTGCCAAATTAGCAATAGATGATTATGTTGGCTTTACATTCTTTGTAGGAAGTATGGCTATGATGGCAGCATCAGCTTTTTTCTTTTTATCATTAAACACTTTTGATAAAAAATGGAGGACTTCAATTTTAGTTTCAGGTTTGATTACTTTCATTGCAGCAGTTCATTATTTCTACATGAGAGATTATTGGGCGACGAATGCAGAATCTCCAACATTTTTTCGTTATGTAGATTGGATTTTGACTGTGCCATTAATGTGTGTTGAGTTTTATTTAATTTTAAAGGTTGCTGGCGCAAAAAAATCGTTAATGTGGCGTTTAATTTTCTTATCAGTAGTAATGTTGGTAACAGGTTACATGGGAGAAGTAATTTACAGAGACAACGCTTGGTTTTGGGGTCTAATTTCAGGAATTGCTTACTTTGTAATAGTTTATGACATTTGGTTAGGAAAAGCTAAAAAATTAGCTGAAGCCGCTGGTGGTGCTGTGTTAGCAGCTCATAAAACTTTGTGTTGGTTCGTTTTGGTAGGATGGGCAATTTATCCATTAGGATATATGGCCGGAACTCCAGGATGGTATGGTGGTTTGAATGGGTTACTGGACATGGATGTAATTTACAACATAGGTGATGCTGTAAACAAAATCGGATTTGGATTGGTAATTTATAATTTAGCAATTCAAAGTTCAGAAAAATAATCTTTTTTCGAATTCAAATTTAAAATCTCAAAGTTTTATTACTTTGAGATTTTTTTTTAACAATCCGCAAGTCTTACCGTTACCGCCAAGCCACCTTCAGACGTTTCCTTGTAGTTGCGATTCATGTCTTTTGCAGTTTCCCACATCGTATCAATCACTTTATCTAAAGGAACTTTTGTGTCTTTAGGGTCTGTGTCTAACGCTAACTCTGCTGCGTTAATTGCTTTTATAGCACCCATAGTATTTCGCTCGATACAAGGAATTTGCACTAAGCCGCCAATAGGATCACAGGTCATACCTAGGTGATGTTCCATTGCAATTTCAGCCGCCACCAAACATTGTCCTGGAGTACCTCCTAACACTTCGGTCAATGCAGCTGCAGCCATTGCAGAAGAAACCCCAATTTCTGCCTGACAACCACCCATAGCAGCAGAGATAGTCGCATTCTTTTTAAAGATGCTTCCTATTTCTCCGGCAGTTAATAAGAATTTTCGAATATCACTAAAATCTGCTTCATGGTTTTCAATGACCAAATAGTACATTATAACAGCGGGAATTACCCCTGCACTTCCGTTTGTTGGTGCTGTTACAACTCTTCCTAAAGAAGCATTCACTTCATTTACAGACAACGCAAAACAACTTACCCATTTTAAAATTTCTCTAAACTTAACTTCGGTGCTTCTAATTGCCGTAATCCATTCTTTTGGATTTGTGTATGAGCTGTCTTTAATCAATTTATCATGCATGGTAAGGGCCCTGCGTTTTACATTTAATCCACCAGGTAAAATACCATCAGTATGACAGCCAATGTACATGCATTCTAACATAGTGTCCCAAATTCTGCGCAATTCGAAGTCAATTTCATCTGCCGATTTTAATTCTAATTCATTCAGAAGCACAATCTCAGAAATGAGTTTATTTTCCTTTTCGCAATATTCTTCTAATTGTTTGGCTTTGTTGATTGGATAGGGAAAGTTTTTTTTAGAGATTTCAATATCTTCTTCTAAATTATCGTCTTCTTGAACTATAAATCCGCCGCCAATAGAATAATACGTTTCTTTAGAAAGTACTTTGGTATCATGATATGCTGTAAATGTCATTCCGTTAGAATGAAAGGGTAAAAAATCTCTATTAAAAGTGATGGTGTTTTCAGAATACGGAACCTCATCTAAGGCATTTAATTTTAAAATTCCGGTATCTTTTATGTTTGCAATAATTGCATTTATAGAATCAATTGGCACATATTCTGGATCGGTACCACTTAAACCTAATAAAACTGCTAAATCTGTTGCATGCCCTTTTCCTGTTAAAGAAAGTGAACCATATAAGTCTACATGAATATGCGTAATTACATCAGTGATGATTTCTAAATTCAACTTTTTAATCCAAAGTTGAGCAGCACGCCAAGGACCAAGTGTATGTGAGCTTGAAGGACCAACACCAATCTTTAACATATCAAAAACACTAATAAATTGCGACATACCTAAATTTTTGGCTAATGTATAAAAATTGTCGTTTTGAAAAATTTTA
Organism: uncultured Polaribacter sp.; assembly: GCA_943788865.1. GTDB lineage: Bacteria > Bacteroidota > Bacteroidia > Flavobacteriales > Flavobacteriaceae > Polaribacter. Next base: position 149,028 of record CALSRX010000002.1, on the reverse strand, counting down.
TTTTATGAATTTTATGCACCCTAATTAGGGCTAATTTCTGTCAACCTGTCATATTTTTTGAATTCAATTCGTATAAACTGACATTTTTTTAAGCTAACAGGGGTTGGCATACAAATTGACTATTAGAGAAGTGTAAAATTGAATTAACAATATTAATTATATAAATAACGATTATGAGTAAAATTATAGGAATTGACTTAGGAACTACGAATTCATGTGTTTCCGTAATGGAAGGAAATGAGCCAGTTGTAATTCCTAATGCAGAAGGAAAAAGAACAACACCATCTATTATTGGATTTGTTGAAGACGGAGAGCGTAAAGTTGGGGATCCTGCAAAAAGACAAGCAGTAACCAATCCAACAAAAACGGTATATTCTATCAAACGTTTTATGGGAAATAAATATTCTGAGTCTAAAAACGAAGCAGAAAGAGTTCCTTATAAAGTTGTAAAAGGAGATAACGATACTCCAAGAGTAGATATTGATGGGCGTTTATATACGCCACAAGAAATCTCTGCAATGATATTGCAAAAAATGAAAAAAACTGCAGAGGATTATTTAGGACAAGATGTTTCTGAAGCAGTAATTACAGTACCAGCATATTTTAACGATGCGCAAAGACAAGCTACAAAAGAAGCTGGTGAAATTGCGGGATTAAAAGTTCGTAGAATAATTAACGAGCCAACTGCTGCTGCTTTAGCTTACGGATTGGATAAAAAAGGACAAGATCAAAAAATAGTAGTTTTTGATTTTGGGGGAGGAACACATGATGTTTCTATCCTAGAATTAGGAGACGGAGTTTTTGAAGTGTTGTCAACTGATGGAGATACACACTTAGGTGGAGATGATGTTGATCAAAAAATCATCAACTGGTTGGCTGAAGAGTTTATGGCAGAAGAAAATATGGATTTACGTAAAGATCCTATGGCTTTACAACGTTTAAAAGAAGCTGCTGAAAAAGCGAAAATAGAATTGTCTAGTTCGCCTTCTACAGAAATTAACTTGCCTTATGTAACCGCTACTGCAAGTGGACCAAAACACTTGGTAAGAAGTTTAACAAAAGCAAAGTTTGAGCAATTAATAGACGATTTAGTGAAGAGAACAATCAAACCTTGTGAAACTGCTTTAAAAGCTGCAGGTTTATCTAAAAGTGATATTGATGAAGTTATTTTAGTTGGAGGTTCTACAAGAATTCCTGCGGTTCAAGAAGCTGTTGAGAAATTCTTTGGAAAAGCACCAAGTAAAGGAGTAAACCCTGATGAAGTTGTCGCTTTAGGAGCTGCAATTCAAGGTGGAGTTTTATCTGGGGATGTAAAAGATGTATTATTATTAGATGTTACACCTTTATCTTTAGGAATCGAAACAATGGGGAATGTATTTACGAAGTTAATCGATGCAAATACAACCATTCCAACGAAGAAATCACAAGTGTTTTCTACAGCAGTAGACAATCAGCCTTCAGTAGAAATTCATGTTCTTCAGGGAGAAAGAGCGATGGCTGCAGATAACAAAACGATTGGTCGTTTCCATTTAGATGGTATTCCACCAGCAGGAAGAGGAATTCCGCAAATTGAAGTAACTTTTGATATTGATGCAAACGGAATCATTAAAGTATCTGCTTTAGATAAAGGAACAAACAAATCTCACGAGATTAGAATTGAAGCTTCATCTGGTTTATCAGAAGAAGAAATCCAAAAAATGAAGCAAGAAGCAGAAGCAAATGCAGATGCAGATAAAGCAGCAAAAGAAACAGCTGAAAAAATCAATGGAGCTGACGGAATGATTTTCCAAACCGAAAAGCAATTGAAGGAGTTTGGTGAAAAATTATCTGATGATAAAAAAGCACCAATTGAAGCTGCCTTGACTGAGTTAAAAGCTGCTCACGAATCTAAAGATATTGCACAAATAGACGCTGCAATGGATAAGATTAATGAAGCTTGGAAAGCTGCTTCTGAAGAAATGTACAAAGCAGAGCAAGATGCAACTCAAAAAATGCAAGATGAACCAGAAATTTCTAACGAAGGAGATTCTAGCGATACAGTTGAAGACGTAGACTTCGAAGAAGTCAAGTAAGTGAAATAGTATTTTGTTTTTCAAAATACGTAATTGAACTTATCCCGCTGAAAAGCGGGATTTGAAATAAGTGTTTCTAAACAAAACTCAGAAACAAATAATAAAAACGCAATCATTAAGTTGGTTGCGTTTTTTCTTTTTAGATTATATTTGTGAATCTCAAACATCTCATAAAAATGAAAAAAATCATATTCTTTTTTGCAATCATATTTAGTATTATTTCTTGTTCTGAACAAAAAAAAGATACTTCGTTTAAAATTGGTGTCATTACAGATTGTCAATATTGTGATTGTGAAATTAAATGGGATCGATACTATAAAAAAGCACCTCAGAGATTAAAAGAAGCGGTAGCAGTTTTGAATAAGGATGCATTAAGTTATACCATTCATTTAGGAGATTTTATTGATAAAAATTTTGAAAGTTTAGATAGTGTCTTACCAACTTGGAAACAATTAAAGTCAAAAACCTACCATGTATTAGGAAATCATGATTTTGAAGTAAAAGATTCTTTAAAAACTGAAGTCATTAAAAAACTAGATTTAAAAAACAGGTACTATAGTTTTGTAGAAAAAGATTGGCGTTTTATTGTTTTAGATGGTAACGATCTGAGTTTTTATGGCGCTTTAACGGAAACAAAAAAAAGACAAACAGATTCTCTTTTCAAATCCTTAAATAAAGAATTGCCTTATGTAAAAGAATGGAATGGGGCCTTAAGTACACCTCAATTGAAGTGGGTAAAAGAAGAATTAGACAAAGCCGTTCAAAACAATGAGAAAGTAGGGTTTTATTGCCATTTTCCTATCTATCCGGTAGATCAACATAATATTTGGAATAGAGAACAGTTTTTGTCATTGATAGCACCTTATAAAAATGTCAAAGTGTTTTTTAATGGTCATAACCATGCAGGAGCTTATGAGCTAGTTGACAATGTTCATTATTTAACATTTAAAGGAATGGTTGATACTGAAAACACATCGGCTTTTGCAAAAGTAAAGTTTGATAAAGATACCATTACTGTAGAAGGTTTCGATAGAGAACCTTCTAGAAAATTAGTAATCAAATAATATTTTTTTGAAAACGTTCACTTCCACTAATTTCTTTGCACATACTTTTTGCGAATTTCAACAAGTAAACTCTGATTTTTTAACTAAAAATAAATTTCATTTTAAGAGCAAAGCAGGGAGCCAGTATTTTTATACTGATGAAGGTGTATATAGGTATTCAAATCATTGGGGTAGAGTAGCAAATTGCAGATGGCGTTTAGTTTCTAATGAAAAAATCAAAAATCAGAACTACTATCTAGGTTTTGCAAAATGGACAGATTTTTATGCCTTAAACGAAACCGAAAAACAATTTTATATTTCTGTTGATTTCGAAAACAAAACGGTAGACTTTCATCATAAAGAAACCTCTGAAACTGCTTTTTTGTTTTTTGCAGAAACAGCACAAAAAAGAGTCGCTCAAATTAGAAAGTTATTTTCAGATGATACATGGGCAAACTATTTTGTGACTGATATAGAAACCCTTCGAAAAAAAATAATTTCAGCATACATCCAATCTAATAAAACCTTACAGCAAATTAAAGTCGAATTAAGATAAAATTTAACATTCAAAAGTTCAATTAAACCAAGCTAATTGATTGGTATTCCGTAAATTTGCAAAACAAAAATTTCAGTGAAATTAACTGTTTTTACACACGTATATGAATATACCACAAACTAGCTTACCAAGAGTTGTTATTGTTGGTGGAGGTTTTGCAGGATTAGCACTAGCAAAAGGATTAGAAAACAAAGAAGTTCAGGTGGTTTTACTTGACAAGCACAATTATCATACTTTTCAACCATTATTATATCAAGTTGCTACAGGTGGTTTAGAGCCAGACTCGATCGCATTTCCAATCAGAAAATTATTTAACAATTTAAAATACTATCATTTTAGATTGGCCGAAGTGGTGAAAATTCATTCTAGTAAAAACGAAATTGAGACAACCATAGGAAATTTGTCTTACGATTATTTGGTTATTGCAACAGGTTCTAAGACCAATTTTTTCGGCAATAAAAGCATCGAAAAATATGCTATGGAAATGAAAAGTATTCCGCAGTCATTAAACATCAGAAGTTTAGTCTTAGAGAATTTTGAAGAAGCATTGCTGACTTCAGATTTTGAAGAGCGAAAAGCATTGATGAATTTTATTATTGTAGGAGGTGGACCAACAGGTGTTGAGCTTGCTGGTGCTTTGGCTGAAATGAAAAAAGCTATTTTACCAAAAGATTATCCAGATTTAGATATCAGAGAAATGCAAATCAATCTTATTCAAGGTTCTGATAGATTGATTGATGCGATGAGTAAAAAAGCTTCCAAAAAAGCAGAGGATTTCTTAGTAAATTTAGGCGTAAATGTTTGGAAAAACGTGCACGTCACAAATTATGATGGCGATTTAGTAACAACGAATACTAACGAAACATTTAAAGCTGCAACAGTTATTTGGGCAGCAGGAGTTCAGGGAGAAACGATAGGTGGTTTAGAACAGCATTGTATTGTTGAAAGAGCAAATAGAATTACTGTGGATGCTTATAATAAAGTAGAAGGATATACCAATATTTTTGCGATCGGAGATGTTGCTTCCATGAATTCAGATAAAAATCCACATGGCCATCCCATGATGGCACAACCTGCTTTGCAACAAGGAAAACTGTTAGCTAAAAATATTCTGGCAGTATTAAAGTCTAAACCTTTAAAACCATTTGTTTATAACGACAAAGGTTCAATGGCAACTATCGGTAGAAATAAAGCGGTAGTAGATTTACCAACAGTAAAGTTTCAAGGAGTTTTTGCATGGTTTGTTTGGATGTTTGTGCATTTGTTTTCATTAATTGGTTTTAGAAACAGAGCAGTAGTATTTATGAATTGGGTGTATAACTACATTCGTTTTGATAGAGAATCAAGATTGATTATAAGACCCTTTAAAAATAAAAGTAAAGAGTCATTTAAATAAGAGATGAAAAAGTTTTTTAGTACAATTGTTTTTTTAGTTTTATGTTATAACACCTCGTTTTCGCAAGAGGTTGAAAAGTACACAATCACAGTAACAATTTCTGGAATGAAATCTGATAAAGGAGCTGTTTATATAGCTTTGTACAATTCTGAAAAAGATTTTTTAAAGAAAGAGTTTAAAGGAGCAATTGTAAAAGTTACTGATTTAAAAGCAACAGCATTTTTTAAAAATATTAAAAAAGGAACCTATGCTATTTCAGTTTTTCATGATGCAAATGATAATAAAAAAATGGATACTAATTTTCTTGGAATTCCGAAAGAACCAATAGGAACTTCTAATAATGCAACAGGATTTATGGGCCCACCAAAGTTTAAAAATGCAAAATTTAAGGTAACAGGGAATGTTCTCATTCCAATAAAGGTAAAATAAAAACCTTCATCAATTTGATAAAGGTTTTTTATGTTTCGCTAATGCATTTTGATATGAATCCGTTTTAATGATTTATATCAGCAGTTAGCGAAGTTATCTTTTTTAAGTTTAGAAACAAACTTAATTATTTTATTAGCATAGAGCATCTTTTTTACTATTGTAATATTATGAATGTATTAGTTCTTTTTTTTACTTCCTAAAATTACACCAGCTGCCAATCCTAGAATAGCACCAATGGGTACTCCCATGATTCCAAACAAAACAGTTCCTATAGAATCTCCTCCAGTATATCCTTTAGAAAGACCAATATTGTCACCGATAAATCCACCAACAATACCTCCTAATAAAACACCGCTCGATGCGAATATACACCCGTAGCCTTTCTTTTTTATTGACCCTTGAGTATTGATATTTTGCTGTTTTACTAGATACTCTTGATTCAATTCAGCAGTTTTAGAATAAGAGCCATGGTTTTTGAAGTGGTTAGGTCTGCGATTTTTACTGTCTTCAGGTTCAGGACTATAAGCGTTGGTGTCAATGTCTCCTTCTTGAAGACATAAAATTAAAACAATTAATAACCCGAAGTAAGGTATCAATAAAAGAAATAAAAAAGCTCCATTTTTCCCAGTGTCGTGGAGTCTTCTTGTTAAAATAGCTAGGGTAGGTATCAAAATGAATAGGCTATATATATAAAAGAAAGATTCTTCAATTAAAATTAAAGTAAATGGGAAAATAAAGAGCCCAAATAATGCAAATAGCCAAAATTCTTTTCGACTTGATCTCCCATGGAAATCGGCATAACTTTTTAGTGCATCTAAAAAATAATTCATATTGAGCTTAATTAGTCTTTAAAAATTGTGGGATTGTATGTAGACATATTTATAAGTGGATTGGTTTGCAATTCATTACTGTCCAAATCGCTCTGGACCAGGGGGCTTATTGTCGATAATTGCTTCAATTTTTACCATTACATCTGGAGTTAGTTTATCAATCACATCTAGTGATTTCAAGTTGTCTTCAAGTTGATTTAAACGTGACGCACCTAAAATAACTGTAGAAACATTAGGGTTTTTTAAGCACCATGAAATTGATAAATGTGTCATGCTTATACCTAATTCTTTTGACAGCTTAGTTAATTCTCGAACTTTTTCAAGTTTTTGTTTTCCTTCTTCATTTGACCATAATTCTTTTAGCCATTCATAATCCGGTAAATTCAAACGGCTATCAGATGGCACTCCATCGTTGTATTTACCAGTTAGTATTCCGCTAGCAAGAGGAGACCAGATGGTGGTGCCTAGACCATAGTTTTCATAAAGGGGTAAAAATTCTGACTCCACCTTGCCTCTATGTAAAAGATTGTATTGAGGTTGTTCCATCGCAGGAGGAGTAAGTCCATGAGCTTGTGCGACTGCATGCGCTTGTGTAATCTGCTAAGCAGACCATTCACTAGTTCCCCAATAGATGATTTTACCTTGAAGAATTAAGTTGTGCATGGCACGTACGGTTTCTTCAATAGGGGTGTCAATATCAGGGCGATGGCAATAGTAAAGATCTAAGTATTCAACTTGAAGTCGCTTAAGTGCTAAATCACATGAATCACGTACATGTTTAGCACTCAATCCTAGCTGCATTTTTTGTGTACCACCCCAAAAGACTTTTGAGGAAACTGCAAATGTATCACGAGATAAGCCCAAATTTTTTATAGCTTCACCCATGATTTTTTCTGATTTCCCAGCTTCATATCCTTCAGCATTGTCAAAGAAATTTACTCCTGCATCATAGGCAGTTTTCAACAGTATTTTTGCATCTTCTGTCTGAACTTGCTTGCCAAAAGTTACCCAAGATCCCAGTGATAAAGCAGAGATTTTTAATCCAGATTTTCCTAAGCGTCTATATTCCATCATTTAGTTTTTATATATTAGAACTATACGAATATACTAATTCATTGCCTTTAGGGATGTTTTGTTGTATTAACTTTTAAAGATTTTAGAAATTTGAATCTTCTATTCACTTAGAGCATCTTTCAATCCGTTGATTAATTGCTCAACATCTTCCATGCTGGTATAGTGTAAAAATGAAATTCGTATCACCCCGGTTTGCTCGTCAATGTTCATGTCTTGTAGAGGTCTAATCGCGTAAAAATGCCCAATACCTAACATTAATTTGTGTTTAGTTAAGTCGGCATAGACTCTTTTTATTTTTTTATTTTTTGGGATGATGGAAACAATGGGAGCTCTATTTTCAATAGTATTAGGTCCAACTATTTGAATATCATCTCTAGACCTTAAAAACGCTAATAAATGATTTAATAAGGTGTTTTCGTGTTCTAGAAACAAACGATTGATGGCAGTATTTCTTTCCGTGGGAGTAGCTTTTGTATCAAAATGATGTTCATAAATAGTATCAAAATAATCTATTACTCCACTTGCAGCTGCAATTTGGGCATGATCGGGTCCAGCAGGAGTCAGCATGCTTTTTAGAATGCCTTCTTTAAAATAATGCGATTGATTTTCCATTTTAACAGCCAATTCTTTAGCAACATACATCAACCCTAAATGTGGTCCAAAGGTTTTATAGAGCGAAAAAAGATAAATATCTGCTCCCAACTCTTTGATATTTGGAAAACCATGCGGCGCTAAACCAACTCCGTCTACAACAGATAGCGCACCTACTTTACGAACCATTTTACTAATTTCTTTTACTGGATTTACATGTCCAATTACATTAGAACAATGTGGATAGGCCACCATTTTTGTGCGGTCAGAAAACAACGATTTTAAAGTATCTAGTTCTAATAAACCGGTTTCGGAATTTACATGCCACTCCACAATTGTAATGCCTTGCTTTTCTAACCTTCTCCAAGCACCAGCATTGGCTTCATGATCTTGACAAGAAACAATAATTTCATCTCCGTCTTTCCACATTGGTCGCATGGCGTTTGCTAACACATAAATGTTTTGCGTGGTAGAGGGTCCAAAATGAATTTCTGAAGCATCAACATCTAAGTAATCTGCAAATCTTTGATAAGAAGCATCCATTAATTGTCCTGCTAAGGTTGAAGCAGGATATGGATAATTGACTTGCACTTTGTTTTTCATATAAAAATCGGTCAAGCGATTTATAAACTGCTTGCAAGGATAAGAACCACCGGCATTTTCAAAAAAAGCCCACCCTTTTAAAGTAGGTTCTGTAAAGGCAGGAAAATGTGAACGAACAAATTTAATATCTAATTTCATGATTTTGGAGTGTTTTTAGCTTGTATGATTTCTGCGGCAATGCTTACTGCAATTTCTTCTGGAGTTTCACTTTTAATATGCAATCCAATAGGAGCATAAACTTGGTCCAATTCATTTTGAGTAAAACCTTCTTTTTGCAACACTTCCCACATGGTTTTTAGTTTGGCTTTGCTTCCTAAAACACCGATGTATGCATAGGTGTTCTTGATGATTTTACTCAACACCAATTTGTCATCTGTGTATTTATTGGTCATAATTGCCACATAACTATCGTTTCCTTCTTTGATAAAATCCTCAATTGTAGTATAATCAATTACTTGTTTTTGATGTGCAAAAGTATTTGCTTCTAAAGTGTTTAAGTTGTCTCTATTGTCAAACACAACCACATGAAAATTTAATTGCTTAAAAAGTTGAGAAACCGCCAAACCAACATGTCCGCCACCAACAATATAGAGCGTTTCTTTAAAACCAATATTTTCTTTAAAAGACCAGTCGTTTTCAGACAGAATCTCCGTTTTGTATTTGTCTGTAATGGTGTCTTGAGTAAAAGCTATTTTATTTGGAGAAAAACAAAGTGTTTGAGATGTGTTATTTTCAATTGCTTTTAGGATGCTTGCTATAAGTGGAATGTCATAATTTTGTAGAGGGTGAAAAACGACCGTTTGTTCTCCAGAACAGATCATTCCAGATTTGTCTTTTCCGTTTCCTTGATGGATTTGTTTTTTTGAAAAAATAGGTTGTTTTTCTTTTTGAAGCAATGCTTTAACTTCTTCTACTAAGGTAAATTCCATCACGCCGCCACCAACAGAACCAAAAATAAATCCATCATCGGATACCAGCATTTTAAATCCTTTTCTACCAGGAGAACTTCCAAAATTTTCGATAACCGTTAAAAGGTATACTTTTTTATCTTGTTGTAATTGCGTTAAAAGTTGTTGCCAGAAAATCATAGTAGTATTTAGGATAGCAATATACAAAAATGAAGATATTATTAAATGTCATTTTATTGAATTTCATCTATATTTGAGTAAAATTTTAAAGCCAATGAAACCGATTTTAGAGCAAAAAGATGCATTGAGAAAAGAGATGTATCAAAAACGCGCTAAAAATAAATCAGAAGCAAAAAAAGAGTATGATCTTTGGATTTGTGCTGAACTAGAAAAACTAGTCATAGAACGAAAAGCAAAAGTAGTTCATGCTTATTTACCCATGGGAACAGAAATTGATATTCGTCCGTTTATAAACAATACTTTAAAAAGAGGAATCAAAATTGTTTCTCCCAAAACCTTGCAAAATCGCCAATTAGAAAACTTAGAATTAGCATCCTTAGAAGCAATTGAAAAAGGAGTTTTTGGAACTACACATCCATTAAATGCTGCAACTTATGCTGCAACTTATGATGTAATTATTGTGCCAGGTTTGGCTTTTGATAGTCAAAAGTATCGATTGGGTTACGGAGGAGGTTATTACGATACCTTTTTGTCGCAACACCCAGAAGCCTTTGTCATCGGAATTTTTTATCCGTTTCAAAAGGTCGTTTCAGTCCCAAAAGAAAATCACGATGTATGTCTTGATAAAATACTTTGTAAAGAGTTACTCTAATTTTTTAGAAGTGACATAATAGTTTACATCCACTTTTAAATTGGCATTTGAAGAGGCTAGTTTTTCAGTTTTCCAGGTAGTAGTTGGTTGCAAGTTTTTTGCTTTCCCATTGATAAATACTTTTAAAGGCATGTCAAAAGCATCAATAGTATTGTTCCATTTGTACTTGAATTCACCCCCTTTAATAGTGAACGTAAATTCAGGAATTCTATAATCTCTTAAGTATTGGTCAAAAACTTTAGATAAATTGATGCTAGATTTTTCAGAAAGATAGTCTTCAATTTGCTTTGTGGTTACCGTTTGATGGTAAAAATCTTTGTTTAAGCCACGCAAAATTTGTCGCCATTTCTCATCATTATCAATCAATTGACGTATGGTATGCAAAAGATTTCCACCTTTATTATACATGTCTCCAGAGCCAGAATTGTTTACATCATATTTTCCAATTATCGGACTTTTATTGCCGATGCTTTTTCTCAATCCAACAACATATTCAGAGGCAGCTTCTTTTCCATAATAATAATCTAAAAACAAACTTTCAGAGTAGTTGGTAAAACTTTCATGAATCCACATGTCTGCCATGTCTTTGTAAGTGATATTATTTGCAAACCATTCGTGCCCAGATTCATGAATAATGATAAAGTCGAATTTTAAACCCCAACCCGTGCCTGATAAATCTCTACCTAAATATCCGTTTGCATATTTGTTTCCGTAGGTTACAGAACTTTGATGCTCCATTCCTAAATAGGGTACTTCAACCAATTTAAAACCATCTTCATAAAAAGGATATTTACCAAACCAATGTTCAAACGCTTTTATCATTTTTGGAGCGTCTTTAAACTGTTTTTTTGCTTTTTCAAGATTGTCTTTTAGCACATAATAATTCATATCCAAAACACCATCTTCACCATTGTATTTTTCTGAAAAATGAGCATAATCTCCAATGTTTACATTCACTCCATAATTGTTGATTGGATTTTTTACGGTCCAATGATAGGTTGTAGTATTGTCGTTATGTTTTTCGATATTTTTTAATCTTCCATTAGAAACATCCATCAAGTTTGAAGGTACACGAACACTAATATCCATATTCTCTACTTCATCATACATATGGTCTTTATTTGGCCACCAAACACTAGCGCCTAAACCCTGACAAGATGTTGCTATAAAATGATTGTTATTTTTATCTTTTTTCCATGAAAAACCTCCATCCCAAGGTGCTCTTTTTGCTTCCTGTGGTTTTCCTTCATAATAGACTACAATAGCATTTACATCTCCAATCTGTTGCTTTTTTTCTAATTGGATAAAATGTGCATTTACTTCAGAAATCACTTTTAGTTCTTTATTGTTTTGGGTTACTTTGGTAATTTTTAAAGGGGGTTGTAAATCTATTTGCAATACTTGATACGGTTTTAAAACTGTATATTCTACCGTATTTTTTCCTTTGATTGATTTTGTCTCCGGAAAAACCTGTATGTCTAAATGATAGTATTTTAAGTCCCACCAAATTCGTTCTGGGGTAATTGAGCCTCTTAAAGTATCTTGTCTTGTAAAATTGTTTTTTTGTGCAGTAATTGAAATTGTAATAAAAAGAAATACAATATTTAAAAGTTTTTTATTTTTCATTTTGTAGCGTTATAATGCGGGTGCTAAGTTAAGTTATTTAAAGAGCTTTCTAAATTTTTATGTGTAAACTGAAATCCGGTATTTTTAATTTTATCACTAGAAACTCTAATTCCTTCGGTCAAAATAATTGACATTTCACCAAAAACAAGTTGCAATATAAATTTTGGAACCCCAATAGGTAGAAACAATTTTTTAGTTTTTTTTGCTAAAAGTTTAGAAAAACTATAGCTGGTTTGTTCTTCTGGAGCAACAGCGTTAAAAATTCCCTTAAGATTTTTTTCAATTGAAAAAATAAACATATTTGTTAGGTCATCAATATGAATCCAAGGGAGGTATTGTTTTCCATTGGCTATAGGAGTTATTATTGGTGTTTTCATTTTTTCTAATGCGCCACCCTTATTACTCAATACAATTCCGATTCTAAAAATGGTCGTCGGTATTCCTATTTCCTCAAAATCTAACACTGATTTTTCCCAAAGATGACAAACATTTCCAAGAAAGTCCTTTGCAGGAGAATCACTTTCTGTAAACTTTTTGTCTGAAGTGATGGCCCCATAATAACCAACTGCAGAAGCAGAAATAAATCCTTTTAGTTGAATGTCTAATTCTTTTACTTTTTGAAATATTAAATCCGTTGATTTGGTTCTGCTATCAATTATTTCTTGTTTTCTCTTAGGTGTCCATCTTTTGTCAGCAATTCCTGCTCCTGCAAGATGAATGATATAATCTAGATTTTGAAAAACATCTTCGTCAATAAAGTTGTTAGAAATATCCCATGCAAATTCATTTTCCTTTTTTGGAGTTCTGGTTAAGATACGAACTAAAAACCCTTTGCTAGATAATTTTTTACCCAGCAGTTGACCAACCATTCCTGTTCCTCCTGTAATTAATATTGTTACCAATTGCTTCTTGGTTTTATGTTTCTACCATTTTCTAATAATCTTAGAAGGGAAAACAACTACGCTTTCATGTCCATCTTTTCCTACTGCAGACACCCCGAAAAAGAAATTATCAATTACAATACCTTCTAATAAAAAACGAGAAACATCTCCAACAAAGCGGCTATGATCCCAAGTTGGAGAAGTGGTATCTCTCCAATATATTTTATAACCCTTTGCACCTTCAACTTTATCCCATTGCAATTTTGCAGATGCTTCAACAATACCTCCAATTCCAACATTTGTTGGTGAAGGTGGGGCAGAAGCTAATCCCGCCATTGTAATTGCATTTACAGCTGTCAATTTTTTAGCATAGCCAAAATTAATATGTTCAAAAGTATCTCCATATTTAATTCCGTTTTCTACTCTGATGTTTTGATGTTGTTGGGTATAGTTTTCATGCGCTTCCATAATTCTAATTCCTGCGAAACCTAAATCATTAAAAGGTCTATGATGTCCACCACGACCAAACCTATCTAAACGATAAATCATCATCGGATTCATTTCTGGCATGTATGTTTTTACCATTTTATGAGTATAACGTGCTAATTGACGTGAAACCCCGTCGACTTCCCCTCCGTAAAAACGTCTTGCTCTAAGCTGTCTTTCAGTTTCATTTGCAGGAACAGGTTCTGAAAAAATTCGAAAAGCTCTGTTGTCAATGACACCATCAACACCCGTAATATTTCCAATCATATCATTGTTAAGTACGCCAATAATATCCCAACCCTTATCTTTTGCATATTTTGCCATACCAGCACCTCCAAACAAGCCTTGTTCTTCACCTGATAATCCAAGATAAATAATGCTATTTTCGAATTTATATTTAGATAAAACTCTGGCAGCTTCAATAGTTCCTGCCATTCCAGAAGCATTGTCATTTGCACCAGGTGCATCATTGGTAAAATCTGACCCATTGCTATTACGAGAATCAATATCACCACTCATAATAATGTATCTATTTGGATATTTTGTTCCTTTTTGTACAGCGACAACATTAACTATCCAAGCATCATGGGGTACGCGATTGTTGCCTTTCTTAGTAACCAAATCTTTTTGATAAAACACATTGATACAATTATTACAATCTTTAGAAATGGTTTCGAATTCAGATTTTATCCAACGACGAGCAGCGCCAATTCCACGTGTATTTGAGATGGTATCAGAAAACGTGTTTCTTGTGCCAAATTCTGTTAGTGTTTTGATGTCTTTTTTAATTCTATTGGCAGAAACGTTGTTAATAATGTCGTAGATTTTTTGATCTGTTTGTGCAGTTAAAAGTATCGTTGCAAATAAAGCGAAAGTAGTAAGTGTTTTTTTCATTGATTTAGTTTTTTTAAAAGATCAATTTAGCTAAAAAATATTTTTTAAAGATACATACTTTTTAAACACAAAAAAACCACTACATTAAAATGTAGTAGTTTTTTATAAATGAATTTGAATGGTTTGATTTATTCGTTATCCATTTTTTTTGTCATATTAAATCCAACAAAAAGTGCCGCTCCTGCAGTTAAGAAAATAGATGCTGGAAAAGCTACTTCTTCTTCTAAGCCTAAAGTTGTATTTAAAATAGAGCCAATTAATATCCCTAAACCAATTCCCATAGATAATAAGGCAATGTTTAAGATAAAAACTTTACCGAAAGAAGATTGATTTTTGCCTGATGCAAATATTTTTGCTTCAGCACCTTTTTCTATCAATGCTAATCTTTCTTTGTTTCTTGTTGAAAAGTATAAATAGAAAACTCCGAATATACTTCCAAAAATAATTGCTAATACTGCTACTTCCATAATTGTTATTTTAAATGATTATTTTTAATGCGTTCATACCATATGACTGAAACTTTAAAATAAAGGTTACAAAAAAAACAAAAATAATTTTTTTAATCATTTTTTGTAACCTAAATACATTTACAAGAGTCAAAGAGAATAATGGCCAAGCTAACTGACGAAAACTATATAGAAAAAATCTTACATGGAGATTCTAATGCTTTTGCTTTCTTAATTGATAAGTATAAAGACATGGTTTTTACATTGGCAATAAAAATGGTAAAGAATAGAGAGGTTGCAGAAGAAGTTGCACAAGATGCTTTTTAAAAGCATATAAGTACTTGCCTAAGTTTAAAGGAGATGCTAAATTTTCTACTTGGTTGTATAAAATTGCTTACAATACATGTTTAGACGCCATTAAAAAGAATTCGATTCAGAATAAAAATGTAACAATTGATGAGATTACCATTAATTATATTTCTTCAGTAGAAACAATTTTAGACGGAATAGAAAGGGAAGAAAGAGCTGTAATTATAAACAATTGTTTAGAGCAATTGCCAGAAGATGAAAAAGCAATCTTATTGTTTTTTTATTTTAAAGAGTTAAGTTTGAAAGAAATTGTAGAGGTAACTTCTATGAGTGAAGCAAACGTAAAAGTAAAATTACACAGAGCTCGAAAAAAATTATTGAGCATTGTAAAAAACACAGTAGAACCAGAATTAATTAGTCATTATGGGAGAAAATAAGCACGTAGAAGAAATAAATAATTTTGCTAAAAAGTATATTAAAGAGATTCCGACTGAAACTCCTACGGTAAATTTTACTGCAAATTTAATGAAGTCTATAACAGCATTAGAAACTTTAAAAACTACAACAGTTTATAAACCTTTAATTTCTAAAAAAGGATGGTTTGTAATTTTCTTGGCAATTATGGCAATTCTATTTATTCCTTTAAATTCTGCTAAAGAAGTGCTTTTTACATTGCCAAAATTCAATTTTTCTTTTGTTGAGAAAATTCGTTTTTTAGGTGTAATTGAAAACTTGAAAATTTCTAATACAACTTTTGCAATTACAGTAGTATTTGGACTACTAGTTACAATTCAAATTATTTATTTAAAAGGGTTTTTTGAAAAATGCTTGCATTAATCTGATACTAAAAGTAATTGTGATCCTTTAGGGTCTACAAGAATTCTGCTAATATTTTTATATTTATTTTTAGGAAACGTATGAAAAATTCCCCAATTTTTATCTATTGCAGGGTTAAATTTCATGATTGTGTTTCCAACAGCTATCAATACTGTGCCATCAGGTAACCAACAAATATCTTCTTTTTTACCTACGGTTTCAATAATTTTTCTACGCTCACCATTGTTAGGGTTAAACATTGTGATTTCCCATTGTTCTTTTTCTTTATTGATATAGCTAATAAAAGTAGTATTTGGAATATGATGTAAAGATCTTCCTACTTTTTTTTGCACCGTGGTATTTCTTTTTAATTTTAATTCGCTTACAATTAAATCTAAATCGTCACCTACAATAACAACATTTATGGCCGTATTTTTGTCGTACCACATCGGATATGCTACTTTTAAGTCTTTTATAATTTCTGTGTTTTCGCCTGTTTTATAATTGTATTTGTAAAACCTTTGTAACCCATCAGTATCTAATCTAACCGCAGAGATATCTTTAGATTTTGGAATGCGTTGCGGAGAATACTCTCCTCCATTTGGTGTGTTGCTTATAAATTTGATTTTACCAGATTTTAAATCATATTCAGCAATGTCTGTTTGATTATTTCTGGTTGATGAAAAAATAATTGAATTCTTTGAGTAAAAATAAGGCTGACTGTCGTAACCAGGATTGTTAGAAATATTTTTTCCTTTGCCAACAGACCAGTTTCCCTTATCATTGTTTAGTTCAAATAGGTAAACTTCTGTGTTTGTTTGTGCAACAGCAAATGTAGTTGCAAATAAAAAGAATAAGATTTTTTTCATTTCAGAATTGATTTTTTCAAATATAGTAAAAAGAAAAAGCTCTTTGAATACAAAGAGGTTTTTTTGGTTTTTATTAATAGTTGATTATTCTAAAATAATTTTAGTAATGTCTCTTGTTAATTGTGTTGGAGAAATACAATCGCAATTTGTCAACATAACTACATACACATCTTTGCTCGGAATATAAATCCCCATTGATTTAAATCCAAAAATACTACCACCATGTTCGTAAGAGACTTCATTGTTAATTGTTTTGATATTCCAACCATAACCATAATTGACTTTTTCTCCGTTATTTAGAGTGTAGTTGGTGTATGCTTTTTGCAAAGTTTCTTTTTTTAGTAATAGATTATTAGACAATGCTTGTTGCCACAAATTTAAATCATCTATGGAAGTCATTAAAGAACCTGCCGCATATGGTAAAGAGAAGCTGATATACATAGCGTTTTGATAGCCTATTCTATTGTGGTAACCTGAGGCTCTATTTTTTATAACTTTACTGTGACTTGCATATAAAGAATTTTTCATATTCAATTTATTGAAAATATTTTGTTGCACATAATCTGCATATGAAAGGCCTGAGGTTTTTTCAATGATATATCCTAAAATTACATATCCAGAATTGTTGTACTTGTATTCTTCTCCTGGATTAAAATCTACAGGTTCATCTTTAAAAAAACTAATAAACTCTAATGGGTTTATATCATTTCTAGCTATTTTAAATAGTTTATTCATGCTTGTATAATTTTTTATGCCAGAAGTATGATTTAGTAAGTGATGTATCGTTATTTTTTGTCCGTGTGTTGGATAATCTGGAATAAACTTGGTGATTTCATCTTGCAAACTAATCTTACCTTGTTCTACAAGCATTAAGATTGAAACTGCCGTAAATTGTTTTGTCATAGAACCAATTTCAAATACATTTTCTGGTTTCATTTTAGTTTCCAATTCTAAATTTGAAAGTCCAAAAGCTTTACGATAAATGGTTTTTCCTTTTTTAGTAATTAATACACTTGCTCCAGTAGTTGTAGGTGTAAAGTTGTCATTTAATAGTTTTTCTATTTTGGTTTCTTTAGTTTGAGATTGTGCTACTGTGATAACAGTTATGGAGCTAACAAGTAATAAGTACTTTCTAATTTTTTGTATCATCTTCGTTTTTATGTTTGTTCTTTGTAAGACTTAGAGTATTTTATTAAGGTTACATAATTATTGGGATACTTTTTTATGACTCTTTTTAATTAATATTCATAAAATTTGGAAAATTAAAAAATGTAAAGTATATTTGTCAAATAGAAAAATAAATTTTACATAATATAAAATAAATTTGTCAATTATGAATGTGAAAAAAATTATAGAATGCGAACAAAATAAGTTCACAAAAATCATCAACTTTAGATTGTCATCAAAGTTTATGACTGTGGGTATTGCAATAGTAACACTCTCTATTGTAATGATGTTTGTTAGAGCTTTTGCTCTAGAAGGTGATACAGAATGGCTCAAACTATTGTTGCAAAAAGTACTTTTAGTAGGGTTGTTAATAATGTCGATCTCAAGAGATAAAGAAGAAGATGAAATGATCACTACCTTACGATCGCAATCTTATGCCATTGCTTTTGTCATTGGAGTTGTATATGCTTTAGTAATGCCTTATGTAGAGTTTGGAGTAGATAGTGTTGTGGAATCTAATGTGTCAGAATTTAAAAACTTAGGAGATTTTCAAGTACTGCTTTTTATGTTGATGATTCAATTGTTGTTTTTTCATAATCTAAAACGTTACAGATAATGGAAAACACAATTAAAGTAGAACGTGCTATTTTAAATTTGACTCAAGACGATTTAGCTAAAAAAATAGGTGTCTCTAGGCAAACGATCAATTCTATAGAAGCAAATAGGTATGTGCCTTCTACAGTGTTGGCATTAAAATTGTCGGAGGTTTTTAAAAAGCCGGTAAATGATTTTTTTAAACTAGTGGTAACCGATTAACTAAAAAAAACTCTTTGATTTGTCAAAGAGTTTTTTTAGTTGTATTTATTTTTTCTTTAACTCAAAAATATCCTTTCTTCTATCTTTTAAGTTTCGCATACTTCCAAACTGATTTAAATCTTTTAGTAAATCTAAATCAACATCAGCAATTAAAATCATTTCCGTATTAGTTGTAGCTTCTGCTTTAATTCCGTTTGCCGGAAACGAGAAATCACAGGGAGTAAAAACCATAGATTGCGCAAACTGAATATCCATATTATTTACTTTAGGTAAATTACCAACGCTACCTGCAATAGCCACATAGCATTCATTTTCTATATTTTGTATCATATTTTTTGTGGAAGCTATTTTGTTGTTGGAAGTTCTTTTTTACTTGAGATAAAATTAAAAACCTCTCTAATTGTTTTCTTTCTAATTTTTCGTTGCATATCCATATCAACTAATTTAAGGGTGTACTGAAATTTTAGATCTAAATAGTCGGTTTTCATTTCTACAACTTTTAAATTATAAGTTTTAGGCTCTATATATTGGCTAAAACTTTTTAAAGAGGAAATAATTTCTTTTTCAAGTTGCTCAATAGTATCTATATATTTTAAGGCAATTTGAAAATCTACCGTCATAAAACGAGCATCTCTTTTAGTATAGTTGATAATTTCGTTATAGTGTACTTTGGTATTTGGTATGATTACAATGTCATCATCATCATTCAATACTTTTACTTTTAGCATGCTAATTTCTACTACTTTTCCTTTTAGTTGGTCAATTTTTACATAATCACCAATTTCAAACGTGTTCGAAAAACTGAGATAAATTCCGCTTATAAAATCTACAATATACTCTTTTGTTAAGATGGCAATTGCAGCAGCAACAATGGTTAAGGATGTAATTAATTCCTTTGGATTTACGCCACTAAAAGCACTTATAATCATTATAATAAGAGCGATGCCTATTGTAAAATTGGCAATGTTTTCGATGCCAAAATGAACATTGTTCTTTTTACCAGCAGAAATTTTGTTTTTTTTAGAGTAGATATATTTTGCAAGGTTTGCGATAAAGACAACCGAAATATAAAAGATTAAAAAAGCAACAATAGACTGAATTTCGTTGTATTTATAAATAAAACTAGAAGTTGTCTGATTAATAAACTTAAGATATATAATGGCAATTAACACCATTGGATATAAAATAAACTTCCATTTTCTATTCATCTTAATATATTTTAACCCAAAGATAGTGAAAAGAAGTCTTAGAATTTAAAACAATGCACCTACTTAAGATGTTATTAATTTAAAAAGGTAAATACATAATATGGTTAGGGTTGCTATGAGTTTCAGAGATTTTATAATCATGGCTGCCTACAATTGTAAAGCCCATTTTTTTGTAAAAAGAAATGGCTCTGTAATTTTCTACCCAAACCGCTAACCAGATTCCGTTTTGTTGCTGTTTCTTAGAAAATTTGATATTAAAATTGAATAGTTCTTTGCCAAGATCTAATCCGTAAAATTCTTCGAGTAAATACAATCTACTTAAATAGGTAACATTTTCTGAAATAATATTTTTATTGGGTGTGTTGAGTGTAATTTTAGAATATCCTGCCAACATATTATTGTAATAGATACAATAATAAAGGTTTTTTGGATCTGATAATTCTGTGATAAAATTGGCTTCATCAAAGTTTGCTAAAATATAATTGTTTATGTCTTCTTTAGGTGCTGAATGTCCGTGCGCAGGCAAAAAAGAATTTTTAGCAAGTTGTGCTAATTCTTTAGCATCTTTAATTTTTGCTTTGGTAATGTTTTGCAATTTTTGTGAATTTATTTTTTAACTTTTATAATATCTAATGGTTTATTACTGAAACAAATTTACACAAGTATTTTATATCAAAAGTAAAAAGAAGTTAACAAATATGGAACTTTAAAACACCTTTTTATCTTTATAAGATTCAATGAGTATCACCTTACTTTTCTGCCTATTTAGTGTTTTAAAAATTTATAAAAATGTAGTAAAAGTGAAAATTTTTTGTATTTTGGTTGTTTCTGTGTTGTTTATAATTTCAACAAGGCAGAAGAAAAGTTAAACAGGGAAACTTTCTTTTTTTAAGTATAAATAAAAAGATAAATAATTGATAGTTAAGTTTAGTAGGGTTTCCTTTAGTTTTTAGTGGTGCTAAAAAATAAAAAAAAGTTTTTTTATTGGATGAGAATAGGATTGGATTTTTTAATGTTGAATAACCAGAAACTGGATACTTGCGTAGCTAACAATTTTAAAAACTTAAAAGTAAGTTTCCTTTTTTTACCTTTTTCACTACTCTTAGTAATAGCGTTGTATCTTTTTTTTAAAGGTGCTTTTTCTTTTGAGTCTTATGCCAATGTTCAGAAAGAGTTGTTTTTGTATCTCAATTCACTTTTGTCAAAATTTCCGAATTTACAACTCAACATAACAGAGCTAGGAGATGTTGTTATTTTTTTACCATTTTTAACTGTTTTAATAGTCTATACACCTAAGTTCTGGGAATCTTTATTAACCTCTTTAGTTGTTTCGAGTATTTTTACCAACCTATTGAAAAGAATTTTTGCAGTTCCAAGACCAGCAGCAATGTTTGATCATGATAGTTTTGTGATACTTGGTGATACACTTTCGGGGAATACCAGTTTACCCTCCGGGCATTCTATAGCTACCTTTACAATAACAACAACAATCTTTTTTGCTTTTATGCCTCAAAAAAAGACACTAAAAGTAGGGTGGTTCTTTTTTGTCTTTCTGATAGGGCTAATAATTGTTTCTAGTAGGGTTGGGGTTGGTGCTCATTATCCTTTTGATGTGTTAATTGGCAGTATTATTGGATATATTTCTGCTATTGTAGGTGTATATATCAGCAAAAAATACAATTTTTGGGCTTGGTTAACCCATAAAAAATATTACCCAATCACTCTCTGTTTGTTTTCTATTTGTGCGTTTGCCTTGATTAATAAAATACTTGAAACAAATTTGATTGTATTTTATTTTTCATTAGTAAGTTTGCTCATCACAACATTTATAATTACCTATATCTATGTTAAAAAAAAATATTAAATTAAGTCACTTTGTACTGATAGCTAGTTTAGCTAATTTCCTATTATTTCATTACCCTTTTTTTAAATTCGTTTTTAATAACCTAGATTATAAAAGCTTTAACGGAATTATCATTATTGTTAATTTGGTTGTTTTAATGTTGGTCTTAAATGCGTTTTTATTTTACATCGCATTTTTTCTTTCTCGTTTTGTTGGGAAGTTTTTGTTATCGCTGTTTTTTATCATTAGTTCAATTGCTGTTTATTTTGTATACACCTACAATGTTTTTATAGACATTACCATGATCGGTAATATTTTAGATACCGATTACGAACAGTCTGCAAGTTTCTTTTCTTTTGGGTTGGTAATGTATTTAATTGTGTTTGGTATCCTTCCAGTTATTTTTATTTATAAAGTCAACATAATCAAAGAAACCATCAAGAAGTTTTTAATTAAATTTTCTTTGACCCTAGTCTTTTTATTATCCTTCATTTATGTGAATAGTAGTAATTGGTTGTGGATCGATGATAATTCTACTCAAATAGGAGCCTTAGCAATGCCTTGGTCTTATGTTGTTAATACATCTAGACATTATATTTACAAAAGTCAGGAAAATGAAAAAGAAATTTTATTGCCAGATGCAACCATTACAAACACTAAAAAATCTATTGCTGTTTTGGTAATTGGAGAGTCGGCTCGTAGTCAGAATTTTTCGTTATATGGTTATAAAAAAGACACCAATCCTTTCTTGTCTAAGATAGAAAACCTTCATAGTTTTGATGCAACAGCATGTGCTACTTATACCACGGGAGGCGTAAAATGTATTTTAGAACATAAAAGTACTAGCGACTTGTATGAAATTTTACCTAATTATTTAAACAGGAATAATGTAGAGGTCATTTGGAGGACTACCAACTGGGGAGAGCCGCCAGTTCATATTGAAAGTTATTTCAACAAAGAAGCATTAAAAAAAGACTGTGTAGGAGAAGATTGTGAGTATGATGAGGTGCTTTTAAAAGGATTAAAAGAGCAAATTTTAGCCAGTAAGAAAGATAAAATATTAATTGTTTTACATACAAGCACTAGTCATGGACCAGCGTATAATAAGAAATATCCACCTAGCTTTGAAAAATTTACACCCGTGTGTGAAAGTGTTGAGTTAGGAAAATGTACCGAAGAAGAATTGATTAATGCGTACGACAATACCATTTTGTATACAGATTATCTTTTAGCGAGTTTAATTGATGATTTAAAAGAATTAAAAGAGTACAATAGTACCATGCTTTTTGTATCTGACCATGGAGAGTCTTTAGGAGAAAATAATTTATACATGCATGGAATACCGAAAGCTTTTGCACCTAGAGAGCAATTAGAAATTCCGTTTATAGTTTGGCTTTCAGATGATTCTAAAAAGCTAAAACCGAATGAAACCCTTTCACAAAATCATGTTTTTCACAGTGTTTTAAACTTTTTAGCCATAGAGAGTCCTATTTATGATGAAAACATGAACATTTTTGAGTAATGATTAATGACAACACTTACAGTTAAATAATAATACATTTGATACAATAAAAAACCCTCTCTGTTTTAGCAGAGGGGGTTTTGGTTTATTTTTCATTGCGAAGGTAATCAAACAATCTCACTCCTATCTTTTTGTATTGTTGCTTAGAGATAACGTTTTGCTATTTGTATGTTTCGTTTAACGTTTAGTATAAGAGCAATAGCGAATTAATATGTGCTTATTTTTACTATACTAATTAAATGCAAAAAACGGTTTGAGTAAACACCCAAACCGCTATTGCTTTTATACCTTGTTGTATGCCGTTATTTTCTTTTTTCGTATATCATAATTATTTGAGAATCTTCTATTGCTTCGAAATGCAAGCCTTTGCATCTTATGAAATCTCCATCTTGTACTTTCTCATCATTTATAATTGCAATTCCTTTCGTTATATATGCCAATAATTGTTGTTCTATGGAGAATTTTGCACCTTTTGAAAATGCACCAATTTCTATATGAGTATGACTATTGAAGGTTTCATCAGAATTTTCATCTCCACCGTATATTTTAGTAAAAGAATTCTTTTTTAAGGTGTATTTTTTATAATCAGATTTTTGACCTGTGATTTCAGGAATGCACCACATCTGAATCATCCTGTTTTCAATTGAGTCAGGATTTATTTCATTATGAAAAAATCCTTCACCACCACCTCTTTGAACTTGTATTTCGTTTTCATCTAGAATTTTTCCATGTTCTAAGGTTCCTTCATGCAGTACACGACCTTTTACCATAAAAGAAATAACATCAATTTCCCTATGTGGATGCATGCCTGTTTCGCCTTTAGGAATAAAGTTAGCGTCTGATAAATAAACGAAATTCCCAATACCATCCCAACTCAAATCGTGAACTTTTTTCATTCCAAACAAGCGAGATTCCTTTATCATAGGACTTTCTCGAATTCCTGCAAATCCACCTCGAGCAATATCCTTTTTATGTAGAATTTCCATTTTGATTGAATTGTTAATTGGTTATTCTTTAATTTTAAAATGAGCATAAAAACTCGTTACGATAGCACCTAATGCAATATAGGTCATTAATTTTCCAGGAAAAAAGGTTACATAACCACCTAAATCCATAAACATAAAATACCCTAAATCAGCTAAACCACCCACAATTGCTGCTAAGAAAATAGCATTTTTATTTCCTTTCCATACATAAAAGGCTGCTATTGCAGTTACTATTCCAAACCACAGTAAATTCCATCCATGCTGTCCAAACATGGCGTTTGCTGCTGCGTGATAATCCATAGTAACTAGCTCAGGTGCAACATTATTGGCTACTTCTGCCACTATTCTACTTGTGTCGCCTATCGAAACGAGGTATAAAATAAAACTTCCGAAGAACATATGAACGATTCCCCATATTAACCATAATACCGAACTGATTTTTAATAAATTTTTCATGTTGATTGTCTTTTTAAATGATTTATAATGACACAAAGATGAGGTCATTTAAAAAGTTGTGCATTAATGTAGATTAATAAAGGAAAGAATGATTTATTTTTTTAGTCGATTTCTTTTAACAGTGGAGAGCGCTTCTGGTGTAATGCCAAGGTAAGAAGCAATCATTTTTTGAGGAACACGTTGTGCGATATTTGGGTAGGTTTCAATAAAGTCCTCATAGCGTTCAATCGCTGAAGCACTCATCAACTTTATGATTCTATTTTTTAATACTTCAACCCGTCTTATTAGCTTTTTTGAATCAGATAATAAAGGAGAATCTCTTTCTATAGGAATAACAACTGAATCTTCTATTGCATCAATAAATAATTGACAAGGTTCATCTTTTGGAACGCCATCCCCAATTAGCCAATTCTCAGGAGCAAACATAAAAATATGCTCTTTTCCATTTTCATCAATTGAATAACTACGAAGTAAACCAGATTCAACTTGATATACTTTCTTATTTAAGTAATCAGCTCTTTGTAGAATTTGTCCTTTTTTTACTTCAATTCTTTTCAACTTTTCAACTTTTTTAATGGCATACAACTATAATGATATCGAGCATTTTAATGTTATATATCAGAAGTTAAACGAATTTAGTTGTTTTTTTTGAAAAAATAAAAATACAAAAAACCTCTTTGTAAAAACAAAGAGGTTTTGGTTTATTTGTCATTGCAAATGGATTGAAGCAATCTTCTAAATTAGAAACAGATTACTTCGCTATCGCACGTAATGACGTTTTATTTTACCAACTCATAAGAACGTTTGATAAAGTTTGTCAACTCTTCACCATGCAGTAGGTTTTGAGATAACTTCGCTAAATCAAAAGATTGTTTAATCAATCGTTCTTGTTTTTTAGCCGTTTTGGTATTTAAAATTTCACCAACCAAAGGATGGTTTGTGTTCACCACCAAGTTGTACATGTCTGGCATATTGCCCATTCCCATCATTCCGCCACCAGTTGCGCTCATTTCTTTCATTCTACGCATAAATTCTGGAACCGTAATTAAAAATGGAGATGCAGAAGAATCCATCGCTTCTAACTGAACGGTATAGGTTTCTTTTGGAACAGCAGCTTCAATGATTGGCTTTAATTTGTCTTTTTCTTCATCAGATAATTTAGAAATAACGGTGTCGTCTTTTTTAATTAAATTATCAACATGATCTGCATCAACTCTAGCAAATTTTATTTTTTCGTTGCTAGTTTCTAATTTCTGAATTAAGTGCCCAACAATTGGAGAATCTAATAATAAGACTTCATATCCTTTTGCTTTTGCTTCTTGAATATAGCTGTGTTGTGCATCTTTATGTGCTGCATATAAAATAACGTGATTTCCATCCTTGTCAGTTTGCGCATCTTTCGTTTTTTCTTTCAATTCATCAAACGTAAAGTAGGTATTGTCTACTGTCGGGTACAATGCAAACCCTTTTGCTTTGTCAAAGAACTTGTCTTCAGATAACATTCCGTATTCAATAATCACTTTGATGTCGTTCCATTTTGCTTCAAAATCTTCACGGTTATTTTTAAATAACGATGTTAATTTATCAGCAACTTTTTTAGTGATGTAACCAGAGATTTTTTTCACCGCTCCGTCTGCTTGTAAATAAGAACGAGAAACGTTTAACGGAATGTCTGGAGAATCAATTACCCCTTTTAACATTTGTAAGAAAGTCTGGTACAATTCCTTCAACATTATCTGTTACAAAAACTTGATTTTGGTACAATTGGATTTTGTCCTTTTGCATGTCCATATTCGGACTCAACTTAGGGAAGTATAAAATTCCGGTTAAGTTAAACGGATAATCTACATTTAAATGGATGTGAAATAACGACTCTTCAAATTGCATTGGATACATTTCTCTGTAGAAGTTTTTATAATCTTCATCTTCTAAATCTGCAGGTTTTTTTGTCCAAGCCGGAGATGTATTGTTGATAATATTGTCAACATCAATTTGCTTATGTGGTTCTGTAGTTTCTTTACCGTCTTTGTCTTTAGTAGTTTTTGGGGTAAAATCTGGATCGTTTACTTTTTTAGTTCCGAATTTAATAGGAATCTGATTAAAACGATTGTATTTGTTTAACAAACCACCAATTTTAGCCTCTTCTAAAAAGTCTTTTTCATCTTCAGAAATGTGTAAAATAATTTCTGTTCCTCTATCTTTTTTGTCATGAGCTTCAATGGTGTATTCTGGAGAACCATCACAGGTCCAATGTGCAGCAGGCTCGTCTTTAAAAGATTTGGTAATAATTTCTACTTTTTCTGCCACCATAAACGCAGAATAAAAACCCAATCCAAAATGACCAATAACACCCGTATCATTATTGGTGTCTTTGTATTTTTCTAAAAATTCTTCTGCACCAGAAAAGGCAATTTGGTTGATGTATTTTTCAACTTCCTCAGCCGTCATTCCTATTCCCTGATCTTTAATAGTCAAGGTTTTTTTCTTTTTATCGATGCTTACTTCAATCTGTGGATTTCCGTACTCAACTTTAGCTTCTCCAATAGAAACTAAGTGTTTTAACTTTGTTGTTGCGTCTGTTCCGTTAGAAATTAGTTCACGTAAAAATATTTCGTGATCAGAATACAAGAATTTTTTAATTAACGGAAAGATGTTTTCTACCGATACATTAATGTTTCCTTTACTCATAAGTATATATTTTTTTAAAATTTATGTCTCATCGAGCGCAGTCGAGATGTTCTCGATACTACTTTTAATTTCTTTTTGATTTCGACAGCGCTCAATCTGACAAGAAATTAAAATTCACTCGAACTGACGGTTCGTTATTTTGTAATTGATATAGTCAAATAAAATACCAAAGAATGATTTGTGACAAACTGACATAAAAAAAACGTCAATAAAAATTATTGACGCTCTTTTTAGTTTGGTTATGGTTGTTTGTGCTTTCAGTAAACCAGGTTACTTGTTGTAAAGATATAAATAAATTAGTAGATTTGAAACACTAATTTTTTATACAATAAAAAAAGACATATAAAATTATGTATAACTCAAAAATAACAGGTTTAGGTTATTATGTTCCAGAGAATGTTGTGACGAATGATGATTTAAAACAATGGATGGAAACTAGTGACGAATGGATACAGGAAAGAACTGGAATTAAAGAGCGAAGATGGATAGATCCTAAAACTGGAGATACTACTTCTGTTATGGGAGCGAAAGCTGCTAGAATTGCCATAGAGCGCGCAGGGTTGAAAAAAGAGGATATTGATTTTATTATATTTGCTACCTTAAGTCCGGATATGTATTTTCCAGGAGGTGGAGTTCAAATTCAGGATTTATTAGAAATGCCAACCATAGGAGCTTTAGATGTTCGTAATCAATGTTCTGGTTTTATTTATGCACTTTCTGTTGCAGATCAATTTATAAAAACTGGAATGTATAAAAACATTTTAGTAATCGGAGCAGAAAATCATTCTGGTGGATTAGAACGTTCTACAAGAGGAAGAAATGTTTCAGTGATTTTTGGTGATGGAGCAGGGGCAGCTATTTTATCAAGATCAGAAGAGAAAGGAAAGGGAATTTTATCTTCACATTTGCATTCTGAAGGAAAACATGCGAAAGAATTGGTGCTAGAAGGTCCATCTACACAACGTTGGGTACCTGAAATTATGGCTGAGAATGATCCCGATGATGTTTCTTATTATCCTTATATGAATGGTCAGTTTGTGTTTAAACATGCCATTACACGTTTTTCTGAAGCCATTGTTGAAGGGTTAGAAGCAAACGGATTGGAAAAAGAAGATATTGATATGTTGATTCCGCATCAAGCAAACTTAAGAATTGCACAATTTATTCAGCGTAAGTTTAGATTAGAAGATGATAAAGTGTATAATAATATTATGAAATACGGAAATACGACTGCCGCTTCTGTAATTATTGCTTTGACAGAGGCTTGGGAATTGGGTAAAATAAAAGACAACGATTTAGTGGTCTTGGCTGCTTTTGGAAGTGGATTTACCTGGGGTTCTGTGATCATACGTTGGTAGCATAAAACGACAAAAAAAAATAAACAAAAAACCGAAGCAATTGCTTCGGTTTTTTTATTAAATAATATACTTGGTTATAAGTGGCTATAGAAACCCACCACCTTGTTTTTCGTTGTTATCTCTGTTTCTTCTCCCTTTAGCACGGTTTTTTCCGCCACCAAATCTGTAGTTAAAACCTATATATGCAGATTGACTCTCTCCTTGAAACTGACCATGTTGTGTATATGGGGTTGTTGTGCTGAATCCAAACTTCATGGTATTAAAAATGTCATTTACTCTAAGGGTAAAGTTTCCTTTTCCGTCTAATACTCTGTAACTTGCACCTGAGTTAACCATATACATTTCAGAAGCATTAAATTGTAAATCTTTATTTGCGCCTCTATACATTGCAAATAGTTGAAAACGTAAGTTTTTTGTTGCTGTAAAACTATTACTTAATCTTACATTAAAGGCTGTATTTGTAACTTCACTTTGTACATTTGCAACCAACCCTTTTACTTTTTGAGAATAGAAATCTAAACTACCATTAACTCTCCACCAATTTGCAATTTTATAGTTGGTAGACATTTCAAGTCCGTATCTGTTATTTCCATCAAAATTAGTATCAGATTTTATTTGTTTTGTGTTAGTTGGATCGTTTGGATCTTTATATAAAATGGTAGAAATTTCATCATTCACTCTTCTAAAGAAGGTTCCAACTGTAATAGAACCGCCTTTTATTTGTCTTGTGTAATTTACTTCAAATGAGTTTGTAAATTGTGGTAATAAATTTGGATTTCCTAAAGAAGTAACTAATGGTGTACTCCATTCTCTAATTGGGTTAACTTGTTGTATAGAAGGTCTGTCTACTCTTCTGCTATAACTAAATTGCCATTGGTTTTTTTCTGATGCGCTGTAGGTTACAAAAGCAGATGGATATAAACTTAAGATATCGTCTTTATAGCTTGCAGAGGCTTTAGTAACTTCATTAAACATTCCTTCTACTATATATAGTTCTGCACGAACACCTAATTGCATGGTTATTTTATTCATCTTATATCCGTAGTTAAAGTATGTAGAATATATTTTTCTATCATAGGTGAAAGACGAGTTGTTAAAACCTGGTTGCGTGGTTGTGTTCATGTTAGAAGTTTTGTTGATACGAACTTCAGCTCCCAATTCTACTTTTCCGTTTTCTGTAACAGGATTTGTATAATCGATATTAAACAATGTGATGTCTCTATCATTTTTTATAACATTTGAAAAAGAACTTGGATTTATCAATTGACTGTATGTTGCAATTTCTGGTTGCTTTGAGTTAGAAAAGGTTGCTTCTAATTCTAAACTATGTCCTTTCTTTTCAAAATTCACTTTATAATTCATGTTGTACACGCTAGATTTAATTCCGCTCATGTCAGAAGTAAAAGGAGCATTGATAAGCAAGTTACCATTTTGAAAAACTTTTGTTGAAGCATTTCCTAATGCATCCGTGAAATTTTGAGTAGTATATACTGAGAATGTTTTTTTGTCACTGATATAAAAATCAGCTCCAAATTTTATTAAATGAGATTCTTGACCATTTAGGAAGTCAAATTCTTGTAGAGAAGCATTTGTGCCAGTTCTTGTAACACTTCCAAAATTATGTTGATCACCTTTGTTAAATCCATAATTTGTGTAAAAATTTACATTTCCGGTTTTATAGTTCATGTCTAAAGAACCATTGTATCTTGTATTTTCTCCACGAGTAATCCCTGTATTTACAGAACCGTTAAAGCCAATGTTTGCCTTTTTATTTAAGATAATATTGATGATTCCACTCATTCCTTCTGGATTGTATTTTGCAGATGGATTTGTAATTAATTCAATGCTTTTAATTGAAGTAGACGGAATTTGTTGTAATAATTGTGCAGTACTGATGTTCGTTGGTTTTCCATCAACCAATACTCTAACATTGTTGTTTCCACGAAGACTTAAAGCTCCTGTTTGACTATCAACACTCACAGATTGCACGTTGTTTAATAGCTCAGATGCAGTAGCTCCAGCAGCTGTTAAATCTTTACCAACATTAATTATTTTTCTGTCTATTTTCTGTACAACAGTAGAAATTTCTGCTCTTACCTCAACCTCTTTTAAAGTTGTAGCATCTTCAGCTAATTTAATTGTACCTAAATCAATTCTAATATTACCATTTTTAATATTTATTTGTTTAGCATAGGTTTTATAACCTATAAACTGAACTTCAACTAAACTTACTCCTTCTGGAATATTTTTTACTTTGAAATTTCCTTCTAAATCGGTGATTCCACCAGTAATAATTTTTTTTGCAGTATCTCTAATAACAATATTAACATAGGGTAGTGCTTTAGTTGTTTTTTTGTCTATTACTTTACCAGATATATTTCCTGGTTTAGCAATTTTACTTTTGTCTAATTGTCCGTATGAACTAATGCTAAGGGTTAAAACAAAAAGTAGGATTAAATTTTTCATAAATGTATTTTAAGTTGTTTTGATTTGATGCTAGATAGACGTTACATTTCTTATCTTTGTTACTGCTATTAACGCCGTTTAACATAATATTAACAAATGAAAAAAGCTACTTTAGTGCTTGGAGCTTCAGTAAACACTGAACGTTATTCGAATAAAGCTATTCATAAATTAAGAGCAAATAAAATTGAAGTTTTTGCTGTTGGAGCAAAAAAAGGAACTGTTTTAGACGTGTCTATTGAAGTAGAAAAATTACAATTTCAAGATATTGATACGGTAACTTTATATTTAAATCCAATAAGACAAAAAGAATATTATGAGTATGTAATTGGATTAAAACCAAATCGAGTAATTTTTAATCCTGGAACAGAAAATAGTGAGTTTATAAAATTGTTAAAAGAAAAGAATATTGAAACAGAGGTTGCTTGTACTTTGGTTCTGTTAAGTATCAATCAATATTAGTTTGAAGAAATCTTTTTCCCTGTTTCTGCTAAAATAACATTCTGAAAAATTGTTGATGCTTCTTCTTTAAAGAGTTCAATATTTTTGTATCTGCTAGAATAATGACCTATAATTAACTGATTTACATTGGCTTGTAGTGCTATTTGTGCAGCCTGTTTTGCCGTAGAATGTTTTGTTTTTTTTGCTAAATCTTCTCTGTCGGATAAAAATGTTGCTTCATGGTATAATATATCTACATTTTTTATGATTGGAACCATATCTTCCTTGTAAGAAGTATCGCTACAAAAAGCATAGCTATTTGTCTTAGAAGGAGGTAATGTTAATTCTTCGTTTTTTATAATTTCTCCATTTTCTAAAACCACATCTTTACCTGCTTTTATATTGTGATAATCGCAAGTTTGTATTTCTGGATATTGTTGTACGTTTTCTATGTGTAATTTTCTAGAATTTTCTTTTTCCCTAAATAAAAAACCGTTTGTATATACCCTGTGATTTAAAGGGATTGTACTTACAGTAACCTTATCATCTTCAAAAATCACTTCACTATTTTTAGAAGATAATTCATTAAAATTAATATTGAATTTCGCATGTGATTTTGAAATTTTTAATTGTAACGTAGTAACTTCTTTAATTCCTTTCGGGCCAAAAATGTGCAGCTCTTTTTCTCTATTTAAAATTCCGAATGTAGAAATTAAACCGATCAAACCAAAAAAATGATCTCCATGTAAATGCGATATAAAAATATGATTGATTTTAGAAAATCCAACATTGTATTTTCTCATTTGGCGTTGTGTTCCTTCCCCACAATCTATTAAAAAATGCCTGTTGTTAATTTCTAAATATTGAGAAGTTGGATGCGCATTTACTCTTGGTGTTGCAGAATGACAACCTAGAATAGTTATTTGTAAACTCATTTGATAACAAAGCGTTTAGAAAGAACTTCGTTTCTACTTCTAACAGCATAAATGTACATTCCAGATTGTAAGTTGTCTCTGTTGAATTTAATTTCATTACTGCCAATTTTGGTGGTAAATGTTTTTGAGAAAACGGTTTTTCCTAGCACATTTTTAACAACAAAAAATATAGGCTGACTTTTTGTTGCGTTAAATTTTATGGTTGTAGAAGTAAAAAAAGGATTTGGAGCAGCAGATAGTTTTTGCAACGTTTTTTGAGAAAAAACGGCAGTGGTAAAACATAAAAAAGTAATAAAAAGTAATTTTTTTACCATTCGTTAGTTGTATTATTCAGAAAAGAAATTAATTGTTAAAAACCCAAATCTCTTTCTATTGCTTCCATTTCGAGCACATCTTCAGCTTCGTGCAGTGTTGGAACAATATTGATTTCATCAGCGATGTCATCTATATCAATTTCGTTGCAAACTATTACAAAAGATATACCATTGCTTCTGTGTTCTGAAGCGATATTCAAAAATAGAGACAAATCTTCTAAGGTTGTGTTAAGGTTTTCAGAAAGTTGAACAACTTTATGATTTTCTATTGTCTCTATACTTTCTGATTTAAAAGCTTTAAAAAATTCTGAAAAAGAATTTTCTGTGGATGAAATGAGAGTATATGCGTCTTTTTGAGAAATTTTCATAAGATTTTTCGTTAAGAAGACAAATTATCTTTTTATCTGTTGTGCTAATAAATAAATCACCGCCATCCTAACGGCAACACCGTTTTCAACCTGGTTTAAGATGATCGAATTGTTAGAGTCTGCAACATCACTTGTAATTTCTACGCCACGATTTATAGGACCAGGATGCATGATGACAATATTTTTATCCAAGCTATCTAAAACTTGCTGGTTGATGCCGAACAGTTGGGTGTATTCTCTAGTTGATGGAAAATATTTCACATCCATACGTTCGTGTTGCACTCGTAAAACATTGGCAACATCACACCAGTCTAAGGCTTTTTTTAAGTTGGTTTCTACCGTAACTCCTAGACTTGTTATATATTTCGGAATTAATGTTGTTGGTCCGCAAACTTTTACTTCTGCACCTTGTAACTGCAAGGCAAATATATTTGATAATGCGACTCTAGAATGTAAAATATCACCAACGATTACAATTTTTTTACCTTTTACACTGCCCAATTTTTCTCTAATAGAATAAGAATCTAACAATGCTTGTGTAGGGTGCTCGTGCGTTCCGTCTCCTGCATTTATAATTTTTGCATTTACGTGCTTAGATAAGAATACTCCAGCTCCAACATTCGGATGACGCATCACAACAATATCAACTTTCATTGATAAAATATTGTTTACTGTGTCTATTAAGGTTTCACCTTTTTTTACGGAAGATTGACTTGCAGAGAAATTGATAATATCTGCCGAAAGTCTTTTTTCAGCCAACTCAAAAGAAAGTTTTGTTCTTGTGCTATTTTCAAAAAATAAATTGGCAATGGTAATATCTCTAAGCGAAGGAACTTTTTTAATGGGTCTATTTATAACCTCTTTAAAATGATCAGCAGTTTCAAAAATAAGATCAATATCGTTTTTGTTAAGATATTTTATGCCTAATAAATGGTCTACGCTTAATTGTTTCATTTTATCAATTGTGTTCTAAATAAACTACGTCTTTTTTGTGTGTTTCTTTCCAGCAAACCTTAACTTTTTCTTGATTTATAGCATCTACTTGTCTGCCTCTATAATTTGGTTGTATAGGTAAATGTCTGCTAAAACGTCTGTCAATTAACACTAATAATTCTACTAATTTTGGTCTCCCAAAATCGTTAATTGCCGATAAGCCCGACCTTATACTTCTACCAGAAAATAAGACGTCATCAATTAAAACAACGTTTTTATCTTCAATTAAAAAATCAATTTTTGTACTACTGGCATCAATTGGAGAGTCTCTTCTTCTAAAATCATCTCTATAAAAAGTAATGTCTAGTAAGCCTAATTTTAAGTCTTTAATGTGGTATTCGTTGGTTAAAATATCTTTAATTCTTTTAGCCAAATACGCACCTCTTGGTTGCAGACCAATTAAAACAGTGTTAGAAAAATCGTTATGGTTTTCGATAAGCTGACAAGCTAGTCGATGTAAGATGATTTCAATTTCTTTCGAGTTTAATAATACTTTCGAGCTCATAAGAAAAATGTCCAAATTTTATTTGGAAATAAATCAGTAAAACTGATAATTAATGTTGAGCAAAATTAGTGTAAATAAAAGGATTCGCAAAATTTTACTGAAAAGCATTTTAAAAGGGCCTCATTTTTGTTAATTAATTTGTTGAAAAGTAAAGCTCTTTTTATTAAAGGAGAAGAAGACTTGTAGTATTTTTAAATAAGTAATTTTTTCAATAATTGATTGATAAAATATTACAGCTTGTTTAATCAAATGAAAAGGTAAAAAGATTTTTGTTTTTCCTTTTGATGATAAAATTAGAAGCCTATGTCACTTTCAAAGTTCGAATCCATGTTAAAAACCAATAGTGTGTATTTCTTTGACTCTATTGAGTTTGAAGAAATAATACAGCATTATATAGATAATGGTAAGCACTCTTTGGCTAATAAAGCAGTGAAGCTAGGACTAGAACAACATCCTACTTCAATTGTATTGAAATTATTGAAAGTTGAGCTGTTAATTTTTGAAGATAAATTGCAAAATGCAAACGCGTTAATTAACGAAATAGAAGCTGTTGCACCAAACAATGAAGAGTTATTGATTCAGAAAGCAATTATTTTATCTAAAAACGACAAGCATATAGAGGCAATTCTAACATTGAATCAAATTTTAGCAATTACAGATGATCCTGCAGATATTTGGTCTATGGTAGGAATGGAATATTTGTATTTAGATGATTTTGAAAATGCACGACTAAATTTTGCAAATTGTATTGATGTAGATTTTGAAGATTATTCGTCTTTATACAATGTGGTGTATTGTTTTGACATGGAAAACAACCATGAAGAAGCAATTCGTTTTTTAACCAATTATATAGATACAAATCCGTATTGCGAAGTTGCTTGGCATCAATTAGGAAGACAGTATTTTGTGTTAAATAAATTCAAAGAGGCATTAAAAGCTTTTGATTATGCTGTTGTTATTGATGAATCTTTTATTGGTGGTTATTTAGAAAAAGCCAAAACATTAGAAGAATTAGAACGTTTTGAAGAAGCTATTCAGAATTACTTAATAACTTTAGAATTAGATGATCCTACGGCTTTTGTTTGTGTGAGAATTGGAGAATGTTATCAAAAATTAGGCGATTTAGATACAGCTACAAAATATTTTAAAAAGGCGGTTCATGAAGACCCTTTGTTAGATAAGGCTTGGTTGCTGTTAACAAATTTATTTCAAGAAGAAAAAGAATATCAAAAAGCCTTATATTATATTACAAAAGCACTGCATATTGATGATTCAAATCCGATGTATTGGAGAAAATATGCCGAGATAAATTTAAAACTAAATTTTTACGAGGAAACCGTAAAAGCCTTTTATAAGTGTTTAGATTTAGAAGATCTTTCATTAGAAATTTATGTAGGATTGGCAGATGTATTGTTGTTTTTAGGTGAGTTCAATGATGCTTTAAAAATATTAGTTAAAGCAAAAAATACATACAAACAATTTGCAGAAATAGAATACCGTTTGTGTGGTTTATTTATGTTGACGTCTAAAGAGAAATACAGCTTAGTTCATTTAAAAAATGCCTTAGCAATAGATGCTGATTACAGAACAATTATCAAAGAACTGTACCCAACAGTTTTTGACAATGCAAAGGTACAAACTATAATTACCAATTATTTAAAAGCTACTGAGTAAATACTTTCCTGAGTGTTTTTAATTTATTTCTTAAACTAGTATCATTTTTTATTGTTGCTATTATTATTTGTATTATTGTAGTGATGATATTTAAAAAGCAATATTTATTCCATTTATTAAAGATTCAGTTTTTGTTTCTTGTCCTTTTTGTAACTCATAATTTGAGTGCTCAAGAGTTACCACCTGTCAATAATTTTTCTCAAAAGAATTATAATGCAGGGGCGCAAAATTGGTCGCTAAGTCAATCTAAAGAAGGAAATTTATACGTAGCAAATAACTTTGGTCTGTTAGAATTTAATGGAGCCAAGTGGAGGCTGTATAATACGCCAAATTCAACAATAATGAGATCTGTAAATGTCTTTGAAGACAAAATATTTACAGGGTTTTATATGGATTTTGGGTATTGGTTGAGAGATGATTATGGTGAGTTGTATTTTACTTCTTTAGTAGCTAAATTTAACATTCCTGTATTAGAAGACGAGCAATTCTGGAATATTATTAAATATGATGACTGGGTTCTATTTCAGTCCTTGCAAAGAATTTATTTCT
Source organism: uncultured Polaribacter sp. (assembly GCA_943788865.1). Lineage (GTDB taxonomy): Bacteria > Bacteroidota > Bacteroidia > Flavobacteriales > Flavobacteriaceae > Polaribacter. Next base: position 112,081 of record CALSRX010000002.1, on the reverse strand, counting down.
ACAACCTTAAAACGAATGAGTTTAAAATTATTTCTTCGGATGTAAAAATAACGAAAATGTTTAGTGTTAAAAACACCATCTATTTTCAACAATTAGGCAAAGGATTATTTAAAATTGAAAATGGTGAGCCGAAATTAATTTCTGACAATACACTTTTTCGAGAGAATGATATCATAAATATTCATCAAAATGAAAATCAATTAATTATTTTAACAAATACAGAGGGCTTTGTAATGCTAGAAAACAAAGAGCTCACGTATTGGGAGAATGCAAACAGATTTCTTAAAAACAAAAAAGTATATAACAGTATTCAATTAAAAAATAATGGATTTGCTATAGGGACTATTTCTAATGGAGTTTTATTCTTAACAAGTAAAGGTGAGTTGTCTTATGAAAAAAACAAGAACAATAGATTATCAAACAATACGGTTTTATCAATGTTAGAAGACTCAAATGGTGTCGTTTGGTTGGGTCTAGATAATGGAATTAGCAGTGTGAATATTAATTCTCAGATTAAGATATTCAATGATAAAGAAGGGAAAATTGGAACTGTATATACTACAAAGTTGTATCAAAACGATTTGTATTTAGGGACCAACCAAGGATTGTATGTTAAAAAATACAATACAGAAGAAGAATTTAAATTGATAAAAGGAACCCAAGGTCAAGTTTGGAATTTAAATGTTATTGATGCTAAATTGTTTTGTGGTCACGACTCGGGAACAATGATTATAGATGATAGAAAGGTTGTAAACAAAATTGATATTCTTGGAACTTGGAATATCAAACAACTTAATGATCATACCTTAATGCAAGGAAATTATTCTGGGTTGTATATTCTTGAAAAGAAAGGAAATAAATGGAGTTTAAGAAATAAAATAAAAGGATTTAACAATTCAAGTAGGTCTTTTGAGGTCTTTAATAAGACTCAAATTTTAGTAAACCACGAATATAAAGGATTATACACACTTAAAGTTGATGACGATTTTAGAGAGGTTTTAGAGGTAAAAAACAATTCAGTTTTTAGTAAAAAAATTCATTCAAATATTATAAAATATAAAGAGAGGATATTGTATGCCTATGAAAATGGAGTTTATGAATACTCTAAAAAAACAAATGAGCTATTAAAAGATACTATTTTAAGTAAATTATATTCAACAGAAACCTACGATTCTGGTAAAATGATTTTTGATGCAGAAAATGACATTTTATGGAGTTTTTCTAATAAAGACATTAGTTATGTTAAGCCAAATGCCATAAATCAAAAATTAATCATAAAAAAAATTCCGATATCAAAAGCCCTTAGGGAAGGAGCAGAAGGCTTTGAAAATTTAACAACCATAGGTGATGAAGATGTTATTTTAGGGATTAACAACGGGTATATAACGGTTAATTTAAACGATATAAATAAAGATAAAACTCTGTACCAAATTTCAATTAATTCTATAAAAAAGAATAAACTTAATAAAATAAAAGAAAATGTTATTTTAAAAAATAATGGAGATTTTAAAAGCAGCGAAAATAATATTGAGTTTGAATATCATGTGCCTTTTTTAACCCAAGACAAAAATATTGAGTATCAATACTTATTAGAAGGATATATGATTGATTGGAGTGATTGGTTAAGCACATCATATGTTTCTTTTGAAAACTTACCAGTAGGAAACGAATATGTTTTTCATGTTCGGGCAAAAATTGGAAATATAAATACGGCTAATACGGCTTCTTATAATTTTAATATTAAGAATCCTTGGTATTTAACCACATTAGCAAAAGTAGCATATGCTGTTTTGTTACTATTTTTTCTACTGCTAATTGATAGAGTTTATAAAAGCTATTATAGAAATCAGAGAAAAAGATTGTTAGAGAAACAAGAAAAAGACTTTAAGCTTAAAGCATTGGCAAAAGAAAAAGAATTGATGCAGTCTAGAAATGATCAATTAAAAATTGAAATTGAAAGTAAAAGCAGAGAGTTGGCTTCTTCTACAATGAGTATCATTAAAAAGAATGAATTATTGAATTCTTTAAAAATAGAATTAATAAAGGGAGAGGAAAAAGGAATTAAAAATGTTGTTAAAATAATTGATAAGAATATTAATAACAAAGGTGATTGGCAAATGTTTATTGAAGCCTTTAACAATGCAGATAAAGATTTCATAAAAAAAATAAAATCACTTCATAACTCACTCACTCCAAATGATTTAAAGCTGTGTGCATATTTAAGGTTGAACTTGTCATCTAAAGAAATTGCACCTCTTCTAAATATTTCACCTAGAAGTGTTGAGGTAAAAAGATATCGTTTGCGAAAAAAAATGAATTTAGAGCATAATGATAGCTTAACAGATTATATTTTAGGTATTTAGTGTTAGTTTACCTTTAAAAAGCACCTATACAAAACCACAACACTCAAAATTTCAGATTATTTTTTTGTGATTTTTTTTCACCCCTAATTACCATATTTATAAGGGTTTGTTTATTTTTTTTAAGCAATGTATGATTTTTGTAGTGGGTGTTTTTATGGATTTCACAATAATTACCCCCTAGATTTATAGAAAATTAAAAACCCGTTTTTATGAGAAAAAAAATATCACTAGTTATTTTCCTGTTATTTACGGTTTATTCACTTGGTCAGAGTATTACTGTTAAAGGAGTAATTACAGATGAATCTACTGGAGATCCATTACCAGGAGTAAACATTGTTGTAAAAAACACGACTATTGGAACACAAACAGATTTCGATGGTAAATATGTGTTAGCAAATGTTTCTAAAGGATCTGTATTAGTTTACAGTTTTATAGGATACCAAAACAAGGAAGTAATAGTTAATGAATCGACAATAGATGTTGTGTTGAAAGAAGCTACACAACAGCTAGATGAAGTAGTAATCGTAGGTTACGGAAAACAAAAGAGAAAAGATGTTACTGGAGCTGTTTCATTAGTAGGTGAAGAAACGTTAGACATCTTAAAACCTATTGATGCTACAACTGCACTACAAGGAACAAGTTCTGGAGTTGCTGTAAACTTATCTTCAGGTGCACCAGGAGCAAAAGTTAATATCATAATTAGAGGTATTAGTTCTAACACCAATAATCAGCCATTAACTATTGTAGATGGTTATGAAGGAGATTTAAATAGTATCAATCCAAACGATATAGAATCTATAACGGTTTTAAAAGATGCTCAAGCAGCCATATATGGTATTAAAGGAGCAAATGGAGTTGTGCTTGTAACTACAAAAATAGGTAAGAAGAATAAAGTTGCTACTGTTAAGTATGACACCTACTCAGCTATTCAACAAACGACAAGGAAATTAAACTACTTAAATGCAACAGAGTATGCTTTAGTATTAAATGAAGCTTATGGAGCAAGTGGACAAAATTTACCTTTTACTAATATTAGTCAATTAGGAAAAGGGACAGATTGGCAAGATCAATTATTTAATGATGCATTATTAATGAATCATAACATTAGTTTGTCTGGAGGAGGAGAAAATTTTAAATATTATATAAGTGCCTCAAGAACAGAACAAGATGGAATTATTGCTAAAGAGAAATCTAAATTCATTAGAAATAACATCAAACTTAATTTAGGAGTAGATGTTACAGAAAAATTAAATTTTTCATTAATAGCAAACTACTTTACTAGTGCTTCTAAAGGATTTGACAGTTCGTTATTGTTTAATGGTTTAAACTATGCACCAACTTTTGGTGTTAATGAAGATGATACAAATAACTTTTTAGGAATTGAAGTAGTAAATCCATTATCATTATTAAAAAACACCTTTGGAGAAAATAATGGAAGTGGAATTGAAGGTAATTTTAGTTTAACTTACAAACCTTTAGAAGGCTTATCTGTTACTTCTCGTTTAGGATATAAAATATACAATGAAAAACAACGTACGTTCTTTCCTATTTACAATTATGGATCTAGTAAAGTATATAATAGAACCCAAAGTTCTGTTTATCAGTTTAAAACAACATCTACCAGGATAAACTGGGAAACGTTTGCTACCTATGTTAAAACTTTTGCAGAAGATCATAATACCACATTTACATTAGGTACGAGTGTACAAAATGATTTGTTTGACGGTATTTATGCAACAGGATTTGATGTGCCAAATAACTCATACGAATTTGCAGATATTAGTTTAACAAACTTGCAAAGTGATCAAAGAAGTTTTAATACTGGTAATGGAGATATAAGATTAACATCATTTTTTGCAAGAGCACAATATGATTATAAAGGAAAGTATTTATTTTCTGGATTAGTTAGACGAGACGGTGCTTCTGTGTTTGCAAAAAACAAAAGAGTAGACAGTTTTTGGTCTATAACTTCTGGATGGAAAATCTCTGATGAAAACTTTCTAAAAGACAACAAGACAATTAACTTCTTAAAATTAAGAGCAAGTTATGGTACGTTAGGAAATTTAGTTGGAGATAACCTTTATAGATCTTTATTAAATGGAGAAGGAACTTATGTTTTAGATGGTAAATTAGTAGATGGTACAGCTCAAGGAGGCTTACCAAATCCATTAGCAACATGGGAAACAGCTGAAAAATTAGATATTGGTTTAGATGTTAATTTATTTGATGACAAGTTATCTATCGTAGCAGATTATTTTGAAGAAACAAGAAAAGACTTGTTAATTCAAAATTTTCCAGTATCAGGTTTATTAGGATCTGGTGCACCAGGGGGCGCAAATCCAACCGTAAATGCGGGTACATCTAAAAATACAGGTGCAGAATTAGCAATTAACTATAAGGCTTTAAAAACCGATGATGCTTCAATAAACTTGTCTTACAATGTTACTTATGTAAAAAACAGAGTTACAGAAGTATTAGATGGAGCTTTTGTTGAAGGAGGAGCCTTTGCAATCGGTAATTTAGCGCCATCTAGAATGCAAGTAGGGCAACCAATTGGATATTTCTATGGTTTGGTTACTGACGGTATTTTTCAAAGCCAAGCTGAAGTTAACAATCATCCATCTCAATCTGGTTTAGGAGCTAGTGTTACTTCACCAGGAGATATTAGATATAAAGATGTAAATAAAGATGGAGTTATTGATTTTAAAGATAGAACCAATATTGGTAACCCTCAAGCAGATTTTTATATGGGATTCAATATGTCAGCTAAATATAAAAACTGGGACTTTACAGCATATTTATATGCAGAGTTAGGAAAAGATATGGTTAGAAACTTTGAACGTTTCTTACCAAATGTGAATAAGCCAAATTATTATTTAGGTAGATGGACAGGACCGGGAACAAGTAACTTTATTCCAAGATTAACTAATGATGCTACAAACAATAAGTTATTCTCAGATTTCTTTGTAGAAGATGCTTCCTTTTTACGTTTGCAAAACATACAAATTGGGTACAATTTCTCTGAAGATTTATTAGGAAAAGTAGGCTTAGCGAAGTTAAGAATATATACATCAATCAATAACTTATTTACACTTACAAAGTATACTGGATACGATCCAACTGTTAATGGTGGAGCTATTGGAGCAGGTATAGATTATGGAACCTATCCTTCAGCAAGACAGTTTCTTTTAGGTTTAAATGTTACATTTTAAAAAATAGAAAGATGAGAAAATATAAACAAAAAATAAAATTAGGAATCATCTTTATGGCAAGTCTTTTTGTGCTAAATTCTTGTTCAGATGATTATTTAGATGAGTCAAAAATATATGCAGAAGATTCAGAGTCTTACTTTAATTCAGAGTCAGATTATTACAATGCTCTAGTAGCTGCATATGACCCATTACAATCAACTTTTATTAATGTATTGATGGGTGAAATAGCATCAAACAACACATTATGTGGAGGAGAAAGTGCTACAGACGTTCCAGGATATCAACAAATAGATGATATGATTCATACACCAGTAAATGCACAGTTACAAAATCTTTGGAGCTGGATGTTTGGAGGTGTAAATAGAGCGGCATATATATTAGAGTTTAAAGATAAAACAGCTTTTCAAGGTAAAGAAGTTTACATAGCAGAAGCAAGTTTTTTAAGAGCTTATTATAATTTTGAATTGGTAAAATGGTTTGGAGATATTCCAATTAAACCAGAAGGTAGATTTGTGTTAGGAGATGAGAAAACAATTGCAAGGTCACCAAAAACAGAGGTTTATAAATTAATCGAAGATGATTTAAAATATGCAATTGCTAACTTATCATATACAGCTCCTCAAACAGGTAGAGCAACAAAAGGATCTGCTCAAGCTTTATTAGGTAAAGTATATTTATTTCAAGATAAATTCAATGAAGCTTCTTCAGTTTTAGATGATCTTATTAAAAATGGACCTTATGAATTGGAAACTGATTATAATAAAATATTTGAATTTGAAGGAGAAAACGGAAAAGGTTCTGTGTTTGAAGTTCAATATACAGATGTAGAAGGAGCAGGGTTTGGATGTTTACAATGTAGTGAAGGTAATGTAGCTGTTGGTTTTCAAGGTGTTAGAGGTTATCAAGGAACCTTGTTTACTTCAGGTTTTAGTTTTAATGTACCTACAAAAGAAATGGTAGATCAATTTGAGGTTGGAGATAATAGAAAAGATGTTGCTATTTTAGACATTGCAGCTTGGGCAACTCAGACAGGTGCTTCTTACACAACTGGTTATGAGCATACAGGGTATTTTAATAGAAAATACATTCCAAGAAAAAGAGGTGCTGATGCTGCAGGAGATTTGAATTTAACAAATCCGAACAATTATAGAGCTATTAGATATGCAGATGTATTGCTTATGGCAGCCGAAGCATTTAATAGAAAAGCGACACCGAATGATGGTTTAGCAAGAACTTATTTAAACATGGTAAGAGCTAGGGCTTTTGGAAATACAAGTAAAAATGTAAGTTTAAGCGGATCGGCATTAACAGATGCAATTTATCATGAAAGAAGAGTAGAATTAGTTGGAGAAGGACATCACTTTTTCGATTTAGTTAGAACAGGAAGAGGAGCTAATATTCCTGGATTTACCGTAGGTAAACACGAGGTATTTCCTATTCCGTTAGAAGAAATTCAATTTTCTCAAGGTAAATGGAGTCAAAATTCAGGATATTAAAACTAGGAAATATGAAAAAAATTAAAAATATATATAAAACACTTCTAATATTAATAATTATTAGTGCTTGTAAAGATATAGATAGCTTAGATTTTTTAGAATCTATTCCTCCTCCAACTAATATTTCGGCAACCTATAGTGTTACACAAGATAATACAGGTTTAGTAACAATTACACCCGTTGCAGATGGAGCAAATAGCTTTAAAGTATATTATGGAGATGGTACTACAACACCTGTTGAAGTTAAAATCGGTGGAAGTACACAGCACACTTATGCAGAAGGTACTTATACACTTAAGATAGAAGCAATAAATATTAAAGGAGATAAAGCAGAAGCAACTCAAGAATTAGTTGTTTCATTTAAGGCTCCTCAAAACTTAGTTACAACTATAGAAAATGATCCAGGAACTTCTAAACAAGTAAATATTACTGCGAAAGCAGATTTTGCTACGATGTTTGAATTTCATTCAGGAGAAACAGGTGTAACTCAACCAGTAGCTACAGCAAATATAGGAAGTACAATAAACTATAAATATGCAGCCCCTGGAAGTTATGATGTAAAAGTGATTGTTAAAGGTGCAGCAATTGCCACTACTGAACATGCAGAAACATTTACTGTAACCGAAATTTTACAACCTACAGTTTCTGCACCGGCACCACCAACAAGAGCCTCTGCAGATGTAATCTCAATTTATTCTTCGGCATATACTGATGTAGTAGGAACCAATTATTTTCCAGACTGGGGTCAAGCTTCACAAGGTAGTTCTTGGGCAGAGTTTGATTTAAGTGGAGACAAGATGTTGCAATACGTAAAACTAAGTTATCAAGGAATTGCATTAAAAGATGGTACATCTATAGATGTTTCTTCAATGGAGTTTTTACATATTGATGTGTGGACATCTGGAGATGCAACACATCTAGAAACATCTTTGATAAATAATGCATCTGGAACAACATCAGAAAAACCAGTAACTAAAAGTTTAACTGCTGGAAAATGGACTAGTCTTGATATTCCTATGAAAGAATACACAGACCAAGGTTTAACAGTAACAGAAATTTTCCAAATGAAGCTTGTTGGAACACCTTGGGCAACAGGAACTGTTTTTATAGATAATATTTATTTTTATAAATCACCTTCTGTAGCTAATAGTGCAACTCCAATAGATTTTGAAGCACCATATACATTAAGTGCTTTTGATGGAGGAAATACATCTGTAGTTGCAAACCCAAAGACAACTGGAAATTCGTCTTCTATGGTGTTAAAGTTAATAAAAGATGCTGGTCAAGTATGGGCAGGATCTAAAGTAACTGCTGCAAATGGATCTTTTTCTATTGCAGAAGGAGCTACAGTAACAGCTAAAGTTTGGTCTCCAAGATCTGGTTTAAAGTTATTGATGAAGTTTGAAGATGCTACCCCTTGGCCAAATACTAAGGCAACGGCAGAAATAACTGCAACAACAACTGTTACTGGAGGATGGGAAACATTAAGTTTTACATTAACAGGAGTAGATGCAGCTACTAATTACAACAATATGGTGTTAATCATGGACAATGGTACACAGGGTGATGGTACGGATAATTTCACAATTTATATTGATGATATATCACTTGCATCTTACTTAGACTTTGAACCAAAATTTACATTAAGTAGTTTTGATGGTGGAGATATCTCTGTAATTGCAAATCCACAAACTACTGGTAATTCTACCGCTATGGTAGCACAATTAGTCAAAAAAGCGGGCCAAGTTTGGGCAGGTTCTAAAATAACTGTTTCACAGAAATTTTCGTTTGTAGGTCAAAATAAAGTCAAAGTAAAAGTTTGGTCACCTAGAGTTGGATTGAATTTACTAATGAAATTTGAAGATGCTACGCCATGGCCAAATACTGCAGCGTCAGCAGAAGTTACAGCAACTACTACTGTTGCAAATACATGGGAAGAGTTAACTTTTGACTTTACAGGAATTAGTACAACGATAGATTTTTATAATCTAGTATTAATTATGGATAATGGTACTCAAGGTGATGGTTCAGCTAATTACACCATCTATTTAGATGATATTACACAATTTTAAAAAAGAATCATGAAAAAAAATAAATATTTAATATTCGCATTATTCGTTGGACTATTAATTAATAGTTGTCAAAAAGAAGATTATGAATTTGGGCAAGTAATAGCTCCAAAAAATATTACCATTACAGCAGAGCTTGTAGGTAAAGATGCTACAAATCCTTTTGGAGATGGAACAGGAACTGTAAACTTTACAGTTTCAGCAGAAAACGCATCTTCTTATGTATATTATTTTGATGGTGTAGCAGAAAAATCACCTTCAGGGTTATTAACGAAAAGATTTTCTAAAGTAGGAGTGAACAAGTATACCGTTGTTGTGAAAGCAAATGGTAAGGGAGGTAACTCCTCTACAAAGACAATTGAAGTTGAAGTGTATAGTTCTTTTTCTGATGTAGATACTGAGAATTTATTAAGTGGAGCTAATGTTGGAGATAGTAAAAAATGGTACTGGCAAGCTGATAAAGATTTACATGTTGGTTTGGGACCTGTTACGGATGATTATGGAAATGGAGAGTTTGCATATGAAGCTTGGTGGAACTTAATTAAAGCTTGGGATGCAGAAAAAGGATGTATGTATGATAATGAATTTGTATTTACAAGAACAGCAAACGGAATTACATTTGAGCAAACTACCGGACCAGCTTTTGTGCCAGGTACTTATGCAGGTTTCATAGGTGTAGGTGGAGATCAATGTCATGATGCAACTGTAGCAACTAAAATGTTTGGTGTTAAAAACGTGTCATTTAGTCCGTCAACCTCAAAAGCAGCAACCCAAGGGACTTATAATAATAAACCTTATAAAGGAACAACATTTGAAATTTCTGATGGTGGATTTATGGGGTGGTTAGTAGGTTCTGGAACGTATGATATCATTTCTGTTTCTAGTGATGAGTTAATTGTAAGAGTTATAGAAGATCCTGCTAGTGGATCTGGAGCTGCTTGGTATCATAAATTTACATCTACAAAACCTGTTAAAGGAGCAACGTATACGTATAATAATTTAGTTTGGGAAGATGATTTTACTACAGCAGGACCTGACCCAACAAAATGGACTTATGACCTTGGTGCAGGAGGTTGGGGTAATGGAGAACTTCAAACCTATACAAATAGTTCTGAAAACGTAGTAGTAGAAAATGGATCCTTAAAAATCAAAGCCAAAGCAAATGGCGCTGGATATACATCAGCAAGATTAAAATCTGAAGGATTGTATGAGTTTAAATACGGACGCGTAGAAATAAGAGCAAAATTACCTAATGCTCAAGGAACGTGGCCTGCGTTTTGGATGTTAGGAGCTGATTTTCCTACTGTAGGTTGGCCGGCTTCAGGAGAGATTGATATCATGGAGCAAAAAGGTACAGATAAAACTAAAATACACGGTACAGTTCATTATCCTGGAAACTCAGGAGGAAATGGTCCTACAAAATCTACAGCAATTACAAATGCGTCTACAGAATTTCATAACTATACTGTTGAGTGGTCAGACACTAAAATCGAATTCTTTTTAGATGGAGTTTCTTATCATGTGTTTACAAATGATGCAACAAAGCCTTTTAATAAAGATTACTTTTTAATATTAAACCTAGCAATGGGTGGAACTTTAGGAGGAACAGTTGATCCCGCATTTACGGAAGATTTTATAGAAATAGATTACGTAAAAGTTTACCAATAAAATAATGTTAAGACAAAGAGGTGATTCATTGTTGATTGATTGAATTTGCCTCTTTGTTTATTAATAAACAAACAATAATTCTCTATGATTTTATTTTTATAGAGAATTTAATTTGACTATTAGTTTATAATTGTTAATGGTTAAGTACTGAATACTATAAATGAATAAAGCACAACAAATTTATATAGGTAATTCTAAATCTTTTATAAAAGAAAAGGAAGTTACTGGAGAACAAGTTTTAATTAAAAACGAGCCGTTTAATAAAATTTCTAATGTAGAAACAATGCGTCCGTTTTTTATGAGCATTGTTAGCAATTCTAACCATTGGATGTTTATCTCTAGTAATGGAGGAGTCACTGCCGGAAGAAAAGATAGTAATAAAGCGTTGTTTCCTTATTACACTGATGATAAGGTGACCGAATCTGAGGATGTTACTGGAACAAAAACATTATTAAGAGTTCTGAAAGAAGGAAAACAGTATTTGTGGGAACCTTTTTCAACAAAATACAAAGGGGTTTACAATACGTCTAGAAACCTATATAAGAATGTTTATGGAAATAAAGTCATTTTTGAAGAAATCAATCATGATTTAGAATTAACTTTTGTGTTTGAGTGGAATTCTAGCAATATCTATGGTTTTGTAAAGAAATCATCTCTTATTAATAATGCTGCTTTAAAAACTACAGTTACTGTTTTAGATGGATTACAAAATGTTTTACCTTATGGTGTAGGAGAAGATTTGCAAAAAGCAAGTAGTAATTTGGTTGATGCTTATAAGAGAAGTGAACTGGTTAAAGAAACTGGACTTGGAATTTTTGCTTTGAGTGCAATTATAGTAGATAAAGCAGAGCCAAGCGAAGCACTTAAGTCTAATATTGTTTGGTCTACAGGTATTTCAAATCTTACCTATTTGTTGTCTTCTTTACAAGTTAGTAATTTTAGAAAAGGATTTGATCTCATACAAGAAACAGATGTGAAAGCTGAAAAAGGCGCATACTTTGTTTCTTTTAAGGAAGAATTAAATCCAAAAGAAAAAAAAGAATGGAGTTTAATTGCGAATGTAAACCAATCGGTTACCAACATTATTCAGTTAAACGAAAAAATAAAAAAAGAGAAGAACTTTTCAAATATTCTTCAAGAAGATATTGATAAAGGAACCAATCATTTAATTCAATTAGTTGGGGCATCAGACGGACTTCAGTTAAGCGCAAATACACTCAGAAATTCAAGACATTTTTCTAACACGATGTTTAACATCATGCGTGGAGGAATTTTTGATGATAATTATACTATTGATAAAGTAGACTTTGTAAAATACATTGCCAATGCAAATAAAAAAGTATTTAAAAAGCATACAAAAGAATTAGAAAACTTACCAAATACATTTTCAGTAAATCATATTAAAAAAGCTGCTTCTAAAAACGAAGACAAGAATTTTAGAAGATTGTGTTTTGAATATTTGCCATTAAAATTTAGTAGAAGACATGGAGACCCGAGTAGACCTTGGAATAAGTTTTCAATCAACACAAGGGATGAAAGAGACGGATCTAAAATTTTAGATTATGAAGGCAATTGGCGAGACATTTTCCAAAACTGGGAAGCACTTGCGCATTCATATCCGGAGTTTATAGAAGGAATGATTCATAAATTCTTAAACGCCACAACTTTTGATGGATATAATCCATACAGAGTTACTAAAGGAGGTTTTGATTGGGAAACAATAGAACCAGACAATCCATGGTCTTATATTGGATATTGGGGTGATCATCAAATAATCTATTTGTTAAAGTTTTTAGAGTTTATAGAAAATTATTATCCAAACAAGTTAGAAGAATATTTCACTGAAAATTTGTTTGTATATGCAAATATACCCTATAGAATAAAAAGTTATAAAGACATCTTAAAAGATCCAAAAGACACCATAGAATTTGATTTTGAAAACGAAAGTAAAATTCAGCAAAAGAGAGATGAACTAGGGGTTGATGGAGCTTTATTAAGAGATGAAAACTACTTTATTTGTAAGGTTAATTTTACAGAAAAAATTCTTGCTATTGTTCTTGCTAAAATGTCAAATTTTATTCCAGAAGGTGGAATTTGGATGAACACTCAAAGACCAGAATGGAATGATGCCAATAACGCTTTGGTAGGTAATGGGGTGTCTATGGTTACGCTCTATTATTTAAGAAGATTTTTTAGTTTTTTTGAAACAATCTTAAAAGAATCAAACTTTAATGAAACAAAAGTTTCAGAAGAACTTGTGTTGTTTTTTGAAAACGTAAAAAACACCTTAGAAAACAATAAGGATATTTTATCCAACAAAATTTCAGATAAGGATCGTAAAACCATATTGGATGGTTTAGGAAATGCAGGAAGTACTTATAGAAATAAAATTTACAACCAAAAGTTTTCTAGTAATAAAAAGAATATTTCAAAAGATGACTTGCTCTCATTTATCAATACTTCTTTACAGTTTATAGATCATTCTATAAGAGCTAATAAGAGAGTAGATAATTTGTATCATGCTTATAATTTAATGACTATAACAAACAATAAAGAAGTTTCTATTTCTTACTTGTCAGAAATGTTAGAAGGTCAAGTTGCAGTTTTAAGCTCTGGTTACTTGTCAGCAAAAGAAAGTGTAATCGTATTAAATGCTTTAAAAGCAAGTAAACTTTTTAGAGAAGATCAATACAGCTATATTTTATACCCTAACAAAGAGTTGCCAGGTTTTTTAGATAGAAACAACATCCCAAAAGAGAAAGTTGAAAAATCAACCCTTTTGCAAAAATTAATTGAAAAAGGAAACACTCAAATCATTGAGCAAGATTGTTTAGATAATTATCATTTTAATGGAGATTTTAACAATGTTGAAAGCTTAAAATCAGCATTAAATGAATTGCCTTTAGAGTTTAAGAAATTAAAAGAGCAAGAATCGAGTTTATTGTTTGATATTTTTGAAAACATCTTTAATCATAAGTCATTTACTGGAAGATCAGGTACTTTTTACGGCTATGAAGGTCTTGGTTCTATTTATTGGCATATGGTTTCTAAATTGCAATTAGCAGTTCAAGAAGTTACACAGAATGCTATTGACAATAAGGAAGAATCAGAAATCATTGGAAAATTATTTGATCATTATTTTGAAATTAATGAAGGAATAGGAGTAAAGAAATCTCCCAAGTTATATGGAGGATTTCCAACAGACCCTTATTCTCACACGCCTTCTACAAAAGGAGTTCAACAACCTGGAATGACGGGGCAAGTTAAAGAAGACATCTTAAGTAGATTTGGTGAATTAGGCATTTTTGTAAAAGAAGGGATATTACAATTTAATCCTAGCATTTTAAGAAAAGAAGAGTTTTTAAAAGAACAAAAAACTTTTAAATATGTAGATGTAATGGGAGATTTTAAAACCTTAGAGTTAGACAAAAACACTCTTTGTTTTACCTATTGTCAGGTTCCAGTTGTTTATAAAATCTCTGAAAAAGAGTCAATAGAAGTGCATTTTAATAACGCTTCTTCAAAGAAATTTAATTCATTAAAATTAGATAAAATAACAAGTAAATTAATATTTGAACGTAGTAATAGTGTTCAAAGCTTAACAGTATCAGTAGTTAAATAGAATACAGTGTATGTTAAAATTACCTACTAAAATAGTTGGTTTAATCATGATGGCAATAGTATTGTCGTGTAATTCTAGTGTAAAACAACAAAAGAAAGTGAATTCAATGAAAGCATCTCAAATATTAGGAAACTCAAATTATTTAGCCATTTCTTATGGTGGTTACAGAACAAATTCAAGAGATGTTCAGCCAACAATTAGAGAGCTAAAAGAAGATATGTTAATCTTAGAAGCTGCTGGAATAAGAATAGTAAGAACGTACAATTTACAGTATGCAAAAGCTTCCAATGTAGTAAAGGCTATTAACGAATTAAAAAATGAAAACCCAAGTTTTGAAATGTATGTAATGTTAGGGGCTTGGATAGATTGTAAAGGTGCTTGGACTCCTCATCCAAATCACAATTTAGAAGATGAGGTTAATAATGCCTCTGAAATTGAAAAAGCGGTTAAACTAGCAAATCAATACCCAGATATTGTAAAGATTATTTCGGTAGGAAATGAAGCTATGGTTCATTGGGCTAGCAGTTATTTTGTGCAGCCTTGGGTAATTTTAAAGTGGGTAAACCATTTACAAAAATTAAAACAAGATGGAAAGCTATCAAAAGATGTTTGGATTACGTCTTCAGATAATTTTGCTTCTTGGGGTGGTGGAGATACGAGTTATCACAACAAAGATTTAGAAGCACTTTATAAAGCTGTAGATTATGTTTCAATGCATACGTACCCTATGCATGATACCCATTACAATCCGGTTTTCTGGGGAGTATTGCCTGAAGAAGAAAGCTTGTCAAAAGAAGATAAAGTAAAAGCGGCAATGCTAAGAGCAAAAAAGTATGCTATTTCTCAATACGATAGTGTAAAAAAATACATGTTAAGTATTGGCGTTAACAAGCCAATTCATATCGGTGAAACAGGTTGGGCAAGTCGTTCTAACGGAATGTACGGGCCTAATCAATCTAACGCTACAGATGAGTTTAAAGAAGCATTGTATTATAAAGCTATGAGAGAATGGACAACACAAAAAGGCATGTCGTGTTTTTATTTTGAAGCTTTTGATGAGAATTGGAAGGATATTGTAAATCCGGATGGATCTGAAAATTATTTCGGGTTATTTACTATAAATGGTAAGGCAAAATTTGTGTTCTGGGACATGGTAGATAAAGGAGTTTTTAAAGGATTAAAGAGAAATGGAAATCCAATTGTAAAAACATATAACGGAGATAAATCATTATTAATGGATGATGTAATGGTGCCGCAAATTAAATCTTTGCAAGAACATTAAAAAGAAACATAATGAAACTTAAAAACATATTTATTTTCACCCTTTTTGTATTAGCAACATATAGCTGTAATACAAAAGAAGAACATATAGTAAAGGTTTTTAAACGACAAATCTTAGTAAATAATACACCATACTTAATTAAAGGAATTTGTTATCATCCGGTTCCAAAAGGAAGTCCAAATAAAAGAGATTTTAGCAGTTTAAAGGAAGACATTCTTTTAATGAAAGAAGCAGGGATAAACACCATTAGAGTGTATGCTCCAATAGACTATATAAACGTGTTAGATCAATTAGCGGACGCAAATATTAAAGTAATTATTGGTTTTGGTTATGATCAAAATGGTTTTTATGATATAGCTTCTGGCTCATTTATAAACTATGTAGATAAATATAAAAACCATAAAGCAATTTTACTTTGGGAGCTTGGAAACGAATACAATTATCATCCAGAATGGTTTGATGGAGATATAAAGAATTGGTACAATGCTTTAAATAACGCAGCTGCATTAATTCATCAAAAAGACCCAAACCATCCAGTAACAACTGCACATGGAGATTTACCCGATTCATTAGCATTAAAACTTTCACCGAATATTGATGTTTGGGGTCTGAATGTATATCGTTGGGACAATCCTGGTAGTATCTATAAAGAATGGGAAGCAATAAGCGATAAACCTATGTATTTGTCTGAAGCGGGTGGAGATAGTTATATGACCATTTCAAAAGCTGGATATGAAAAAGGAGAAAATCAAAAAGCTCAAGCCGATGCCAATGCAACTATTTTAAAGAACGTCTTTAAAAACAATCATATTGGTTCTGGGGTTACATTATTCTCTTTTACAGATGGATGGTGGAAAGCAGGAAGTTACGATAAGCAAGACCCTGGAGGGTGGGCACCAAATAGTAGTGGTGTTCCTTATGATGGTTCTCCAAATGAAGAATATTGGGGGATTGTAGATATTGATAGAAATAAAAAACAAACGTTTGATGTGGTAAAGAAGGCTTATAATAAGGCTAAAAAATAATCTTTCTTATGGTAAAAAAAAACAGTTTTATACTAATAATATTAATAATAATGAGTGCTTGTAACACTGATGGAAAATTAAATGTAGATGTGTTTGAAACTTCTGCAAGTGGTAATAAGTTAACTAAGTTAACAAACTATAATTCAGAATCACCTGAAACTGTAATTACAATTATACCAAATGAAGAATATCAAACAATTACAGGCTTTGGAGGTTCTTTTACAGAATCTTCAGCATACTTATTAAACAAGTTAAGTACAGAAAACCGTAATATGGTTTTAGAAGCATATTTTGGAGAAAAAGGAGCAAATTACTCATTAACAAGAACACATATTAGCTCATGTGATTTTTCTTTAAATAATTATACGTATGCCCCTGTTGCAGATGACTTAGAGCTTAAACATTTTAGTATTCAAGAAGATAAAGATGATTTAATTCCGATGATAAAAGATGCAATGAAAATATCCAAAGACGGATTTAACATTATTGCATCACCATGGACGGCTCCACCTTGGATGAAAGATAATAAACAATATGTTGGAGGAAAACTATTGCCAAAATACAATGACAGTTATGCTTTGTTCTTTTCAAAATATTTAGATGCCTATAAAGCAGAAGGAATTAATATTTGGGGAATTACAGTAGTAAATGAACCTCATGGGAATGGAAACAATTGGGAGAGTATGCATTTTTCACCTCAAGAAATGACCAATTTCGTTCAGAATCATCTAGGTCCAAAACTTGAAGCAAATGGAAAATCTGATATTAAAATACTTGGATATGATCAAAATAGAGAAGGATTAAAAGAATGGGTAGACGTCATGTATAAAGATGAGGCTTCTTCTAAATATTATTCTGGAACAGCAATTCATTGGTACGAAAGTACATTTAAAGTTTTTCCAGAAGCATTACAATATGCACATGATAAAGCCCCTAAGAAATATTTAATACAGACCGAAGCTTGTGTAGATTCTGAAGTTCCAAGATGGCAAGATGATGCATGGTATTGGAAAAAAGAAGCTACAGATTGGGGTTGGGATTGGGCTCCAGAAGAACAAAAAAGTTGGCATCCAAAATATGCTCCAGTAAATAGATATGCTAGAGATATTATAGGGTGTTTAAATAATTGGGTAGATGGTTGGGTAGATTGGAATATGGTTTTAGATACTCAAGGTGGCCCAAATTGGTTTAAAAACTGGTGTGTAGCTCCAGTAATCGTAAAACCAGAAACCGATGAAGTGTATTTTACACCAATCTATTATACACTATCACATTTTAGCAAGTTTATAAGACCTAATGCAAAACGGATTGGTTTTACAAACACGGATAAAGAATTGATGGTTACTTCTGCAAGAAATCCAGATGGAACAATTGCAGTAGTTGTTTTTAATCAAGGTGAAGAAACAAAAGATTTTTCATTACAACTGGATACCCGTAAAGTAAACATAAAAATTAACTCGCAAGCTATTCAGACTATCGTTATAGCAACAAAAAAATAAAATATGTCAAATTTTAAAACATTGTCAAGTGATAAAGTTCCTTTCATTCAGAAGACAGCATTTGGTTCAGGACATTTAGTACTTAATTTACTACCTGGAGCACTAGCAGTATTCATGTTCTTTCTTGTAACAGCCTACGGAATGGATCCTTTTTTAGCGGGTTTATTAGGAGGTTTACCAAGAATATTTGATGCTTTAACAGACCCTATTATGGGATTTATATCTGACAACACAAAATCGAAATGGGGTAGAAGAAGACCCTATATTTTAGTTGGAGCTGTTTTAAGTGGTGTTTTATTTGCGCTCTTATTTCAAATGAGTGAAGACAATTCTGTGATGTTTAATTTTTGGTATTTTTTAATGATGTCATTGTTGTTTCTTGTTGGAAATACAATGTTTGCAACCCCTTTAGTTGGTTTAGGATATGAAATGACATCTGATTATAATGAAAGAACACGATTGATGGCATTTGCTAATACAGTCGGACAAGTAGCTTGGATGTTGGTGCCTTGGTTTTGGGTTGTTATTGCAGATCCAACGGTATTTCCATTAAGTGATGAAACTTTAAGACTTATAGGAGAAATGGGGCTTCAAGGAGATGAGCTTTTAAAAATAACAAATGAGAAATTACAAGCTACAGGTGTACGAAATCTTTCGCTTATTGTAGGAATAGGATGTATCATACTTGGAGTTTTACCAGCTTTATTTTGTAGAGGAATAGATGCAGGAAAAATGGAAAACAGAAAAGAAATAAGTGTTAAAACACTTTCATCGAGTTTCAAAGAATTGTTTAAAGGAATAAAACAAGTTTCTAAAAACAAACCTTTTATGAAATTATGCGGGGCTACATTTTTAGTCTTTAATGGATTTCAAATGGTAGCTTCATTTAGTTTTTTTATCATTGTTTTCTATATCTATAACGGAGACTATGGTCAAGCTTCAACATGGCCTGCTTGGTTTGCTTCTATGACTGCTGTTGTTACAGCTTTTATGGTTATTCCAATTGTTTCACGTATTGCGAATAAAAAAGGAAAACGAAAAGCTTTTATCATTACCACTGTTATTTCAATTATCGGTTACTGCCTAAAATGGTGGGGCTTTGATAATTCATTAAACGCTCAATTTAATCAATCAAGTATTGGTAAAGGATTAAACAACGTTGTAGCTTCAATTTTTGATGCAATAAATCCATTTTTAGATAGTATTGGTATGTCTTGGTTTAGTATGGATCTTAGTCAAGGAGGACCTTGGTTGATGTTTTTACCAATTCCTTTTATGGCATTTGGATTGGGTGGATTATTTACTCTTATGATGAGTATGACTGCAGATGTGTGTGACTTGGATGAATTAGAAAATGGAATGCCACGTAAAGAAGGAACTTTTGGTGCGATTTATTGGTGGATGGTTAAACTAGGGCAAGCAATAGCATTGGTATTAAGTGGAGCAATATTGACTTTAGTTGGTTTTGATGAAGGAGCTGTTTCTCAATCAGCAGAAACTATGAAAAATTTAAGGATAGCGGATATTGTTATACCAGCTTTGACAGCATTAATAGCAATATGGGTGATGTGGAAATATAGCTTGGATGAAAAAAGAGCTAGAAGCATTAAAGAGACTCTTGAAAATAGAAGAGGAAAATTATAATAAAAAAATACAAGCATTTTTAATTATGTCTAGAAGAAATGAAAAATTTTTAACATTAGCAAATATAGATTTGAATGGCAAGTCTATAAAAGAGCTTAAATTATTGTTTAAAGAGGTTTTAGAGTCTGGAATGCATGGTTTATGTTCTAGTCCGTATGTAGAAAATCAACAACCTGGAGATGAACTTAATGAAGAACAGATTAGAAGAAGATTAGAAATCATGAAACCATATACGAAATGGATTCGTTCTTTTTCATGTACAGAGGGTAATGAAATGATTCCTAAAATAGCAAAAGAAATGGGAATGAAAACTCTTGTAGGTGCTTGGTTAGGAGATGATTATGAAATTAATAAAAAAGAAATTAATAATTTAATAGAACTTGCAAAACAAGGATATGTAGATGTTGCAGCAGTAGGAAATGAAGTAATGTACCGTGGAGATCTGACTGAAGAAGAACTTTTAGAGTATATTTATGATGCTAAAAAGAAAATACCTGATACCGTTCCAGTAGGTTATGTAGATGCGTATTACGAATTTACAGAAAGACCAGCAATTACAGATGCCTGTGATGTTATTCTTGCAAATTGCTACTCATTTTGGGAAGGTTGTGATCAAGATTACTCTTTGTTGTATATGAAAGACATGTATAATAGAGCTCTTAAAGCAGGGAATGGAAAAAAAGTTATAATTACAGAAACAGGATGGCCAAGTGAGGGTACAAATTTAGAAGGTGCTTATCCTTCTGAAGAAAATGCTATAAAATATTTTATAAATACTCAAAAATGGTCTAAAGAAGAGGCTATAGATATTTTCTATTTTTCATCTTTTGATGAATCTTGGAAAGTAGGATCTGAAGGAGATGTTGGAGCTTATTGGGGGCTTTGGGATAAAAACGAGAATCTTAAGTATTAAATTTTAAAATACTTATTATAAGTAAATGTATTGATAAAAAAAAGCCCATCCTAGGATGGGCTTTTTTTATTTTTGATTAGGATACCAATTTAATTGAACAACTTTAATGTCGCTGTTTCCTGAGTTGACCAAACTTTTAAATTTTGCAACATCACTCAAGCCTCCAGTGCCTCTATAATGATATGGGTATACCTCTACGGTTTAAATTCTAAAACTGCATCAGCAGCACTTTCAATCGTCATGGTGTAAGGTAAATTCATACACACAAAAGCTTTGTCAATGTTTTTTAGTGTACGCATTTCAGGAATGTCTTCTGTGTCTCCAGAAAAATAAATTCTTTGATTACCCAATGTGAAAACATACCCATTTCCTCTTCCTTTGCTATGAAACTTTAGCGCTTCTTCTCTAAGGTTATACATTGGTATTGCTTCAGCTTTTAAAACACCAAACGTTTTTTCTTCTCCATTGTTCATAATGATAATTTCTTTAGAAATTCCTTCTGGCAATTTATCGGCAACAGCTTTTGGCGCAACAATGGTCGTTTTTGATAAATCCAAAGATTCCAACGTTTTTACACTTAAATGATCTCCGTGAATGTCTGTAATAAAAACATAGTTTGGTGCAGAGAAATTTGCAAATGCTTCCGCGCTTCCAGTTGGGTCAACATACACCGTTAGATCACCAAAGGTAAATGCAGCTGTTCCGTGTTCAATGGGAGTAATGACTAATTGAGCCTCTTTTTTTTTGGGCTGTTGTTGCTTTTTCTTCTTTTGATTTACAACTGATTGAAACAATTGTGATTAGTGCTAATAGGATGATTTTTTTCATACGATACGTTTATAAATTTTTTTAATTCAAAACAAAGATAATTATTTAGTTGCTTTTAATTTTGGTTCTTTTCGATGTAATGTACCTTGTTCGTAAGAGTACACAAGTTTTATTAAAGTAGGTTCTGCATACATTCTGCCCAAAAATTGAATTCCCGCTGGTAAATTACCTTTGGTAAACCCCATTGGAACTGTAAAAGCAGGTTGCCCTGTATGTGGAGCTATAATTTGATTGTTATCTCCCAAATATTCCTTTTCAAAGAAATCGATTCTTGCAGGTTTGTTATTCCAGGTAGGATAAATAATGGCATCCAATTTTAATGAATCCATTGCTTTTTCAATTGCTTCCCGAAAAGCAATTCTTCTTGGGTCTTTATATGCATCGAAGCATTTTTCTTCGGCATCTCCCCAACGTGTAAATTTTTTGCTTGCAGAAAGCAGGTTGTTGCGGGCGTATTCTGAGGTGCTTCCAATTCGAATAATATCTTCAATGGTTTTTATGGTGTCATTTTTTACATAAGTTGCTAAATATGCTTCTACATCTTTTTTAAATTCAGAGCACCATTGATTTTGTCGTAGTTCAGCAAAATTTGGTACAACAAATGGGTCAATAATTATTGCGCCTAAAGAATCTAAATCTACAATTCCTTTTTCAAACAAAGTTTTAATTTCTAGATCTACCTTGTCTTCACTTAACTCTCTTAATACCCCGATTCTTGCACCTTTTAATCCGTTTTTATCTAGAAACTGTGCGTAGTTTTTAAACGTTTTTCCTTCCGAATAGGATGTTATTTCATCTTTTGGGTCAACTCCTGTCATCACTTCTAAAATGCGAGTTGCATCTTCAACAGTTCTTCCCATAGGCCCAACAACATCATTTCTTAAAAACAATGGAATAATTCCCTCTCTACTGATGAGTCCTAACGTAGTTCTAAATCCAACAAGTGAATTATGAGAAGATGGCCCACGAATAGAATTTCCTGTGTCTGTTCCTAATCCAATAGTCCCAAAGTTTGAAGCAACTGCAGCTCCGGTTCCGCCACTAGAACCCGCAGGAACATAATCTAAATTATACGGATTTCGAGTGGTTCCTTTTGTTGAGCTTTCTGTATACATTGCAGAAAAAGCCCATTCTGCCATATTCGATTTTGCAATGATAATTGCACCTGCATCAACCAGTTTATCAATAACAAATGCATTCTCTTCCGGAATGAAATCTTTCAAAGCCAAAGCTCCACCAGTTGTTGGAAGGTTTTTGGTATTGATGTTGTCTTTTATAATAATCGGAATTCCATGAAGCGGTCTTAGTTTATCCGTTTTTAGAAATTCTTCATCCAATTTCTTTGCGATAGTAATTGCATTTGGATTGATTATGGATATTGAATTGATTTCAGAATCGTATTCTTTAATTCTTTTAATGTATTCTTTAACCAATACTTCGCTTGTATAATTCCCGTTTTTAAAAGCATCATGTATTTGTGTAATGGTAAGTTCAGAAATATTTATTGGAGTCGTTTTCTGACTGTTACAACCAATTAAAAACATCATCAAAAATGAATAAAGCCCTAATTTTCTATACATAATTTCTAATTTTTTAAGAATGATATGGCTAAGTTAGAGTTTTAAATCTTTAGTGTCAAACTAAATAAATATACAATATCGCTATTTTCACAATTTCCTGTATCTTCGTTTTACTAAAACAAACCAAATTAATGAGTAGAACAATTAAAGACTTTGTGGTAATCGGTTTAAAAGGAATGGCCATGGGAGCAGCTGATGTTGTGCCTGGTGTTTCTGGAGGAACAATTGCTTTTATATCTGGTATTTATGAAGAGTTGTTAACTTCTATTAGTAATGTCAATTTCAAGTTGCTTAAAACCTTAAAAGAACAAGGTGTAAAAGCAGCTTGGAATCAAATGAATGGCTCTTTTTTAGTGTCTTTATTTATAGGAATTTTTGTAAGTATTGTTTCTTTAGCAAAAGCCATCAAGTGGATGTTGGAAAACGAGCCAATTTTAATATGGTCGTTCTTTTTTGGTTTGGTTTTAGCAAGTATCATTTACATTGCAAAACAAATTGAAAAATGGAATCTTTTCACTTTTGTTCTTCTAGTTCTAGGGGCTATTTTAGCTTATTATATTACAACATTGAATCCGTTAGTTACAGAAAACTCATCTTCGTTGTTTTTGTTTTTAGCAGCAGCTTTGGCAATTTGTGCAATGATTTTACCCGGAATTTCCGGAGCATTTATTTTAGTGTTGCTAGGTGCTTACAAACCAGTATTGGCTGCAGTAAATAATAGAGATTTTACAACAATTGCAATTGTGGGGGGCGGAGCAATGGTTGGATTGTTAACTTTTTCTAGAATTTTAAAATGGCTCTTTACAAATTTCAAAAACTACACATTAGCAGTGTTAACTGGGTTTATAATTGGTTCATTAAATAAAATTTGGCCATGGAAAGAAACATTGACATGGAGAACCAATTCCCAGGGCGTAAAAGTACCATTGAATCAACAAAGCATTTCTCCATTTTCTTTTGAAAACAATCAATTGTTGTTAGCAATTGTCTTAGCAGTTGTAGGTTTTGGATTGATTTTATTATTAGAAAAATTAGCGGTTAAGAAAGAATAAAATGAAATTAGGACGTACATTTTTACATAAAAGTGCTCTTTTTTTAAAAGGATTGGCAATGGGAGCAGCAAATAAAGTTCCTGGTGTTTCTGGTGGTACGGTTTCTTTTGTGTTGAGTTTTTATGAAGAAATGATATATTCTTTTCAAAAGATAAATGTCAAAGCATTTAAACTGTTAATAAATGGTCGATTTAAAAGTTTTTACCAATATGTAAACGGACAGTTTTTACTCTTAATTATAGGTGGAAGTATGTTTAGTTATTTTAGTGTTTCTTTGATTCTAGACTATTTTTTACATCATTATGAGCTGTATGTTTGGAGTTGGTTTTTCGGAATGATTATCGGTTCTGTTTTTTATATTTATAAAGATTTTGGCGATTGGAATCTAAAAAACACACTTTCTTTTGTTATCGGAATTTCAGTTGGAGTCGGAATTAGTTTTATGACTCCAGCACAAGAGAATGATAATTTGTGGTTCGTTTTTTTGTGCGGAATTATCGGTGTTTCAGGAATGACTTTACCAGGGTTATCTGGCTCGTTTATATTAATTTTATTAGGGAATTATGTATTATTGTTGGTTGATTCTGTAAATGGCTTATTTACAATTGTTACGGGGTTGCTTTCAGGTGATTTTGAGGTTTTAAAAGAATCAGAAAATATCCGATATTTAAAAATAATTTCTGTTTTTACTGCTGGGTCAGCATTTGGATTGGTATCTATTTCTCATGTTTTAGGGTATGTTTTAAAAAGATGGCATCAAATTGTAACAGCAATAATTATTGGATTCATTACAGGTTCGTTAGGAATTGTATGGCCTTGGAAAAACAAAATTTTTACAACACAAAATGGAGAATTTTTATTGGATGGAAAAGGAAATAAAATTGTTCAAAATTTTGAACGATATTTACCAGATCTTTCGACTTCAGAAACATGGTTTGCTGTTTTTTATATTGTTTTAGGAATTGCATTAATTTTAGGAATAGATTTTTATGACAGAAGAAAAAAAACAAGATAATTGCAATACGTTTGGTTTGTTAGGAAAAAATATTTCTTATTCATTTTCTAGCGGATATTTTAAAGAAAAGTTTGATGAATTAGAACTTTTGCATTATCAATACAAGAATTTTGAGATTCAATCCATACAAGAGTTTCCATTACTTTTGAAACAAAATAAAGCTTTATGCGGAATGAATGTTACCATACCTTATAAAGAAGAAATTCTACCTTTTTTAACGGAAATTGATGCTGAAGCTAAAGAAATAGGAGCAGTAAATACTATTCAATTTTTAAAAAACGGAAAGTGTAAAGGATATAATACAGATGTTGTTGGATTTTTAAACTCCTTAAAACCATTACTAGAGTTACATCATACCAAAGCTTTAATTATTGGAACTGGAGGTGCTTCAAAAGCAATAGCATACGCATTAAAAAAACTACACATCGATTTTGTTTTTGTTTCTAGAAATCCAGAAAATGAAAATGAAATTCCCTATTCAAATCTTACACAAGAATTAATTTCTGAACATACAATCATTGTTAATTGTACCCCTTTGGGTACTTTCCCAGAAACAGATTTATGTCCAAATATTCCCTACCAATACATTACTTCTAAACATTTATTATACGACTTAATCTACAATCCTGCTTTAAGCACCTTTTTACAGAATGGTAAAAATAAAGGCGCAATTATTAAAAACGGATTAGAAATGTTACAGCTTCAAGCAGAGAAATCTTGGCAAATTTGGAATTCCTAAAATTTTGTTATTATAAGCGAAGTTTTTTTGTCATTTTATAATACATCCCTATATTTAAAAAATAATATAGGAACCTTAAACATTATTAGATGTTAGATAAAAATCAAGAAAATACAGAAGATCAAGTCAATCAAACTCCAGAAGAAAATGAAGTAACACCCGTTGAAAATCAGAAAACTGAAACAAAACCAGAAGTTGAAGAAGTAGAAGAGGAGAAAACAGCAACGAACAAAGTTGTTGAAGAGATTGAAGATAAAGTAGCAGAGGAAGCAGAAAAAGACGAAGAGAAGAATTCTATCCCAATGTTAGCATATGAGAACATGGAGTTAGAAAGCTTGGTAGATGAATTAGAAAAACTTCTAAAGGATTTTCCTATACAACAGTTAAAGAAAAATATTGATGCCATTAAAAACGCATTCAATTCAAAATTTGGCGCAATATTAGCCGAAAAGAAAGCTGCATTTTTAGAAGAAGGTGGTAATTCTATTGATTTTCAATATTCAAGTCAAGTTAAATCTAAATACAATTCATTACTGTCCGACTATAAAAGTAAAAGAGATGCGTATTATGCTAATTTAGATACACAATTAAAAAACAACTTAGAAAAGCGTCATCAAGTAATCAATGAACTTAAAGAATTGATAGAAAATGCAGAACCAAACACGATGTATAAAAACTTTAAAGTTATACAAACAAATTGGAGAGAAATTGGATCTGTGCCTAGAAATAAATACAACGATACTTGGAGAAATTATCATCATCATGTAGAACGTTTTTACGATTTATTACATTTAAGCAATGATTTTAGAGATTTAGATTTTAAGAATAATTTAGAAGAAAAATTAAAGCTGATTGAAAAAGTAGAAGCGTTGGAAGAATTGGAAAATGTAAACGATGCTTTTAAAGAACTACAGCAATATCATAAAGCATGGAAAGAAGACATTGGTCCGGTTTCTCAAGAACACAGAGAGGATGTTTGGCAAAAGTTTAGTGCTGCTAGTAAAAAAATACATGATAAAAGACACGATTACTTTAGGTCATTAAAAACACAACATCAAGAGATTATTGATAAAAAGTTATCAGTAATTGAATTGATAGAAAACTACGACACTTCTAAAAATAAAAAACATATTGATTGGCAAAAAAGCATTAATGATATTGAAGCATTGAGAAAGCAATATTTTGATGTTGGTAAATTGCCTTATAACAAGAGTGAAGAAGTTTGGCAAAAATTTAAAGCAGCTACAAAAAAATTTAATGCTTCAAAAAATACTTTTTATAAAAAAGAAAAAAATGTACAGCAGGATAATTTAGATAAGAAAAATGCACTTATTGAATTAGCAGAATCTATTAAAGATAGCGAAGATTGGGAAAATGCAACAAATACCATGAAAAAAATCCAAGCAGATTGGAAGAAAATAGGACACGTTCCAAGAAAATTTTCTGATGATATTTGGAAGCGATTAAAAGCTGCTTGTAATCATTATTTTGATCGATATCATAATAGGCAAGACGATTTAAACAAAGAGCAACAAGCTTTTATAGAAGAGAAAAAGGTCTATTTAGAAGAAATTAAAAAAGTAGAAAAAGCTACCATAGAAGAGATTAACGAGTTTATTAAAAAATGGAGAGATTTTGGGGATACACCAAGAAGTGTTAGGCATTTAGAAAGTAAATTTTATAAGCAGATAGATAAGTTGTTAGAAGGGTTGTCTTTAAGTAAAGACGAAATAGCAATGTTAAAATATAAAAACTTGATAGACGGATTAATGGCTCAAGGGAATGTTCATAAATTAAATTCAGAGCAGTTATTTGTTAGAAAGAAAATTGATGAAATCAATAAAGAAATTCAGCAGTTAGAAAATAATTTGAGCTTTTTCTCTAATGCAAACGAAGATAATCCTTTAGTGGTTAATGTTAGAGCTAATATTGATACTTATAAAGATGAGATTAATATTTGGAAACAAAAACTCGACTTTATAAAAAAGATGGATTATTAATGTAAAATATTGATATAAAAAAACTCGGAGAAATTTCTCCGAGTTTTTTTATATTTAAAAGTTTTCTTTCTTAAGACATTAAGCTGTCAATTTTTTCTTTCTCTTCTCTTGCTAAATCAGCATCCACTAAAATTCGACCACTATATTCATCAATCGTAATTTTTTTACGAGTAGCAATTTCTAATTGAACTTGTGGTGGAATTGTAAAGAAAGAACCACCAGAAGCTCCTCTTTCTATAGATACAACAGCTAAGCCATTTTTTACTTTAGTACGAATTCTTTTATAAGCCGATAATAAATGCTCGTCAATTTCTGCAGAAAATTCAGCAGATTTTTTTACTAGCATTTTTTGTTCTTTTTCAGTTTCTTTTAAGATTCCGTCAAGCTCAGCTTTTTTGTGTTTTAAATGCTCATTCTGCTTAGCTAATTTTTCTTTAGTTGCATCTATGATTTCATTTTTCTGTTCAATTCTAACAGCATATTCTCCAATTCTTTTTTCAGCTAATTGAATTTCTAATTCTTGGTATTCAATTTCTTTTGTAATAGAATCAAATTCTCTATTATTTCTAACTTTCTTTTGTTGTTCTTCGTATTTTTTCATCAAAGCTTTAGATTCTTCAATTAATAATTTTTTGTTATTAATATCTGTATCTAAATTTGCTACATCTTCTGCGTAATTTGAAAGCCTAGTGTTTAAACCTGCAATTTCGTCTTCTAAATCTTCTACTTCTAAAGGTAATTCTCCACTAACGCTATTAATTTCATCTATTCTAGAGTCAATTAATTGTAGGTCATATAACGCTCTTAATTTTTCTTCAACCGTAACCTCTTTCTTCTTTGCCATGTTTAAATGTAATAAATTGGATTTGTACTTTTTTGTGATAAAATGATGGCAAAATTAGTGAATTTTTTTGTAAGATACTCAACTAAAAGATTTTTTGTGAACTGTTCACTTTCATAATGTCCAATATCTGCCAATAAAAGTTGTTTTTCTGCCTTAAAAAAATCGTGATATTTAAAATCTGAACTAATATATGCATCAGCTTTTAGAGCAATTGCATTTTCTATTGCAAAACTTCCAGACCCTCCCAATACAGCAACTTTCTTTATTGGTTTCCCTAAAAATTCAGAATGTCTAATGCATGCTGTTTTCATCGTTGTTTTTATAAATTGTAAAAACTCAACCTCATTCATTTCTGAATTTAATTCACCTATCATTCCCATTCCTATCATTTCCTGAGTATGTAAATTTGATTTCGGAATTAATATTTCTGTGTTTTTTAACCCTAAAACTTCGCAAATTTTTCCGCTCACACCATTTTTTATGTTGTCTAAAGCTGTGTGCATTGCATATATGGCAATGTTGTTTTTAATTGCTTTTATTACAACACGTTCTACATAAGTGCTGCCATTTAATTTTTTTAAACCCCCAAATATGATTGGATGAAAACTGATAATTAGATTGCAGTTTTTAGCAATAGCTTCATCAACGGTTGCTTCTAAGCTATCTAAAGTAACTATTACTCCGGTTACTTCAGTAGTATGATCTCCAATTAATAAACCAACATTGTCAAATCCTTCAGCGTAAGAGAGTGGAGCTAATTCTTCTAAATAATTGGTTATATTTTGTATTTTCATTGAAATGAATTTAATTTTCAAATTGCGTAATTTTCTTAAAAAAGAAAAATATAACGAGAACCAAAGTTAAGATTTTTAATTACTTTAGTACTAATGAAATTTATTCGATTTTTATTATTCCCATTTGCCATCATTTATAGTATTGTTACAACTCTTCGTAATTACTTTTTTGATCTAGGTTTGTTTGCATCAACTTCATTTGATAAACCAATTATAGCCGTAGGAAATTTATCTGTGGGAGGCACCGGAAAAACTCCTCAAATAGAATATTTAATTAGACTGTTAAAATCAACCTATAAGGTTGGAGTTTTAAGTAGGGGTTATGGTAGAAAAACAACAGGTTTTATTGTTGTAAATCAAACTAAAAATTCCTCAGAAGTTGGTGATGAACCTTTGCAGTTTTCTAAAAAATTTAACGATATTACTGTTGTTGTTGACGAAAACAGAGTACATGGAATTCAGCAAATGAATACCTCAGAAGTTGTGTTGTTGGATGATGCTATTCAGCATAGAAAAGTAAAAGCAGGTTTTTATGTTTTGCTAACAAAATACAATGACTTGTTTTCGAACGATTTTGTATTGCCAACAGGGAATTTAAGAGAACGAAGAGTAGGTGTTAAGCGTGCTAATGTTGTTGTGGTTACAAAATGTCCTACAACAATTGATGAAATAGAAAAAAAAGAATTGCAGCAATTAATAGGAAGATATTTTAAAGGGCCTATTTTCTTTTCTTCTATTCAGTATTCTGATGTTTTGTTATCAAATACTACATCAAAAATTAAAACTTCTGATTTAAATAAATATAAAGTTTTATTGGTTACTGGAATCGCAAATCCGAAGCCCTTAGAAAATCATTTGACATCATTGAGTTGCCCTTTCAAACACCTTAAGTTTTCAGACCACCATCAGTTTTTAGATAAAGAAATAACAAACATCAAAGAGCAATTTAATGCGATAAAATCTAAAGATAAAATTGTGTTAACTACCGAAAAAGACTTTGTTCGATTGTCGGATGGAATAGAAAATTTATATTACTTACCAATTGAAAGTTCCTTTTTAGAGCATCAAGAAAAATTTGATGCTTTAATACAGAATTATGTACAAGAAAGTTTATAGTTTATTGCGGTATAAACTTTTTATGATTCCGTCTGCCAAACCAATTTTTGGAACATAAATATTTCTTGCACCACTCCATTTCATTGCAGATAAATATATTTTTGTTGCCGGAATAATAACATCAGCTCTATCAGGATTTAAACTCAATTCAGAAATACGATCATCAAAACTCATGTTTTTTAAGAACTGATATTGAGCGTTTAAATAAATATAAGAAATGGGTTTTCCTAGTGTTCTACCAGACATTTTAAAAATTTTATTGATGTTTCCACCAGAACCAATCAAAGATAATTTTTTAAGGTCTTTTGTATTGGCTTCAATCCATTTTTGAACCTCTTTAAAAATAATTTTATTTTCTGATTTGGAGTTGTTTATTAAACGAACAGTACCCATTTTAAAGGATTTACTGTTAATAATTCTCCCTTTAGAGAATATGGTAAATTCTGTACTTCCACCACCAACATCAACATATAAATAAGAAGAGTCGCTTTCTATCAATTCATTTAAATCTGTTGAAGAAATGATGGCAGCTTCTTTTTTTCCTCCAATAATTTCTATTTCTACACCTGTTTTTTCCAAAACAACTTTAGCAATCTCTTTTCCGTTTTCTGCTTCGCGCATTGCAGAGGTTGCACAAGCTTTGTACTTTTCTACATTATTAATTTTCATTAATAATTTAAAAGCCTCCATAGCATCTACCAATCGCTGTGTGTTGGTAGGAGTAATTTCTCCAGAAACAAATGTGTCAGCTCCTAAACGAATTGGAACACGAACTAAAGAAGATTTTCTGAATTGAGTTTCTTTGTCTTTTTCTACGATAACATTTGCAATCAGTAAACGTATGGCGTTTGAACCAATGTCTATTGCAGCGTATTTTTTAATTTCTAACAAAAGTATTTTTATTTATGGTTTTTAGGAAACTCTATCAATGTGGTAGTTCCTTTCTTTAAGTTTTTCCAATGTTTGGTGTCAAACTCAATTCCAATAACACCACAAGTAGGTACATGTGCAATTGGTTTGCTACCATATTTATTTACAAAGGTATTGATGCCATGATCGTGACTAAAAATAATAGCAGAGTCAAAATTATCATCCAAGGCATTTATCGTTTTAACCAAATAACCATCGCTAAAATTATACAATTGTTTTTTTATGTATAAGTTAGATAAAGGATAACTAAAATTATCGCAAAAAATAATTGCTGTATGTAGTGCTCTGTTTGCGCTACTGGTTACAAAAACATCTGGTTTTTTGATGGTTTCAGCTAAGTAATTAGAGATTAAATGTGCGTCTTTGATACCACGTTCTTTTAATGGTCTATCGATGTCTGCAATAGATTCGTAATCCCAAGATGATTTTGCGTGACGAACAATATAGAGTGTTTTCATTCCAAAGTTTGATAAAGTAAATATAAAAAATTATGGGGCTAAACGCTCTAATTTCCAAGAAAAATCTTTTTGCAAAGTATATCGAATTCTATCATGCATCCGGTTGGGTCTTCCTTGCCAAAACTCTATAGAAATAGGTTTTACTAAAAATCCGCCCCAATGTTTGGGTCTAGGGATTTCTTTTCCTACAAATTGGTTTTCCAACTCTTTTAATTGATTATCTAGTTGTTCTCTAGAGGACACAACTTCGCTTTGATTTGAGGCCCAAGCGCCTAATTTGCTTCCATCTGGACGTGATTCAAAATAACCATCAGACAAATTTTCTGCCAATTTTTCTGCATTTCCTTTAATGATGATTTGTTGTTCTAAACCAGCCCAAAAAAAAGACATACAAATATTATTATTTGCTAAAATCGCTTTTCCTTTTTCTGAATTGTAATTTGTGTAAAAGATAAATCCTTCCCAGGTATATTTTTTAAGTAACACTACCCTGCTTTTTGGAAAACCATCTAATCCAATTGAAGAAACAGTTACCGCATTTGCTTCATCTACCATTTCAGAAGCATCGGCATTTAAAAACCATTGTTGAAATAATTCGATAGGGTTTTCTGGGCAATTGCTTTCTAACAATTCTTGCTTTTCATATGATTTACGATGATTGCTTAAATCGTGTGCCATGAGTTTGTTTTACTTGGTAAAAATACAAATGTTTTGTGGGCGATAAAAAATTAGTTTTCTTTTTTTAATCCGACTTTATATTCTGGGCGCATTAAATTTTTTACTGTTAAAATAGCGTCCAATTCTTCTTCAGATAGCAGCTTTTTTTCTAAGACCAATTCTCGTATAGATTTACCTGAAGTAATGGCTTCTTTTCCAATTACATCACCCATGTGGTGACCGATATATGGATTTAAATAAGTGATTAATCCAACAGAATTAAACACCATATTTTTGGTATGTTTTGCATTTGCTGTAATTCCGCTAATACATTTGTCACTTAGAGTTGTAAAGGCATTAGATAGTAATTCTATAGATTCAAATAACGATTGTGCAATCACGGGTTCCATCACATTCAATTGCAATTGTCCGGCTTCTGCCGCAAAAGAAATGGTAACATCATTACCAATTACTTTAAAACAAACCTGATTTACAACTTCTGGGATCACAGGGTTTACTTTTGCAGGCATAATTGATGAGCCAGCTTGCATTTCTGGTAAGTTAATCTCATTAAATCCGCAACGTGGTCCAGAAGATAACAAGCGCAAATCGTTGCAAATTTTAGATAGTTTTACAGACATTCTTTTCAATGCTCCAGAAACCATTACGTAAGCACCACAATCTGAGGTAGCTTCAATTAAATTGTGTGCTTTGACAAACTTTGCGCCCGTAAACTCTTGTAAATAGTTGATAGAGATTTGAGTAAAATTCTTAGGAGCATTTACACCCGTTCCTATAGCTGTTCCACCTAAATTTAACTCTAAAATTAAATTTCTAACATTTCGTAAGCTTTTAACCTCTTCTCTTAAGTTAGTTGCCCAAGCAGAAAACTCATCGCCCATAGACATCGGAACGGCATCTTGTAATTGCGTTCTTCCCATCTTTAAAACATTCGAAAATTTTACTGATTTATTGCTGATTTCTTTTATCAAATAAGACAAGTTTTCAATTAAATGATTGATGTAAAAATACAAGGCAATTCGAAATCCAGAAGGGTAAGCATCGTTTGTTGATTGTGATTTGTTTACATGATCGTTTGGATGTAAAACAGCATAATTCCCAAATTCATATCCGTTTAACTCTAAGGCTACATTGGCAATAACTTCATTGGTGTTCATGTTGACAGAAGTTCCTGCGCCACCTTGAAAAACATCAATAGGAAAATAGTTGGTGTATTTTGGAAGGTTGTTTAGAATTTCATCACAAGCTTGAATAATCATATCCGCTTTTTCATCGGGAATAGTACCTATTTCTTTATTAGCGCAGGCACAGGCCTTTTTGGTTAAAACCATTCCTTTTATAAAAATGGGGTAATCGCTGATTTTGGCCTTTGAGATTTTAAAATTATCTATAGCTCTTTGCGTGTGAATTCCGTAGTAAAGATTGTTGGCAATTTTCATGCTCCCTAATAAATCTTCTTCAATTCTATGTTTCATTTTTTAGTTGTCTTTAGTATTTATAAAACATTAGGTTAAATGCTTTTTTATCATATTAGTCCAATAAAGTATTAGAAAAACAATTGAAGGGATTAGAAAGAGCATTGCTATTCCTGATGCAAGTGAGTTTGCAAATGATTCAGCTTGTCTGCTTTTACTAGCAAAGTTAAATGTGTCACCATAAGAAAACGAAGCAGCAAAAACTGTTAAGATGTAAATCCCTTGAGATATAGAATAAATGTAAAGCCCCTTTAGCTTTTGTTGAATCATTAATACAGCACCAATCAATGTTCCTATACTAGAAATTCCGTATATCCAACCACGTATGTAATTTGGATTTCCAATGGAAGAAATCATCTCGTACAAGTATGCTCTACCCATAGTAAAAATAGACCCTATGATTGTCAGAACACAAAGTGCTGTTAAAAAAGCAGTACTTCCTTTTGATTCGTTTAGATTCTTTTCTCTTTGATTTTCTCCGCAAGTTGGACAGAAATTAATCTCATCAGCCATTTCTTGGTTACATCTTTTACAGTTTTTCATATTATGTATTGTTATAATTAAATAGTTAATTTATTTTTTGAAAAGTAATAATCCAATAAAAGTTAAGGCACCATTCAATACCAACACAAAGAACCCAAAGTCAAAACCCAGTTTTTCTTTGCTGTAAAAACTAATCACATAGGTTAATATTGGGGCAATCAAACAGATATATGGAACTACTTTGTCTTTTACATGTAGTTTGGTAAACAAACCAAAAGCATACAATCCTAATAAGGGGCCATAGGTGTAGCCAGCAAACGTAAATATTTTAGCAATGACACTGGCATCTGCAATAAAATATTTAAAAATAAGGATGGTTGCTATCAAGACAAATGAAAACAGAATGTGAATTTTTTTACGAATTTTCTCTTGCTCTTTTTTCTCTTTTCTCTTGTCTATCTCTAATATGTCAATACTAAAAGAAGTAGTTAACGATGTTAATGCAGAATCTGCACTAGAATAGGCTGCGGCAATCAATCCTAATAAAAAGAATAGTGCAGTTGTTAATCCCAGGGTTCCTTTGGTTGCTATGATTGGAAATAACTCGTCTTTGTGTGCATCAATTCCGTTTCGTTGTGCATAATCTGTTAGTAACACACCCAATGCTAAAAAGAAAAAGTTGACAATTACTAGCACAATGGTAAACCAAAACATGTTTTTCTGAGCATCTTTTAAGTTTCTACAGGTTAAGTTTTTTTGCATCATATCTTGGTCTAAACCCGTCATTACAACAGCAATAAACGCACCTGATAAAAATTGTTTCCAAAAGTAATTCCCTACTTTAGCATCTTCAAAAAAGAAGGTTTTAGATAGATCGCTATCTGCAACATAAGAAAAAATATTACTGATTTGCATTTCACTAGAAATGGTATAAATACAAACTCCAACTGCTATTAACATAAATAAGGTTTGCAGCGTGTCTGTCCAAACAATAGTTTTTATTCCTCCTTTAAACGTATACAACCAAATCAATAAAATAGTAATTGAAACGGTTACCCAAAACGGAATTCCGTAAGCATCAAATAACAACAATTGCAAGACGTTTGCAACTAGAAATAATCGAAATGCTGCACCAATAGTTCTTGATATTAAAAAAAAAGTTGCACCAGTTTTATAAGAATATCTTCCAAATCTGTCTTCTAAATACGAATAAATAGAGGTTAAATTTAATTTATAATACAAAGGTAGTAGTACCAAGCCAATGACTGCATATCCAACAACATAACCGAGTACCATTTGCATATAACTCATGCTTTGGTTTTCTACCCAACCAGGAACCGAAATAAAAGTAACTCCAGATAATGAAGCTCCAATCATCCCAAAAGCTACTAAATACCAAGGAGATGAATTGTTGGCTTTAAAAAAAGTTTGATTGTTTGCAGATTTCCCTGTGATGTAGGAAATAAAAATAAGGACACTAAAATAGGCTACAATGAGCAATAGGATATGAAGTGGTTGCATGGATTAATTACGAATTTTGAATTGTAAATTACGAATATACTCTTTTTAAAATTTTATTTAAAAATTAATAATTCGTAATTCATAATTAGTAATTTAGCGGCCATGGATTTTTCATCAAAATTGTTAGAAAATGCAGTGAATGAAGTTTCACGTTTGCCAGGAATTGGTAAGCGCACTGCCTTGCGTTTGGTACTACATTTGTTAAAACAACCAAAAGAGCATACTGGTTATTTATCTGAAGCTTTATTGCATTTACGTAACGATGTAAAATTGTGTAACAAGTGCCATAATATTTCTGACACAGCGTTGTGTGAAATCTGTAATAATCCAAAGCGGGATTCAGAAATTGTTTGTGTTGTTGAAGATATTCGTGATGTAATGGCTATTGAAAGCACAGCACAATTTAAAGGCTTGTATCATGTATTGGGAGGAAAAATTTCACCCATTGAAGGCATTGGTCCGCATAATTTAAAAATCGAATCTTTGGTTGAAAAAGTAGCTAAAGGAGAAGTGAAAGAGTTGATTTTTGCACTGAGTTCTACCATGGAAGGCGACACCACTAACTTCTATATTTTTAAGCAAATCGAAAAATATGAAATCACAACTTCTACAATTGCACGCGGAATTTCAGTTGGAGATGAATTGGAATATGCAGATGAAGTTACCTTGGGAAGGTCTATTGTAAATCGAATTCCTTTTGAGCAATCGATAAAGAGTTAATCTTCTAATTCTTCATCTTCTTCCAACAAATCATCTTCATTAGAAGTGTCCCAGTCTTTTTTTGCTCTCACATTTTTGTAGAGTTTAATGCCTAGCATTAATAGAACTCCAAATAGAATAATTCCCACAACCCCCCAAATCCAATTGATAGCGCTTTTTAACGTAACTAAAAAAACCACTGCAAATAAGATAATGGTAGCAACTTCGTTCCAAATTCGTAATTTAAAAGAAGAGTACTTAACAACGTCGTTTTGTAATTGGGTATATATTTTTTGACAAGCACCATGGTAAAAATACAAGGCCAAAACAAAGGCTAATTTTACCAACATCCAATCCATTGTTAAGTAGGCGGGATTTTTATACAACATCCAAAAAGCAAAGAAACTCGCTAAAACTGCAGAGGGCCAAGTAATCATATACCACAAGCGCTTAGCCATCAATTTGTATTGTGTCTGTAAAATTTCTTTAGCAGGTTCTTCTTTGTCTTCAGCTTCTACTTGATAAATAAACAAGCGAATAATGTAAAATAACCCAGCAAACCAAGTAACTACAAAAATAATGTGTAATGCTTTTACGTATAAAAAATCCATGCTCTTATTTTTATTGTCACTTCGAGTGATTTTGAAAAAATCGTATCGAGAAGTTCTCAATACAAATTGATTCATTCTTCATTGAAACTTCGTTTCGATATCTTCATTAAAATATATTTTAATTTTGATAGTACTCGAACTGACATGCTAATTTATTAATTTTATTTTCACTAACCACTAACCATTATTTTCCCATTCATCAATCCAAGTATTCATCACTTTTACCCAATCATCATTATCATTCATACACGGAATGTGTTTGTAATTTGTTCCACCACCTTCAAAAAATTGTTCTTTTCCTTCCATGGCAATTTCTTCTAATGTTTCTAGACAATCAGAAACAAAAGCTGGAGTTACAACGGCTAATTTTTTCTTGTTTTCTTCTTTAGGTAAACGCTCTAATTCAAAATCTGTATACGGTTTTAACCAAGGGTCTTTTAATAAACGAGATTGAAAAGAATTGCTATAGGTTCCTTCTTTTAAGCCTAATTCTTTTACGATTTCTTTTGTGGTTTCAAAACATTGATGACGATAGCATGTTTGATGTGCAATAGATTTTTTTTCACAACAAGAACCATCTATTTTACAATGATTTTTTGTGGGATCTGTTTTTAAAATATGACGCTCTGGTATTCCGTGATACGAAAACAACACATGATCATGTTCAAAACCAGTCAAATGTTTTTTAATATTGTCAGACATGGCTTTGATATATCTTTTTTCGTTGTAAAAAGATTGTAATGCAGTGGTCTTGATGTTTGGGAAAAACTGTTTTCTAACTTCTTCAGCCTTTACGAGAACAGTTTCTGTAGATGACATTGCAAAATGTGGATATAAGGGTACAATTAAAATGTCATCAACACCTTTTTTTGCCAATTCTTTAAAGCCTTTTTTAATGGTCATGCTTCCGTAGCGCATTGCCAATGCTACTGGAATAGTAGCGTTCGTTGCAACTTTTTTAGTAAAACGTTCAGAAATCACCACTAATGGCGAACCTTCTTTCCACCATATTTTTTTATAAGCCGCGGCAGATTTTTTGGGTCTAACGTTTAAAATAATTCCTTTAATGAGTAGCCAACGTTTCCAATATGGAATGTCAATTACACGTTCGTCCATTAAAAATTCGTCTAAATACTTACGAACATCTTTTGTTTTTGTGCTATCTGGGGATCCTAGGTTTATTAATAAAACTCCTTTCATTGTTGTCTGTTGATGCGTTTATTTTTGGATTTGTTTATTGTTAATTGATTTGTAACTTCATACAATGCAATCGATAAACTATGTACAACGTTCATCGAAGAATTTCTTCCATACATTGGTATGGCAATTGTTTTGTCTACTAAATTTATATGTTCAATTCCGTTGCGTTCACTTCCTAAAAGCAAAACAATTTTTTGATGTGCTGTAAAATCAAACTTTTGAATATCGATACTTTGATCTGTAATTTCAATTCCAATAATAGTGTTTCCTTCTTTCTTTAATTGATTGATTAGTTTGTTAAAATCATCATAGGTTTCATGTTCTATTTGATCAAGCGTATTTCTAGCTGTTTTTTTTACAATTCTATTTTCTATTGTCGGAGAAGTTTCGTGTAAATAGATTTTCTGAACACCAAAACTTTCAGAAATGCGAAAGCACATTCCGATATTCTCGGGGGTTCTTATGGCGTCACAAACAATCGTTATTGGAAAAGTTTGTTGTTTGTTTTCTACTTCTGTATGATGTAATTGTTTCATATATTAGTTTTGTAGAGAACTCACGTATTTTTTTGGAGTGGTACCAAACTTCTTCTTAAAAGCGGCAATAAAATGACTTGAAGTACTATACCCAATTTTAGAGCCAACTTCATTCACGTTGTGTTTGTTGCTTTCTAACAAACGTCTTGCGTGTTCCATTTTATAATCTAATAAAAAACCATAAACCGTGTCTCCATAAATTTGTTTAAAACCTTCTTTTAATTTCTTTAAAGACAAGCCAATTTCGTTTGATAGTTCTTGTAAACTAGGGGGCTCTGTCATTCTAGAAATAATAATATCTTTGGCTTTTCTAATCTTTAATACATTTTGTTCATCAACTAAAAAAGGGCAGAAATCTGCATTAGTTTTGTCTTCTTTTTGAAAATGTAAACTCAGTAATTCGTAAATTTTCCCTTTGATAAACAATTCTTTGATAGAGCTGTTTACATTAGAATTGATAATCTGTTGCAGTACTATTAATACAGAAGGTTTAATAATTTCGTCGTTGTAATATTTTTTATGGATGTTTTCATCACTTAAAAAATGAATATGATTTGCCTCTTTAGAGAATAACGAATGAAATTTTTCGATTGAAATTAACAATGAAATTAACGATGTGTTTGATTCAATCTCTAAATTAATTGGTAGTTTTTGTTGAGGGTTGTATAACAAAATACAATGCTGATTTAAAACATCAAGCGTGTAACTTCCATTATTAAATAAGAATTTTGCACTTCCTTTTATACAAAAATGCAATTGTATAAAAGAGCTATCTATATCTCTTTCAAATCGTTGTGTTTTTTTGCTGTTGTTTTCAAAATGCAATAAGAAAAATAAATTTTCAATACTGATTTTTTTAAGAGTACTTTTTGCGTTGTTTTTTGTCATTTTGAAAATTATATAAGGATTCTTTTTATTTAGAATCATTCTATGTAATAAATAATAGAAGTC
Organism: uncultured Polaribacter sp.; assembly: GCA_943788865.1. GTDB lineage: Bacteria > Bacteroidota > Bacteroidia > Flavobacteriales > Flavobacteriaceae > Polaribacter. The sequence goes on along the minus strand of CALSRX010000002.1, from coordinate 71,778 downwards.
CTTATTTTTAAGCAAAAATACATTTTTTTTGTATTTTTTTGATGTTAAATTGTTAAAAAACGCTTAGCGACATTAATAGTTCTTTTAGCGATACTTTTATTGTGAAGAAGTTTTTACTTTTGAGCTACTTTTTTGAAAAAAATAAATGAACCAAAAAAAGCATCAAGTAAGTTTATATACTATTGGAGTAAGCTATAAAAAAGCCGAAGCCGACATTAGAGGTAAATTTTCATTAAGTAAAGAAGCCCAGGTTAAGCTATTAAAAGAAGCTAAAGAAAATGGTGTTGACGGAATTTTTGTCTTGTCTACTTGTAACAGAACTGAAGTAACTGGTTTTGCAGAACACCCTTTTCAATTAATTAACTTGTTGTGTAAATTTTCTAGCGGAACGGTAGAAGAGTTTGCAACCATATCAAACGTTTATAAAAATCAAGAAGCAATTTCTCATTTGTTTAGAATGGGAACAGGTTTGGATAGCCAAATTTTAGGAGATTACGAAATTGTTGGTCAATTGAGAAATTCTTTTAAGCAAGCTAAAAAACACAAAACAACAAATGCATATTTCGAAAGACTTATAAATCATGTAATGCAAGCAAGTAAACGTGTAAAGAATGAAACGCGTTTAAGCTCTGGAACCACTTCTGTTTCTTATGCAGCGGTGCAATATATTGTTGATAATTTACCCGATTATAATCAAAAGAACATTTTGGTATTTGGTTTGGGTAAAATGGGAAAACATACCTGTAAAAATTTAGCAGAATACACACAAAACACATCGGTTTGTTTAATCAATAGGACAGAAGAAAAAGCATCTGAATTTGTGAAAGAACATCCTTCTATTAATAAAGCAACAATAGATTCATTAACAACAGAAATACAAAATTCTGATGTATTAATTGTTTCTACAGGTGCCAATTTCCCAACAATAACTACAGAACATATTCCTACAGATAGAGAACTTCTAATTCTAGATTTATCGATGCCTGCAAATGTTGCTGTTGAGGTGAAAAATTTACAAAACGTTACACTTGTTAATGTAGATGAATTGTCACAAATTACAGATAAAACCTTGGCAATTCGTCAACAAGAAATTCCTTTTGCAGAGTCAATTATAGAAACTCACAAAAATGAGTTTAATGAATGGTTAAATCATCGTAGATTTACACCGGCAATTAATGCATTGAAACAATCATTGGTTTCAATTCAACAAGATGAAATTGCTTTTCATAAAAAGAAATTGAAAAACTTTGATGAATCTCATGCAGAGATTATCACATCTAGGTTTATTCAAAAAATAACAACACAGTTTGTGAAACATTTAAAAGATGAAGAAACATCCATTTCGCAAAGTATAAATGTGGTGAGTAAAATGTTTGAAACTGAATTAGAAAAACTACATGCAGAAGATCATTAGAATTGGTACAAGAGATAGTGAGTTGGCACTTTGGCAAGCTAAAACAGTACAACAACAATTAGAATATTTAGGGCACAAAACAGAAATCATTCCTGTGAAATCTACAGGAGACTTGGTGCTAGATAAGCCTTTGTACGAATTAGGAATTACAGGAATATTTACAAAAAATTTAGATATTGCTTTAATGAATGATGAAATTGATATTGCGGTTCATTCTTTAAAAGATGTGCCAACAATATTGCCAAAAAGTATTGTTCAAGCTGCGGTTTTAAAAAGAGGAAACTCTAATGATATGCTTGTTTTTAAAGATAACGAAGAGTTTTTAACACAAAAAGATGCGGTAATTGCTACAGGAAGTTTACGAAGAAGAGCGCAATGGTTACATCGTCATCCAACACATCAAGTTGTTGGCTTACGAGGAAATGTGCAAACTAGGTTGGATAAATTAAAAAACAATGATTGGAATGCCGCAATTTTTGCAGCTGCCGGGTTGGAAAGATTAAAACTAAAACCAGACGGTGCTTTTAGTTTAGATTGGATGGTACCAGCTCCAGCTCAAGGAGTTGTTGTAATTGCAGCTTTGGCTGAATCTTTAGAGATTTTAGAAGTTTGTAAAGAATTAAATGATGAAGAAACAGCAATGTTGGCAAAAGTAGAACGTGATTTCTTAAGTATTTTAGAAGGAGGTTGTTCTGCTCCCATTGGTGCATTGGCTTATATAAAAGAAGAAGAAGTACATTTTAAAGGAGTTTTGTTAAATTTAGATGGAACTAAAAGAATAGAAGTTACTTCTAAAGAAAAAATAGGAAGACATAACTATATTGCCAAAGAGTGTGCAGATTTTGTACTGAATAGAGGTGGAAAAGAAATTATGGCTGCTCTAAAAGGAAAAGAAGCCAAAGAATATGCAGTTTACTCTACTAAAAAACTTTCTGAAATTCAAAAAAGATTATTGCCAGAAACGGTAGCAGTTGAAGACAGTGATTTTATAAAAATTCGTTTCAATAGAATTGCGCCAAAGGTTGTAAAAAACGAAATTAAAAATGTAATTATCACGAGTAAAAATGGAGTTGAGTCGTTGTTAAATAGTTTTATAAAGCAAGAATTGAACTTCAAAAACATTTACTGTGTTGGTAGAAGAACAAAGAAGTTAATTGAACAGAAAATTGGAAAGGTTGCACATTCAGAAAAGAATGCAGAAAAATTAGCCGACTATCTTTCAACTACTATAAAAGGGCAAGAAGTGACTTATTTCTGTAGCGATTTACGCTTAGATACATTACCAAAAGTATTGACAGAAAACGGAGTTATAGTGAACGAAGTAGAAGCCTATAAAACAATGTATAGTCCTGTAAATGTTAGAGAACAATTTTCTGGCGTGTTGTTTTACAGCCCTTCAACGGTAGAAAGTTATATGCAAGAGAACCAGCCGAATAAAATAGCATTTTGTATCGGAGAAAGTACAGCAAAAGAAGCAAGAAAACATTTTAAAAATGTGCAAGTTGCTAATTTACCAACAGTAGAAAGTGTGTTGGAATCGGTGAGTTTGCACTATGTGAAAAAATAATGTCTCCACAAGCGCAGTCGTGAGGTTTTAACTAGGTCTCGACTCCGCTCGACCTGACATCGAAATTGAATATATGTTTAGAACAAGAAGACTTCGTGCATCAGAAGGAATTCGCAGATTGGTAAGAGAAACTAAATTGTCTGTTGATGATTTTGTGTATCCTTTATTTATTGAAGAAGGAACTGGTATTGAAACAGAGATTGTTTCTATGTCTGGAATCAAACGTTTTTCCTTGGATCGTATCTCGAAAGAATTAGATGAGGTTGTTTCCTTAGATATTCCTGCGGTTTTGTTATTTGGAATTCCATCTCATAAAGATGATGAAGGAACAGAAACTTGGAATGATAACGGAATTATGCAACAAGCAATTCGTTTTATCAAAAAGAATTACCCAAGTTTATATGTGATTACAGATGTTTGTTTTTGTGAATATACATCTCACGGACATTGCGGAATTATCCATGACAATGATGTAGATAATGATGCTACATTGGTCAATATAGCCAAGCAAGTTGTTTCTCATGCAAAAGCAGGTGTAGACATGGTAGCGCCATCAGGTATGATGGATGGAACCATTGATATGGTTCGTCAGTCTTTAGATAATACAGGTTTTGTGAATTTGCCCATCATGGCATATGCTGTAAAATACGCATCGGCATTTTATGGGCCTTTTAGAGATGCAGCAGATTCAGCTCCTACATTTGGAGATAGAAGAACCTATCAAATGGATCCTGCAAATAGAGATGAGGCAATGCGTGAAGCTACTTTTGATGATCAAGAAGGAGCAGATATTCTCATGGTAAAACCGGCATTGTCTTATTTAGATATTATTAGAGATTTAAAAAATAATTTTGACCGACCAATTGCATGTTATAATGTAAGCGGAGAATATGCGATGATAAAAGCAGCTGCAGAAAAAGGTTGGATTGATGGCGAAAAAATCATGATGGAAAGTTTGCTGTCAATGAAAAGAGCAGGGGCTGATATTATCATTACGTATTTTGCTAAAGAAGCGGCGAGAGTATTAAATAAATAGCATTTAGCTGTTGGTAGTTAGCCTTTTGCTAATTGCCAAAAGCCAAAAGCCAAAAGCTAAAAAAAATGAAATTCGAAAAGTCACAAAAATTATACAATAAAGGATTGGTTAACTTAGTTGGTGCTGTAAATTCACCAGTAAGAGCTTTTGCATCTGTTGGTGGAAATCCGTTGTTTATTAAAAAAGCAAAAGGAAGTAAGATTGTTGATGTTGACGGGAATGAATATGTAGATTTGGTATTATCATATGGGCCTATGATTTTAGGACATCGTCATAAAAAAGTACAAAAGGCAATTACCAAAGCTTTAAAGAATGGCTATTCGTTTGGAGCATCCACAAAAAATGAAATCAAATTAGCTAAAATTGTGTGTGATGCTTTTCCTGGAATGGATAAAGTTCGTTTTGTAAATTCTGGAACAGAAGCTGTGTTAAGTGGAATCCGTTTAGCAAGAGCGTTTACAGGAAAGGATAAAATTATTAAATTTTCTGGTTGTTATCATGGGCATCAAGATGCATTATTAGTCGCTGCAGGTTCTGGTTTAGCTACCTTAAGTTTGCCAGGTTCTAAAGGTGTTCCTGAAGGAGCCGTAAAAAACACACTGATTGCAGAATACAATAATTTAGAAAGTGTAAAAGCGCATTTCGAAAAGCATGATGATATTGCAGCAGTAATCATTGAGCCTGTTGGTGGTAATATGGGAGTTGTAATTCCGCAAAACAATTTTTTAAAAGAATTAAAAGATTTTTTAGAAACTAAAAATGCATTATTAATTGCTGATGAAGTCATGACAGGTTTCCGTTCTACATTTGGTGGCGCGCAGGAATTATTTGAAGTAGAGGCAGATATTACGTGTTTAGGAAAAGTTATTGGAGGAGGTTTTCCAGTTGGAGCTTATGGTGCTAGAAATGAAATTATGCAAGAAGTTGCTCCGCTTGGAGGTATGTATCAAGCCGGAACGTTGAGCGGAAATCCGATTGCTATGGCAGGTGGAATTGCTACATTAACTGAATTGAAAAAACAAAATCCATACGAGCAATTTAATGCAGTAGCAGAAAAGATAGAAGGGTTTTTAAAAGTTTCAGCAGAAAAATATGGAGTTGAGATTACAGTAAACCGATTTGGATCGATGATCAATCCATTTTTTACGAATAACAACGTTACTAATTTTGAAGAAGCACAAACGTCAGATACAAAGAAATTTGCTGTGTTCTTTTGGGAGATGATTAAAAACGGTGTTTTTTTACCACCATCACAGTTTGAAGCATGGTTTTTATCATCTGCTTTAAATGAAAAAGATTTAGATAGAGTAAGTGAAGCAATTGATGCTGCGATGAAAAAAGTAGCTGATAGCTTTTAGAAATAGGACTATGAGGGATTTTAGAAAACTTAAAATTTGGGAGCAAGGTATAGAGATCGTAAAAGAGGTTTATAAATTATCTCAAAAATTACCTTCAGAAGAAAAATTTGGATTAAAGAGTCAAATAACTAGAGCAGCAGTTTCTATTCCATCAAATATAGCTGAAGGTTCAAGTAGAAATAGTGAAATTGAATTTAAAAGATTTCTAGAAATAGCAATAGGTTCACTTTTTGAAGTTGAAACTCAATTAATAATTATTCAAGAATTAGATTTGATAAAAAAAGAAGAGTTGAAGAATATTTTTGACTTATTGGAAAATGAAGCTAAAATGATAAATGGACTAATCACTAAACTAAAAGCTAACAACTAATGGCTAGTAGCAATAATATTAAAAACGATTTATTTTTAAGAGCATTAAAAGGAGAAACTGTTGATAGACCACCAGTTTGGATGATGCGTCAAGCAGGAAGGTATTTGCCTGAGTTTATGGCAATCAAAGAAAAATACGATTTCTTTACCCGTTGTAGAACTCCAGAGTTGGCATCAGAAATTACAGTGCAACCAATTCGAAGATACGGAATGGATGCTGCTATTTTATTTTCTGATATTTTGGTTATTCCGCAAGCAATGAATATTGAGGTAGAAATGAAACCTAATTTTGGACCGTATTTGCCAAATCCTGTTAGAGATCAAAAAGGAGTTGACAATGTGATTGTTCCTGATGTACATCAAGAGTTAGGTTATGTAATGGAAGCAATTAAAGCAACCAAAGAAAAGTTGAATGATGAAATTCCGTTGATTGGTTTTGCAGGTTCACCTTGGACGATTTTATGTTATTGTGTACAAGGACAAGGTTCTAAGAATTTTGACAAAGCAAAAGAGTTTTGTTTTACAAATCCGATAGCCGCACATCAATTATTGCAAAAAATTACAGACACAACTATTGCATATTTAAAGGCGAAAGTAGAAGCAGGCGTAAATGCTGTTCAGGTGTTTGATTCTTGGGGAGGCATGTTGTCTCCGGTAGATTATCAAGAGTTTTCTTGGCAATACATTCAGCAAATTATTGATGCTTTAAAAGATGATGCTCCTGTTATTGCATTCGGAAAAGGATGTTGGTTTGCTTTAGATACCATGGCTAAATCTGGAGCTTCTGCTTTAGGGGTAGATTGGACCTGTTCTGCCAGAAATGCACGTTATTTGTCTGGAGGAAATATTACGTTGCAAGGAAATTTTGATCCTACAAGATTGTTTTCGCCACCAGCAGAGATTAAGAAAATGGTGCATCAAATGATCAATGAATTTGGGAAAGACAAGTACATTGTAAATTTAGGACATGGAATTTTACCAAACATTCCTTTAGACAATGCCAAAGCATTTATCGATGCAGTTAAAGAATATAAAGCAAACTAAAAAATGCCACATTTTATATTAGATTGTACAGAAAGAGTTTTAGAAATCCATGAGCCAAAAAAAGTATTAGAAGCAGTTTTTGAAATTGCTTTTTCTACAGGATTGTTCAATAAAGATGATATAAAGGTTCGATTAAATCCATATAAACATTCTTTAGTACAGGGCACAGCTAATGATTTTATTCATATTTTTGGAAATATTATGGAAGGAAGAAATGCCAATCAGAAAGCAAATCTATCTAAAGTAATTGTTGCAGAGTTAAATAAATTATTTCCTGATGTTCCAATCATTTCAATGAATATTAGAGATTTTACTAAAGAGTCTTATTTTAATAAATCAATGCTTTAAAATTTGATGAAAGAACAATTCTTTACCTACATTCAAGACTTACAAAACACCATTACTTCAAAATTAGAAGCCATAGATGGAAAAGCGAAGTTTCAAGAAGATAACTGGAAACGAGCTGAAGGCGGAGGAGGTAAAACACGCGTTATAGAAAATGGCGCTGTTTTTGAAAAAGGAGGTGTCAACATTTCAAAAGTATTTGGAGAATTACCTGAATCGTTACGTAAGCAATTTGGAGTTGAAAGTGGAGACTTCTTTGCCTGCGGATTGAGTTTAGTGCTGCATCCAAAGAACCCTTTTGTGCCTACTGTACACGCAAATTGGCGTTATTTTGAAATGTATGATGCTAAAGGAAATATTGTTACACAATGGTTTGGTGGAGGTCAAGATTTAACGCCGTATTATGTATTTGAAGAAGATGCTGTTCATTTTCATACAATATGTAAAGAAGCTTGTAATAAATACCATCTTAAATTTTATCCAACGTTTAAAAAAACTTGTGATGACTATTTCTGGAATACGCATAGAAATGAAGCACGTGGAATAGGAGGTTTATTCTTCGATTATTTAAAAGAAACGGATGAATTTAAAATTCAAGATCGATATAATTTTGTTACAGAAGTAGGTAATAGTTTTTTAGAAAGCTATTTACCCATTGTTGAAAAAAGAAAAAATATTGAGTATTCAAAAAAACATAAAGATTGGCAAGAAGTAAGAAGAGGTCGTTATGTAGAATTTAATTTGGTGCACGATAGAGGAACGTTGTTTGGCTTAAAAACAAACGGACGTATAGAAAGTATTTTAATGAGTTTGCCCCCAATTGTGCAGTGGAAATACAATCATCAACCAGAAGAAAACTCAGAAGAAGCTAAATTATTAGACGTTTTGAAAAAGCCTAAAAATTGGATTTAACAACCAGTAGTTTTTAAGTTCATTACTTCCCTAAATTATGAATTATTGATTAATGAATCTACAATTTAGGACTATACCTATTGATTTTCACATTGGTTGCTTTTAAATCAAACATTAAATTATACAAACCAAAGAAGGTTCTGTTGATGTAAATAAAGTGTTTAGAACCTCTGTTTCCGTTCATCTCTTTTAATTCTGAACTTTTTGCATATTTAGAACCTAATTCAGCAATTTTCTCAAAAAATTCTGGGTCTGAAAAATCAAATTCATCTTGATGGAAAGGTTGGGTAAATAAGCTTAACATTTCTTGAAATAGTTTTTTAAAGAAAACAATTTCTTCTTCAGAATCATCTTCTCTTAAAATTTCTAATTCATATAGTTTCTCCTCAAAATAAGTTGGATTATTTATATTTTCCTTTTTTGCCAATTCAAAATACGGAATGTAAAATTCATCAGGAATCGATTTCATACATCCAAAATCAATCACAATCAGCTCTCCTTCATTATTCACTAAGAAATTGCCAGGATGAGGGTCTGCGTGTACTTTCTTTAAATGATGAATTTGAAACATGTAAAAATCCCACAACGCTTGTCCGAGTTTGTTAGAAACCTCTTGATTTAAGGGTTTGCTAGTAAACTCTGAAAGATGTATGCCTTCCATCCAACTCATGGTTAAAATTCTTTCTGAAGACAATTCTTTATAGTATTTCGGAAACTTTAAATTCGGAATTTGTTCGCAAGCATTGGCAATTTCTATGCTTTGATCAAATTCTAGTATGTAGTTTGTTTCTTCTGTAAGTTTGTCTTCTACTTCTTTAAAATAACGTTCAGAGTTTGCTCCTTTGATGTTAAACATCTTCATAGCAATTGGTTTTACCATCGCCAAATCTGATGAAATACTTTCTGCAATACCAGGATATTGAATTTTTACAGCGAGCTTCTGACCCTTTTTTTCAGCTTGATGAACTTGTCCAATACTAGCCGCATTGATAGAGGTTAGATTAAAGCTGTCAAAAATTTCTGAAGGATGTTTTCCAAAGTAATTTTTAAAAGATTTTATTACCAAAGGAGGAGATAAAGGAGGAACAGAGAATTGTGCCAAAGAAAATTTTTCTACATAGGCTCTTGGTAAAATACTTTTTTCCATACTTAGCATTTGCGCTACCTTTAATGCGCTTCCTTTCATCGTTTTTAAGCCATTATAAATGTCTTCAGCATTCGATTCGTTTAAGTTTTCCTTTGCTTTTTCTTCTGTACTGATAAGCTTTTCTCCGTAATATTTTACATAATTCACGCCAACTTTAGCACCCGTTTGAATGAGTTTTGTTGCTCTTTGAATTTTTGATGTCGGAATACGATCTATTGTTTTCATAGAGGTGTTTAGAATTTGAAATCCATTTTTTCTTTCAGTAAGAATTTTCCTAAATCTAAAAAGCTCTTAGCTGGTTTTGTGTTGATGATGTCAAAACTAGCATGAACACTTTTTTCTATAAAAACATCTGTTTTTTCAAATGATGAAGACGAATCCTCCATCCAAAATTTTAGAATCATTAAAAATTGAATCCAAAAACCTTCTTGTATTCCACGGTCTTTAATTTTTTCTATTCTCTCTTGTTTGAAATCTATTTTTTCTATCTGAAGTTTATTGATAAAATGGCCAAATGACTTTTTAAGCCCTTCAAGTTTTTTTAAGTTTTTTAAAGAGTTTTTATTGTCATTTAAGGCAAGTAATACATACGATCTGTTTTCTGTCAAAATTTCTACATATGTAAAGTATAGACTTAATAGTTTATTTTTAGCATCATAATCTTTTAAAATCTTCATTGTTTTCCAATAAAGATGTTGCGTTGTCAAAAAACAATGTAAAAACTTTTTTCTCTAAATGTTCAAAAGAGCTAAAATGCTTGTAAAATATACGCTCATCAATATTTAATTCTTTACTAAAAGCATAGATTGATGCTGGTTGTTTGCCTGTTTCTAAAAGGATATCAATGTATTTTGATACTAATTGATTTTCGCTGATCTCTTTTTGAGCTTCCATAATTTCTAATTTGCCTCAAAGATACAAAATGTTTAACTTATTTATAAAAAAGTTAAACAAAAATATGTAAATTTGGCATTTAATTTAACATATAGAAAAATGAAATCAGTATTAATAGTTGGTGGTAGTAATGGAATAGGGAAGTCTCTGGTAAAGATTTTATTAGAAACTACAAAGGTTTTTTCAATTAGTCGTTCCTCTTCAGGAATAGAGCATCCAAATTTTAAAGAGTTTGCTTGTGATGTCTTAACTGATGAATTGCCTAGTATTGATGCTATAGATGCATTGGTCTATTGTCCTGGAAGCATTAATTTAAAACCCATATCTAGATTGAATCAACAAGATTTTTCTAATGACTTTTCAATTAATGTCTTAGGAGCTGTCAAGGTAGTTCAAGAATACTTGCCAGTTTTAAAACAATCAAAAACTCCGGCAATTTTAATGTTTAGTTCTGTGGCGGTAAAAATGGGAATGCCTTTTCATGCTAGTGTAGCGGCATCTAAAGGCGCTGTAGAAGGACTGGTAAAATCATTAGCTGCAGAATTTGCTCCGTTGATTAGAGTTAATGCAATAGCTCCAACATTAACAAATACAAATTTGGCTTCAAAATTATTGCGAAATGATCGGTTAAAAGAAATGAGTGCAGAAAGACATCCGTTAAAAAAATATTTACAACCAGAAGAGGTTGCTGAACTAGCAAAATTTCTCATTTCTGAAAATGCATCAGCGATGTCTGGACAGATTGTTGAAATGGATTGTGGAATTGTTAACTTAAAAGTATAAAATTATGTTTGGATTGTTTAAAAAGAAATCTCAATTACAGTTGCTTCAAGTGAAATACGAAAACTTGATGAAAGAATCATTTATCCTTTCAAAATCAAACAGATCTGCAGCAGATCAAAAAATAGTAGAGGCAGAGGAAATAATGAAACAAATTGAAAGCGAAAAATCAAAACCTTTTTAAAATTTTAGCACTTTTTAAAAGTATAAAACAATAACTAGAAGTGTTGGAAAATCAGAAAGAATAGATTTTGTAGATGTTATAGAATAAAAAAAGCGAAAGTATTAACTTTCGCTTTTTTACAAAATTGATTAATAATTGTTAAAAAGAAATTACTGCTTCAAAAGCAATCCCTTTAAAGTTTGCGCCAGCAAAATTACTAGCAGAAGGGTAATCTTTATAATCTTGGTTTACATATATTAATTTACTCATTACATTTTTAGTCATAAACCAACCTAAACCAGTTTCTATTCTATTTACTTTAACTTTATTAGCATCAGCATTGCTTAATTTACCACTAGCTGAATTATATTTAAAACCTAAATAGAAATTATCTGTATTTCCAAATCTATAGACAACATCTGCTGCAATTTGATTCCAAGTTCTTGTTTCTGTGCTACCAGTTTTGTCTCCACCACTAGCATTTTCATAAGTTCCGAAGAATTCTAAATTTTTATATTTGATAAAACTATTGAACATAAATGATGTAAGTTTGTTTTTAAATCCTGGATTTACACGACCTGCTCTAAAGTCTGCGCCATCTCCAACAGCTTGAATTACATTGTAAAATCTAGACCCTGTTCTGTCTCCAGTTTATAAATACACACTTTTAAGCTTAGAAGAGTGGTACACAGAACCTGTTAATCTAATTCGAGTATCGTCGTTTACTTGTTTATCATAACCAAATTTACCAATTATAGCAGAACTAGTAGCTTCAGCATCGATAACACTTTGGTTTAATTTACCGTTTGAAAAACCTCCCATAAAGATTAGGTTATTTCTTTTGTAGTAAACTTCAGCCCCTATTTCTGTTCCAAAACCATCTAGTAAGTAGTTTCCTACAAAAGGATTTAAAAAAGCACTAGCGTTATCACTTCTTCTAAAGTGAGCATCACCATAGTTGTTTTCCATTTGTCCAATTTTGATAGTAGCATACTTCATGAAGTTTTCTAAAAATCCAGGAGAAATGAAATCTAATTTATCCATTTGTAAATAACCTCCTTTTACCCAAGTTTCGTGGTGGTGATTAGAAGCTAAGTATAAATCTAATTTAACTCTCAATCCATCTGCAAGTTGAGCATCTATAGTCATATTTGCTGTTGGTAAATTGTAATCGTTACCAAGATTAATTAAGTTATTTAAATTGTTAGAGTGATTAATAGCTTGCCATTGTAAAGCAAAAGCTCCTCCAATTCGTAATTGTAATCCGTTAAATGGCACATCGGTTTTAACGACATCAAATATGTTAATTCCTTCTTTGTTTTTTGCGTAAAAATTCTGTAATTCTTGTGCATTAAGGTTTTGAAAACCAATAGCAATAGTGAATAAGAATAATGTTGATAAAATTTTGTTTTTCATTTTTTTTGTTTTTTTGTTTATATTAAAAGTTTAAGTTGAATTCAATTGTAATTTCATCACCAGTTTTTATAGTTCCTAGTAATGCTCGTGGTGGTTCTATTCCATAGTCAGTCATTTTTAATTTATATATTCCGTTTAGTGTAATTTGATTTTCTAACTTGTTTATTGTGGTTAGCACAGCTACATTTTTTGTAACACCAGCTATTGTTAAGTCACCTTGTAGCTTAAGAGTTAAAACTTTTGTTGTATCTGAAACAATTTCACCTTTTTTAAAAATAAATGTAATTAAGGGATGCTCTGTTGCTTTTAGTGCTTTATAAGTAAGCCTGTCCATTGTTTTTTTTGCCACTTTTTAAGCTTGTTGTCTTAATTTTAACCTCTAAAGTTTCGATAGATGTTTCATCTAAACTATTTAAAGTCATTTTTGCATTTGTCCGCTCAACTATACTTTCCCAATCATGTAAAGTAGAAGTTCCTTTTACGGAAACACTGCTAGATAGCTTAATGTAAAGAGGGTTTGAGTCTGTTACTTCTTGACTTTGTATTGTGCTTACTGTTAGTAAGAGGATAATAAAATTGTATATGTTTTTCATGATCTATTTATTTTACACAACAAAAATATAATATCTTTTGACCTCAAAAGATGACTTTAATCATATAACAGAAAGTTTATTTAAATAAAAAATCAAATGAACGAGTTGATGTTTTTTAAATAAAAGGCGAGTTTTACTATGTAATTACGAAATTCATAGTAATATTATTATTAAAAAACATATAATGTATTTATTTACCTAATCCACCTGTTTTTGTTAATAAATGTGTAAAAAAACATAATATTTTGAATTCTGTTTTTTAAAAAAAATTGATGAATAAACATACTTTTTTTGTACTTTCGCAAACAATATAACAATGAAATAATGGCTAGATTCGAACTTAAATTGCCTAAAATGGGCGAAAGTGTTGCCGAAGCAACGATTACATCTTGGTTGAAAGAAGTTGGAGATACTATAGAATTAGATGAGGCAATTGTAGAAATTGCTACTGATAAAGTAGATTCTGAAGTACCAAGCGAAGTTGAAGGGACTTTAGTTGAGATTTTATTTCATAAAAATGATGTTGTTGAAGTTGGAGCTACAATTGCTGTTATAGAAACTGAAGGAGGAGATGCTGTTGCGAGTTCTGAAACTAAAATTGATGTACCAAAAGAAGTTGTTGAAGTAGAAAAAACGATAGAAAAAGCGGTTGAATCTATTTCAACTCCAATCACTAAAACTTCTGAAAGCGGTAAATTTTATTCACCTTTAGTAAGAAACATTGCTCAAACCGAAGGGATTTCAATGGAAGAGCTAGAATCTATTTCTGGTAATGGTAAAGACGGAAGGGTAACTAAAGATGATATTTTATCATATATAGAAAATAGAAGTTCTGCACCTCAAAAGAAAGTTGAACAACCTGCCTCAACACCTGTTAAAACTCAAACAACAAAAGAAGTATCTAAAGCAACTCCAGTTTCTGTAAATGGAGAAGATGAGGTAATTGAAATGAGTAGAATGGGTAAATTGATTGCCAAACATATGGTAGATTCTGCGCAAACATCTGCACATGTTCAATCATTTATAGAAATTGATGTTACAAACATTGTAAAATGGAGAAATAAAGTAAAAGACGCTTTCTTAAAAAGAGAAGGAGAAAAATTAACTTTTACACCTATTTTAATGCAAGCTGTAGCTTCAACAATAAAAAAATTCCCGTTAATTAATATTGCTGTTGATGGTGATAACATTATTAAAAGAAAGAATATTAATTTAGGAATGGCTGCTGCCTTAGCAGATGGAAATTTAATTGTACCAGTAATTAAAAACGCTGATCAATTAAACTTAGTGGGCATGACAAAAGCAGTAAACGATTTAGCTGGAAGAGCAAGAGGAAATCAATTGAAACCAGACGATATTCAAGGTGGAACCTATACTGTAACGAATGTTGGAAGCTTTGGTTCTGTAATGGGTACACCAATTATCAATCAACCACAAGTGGCAATTTTAGCCCTAGGAGCTATCCGTAAAGTGCCAGCTGTCATAGAAACACCAGAAGGAGATTTTATCGGAATTAGACAGAAGATGTTTGTTTCTCATTCTTATGATCACAGAGTGGTAAATGGTGCTTTGGGCGGAATGTTTATTAAGAGCTTAAAAGAAACGTTAGAAGCTTGGGATTTGAATCAAGATTTCTAAAAATATAGTTATAAAAATACGAACAAAACGCTTGGAATTTCCGAGCGTTTTTATTTTGGAGTAATTATAAAATAATCAATAATTGATTAGTATATTTATCACTTAAAAATTTAAGAGGAAAACAAATGAAAAAACTACTTATTCTAATTGTAATTGCATTTACAATTAATACAAATGCACAAGAATCAACTTTATTAAGATTGAATTATAAAAAAGGTGATGTTTATGTGACTACCATGAGTATGTCTCAAGAAATTGGAGATATGATTTCTATGGATATGTCAATCAAAATGACTGCAAATATTACAGCATCTACCGCTGATACTTATTTAAGTGTTATGAAAATATCAGGAGTTACAATGGATATGAGTCAGGCAGGAATGACCATTAATTATGATTCTTCAAAAAGTGATGAAGATTTAGATGCTTCGGGTAAAATGATGAAAGCTCAAATGGAGCCAATGTTAAAAGCTGTAATCACCTTAAAAGGGAACAGCCTTGGAGAAATTACAGAAACTTCTGTAGAGCCAAACATTCCTGGGACTAGTGATTTAGCGAACCAATCAAATAATGTTGTGTATCCTAAAAAAGCCCTTAGAGTTGGAGATACTTGGACCATGAATAAAAAAGACAAAGGAATGAGTATTGATTTTACTTACAAAGTAACATCGATTACCAGAACCAATGTGTTGTTAGATGTTGCGGGTAAGGTATCAGGAAATGCAACTGGAACAGTTAAAGGAACTATGGATATTGATAAAAATTCTGGTGTGCCATTAACTGCTAAAATAGATATGGATTTAACAACTCAAGGTCAAGTTTTAACAACCAAAATGGTTGCTACAACTTCAAAGCAATAATTACTAAAAAAAGTAAAATAAAAAAGCCTCAAGAAATTCTTGAGGCTTTTTTTATTCTTCAACACTTACATGAAAAAGTGCGGCACCTTTATTTACAATTGGTGTTTTGTTGATACAAAAAATATGACAATCAAAAGGGGCATAAATTTTTTTTTTAAATTCTCCGAAAGGATCTTCAATAACACCTAGTACTTCTTTCTTTTTTATTTTTGACCCGTTTTTAACTAAAATTTTAAACATACCAGAATGTGAAGCTCGCAGCCATTTTGCTTTTTGAATAAAAACAGAAGGTCCTTTCACGGTAATTTCACCATTTATTAATCCTAAATAAATCAATACGTTTTTAGTGCCATTAACTCCTTCATTAATAATCGTCGGATTTAATTCTTTAGATTTCCCACCTTCAAATAATAAAACAGTTTTTCCCATTTTAGACAAGGTGTCTCTTAAAGATTTTGCAATATTATTTGAGATTAAGATGATAGGTGGATTAAAAATCTTTGCTAATTCTATGCTCTTTTCATCGGCACTATTACATCGTATTTGAGCAATATTTTCTCGATCTCCACCCCCTGTATGAAAATCAATCACATAATCTACATGCGGAGCAATTTCTTTGGTAAATTGATAAGCAAACTGACTGGCTAATGAGCCATTTAAAGAACCAGGAAACATTCTGTTAAGATCTCTGCCATCTGGAAATTCTCGTGTTTGAATTAGGTATCCAAAAATATTAAAAACAGGAATACATATGATGGTTCCGTTTATTGGTTTGTTAATTTTTTGACCAATAATTTCTCTTAAAATTCCTACACCGTTTGTTTCATCACCATGAACGCCTGCTAATAATAAAACTACAGGGCCAGGGTTTAAAGAGCGCTCAATAATTACTGGAACTTTTAACGTAGTTCTTGTGTGTAACTTAGCAACTTCTAAATCGATGACGGTGCGTTTACCTTCAGGAATTTGTTTTCCTAAAATGGTAAAAGGTTTATTCAACATTTAATTCTAAATAACGAATGATTTCTTTGGCAATATTTTTCTTTGTAGCAACTTCTATACCTTCTAATCCTGGTGATGAATTTACTTCTAAAACCAATGGTCCTTTAGAAGATTGTAGCATATCAACTCCAGCAACCCCTAGTCCCATTGCTTTGGTTGCTTTCAAGGCAGTTTTTTCTTCTTCATCAGTTAGCTCAATAATATTGGCATTTCCTCCCCTGTGTAAGTTCGATCGGAATTCACCTTCTTTACCTTGTCTTTTCATTGCTCCAATAACTTTACCATCCACAACAAAAGCTCTTATGTCTGCTCCTCCAGCTTCTTTGATAAATTCTTGTGCTATTACTCTTGCTCCTAGTCCGTTAAAAGCTTCTAATACAGAGGTAGCTGCATTTTGAGTTTCTGCCAATACAACTCCTAATCCTTGAGTTCCTTCTAACAGTTTTAAAACTAAAGGCGGCCCTCCAACAGACTCAACAACATGCTCAACATCTTTAGTATAATTTGTAAAAACAGTTTTTGGTAAACCCACACCAGCTCTTGCTAATATTTGTAAACTACTTAATTTGTCTCTAGATCTAACCAATGCCATTGAAGAAACTGCCGTAAAAACTTTCATCATTTCAAATTGACGAATTACCGCTGTACCGTAAAATGTTACCGAGGCACCAATTCTAGGGATTATCGCATCAATATCTGTTAAATATTCACCTTTATAAAAAATCTTAGGAGCTCTTCTTTCAATTTCTATATTGCATTTTAAATGATCAACAACAATCACTTCATGACCTCTTTTTTCTGCAGCTTCTACAAGTCTCCTTGTTGAATATAATTTTGAATTTCTTGATAAAACGGCAATCTTCATAATTTAAATCTTTATTTTGATTTGAATGAATTATTCTTTTGTGATGTGTCTACTATAAACTTCTTTGTCAGAAATTTTCTACCCAATAAAATTGGATATTTCATGTCGCTTCTTTCACTTAAGGTTAATTCGATATTGTGAGTTTCGTTAAAAAGAGTAACAGTTGTTTGAATTGCGAATCTTTCTTCGGATGTTCCATTGGAACTTTTAATTATTCTTTTATGATAATTTTTAGTGCTGAACTCTTTTTCATTATACTGAATGTGTTCTGGATCTAAAAGTGTGAAATTAATAAATTTTTCTCCATTAATTGTTGTTTCCTCTATTTTATGTGTGTGAATAGCAGAAGTATAGGCTCCAGTATCTACTTTCGATTCTATATCTAAAAGCTCAAATTCTGGAAAATCAATCTTTTCAATTCTCCCAATAGTTTTTTTAGTCATACTCTAAAAAATAAATTATGTATAAATAGTATGCTAATGTATAACAATAGTTGTTTCCAAAAAAAAGCTCGAAAATATTTTCGAGCTTTTTTTGTAAAAATATATAAATCCGTTAGGCCAACATGGTAACCGGATTTTCTAAATAAGTTCTTAATGTTTGTAAAAATTGAGCACCAACAGCACCATCAACCGTTCTGTGATCACAAGCTAATGTTACTTTCATAGTGTTCCCTACCACAATTTGTCCTTCTTTAACAACTGGTTTTTGTAAAATTGCTCCAACAGATAAAATTGCTGAATTAGGTTGATTAATGATAGAGGTAAATTCTTGAATTCCGAACATTCCTAAATTAGAAATAGTAAAGGTGCTTCCTTCCATTTCGTTAGGAGCAATTTTTTTATTTCTTGCTTTGCCTGCCAATTCTCTTACCTTTTCACCAATTTGAGTTAAACTCATTTGGTCTGTAAATTTTAAAACAGGGACAACCAATCCATCATCTACAGCAACAGCAACTCCAACATGTATATGACTTTTAAAAACAGTTGCATTATCTGTCCAACTTGTATTTACTTGTGGATGCTTTTTTAACGCCATTGCACACGCTTTTACAACCATATCATTAAATGATACTTTGGTATCTGGAATTGCATTGATCGTTTTACGAGAATCCATTGCATTGTCCATGTCAACTTCAATTGTTAAATAGAAGTGAGGGGCAGTAAATTTAGAATTTCCTAATGCTTTTGCAATTGCTTTACGCATTTGCGAGTTTTTAACTTCTTCTGTATGTTCTTCTCCTGCAGGTACAAATTTTGCCACTGGAGTAGAAGGGCTAGATGCTACAGTTTCATTTGAAGCAGTAGACGGAGTATAGTTTTCTACATCTTTTTTAGTAATTCTTCCATTGTCTCCAGAACCATTTAACTCGGCTAAATTGATGCCTTTGTCGCTCGCAATTTTCTTTGCTAAAGGCGATGCAAATATCCTTCCGTTAGAAGTAGTTGTTTTAGTTTCGGTAGCTTCTGCAACAGGTAGAGCAACTTCAGCTTCTTTTGGAGCTTCTGCTTCTTCCGTTTTCTTTTCTTCTTTCTTTGTTTCTACCGCAGCAGCACTTCCATCTAATAAACTAGAGATGTCTTCTCCTTTTTCACCAATAATAGCTAATAAGGTATCAACAGGAGCACTTTCTCCTTCTTGAACTCCAATATGCAATAAAGTTCCTTCATTAAAAGATTCGAACTCCATTGTTGCTTTATCAGTTTCTATTTCAGCTAAAATATCGCCTTCTTCAATAGAATCTCCAACATTTTTTAACCATTGTGCCACAACACCTTCTTCCATGGTGTCACTTAAACGCGGCATGTTTACTACTATTGCCATAATCTATTTTATAAAAGGATAATCTTCTTGTTCGTATACAACATCGTATAGTTGATTTAGTTCTGGGTATGGAGAGTTGTCTGCAAATTCTTCACATTCTTTTACTAAATCTTTTACTTCTTGATTGATAGTTTCAATTTCTTCTTCTGTAGCGTAGTTATTTTCCTTGATGACATCTAATACTTGAGTTATAGGGTCAATTTTTTTGTACTCTTCTACTTCGTCTTTGGTTCTATAATGTTGTGCATCAGACATAGAGTGTCCTCTATATCGATAGGTTTTCATTTCTAAAAATGTTGGTCCATCTCCTCTTCGAGCTCTTTCAATTGCTTCATCAACAGCTTCTGCAACTTTAACAGGGTTCATTCCGTCTACAGGCCCACAAGGCATTTCATATCCTAAACCTAATTTCCAAATATCTGTATGATTTGCAGTTCTTTCTACTGAAGTTCCCATTGCATATCCATTATTTTCAACAATAAAAACCACTGGTAGTTTCCAGTTCATGGCCATGTTAAAAGTTTCGTGCAAAGAACCTTGTCTAGCTGCACCATCACCAAAATAAGTTAAGGTTACACCATCGTTTCCAGCATATTTATCTCCAAATGCAATTCCTGCACCTAAAGGTATTTGTCCTCCAACAATTCCGTGACCACCATAAAACCCTTTTTCTTTAGAAAAGATGTGCATAGAACCTCCCATTCCCTTAGAAGTACCTGTTACTTTTCCGTACAATTCTGCCATCACCGCTTTAGGATCAACCCCCATTCCGATAGGTTGCACATGATTACGATACGCAGTAATCATTTTGTCTTTACCCAATTCCATAGCGTGTAAAGAACCTGCTAAAACAGCTTCTTGACCATTGTATAAGTGTAAAAAACCTCTTACTTTTTGTTGGATATAAACTGCAGCAAGTTTATCTTCAAATTTTCTCCAAAACAGCATATCTCTATACCAATTGATGTAAGTTTCTTTGGTGATTTTCTTCATTATTAGTTGTTGTTAAAAAGTCTATTTTTAATAGCATAAAAAACGAGTGCTAACTGCAAAAATAGGGGTTTTTTAGTTTTTAAAAAAAATGTTTTTGATAAAAAGTAAAATGCTTAAAAAACGTGCTTTGATTATAGGAATATTATTTGTCTTTTGCTATTAAAATTGTAGCAACAGCACCTGTAGCAAGGTTCCATTCGTTTGATGAAATTAAGTTGTTCGAATCATCATAAACTTTAAATGCAGCAGTGTTTGGTCCAGAAGAACCTTGGTTTAATGCTTTAAAAGCAATTCTATTGATGCCAACACCAACAGGAATGGTAAACTTCTGATAGTTTTGTCTTAAAGTAATGTTTGTAATTACGGGTATGTTGTTTACAAGAATGGTAACCATATCTCCATCTGGATATTGAAAATCTCTACAGATAATTGTGATGTTATCAGAATCTGTTCTAAAACTCCCTAAGTCTTGATCTATTTTTGGATATTGATATCTCCCATTTATTTTTTTGTAAGCTTTTAAAACTTGCTCCTCATTAATTTTCGCTTGGTTGATAATCCCTTTATTTCTTAAGTCAGCTTCTTTTTGTTCCTGGGTTTTAGTTTTTTGAGAATTCGCATACGCATTTTTAAACCCTTTTGTAGTATCAAAATTTAAATCGCCAAGTTTTTTAACAGGCGTAGTTTTTGCTTTTATAGTAATCACTTTTTTCTTACCAATCTTATCCTCTTGAGAATGCATTGATTGAACAGCTATTAGTAAAATGCTTAAAACAAAAAAAAGTTTATTATTAAAATTCATAAATTTCATGTAAAATACAACTTTTATACTGCAAATATAATACCGTAAAATTTAAGTTGTGTTTTAGTTCTGTTAAAATTATTTATTTAATAGGAAAGTCGAAATACGTATCTGGAAAAGGTTCGTCTTTTAAAGTAAAATGCCACCATTCACTTTTTATTGGTTTAAAACCGTTTGTAACCATTAGATTTCTTAACAGCAATCTGTTTGCACGTTGTTTTTTTGACAGTTTATCATTTAATGCATGAGATTGTTCGCCGAAAAAATCATACGGACTTCCCATGTCTAATTCTGTATTTGTAGTGAGATCAATAATTGTTAAATCTAATGTGCTGCCTCTTGTATGGCCAGACTTTGCTGAAATATATCCTCGTTTAAACAATTCTGTTTTAGGTACATCTGGATAATATAGTCTTTTCATTAAAGTGTCGTTTAATGCCTTTGCCCAAACCACAAAATGATCTACTGCTTGTTGAGGCCTGTATGCATCAAAAATTTTGAGGCTTAAATTAAATTCTAACAATTGTTTTTGTACGTTTTTTAAAGCTATTGCGGCAGGTTCGGTAACAATTATTACTGCTTTTTTATAGCCATCAATAGGTTTTCCTATAAAATTATTATAAGAAATATATCTCATTTCTGTTTGAATGCTTTCATCTATATTAGATAAATACACAAAGTCTTTTGGTAAATTTTGACCGCAAGAAGTAAACGAAATACAAAGGAGTAGAAGTAGGGTTGCTTTTTTCATAGCTATAAATGTACAAAAAAAAGTAAAAGCCATATTATTAAAACAATATGACTTTTACAAAGTAAACTAATAAAACCAAGTATTAGTACTATTAGCAAGGTTGAAGAAGCCTTACTATAGATGTTAAATATATTAATGTAGGCTAATCACTTTTGTGATTTTCCAATTATTATCTTCTTTTTTCCAAACCATAATAAATTTACTAGGAACATATTTGGCGTTAGGTTCCTCTTTATTAAAAAACTTATGATAGCCTATTTGAATAGCGCCATAATCTTTGATTGGGTATACTTCTATGCTTCCTTTGATTAAAGTTCTTGTAACTTTATTGCATATATTTTCTTTTAGTGCTTTTAAAAGCTCTTTTTTATCTGTAGCAAGACCTCCTTTGTCATGAAAAAATTCAATATTTTCATCATATAAATCTGCTTGTGTTTCCATATCACACGTATTATAAGCAGTGAAATATTTAGCATCCATTTTTACAATTTCGTTGTGTAATTTGATGTCAGATGGTTTGTACTTTGGAATTTCATTTACTTGAGCACTGCTAAAAAAAGACATTAATAGTGCGATAATAAAAAGGAAAAACTTAATCATGATTGCAATTTTTATTGTTTTTTAGTTAGAAGAAATACTTCCGCCAGAAGATTTACTTTTATCTACTTTTTTAGGGTTTCCTTTATAATCTATATCTCCGCCACTACTTGCTCTTGCATTTATAGATTCTGTTGCATATACATCTATATCGGCGCCACTATTTACTTTTAAGGTAGCGTTTTTACTCTCTAAACTATAAGCTCTAATAGAGCTTCCACTTGTTGCTTTTGCCGTAAAATAATTAGCTGTTCCTTTAATTCTTAAATCTGCTCCGCTAGAAGAACTTGAATTAACGGTGTCTGCATTTACATCAATTCTTGCATCAGCTCCACTGCTAACATGTACGTCAAAAATGTCTGATTTAAGAGTGTTTTCTGTAACAACATCACTACCGCTTGTTGCTTTTATAGCATCAATTCTTGGCGCAGAAAGATATATTTTTTTAGATTTTGCTCTTCTAATATTTCTTCTTGATGTAATTTTTAAAACCCCATTTCTAACTTCTGTTTCGATTAAATCTTGTAGGTTTTCATCGGCCTTTACCACTAAAGATAAATTATCATCTTGTGTGATGTATAATTGGATTCCTTGACCTACTTCTACTTTTGTAAAGTCGTCATTTATTTTACGTGTTTCTGTAATTACATTTCTGTTTCCTGAGACAGAGGTGATTCCATCGATCATACAAGATGTGCTTACGGTTGCAATAAATAGTAATGCGAATGTTTTTGTGATTAATGATTTCATGATTTTTTATTTTTAAAGTTCAAATGTCTTATAATAGACGCATTGAAACGATTTTTGGTTACTCAATTGTTGATTTTTATTGATGAATTGTTATTCTTCTTCGACTTCTTTTAACGCTTTTAGTTCTTTGCTATGCAATCCTTCATCAGTCATTACAAAATAATGTTTTGCCATTTCTCTATCATAGGTATTCGTAGTGTTCTCTATATTACGCAAATACCTTTTTGTTGTATTGTCAAAATAAACAGTCACATTATTAGGAATGAATAGCTTTATGTATACATCTTCATCTTTAAAGGTATTTTTGTACTCACTAATAAAATAGTTGTCTAATAAGATTTCATTTCCATTTATTGTATAGTTGTACGAAATATTTTCTGCATTTTTAGACGCCTTTAATTTGTTTCTACCTTCAGAATATTTTCTGATTTGTAAATAAGCTTTGTCAGAGTCACTTTTTTCTACATCTATATATACATCTGTAGATGACAGTTTTTTTACATCATTTTGATATACAACATCTATATTCCTTCTAAAACTATTTCTATTGTACAATAGCTCTTCATTCTTTAACATTTTTAAGGTAATGGTATCGTTTGCCATGGTGTTTAAGTCTACATTTTCAATGTTATTTCCTCCAGAAGCTTTTGTAGTGCTAAATTCAATTCCGGTAAAAACTAATGCCAACACTGCTGCTAACCAAATACCAAATAATGTTAACGATGTTGCTTTGCTAAATTGCTTTACATTACTCGATAAGATTCGTAATCCTAATACAAATAAAATTAAGAAAGGGATTCCGATGACTAAGAATGTACAAACGGTTAATAACCAATGAGGCATCATAGAGTCATAGAAAAATGGTGGATACATAATAAAATCATTATCAAATCCAATTATTTCTAAACTTCCAATAGAAAATGCTCCAATAATTAAAGTAATTAACGTTATTGCGGCAACAAACATTAGAATCACTCCAATAAACTTCCCAATAATTTTAAATATGGTAAGAATTATTGTGCCTAAAGTGTCTAAAAAATCTTGCAAACCAGAATTTGCTTTTTTACTCCCTTTTTTAATACCGTCGTTCACTTTTGATGCACCATCTTTAATTTTTCCAGTAACATCGTTTGCTGTGTTTTTTATGGTTTCTGAAACATTGCTAAATTCTTCACGAATTTTTTTTTCGATGTTGTCAATATTTACGGGTTCTCCTTCCATTTGTAATTTCTCTGCAGTGGTTGCTGCTTCAGGAATTACAATCCAAAGAATGATGTAGGTAACAATACTAAATCCACTAAAAGCTAATAAGATAAAAGCCAAACGAATCCATACAGTATCCACATTAAAATAATGCGCAATACCAGAAGCCACACCACCTAAAAACTTGTCATCTCCGTCTCTAAATAATTTTTTACTTGACGAATTTGTTCTTCTTTGGTAGCTATAGTTTTCGTTTGCATAGCCTTCTTCAGCATCAGCATAATCTTCTGGTTGACCCATGATTTTGATTACTTCATCAATATCACCTTCGTTAACAACCTGACGAGCATCTGTTATTTTTTCTGATAGCAACTCGCTTATACGAGCTTCGATATCTGAAATAATTTCATTTTTTCCTTGAGGATCATCGCTTAAAGATCTTGAGATAGAATCTAAATACCTTTTTAATTTTTGAAAAGCAATTTCATCTATATGGAAAAAGAATCCTCCTAAATTTATGTTTATTGTCTTATTCATTACTTTGTTTTTTTACTTGTTATTTGGTTTACTGCTGTAACTAGGTTTCCCCAGGTTTTGTCTAATTCTTTAGAAAACATCACTCCGTTTTCTGTTAATACATAATACTTTCTCGGTGGTCCAGAAGTAGATTCTTCCCAGCGATAGGTTAATAGTCCTGCGTTTTTTAATCTTGTAAGTAGCGGATAAATAGTTCCTTCTACTACAATCATTTCTGCACTTTTTAATGTTTCTAAGATTTCAGAAGTATATGCATCACCATGTTTTAATATAGATAAGATACAGAATTCTAAAACTCCTTTTCGCATTTGTGCTTTTGTGTTTTCTATCTTCATATAAAGAGTTTTATACGTGTTATTTAATAAAATTTTATGGTAAAAGGATACTTGTAATTTTCTCCTTCTTTAGATTTTAAAGCTGCAATAATGATCAATGCAATTTTTATAAATCCAATTAATGTAATGATGGATGCCATCCCAAATATTCCAAACAATCCTCCATTTCCAAAATCCCAATGAAAATTATTATAGTCGTTCATGTGTCTAATAAATGATCCGAGTGCAAATGGAACAATTGAAAGCCCTAAAACAAAAATGTACAATGCGTAACTAATGTTAAAGTTTACAGCTTCTTTACCTTGTTCATCTAAAAACCTGCTTCTATCTTTCAATGTTTGCCACAATACTAATGGAACGATAATACTTCCAAAAGGAATTATAAACCCTCCAAATGCCGAAATATGGATTAAGAATGCGTTTGTGTTTTCGTTATTTTTGTTCATGTTAAAATTTTTATATACTACTTGACTATGCAAATATATGTATAAAAAATGGTACTATGCAAAACAAAGTACTATATTTTTAAAAATTTAACATTTATCCTTGTTTTATTTATTGAAAAATAATCCTTACATTGCCCGTTAATAAAGGATTTTTTTAGTTTTTAAATCCTTCAAAAAAAAGCAAATTATTTTTTACTTTTTTTAAATATATTTCTTAAAAATGTTCATAACATGAAAATTACACCCCGAAAAATCAATCTTTATATGCTGTTTAAATTACCATCTGCATTTTTTTGCGGTGTTAGAGTTGTGTCTATTTCTGATACAGAAGCTGTTGTAAAAGTGAAACATCGATGGATCAATCAAAACCCCTTTAAATCTTTGTATTGGGCTGTTCAAGGAATGGCTTCAGAATTTGCAAGCGGAATTTTAGTCATCCAAGAAATAAAAAAAGTCAATAAAAAGATATCGATGTTGGTAACGCATCAAGAAGGACGTTTTACAAAAAAAGCAACCGGAAAAATCACTTTTACTTGTGAAGAGGGTGCTTTGGTGAGGCAAACCATTCAAAAAGCAATTGAAACTGGTGAAGGACAAATAATTCATTTAAAAGCTGATGGTTTTGATGCGTCTGGAGATTTGGTTTCTCAGTTCGTGTATGAATGGAGTATTAAAGTTAAGCAGTAGTCAGTAATCAATTATCAGTAATCAATAACCAATGAATAGTTGTCAGTTCGAGTGTCACGCTTTTGGGCGTGATGTATCGAGAACATTTGGTTGTGGCTATTAATCTATTAATTCATAAAAATGTTTTTTAAATAACAACAGATACTGTAACAAAACTAAATGTTAAGCTTCTAACTATTAAAATTTAAAAATATGAATGCACACGAAATAGATTACAACATCTTTGGAGAAGAGATGCAATATGTAGAAATAGAATTAGATCCTCAAGAAAGTGTCGTCGCAGAAGCGGGTAGTTTTATGATGATGAATGATGGAGTAACCATGACCACTATTTTTGGAGACGGAACCAATCAAGACAAAGGAATTTTAGGAAAACTGTTTTCTGCAGGGAAACGATTGTTAACAGGGGAGAGCTTGTTTATGACCGTTTTTACAAATTCGGGCTATGGAAAAAAGAATGTTTCTTTTGCTTCTCCGTATCCTGGAAAAATAATTCCAATTGATTTAACTGAGTTTGGCGGAAAATTTGTTTGTCAGAAAGATGCCTTTTTATGTGCTGCAAAGGGGGTTACAATAGGAATTGAATTTTCTAAAAAATTAGGTAGAGGTTTGTTTGGAGGAGAAGGTTTTATCATGCAAAAAATGGAAGGAGACGGAATGGGCTTTGTACATGCAGGTGGAACCATGGCTAAAAAAGTATTACAGCCTGGAGAAATTTTACGTGTAGACACGGGTTGTATTGTTGGTTTTACCCAAACAATAGAGTACGATATTGAATTTGTAGGGGGAATTAAAAATACCATTTTTGGTGGAGAAGGGTTGTTCTTTGCTAGTTTAAAAGGTCCTGGAACGGTGTATATACAATCATTGCCTTTTAGCAGATTGGCAGGGAGAGTTTTAGCCATGGCGCCTCAAACCGAAAAAGGGGATAGAGGAGAAGGTAGTATTTTAGGCGGAATCGGTAATTTATTAGACGGTGACAATCGTTTTTAAATTAAAAAAAGCGAAACTAATCTAGTTTCGCTTTTTTTATTTCTTCTTTATGGGAATCCAAATTTCTTCTTCTGAGCTTGGATCTGCATTTTTGTAGTTTTTTCCCAACACTTCAAAATGGGGTCTGTCATCTAATAGATACTCAGAATTTTTGAGCCAAACTCCAAAAATATATTGGTAAATATCTGTGTTAGTACTAGAACCTTTGTAGTTAAAAACAGCATAAAGTCCACTTTCTAAAACAAAAGCATCCATGCCTTTTGGTACAGCATTAAAGTCAGATACTTCTGTGGTTGCCCATTTTTCAAATGTTGTAGTTGGCTTAAAATCTTGAAAATAGATTGAGTTGTATACTTGCAAACTAATTAGATCATTAGATAAATTATTGGTGATTTCTTTACGCCGTTGCATAAAGTTTTTCCAAAGGTCACCTGTTTTATTCTTTGCTAAAGACATTGTAACATACAAACCAATCAATTTTTTTTCGGACAATTGTTCTATGCTAGGTTTCATGTTCCTTTTAAATAGTTTTTACAAAATCTAAAAAGACTTTTTTATGCAATTCTAAATCGATATCAGGTGAAAGGGCTGTACGAATGATATAATCTTTATCACCTTCTTTAGTTGTTCCTTGCGTTGAGGTTGCAGGAATTGTCCAATAACATCCTTTTAACTGACCGTAACTTACACAATACTTGCTTTCGTTAGGAATTTCAGCAATCATTAAATTGATTAATTGAAGATTCAATACACGTTTATAGGCTTCCTTTTCTTCAGCAGTAGTTCCTTTTGTAGGGAGGTCTAATGAAAAAACCGAGGGTGTGAAGCCTTGTGCAGCCAAACTTTCTGACACAAAATTGATTTTCGCTTCTGGTAAGGTTTTGTGGATGAAGTTTACAAATTCTCGTGTATTTTTATACGCATCGCTAATGCGTTGTTTCATTGATGGCATTTGTGTTGCTAAAATTTCATATTGAAGATTGGTAGCTTCGTTGTCGCATATTGTTAAATGGACTTCAATTTTATCTAGTAACGCAGTGGTTTTTGTATTTCCAATTACATAACCAGCAGTACATTTTCCACCACTCGGAAATTTAGATCCACTCGCATACGAAATGGTTCTCACTGTTGATAAGATTTCTCCTTCACCTAAAAAATGTACATTCGGACAAAATGTTTGGTCTAAAATAAACACCGGATCTACAGCTATCTTGCCATTTGCTGTTTTACGTTCTTGGCTTAACACATTTTTTAATTGAACCAAATCTGGAACTTCTACTCTTGGGTTAGTCGGAATTTCTGCTATAATATAAGGAACCGCATCTTCATTGGCAATGTTAGTTAAAACCATATCAATACTTTGTACCATATCGTTATCGCCATCAACTGGTAAATCCACCACTTCTACATTTTCTAAACAAGCAGCAACACGTCTTGCTTGATCGTTTGTGCCACCATAACAATTTGGCGGAACAATAAATTTAATTGCTTTTCCTTTGTGATTTGCTAAGGCATCATCAATTAAACCCATCATAATTGCATACTGAACAGACAATCCGCTTGAGCCCACCAAGGCTTTTGTATTAGAACCTGTAATGGTTTTTATAGCATCTGTAACACGTTTTTTGTTTGTGGCAACATCGCTATTTTGAATAGCAATTGCTGTGTTTTCTGTTAATGATTTTAAGGCGATTAGAGAATTTGCTGGTGTCATGGCAATAGTTTCTCTTCTTCTTACATGTTGTATTTCTGAAATATATTGTTCATTTTCTTTGCCATTTACCAATACAATACTTCCTAATCCGTTGTATAAATGAATGTAAAAATCGCTGTGTTTAGAAAGTGTTGTTTTTAAAATTTGATGTTGTTCAGAAATGAAAATGGTACTTCCGTTAAAGGCAGCAATGTCAGATTCATTTTCAACCTTCTTCAAATCAAATTGATAGCCGTACACACTTTTTATGATCTCTGCATCAAAAGTTGTGGGTAGTTTGCCTGTATAAACAATCTGCGTATTTTTATTTTCCAACAGGTTTTTTCTTAGAATGGCCAAAATAGGAACCGTTTGTGAAGAAAAACTAATCACAGATTGAGGTGTTAACTGATGCAAACTGGCAATGGTCCATTCTAACACACAAGATAATGGATGGCCTAATCGAATATAATCATACGCAGTTGGTAATTTGCTCAATGCAGTAGGCGTAGCATTATTGTTTTGAAACAAGGTTTCAAACTGATCTAAAAACTGTGTTTTTGCCAATTTTTCATTATATATATCTAGTTGATGCGTTGTTAGATTTAGCCAATTTGATGGCATGTTTTCTAAAACACTTTTTATATACACTACCCTTTTATTGTCTTCCATACTACTGTCTTATTTTGGAGGGCAATTTACGTTAAATCTTATTGCTTTAAAAGTGTTGTAAGATGTTTTCTATTGGATTTTTATTTCTAAATGGATTCTCCAAAAGTTAACAGATTGCTATCTGGGTCGAGTAGTGAAAATTCTTTTTGTCCCCAAGGTTTTGTTTCTAGCAAACCATTTGGGTGAATCCTGGTTTTATTGTCTAACAATGTTTGATAAAAACGCTCAATATTGTCAGTTCTAATATACACCTGACCATAATTTTCTTTAGGATTTAATTCTTTAAACTCAAAAAAATGCAATTGAATTTGATCTTTTTCTAACATTAAATAATACGCGTAGGCTGTAGTTCCAAATTCTTTAAAACCTAACTGTTGTATATAAAATCTCTGGTAACTTTTTTGTTACGCATCGGTAATTTTGGAATGATGTCTGTTAACATGTTTTTTATTGATTTTGTAAGTTGACTTAAACTAGCAATTAATTTTACACGGTGTTGACAAATTGTTTTTATTCCTCAATTAATATCTTTTCCATTTTATAATCCTCAACAAAATATCCACTTGGAAAGGAGTTTACAATCGATTCTACAATTTTAAATCCTTTTTTCAGATAAATGTCAATCGTATTCTGATTTTGTTGGTTAACAATAAGCTCAATTTTTTCAATTCTGTTATTCGCAGCAAATACGTTAACATATTCCAACGCTGTTTTTCCGATTTTTAGACCACGAAACGATTCTAAAATGTAAAGTTTGCTCAAAATCAGTTTTTTATTCAGTTTTTGAATTCCTAAATATCCAACATTTTTATTCTCAAAATTTAAGAGAAAATAACTGAAATTCTCATTTTTAATTTGTCTTCCAATTGCATTTACCGATTGAAATTCAGTTAAAAAATAATCGGTATGTTTGGCAGGAATAATTTGGTCATAAACTTCGTGCAAAATTTCAATTGCCAATTTTTCGATAATTTTAAATTCAGTTTTATTCACGGCTTTTTTAATCTTAATCATCATTTCTTTAAATGCCCTGTAACGTTCAGTATAAGAAACGTAGGGCAGTTAAAAAGCACTTCGTTTCGGTTTATTACTTAGCTAAATATAAATATTTTGCTTTTATTTTTTCTTCTGTAAACGCCAAATTTTATTTTTAGCGGACTTCAAAAACATGCACAGACCTTTTGGTTTAATATGAATGCCCTATGTTTTTTATACATTGTTGTAAAACGTTCATAAACAATGATTACTCATAAAAAATTTAATATTAAGCTAAACATTTATAGCGTTGGATCTCTTAACTATTTTTTTAAAATGAAAAGTTTAAACTAGCAAAGGCAAAATGGAGTTGAATAAAATTATACCGATTAGTTCCGTCTGCTCCACCTTCAAGTAGCCTATAACCAATGTTTCCTTGCAGATTTTTAGTAAAATTATATTTTCCAGATAAGCAAAGGTCAATTGCTCTACCTTTACTTGCAATTATACCTTCTCCAAAAAACTCAACACCCACTTTTTGAGAAATATCCCAATTCGCTAAAACGTTTATTAAAGGCACGAAACCAATACTAAAATTTTCGCTTATCAGTTCTTTATTCTTCAAAGAGGTTCCTGCGTCTCTAATTTTTGCAGAAAGGCCAAGACCAAATTTAAATTTGTTATTACTTATGATTCTTCGATTATAGGTAAGGCGATAAGAGTTAAACTTATAAACAGCTTCTAATGGCAAGTTAGCTATAAAATTTTTTCCATCAAAAAGGATATCCCTATCTATTGTGCCATTTACTACAATTTTTAAAGGTGCATAAAGAATTGAAAAGTGGTGTTTATCATTTAATAAAAACCCACCACGAAGTCTGAAAAATGGAGTTGCTGGAGTCGAAAAATCATTTTTCAGAGAAAATAGCGTTCCATTATTGCCATTACGAATATTATTAGAGCCCGTAAATAATACTCCTGATTCGATATTAATGAAAGTCTGAGCATTTGTAGATAAATTCAAGTTCAAACAAATAAAAAGAATCCAAAAACTTGGTTGAAAAATAAGCTTAGAAACTAAATGATTCATAATTAAGTGTTTGTTTTTTTTGAACGGTGTTATTTAATGTTTGCTAACGGTTACGTATAATATTAGTGGCGCGTTTAAGCACTAATTTAGTAAATAGAAACTTACCAGCGGAAAATTCCGCAGGAATTTTTCAAGTAAGCTAGAACTAGCCATTAATTTTATGCTTTGTTGTGTGTAGTTTTTTATTTATAAAATTCTCGTTCATTCACTTTAATAGTCGTTAATTCAACAGTATGTCCATCAAGGTCTTTTGTGTATATCGAATCAAAGTAATGATGGTCTTGGATGTGAAATTCCAAATTCAATTCGGTATATCTTTTTTTAGCTTTTTCAAAATTTTCACTTGTCACATTAAATGCAAAATGGTCAATTTTTACATTTTTTGAAGTTGGTTCAAGTTTAGTATCCGTTGTATTCGCAGGAAACAATGCAATTCCAGATTTTCCAGAAAGTAAAAAGATTGGAAAGTCTCCCCATTCAGGTAATTGATAACGTTTTAGTCCCAATACTTTTTCGTAACAAATTGCAGAGGCTTCCATATCAACAACTCGAATTGCTACGTGGTCTAAAAATTCAATTTCTATTTTATGTTTTTTATCTGTCATTTGGCAAATTACACACAACTGGTTATATAGTTATATTTTATAACGTTATCCCGTCTTGTTTTCCGGATAACGTTCCTTTTTGTGAATCTTATCAAGTTGATGTTAAAGATACTAAAAATTAAAAAATACCTACTTTTCTTATTTGTCTCTAGTAGCTTTAAATTCACTACCCTCATACCATTTCGGGAAATAATCTTCGTTCGCTATTTTAAAACCTACATTATAAAACAATTGTAAATCTAATTGTACACCGCTTAATTCTGTGGTTGCTGCATTGTATGCATCAGAAGGTTGATGATATTTATTGATTCTATAATAATCATTATAAGCTTTTATTTCTTCAATACTTTTATCAAATCCTTCATAAGAACCGCTTGCGTATAACGCAGGAATTCCGATTTTAGCAAAATTAAAATGATCTGATCTAAAGAAATAGCCTTTTTCTGCTTCTGGGTCTGGTATGATGTATCTGTTCTGTTTTAAAGCAGCTTCTTCAGCATACTCATCCATTTCAGATTGTCCGAACCCTGTAATCGTCAAATCTTTCATCATTCCTGGGCTGTCGAGTGCATCAATATTGATGTTTGCTACTGTTTTTTTAGGATTAAAAATAGGGTAGGCTGCGTAATATGCAGAACCTAGCAAGCCTTGTTCTTCTCCTGTAACTGCCATAAATACAATAGAGCGCTTTGGTGCTTTTCCTTTTTTAAAGGCTTCTGCAATTGCTAATAAACCAGCAGTTCCAGAGGCATTGTCAACTGCGCCATTGTATATAGAATCTCCATCAATGGCTTTTCCAACGCCAAAATGATCCCAATGTGCAGAATAGATAATATATTCGTCTTTTCTGTCGGTTCCAGGTATCATGGCAACCACATTCTTAGACACGTCTTTTTTGAGGGTGTTTTTAATAGCTACCGACACGTTTAGTCCTAACGGAACAGGTTTAAAATCTTTATTTCTTGAAAGCGATTTATATTCTTTTCCTTTCAATGTAGAGATGGTAAATAGTTTTTCAGCACTTTCTCCACTCATCCAAGATTCTACATTCAATTGTGGAGCATCACTTTCTACAATCAATCGAGCACCGCTCCAACCAGATTCTACAACATTCCAACCATAAGAAGCTGGCTCTGTATCATGAATAATAATTAAGCCCGCTGCGCCTTGTCTTGCCGCTTCTTCGTATTTGTAGGTCCAACGCCCATAGTAGGTCATTTCATTTCCTTTAAACAAGGTAGAGTCTCCAGATTTAAACCCTGGATCGTTAATTAAAACGACTGCAGTTTTTCCTTTCCAATCAATACCTTCATAATCGTTCCATCCATATTCCGGAGCTACAATTCCGTATCCTGCAAACACCAATTCAGAGTTTTTAAGATCTACTTCTGTTTCAACTTTATTGGTGGTTGCTACAAAATCTTTTAAGACGTTTAATTTAAAACTTCCATTTTTGCCAGAAATCGTCATATTTTCAGAAGGTGTTCCAGTAATTTCTACCATCGGTACATCTTGATAAAAACTAGTTCCATTTCCAGGCACAAGTCCTAGTTTTTCAAATTCGTCTTTTAAATAATTTACAGTCTTTACTTCGCCTTCTGTAAAGGGTTTTCTTCCTAGAAAATCATCAGAAGCCAAACGTTCTATGTGTTTTGCAAGGGTTGTTTGGTTGACTTCAATTGTTTCAGAAATGTCTTTGTTGTTGTCACAACTTGTAAATAAGACCACTCCAGCGACTGCTAAAATTTTTAAATATTTTTTCATGAATGAAATTTTAAAGGTTAAGGTTGACTTTTTTTTATTTGGTTGTTAAACTATTTAATGCAATTAATAAGTTATCTATTTCTGTAAAGTTATTAAATACGGCAAAAGAAACACGAATGCTGTTTAAATTATTTTCATAGATGCCTCGTAAACGTATTTTGTACTCGCTATTTATTTGCTGGTTGAGCTTCAAATTGTCTTTGCCTTTAATTCTAAAGGTGATCATTGAAGCAGAAAATTCTTCACTTTTTGGAGTTAGAATTTCTATTTCGGGCATTTCAGAAAGTCCTTTTCTAAAGTAATCGGAAAGTTCTCGTCCACGTTTTGCAACGTTTTCTATTCCGATGGTATTTATAAATTCTATGGCACTTCCTAAACCTAAGGAAATAGCCGTATTTCTAGTTCCGTATTCTTCCCTTTGTACAGAATCTCTGTATTCCATGGTGAGGTTGTTCAAATTAAATTTACTATCTGAATAGGCGCCAGCAAAAACCGGATTTAGTTTTTTAATCCATTTTTTATTCATGTAAAACACACCTGTTCCTTTAGGTCCAAACAACCATTTATGTCCGCTACTGGTATAAAAATCTACATTCATGTCAGTTAAATCAATCGGAAACATTCCTAAGGCTTGTGCACCATCTACACAAGAAAAGATGTTTTTGCTACTGCAAAAAGCAGCAATTTCTTTTACAGGTAATTTCATTCCGTTTGTACAGGTAATGTGAGAAAACGCAATTGCTTTTGTTTTTGAAGTTACTGCATTTTTGATGATTTGTAGATTTTTTTCACCATCTACATCTAAGTCGATTAATTTTACAATAACACCCAAATCTTTTTGCAATGCCATCCATGGTGCAGCTCCACCAACATGTTCGTGCGTGCTAATAATTACTTCATCACCGGCTTTTAAACGCAAGGTTCTAGCAATGATATTCATGCCTTCTGTGGCGTTTCTAATCACCGCAATTTCATCTTCAGAGGTGTTTAAAAATTTGGCTATTTGTGTATGTGTTTTTTTGGTTAAATGATGTCCATGACTACACGAAGTTTCCAATTGTTCGATGGTTTTACAAACCGTACTGACCACCGTTCTTGGCGACGGACCTAAACTAGCCGTATTTAAATACTGTCTGCTATCTGGAAATAAAAATTGTGCTCTGATTTTTGTCCAATCTATCTCATTGTAATGGGTGTTTTCTAATTGAAAACCTGAATCTGAGTTTAGAGATTCAAAGCTGTTGTTTGCTCTTATAAATGGTATTCCGAAGGTGTAAAAAACACCTCCTAAAATGCTTTTTTGAAGAAAGTTACGTCTGGTTGCTTTTGACATAAAGATTACTTTTTGAGCAAGTTAATCGTTTTTATTTAAAATTTCTAGTCGATATAAAAACTTTCTATGTTGTTCTTTAGCATCCCCTAGAATAAAACCATAAAGTTGGCTTTCCTTTGGTATCTATTACTTCAATCCATCCTTCAATTTCATATTCAATATTTTCTTTTTCTTCAAAATCAGCAACACAAGGATGTTTTTTGTATTTTTTTACTTTTACTTTTGTCCAATTTCCTTTGGTTTTATCGGTTGGTGTGATCTCAAATAAATCTCCTGAAAGGGTTTTTATAGTTTTAGAATTTAGCGAGGGTGCTGTTTTTAAATCAAGTCCTTTTTCATTTGCATAAAATCCTAATAATTGATGTTTCATGTCAAAGTAGAATTGCTGCCAATCTAAAACTTTAAAATGAGTATCTGTAATTTCTTCTTCTTTTAACCAATATTCTACAGATTTGTCTACAATTCTAACAAAACCATTTTTCCTTTCAAAGAAAGTAAGGCTTAACATTTCGTATCCAACTTCTACTAAATTTTTTAAATCAATCACAAGGTCTTTTTTAATCTGGTCATCAATAAAAAATAGATTTTCATCAAATTCACTTTTGGTTTTGTACTTTGTCTTTGTTGAAAGGGTACCAATACGGTTTCAGTTTGGCTTGTTATAGACTGAAAATCCGTTTTTTGGAGCATACACACAACATGAAAATTCGGTATTAAAATCTTTTGGAATGATCAATCCGTTTTGTCTTACTTGGGAATATAGACTTAGATGCGTTATTAATAATAAGAATGCTAAAGTTTTGAATTTCATGCCTTTTGTGATTATAAATTTGATTAAAAATACAAAAAAAAGCCGTTGAATTTTCAACGACTCTCTTGATTTGATTTTTTAACAGCTGTTACAACACTTTTTGTTTATGAGCCATTTGCTTGTATTGTTTATGTGTTCTCGATACTATTTTCTCCTTTGGTCGAAAATCACTCGAACTGACAGGTACGTATGTCACATCAAGTGATTCTGTGCAAACAGAATTGTATCTAGATGTTTTAAAACTAAATTTCTAAACAAATAAAAACACTAAAAAAGCCGCTACAATTTAACGGCTTCGAATATTTTATAAAAAGAGCAACTATTTTTTAGTTTCAGACTTCTTAATATCGGCAATAAATTTTTCTAATTTTTTACCATACAACGACTTCTTAACTTCTTGTGATAACGATTTGTTAATGGTATCTAGCCATTTTACATTAGCGTTTACCAATTCTGTCAACGCAATATAAGGGGCAACATGGTTGTCCTTGTTGTTCAGCGCAAAGTTTACCGTTACCATATAACGTCTTCTTAATAAGCTTTCATATTCTTTGGTAATGATGTCTACAGAATCTTTATTGTTTGATTTTTGTGCGTAAAATTTACGTTGAATTAAATCTAAATTCTGATCGTTAAAGCGTCTAGATATTTTTGTGTAATTGTTTAAGATATCTTGATTTTTAGATCCTGTAATCGTCGGATTTAAACCAAACTTAGCAACATCATCGGTAATGTTAATGATTCCTTTGTCAGCAAAAAAAGTAATGTATTTGTTGGTGGTATTGCCATCAAAAGTAAGATAGTACATTTCTGGCTCGTCTACATTTGCAGTAAGTGTAAATTGATCACTTCCTAAAACAGCAACAGAATCGATGGTTTTTAAAATAGTATCTTTTTCTATTTTTTGTAAATA
Organism: uncultured Polaribacter sp.; assembly: GCA_943788865.1. Lineage (GTDB taxonomy): Bacteria > Bacteroidota > Bacteroidia > Flavobacteriales > Flavobacteriaceae > Polaribacter. The sequence goes on along the minus strand of CALSRX010000002.1, from coordinate 34,601 downwards.
CATGGTTCCTTTTTTCAATCCTCTTATCTGACCATTTACAATCATATTCCCTTCTTTTTTAGAAGAACATGAGGCAATGAGTATAGCGAAACCTAAAACAAGTAATTTTTTCATTTGTAAAGTGTAATTTTTGCGTTTGCAAATATGCGTATTTCTATTAAACTTTAGAAGCTAATTCCAGTAAAATTGTAGAAACAATTGCTCCAACAGTTCCAATTGCATATCCAAATACGGCTAATAAAACACCCACAGTTGCTAACGAGGGATGAAATGCTTGTGCAACAATAGGAGCAGAGGCAGCACCACCAACATTAGCTTGACTTCCAACAGCCAAAAAGAAATATGGAGCTTTGATTAGTTTTGCAACCAAAATCAACAATCCAGCATGAATTGACATCCACACCAAACCAATCACTAACAATCCAGGATTGTCTAAGGCTTGGTTTAAATCCATTTTCATTCCAATGGTTGCAACCAAAATATAAATAAAAACACTTCCCAATTTACTGGCACCTGCACCTTCATAATTTTTTGCTTTTGTATAAGACAAAGCAATTGCAACAATGGTAGAAACACTAATCAACCAAAAGAATTGAGAATCTAAAAAGGTAAACATGTTCTTAATGGTTTGAGATTCTATTGAGCCAACCAAATTTCCAAAAAACTGACTTAAATATTTAGAAGAAAAATGCCCAAAACCAACGGTTCCGAAAGCAATTCCCAGCATAATCATCAAGTCTGTTAAAGAAGGATTTCTTTTTACTTTTTTTGTGAAGTTTATTACCTTTTCTTTTAATTCTTCAATAGCAGAGTTGTCTGCTTTTAGCCATTTATCTATTTTGTCTTTTTTGCCAATTCCAATTAATAATACTGCCATCCAAATGTTGGCAACAACAATATCAACAATTACCATTCCGCCATACTTTGCAGGGTTGTATTTGTAGATTTCTAGCATTGCCGTTTGATTGGCTCCACCACCAATCCAGCTTCCTGCTAAAGTAGATAGGCCTCTCCAAACCGCATCAAAATCCGCTCCCCCAACAGTTTCTGGCGAGAAAATAGATATCAATAAAATAGCAATGGGACCACCAATAATAATACCAAGGGTTCCTGTAAAAAACATAATCAATGCTTTAGAACCTAAATTAAAAATGGCTTTTAAATCGATGCTCAACGTCATTAACACCAATGCAGCAGGTAGTAAAAATCTACTGGACACATAGTAGAGACTAGAACTGTGTTTTACAGTTTCTCCAACATTATTTGTGGTTACCCATTCTGGTGAAATAACGCCAAAAGTTGTAAATATGGCTGGTACAAAATAGGCCATAAATAAACCTGGAACTATTTTGTAAAATTTAGCCCAAAAGCCAGAGGTTATAGATTCTGTATAAAATACAAATCCTAGTGAAATCATTAATAGCCCGAAAACAATTGCGTCATTTGTAAAGATTGGTGCTGTCATTGTGTATTATTTTTGGCTAAAGTATTAAAATTATTTCTTTTTAGTGTGATTTGTAGAAATAGCTATGCCTGCAACAATTCTATTAAAGTTGGCACCACCATTTAAAGAAATATTATGATAGCCTAATTGTAAGTTAATTGTATTGGAAAACTTGTGTTTTATACCAATTCCAAACCAATTCTGAGAATACGTTTCTCCATCGAAATTTAAAAAAACTTCATCATACACATAGGCAGAAAATGTATCAGAAATAGGATGATTTATTCCTAGTTGGTATCGAAACCAATGTTTTGTGTCTGTTTCAAACAAACGTTGTTCGAACCTAAATCTGTGTGCAATACCAAATTTTGAATGTGAATAGTTAATGTTTAAATCTTCTACAATTCTGTGTTCATTTACACCACCACCATCTACATCAAAAGTAGCATCCGTATTAAAAAAAGCGTATCCTACATAAGCACTAAATGTATTGTTTATTTTATAGTTAGCACCCGCTCGTAACATGAGTTGCTGCAGATCGTTTGCGATATCAAAAAATCTAAATTGCGCCTGTGTTTTAAGACTGATTCTTTCAGAAACTTTATGTGATCCGCCGAAGGCATACCAAACTCCAAGTTTATTTTCTGGGTTAGTTTGTGCAATAGTGTGAAATGAAATAAATAATAAAATAATTAATGTAATTTTCTTCATGTGGTAAGTGTTTACAAATTAAAATCTCCCACTTTCGTAGGAGATTTATAAAAAATAAATTGTTAAAATATTAATTTTCGCTAAATTTTTTAGTGTTTTTAAAAGGTGAAATCTGAATAGGTTCTACTTCGTTTTTATAAGTAACCCAATCTGAACTAAAGAAAGTGTTGGTTTTATCCAATGCATCTTTTAGTGCATCTTTAAAATTGTTAATCAGTTCGGTTTCTGTCTTGGTAATTTTACCAAAACGAGCGCCTAGATAACTTCTAGCAGCACCGTACCTTTGAGTTACAGTAACTTCTGGATTTCTAGTAATACCTTGTCTCTTGTCAATAGTTCCAAGATATAAGCTGATTAGTTTGTCAATTTTTTCAGTAATTTCTTTAGATGATTTTATCTGAGAAGCATATTTTTTCTTATCGGCTTTAGATAAATTAGTTGAAATTTCTTTGACAGTATTTTTGCTTTCTACCAACTGTTTTACAACTTCAGCAATTGTTTTGCCATTTGCTTCTAGTTGTTTACTGATTTCGTAACGTGTAGAAAGTTCTGTTTTAGAGTAAGTCAATCTTGGATCAAACTCAACTTTAATAGTTTGTTCAGAGACAAGATTTCCAAAACTCATTTTTAGTTTATATGTTCCAGGTTTTACTCTAATTCCGCCCGGCTCTCTAGTTGATTCTCTTAAAGATCTAGAGGCTCTTGCAACACCTTTTTCATCTAAAAACCAATACATTTTATGCACTCCGTTTTCTTTTGGAGTTTTTTGTTTTAAGGTTCTAATCAAACGTGTTCCGTCAAAAATCTCTAACTTAATTTCGTCCCATTTAACGGCGTCTTTTTTTTCACTTTTAGCTTTCTCAGGTTTATTGATGTAAAACGAAATTGGTGCACCCCGTCTTCTGTTTTCTCCTTGGTACAAGGCATCTGCTCCAAATCTACTTCCGGTTGGTTGTATGAAACTTGCTTGGTAAGCAATAGGAGGTTCAAACAATTGTAAACTTGTTGCAAAACTCTTGTTGTTCCCTGCCAATGCTCTTAAAGGTCTGATATCATCTAACACCCAAGCAGCTCTACCAAAAGTTCCGATAACTAAATCGTGTTCTCTTGGCTGAATTACTAAATCCTTAACAGGAACCGTAGGGAAACCGTTGGTCCATTTGGTCCATTTATCTCCTGCATTTAAAGAAATATACAATCCGTCATCAGTTCCTAAAAATAGTAAATTCGGATTTTCAAGATCTTCAAGAATACTTAATGTATAACTCTGAACGTCTTTTTCATCTACAATACGAGTCCAAGTTCTTCCGTAGTTTTTCGTTTTATACGCATAAGGGGTATAATTAAAACGACGATAATCGTTTGCAATTAACAAGGCCTCACCTTTATTTTTGTTAGAGGCTTTTATTTGAGCAATCCAACTTCCTTCAGGCAATCCTTTTAAGTTTTTAGAAACATTGGTCCAAGTGGCACCGCCATTTCTTGTTACCTGTACGTTTCCGTCATCGGTACCAACCCAAAGCATGTCTTTTTCTAAAGGAGATGGTTCTATAACTAGTATTGTTGTATGATTTTCTGCTCCAGTAGCATCCATACTTAAACCACCACTTTCGGCTTGTTTTTGTTTGTTCGGGTCGTTGGTTGTTAAATCTGGAGAAATAACATTCCAAGTAGTTCCTTTATTGGTGCTTTTGTGTACAAACTGACTTCCAAAATAAATGGTTGAGTTATCAAAAGGATCTTGCCCAATGGCACTATTCCAATTGAAACGCAATTTTACATTTGGATCTGGATGTGTTGGTTTTATAGAATAGCTATAACCTGTTTTTTGATCGTATCGAACCACTGAGCCTTGTTGACTCATGGCATATCCGTAACGAGAATCTTCTTTGTCTGGCACTACATCAAATCCATCACCAAAGGCCAATTCTTGCCAATACGAGTTTCTAATTCCTTGTGCTTTCCATACATAAGCTGGTCCGCCCCAAGAACCGTTATCTTGCATTCCTCCATATACATTATACGGAAAATCGTTGTCTACATTGATGTGGTAAAATTGTGCTACAGGAAGGTTTCCTATAAAACGCCACGATTTTCCTTTGTCTTTTGTAATGTTTAATCCTCCATCATTTCCATCAATCATAAAGTTTCCGTTTTTTGGATGAATCCACCATGCATGATGGTCTGGATGCACACCATTGTCAACTCCATAAGCAGGCATTAACTGTCGGAAGCTTTTACCACCATCATCAGAAACATTTACGTAGGTAAATATAGAATACAATCTGTTTTCGTTTTGTGGGTCAACATAAATTTCTGAATAATAAAACGGACGTGTTCCAATTTCTGGTTTGTCATTTATTTTAGACCATTTAAATCCGCCATCTAAACTTTTGTACAGCGCATTCTTCTTAGCTTCTACCAATGCATAAATGGTGTTTGGATTGCTTCTAGAAATAGCAACACCAATTCTTCCTAAATTTCCTTTAGGAAAACCTTCTTTTTCGGTAACTTTCTTCCAAGTATCTCCACCGTCATGTGTAATATACATACCGCTTCCTTCTCCTCCAGAATTAAAAAACCAAGGGTCGCGTTTGTGTTCCCACATAGCAGCAATTAATTTATTTGGATTTGATGGATCCATTACCAAGTCTGCGGCTCCAGTTTTATTGTTGTTGAATAATATTTGTTTCCAAGTTTTTCCACCATCTATCGTTTTGTATACACCACGTTCTGGATGTTCTCCCCAAGGAGAACCAATGGCAGCAGCATACACAATATTCGGATTTGTAGGGTCGATAACCACACGATGAATATGGCGTGTTTTTTCTAATCCCATTGCTTTCCAAGTCTTTCCAGCATCTAGAGATTTGTAGATTCCGAAGCCACCATTTAAACTGTTACGAGGATTTCCTTCTCCGGTTCCAACCCAAACTACGCTTGGATTTGATTGTTGAATGGCAACTGCACCAATAGAAGCAGTTAATTCATTATCAAAAATGGGTTCCCATTTAATTCCGGCTGAAGTAGATTTCCATAAACCTCCAGAAGCAGTTCCGGCATACATAATGTTTGTGTCAGATTGTACAACATCAATAGTTGTTACACGTCCACTCATTCCACCAGGACCAATATTTCTTGGTTTCATGTTTTTTACCAAATCCATAGAGAATTCTTGAGAAAAGGCTAGGGTAGTAGCCAATATAAAAAGTAGTGATAATAATTTTTTCATGATAAGTTAGTTCATTAATTGAGCGCATGAAGTTACAAAATCTATAAAAAACAAAAGTCTTAAATATATGTTAACATCAAAAAAGCGAAGAATTTTATTCCTCGCTTTTCTTTTTTGGTTCTCTTTTGGCTTCTTTTAAACTTTGCATGAGCATCCATTCAATCTGTCCATTGGTAGATCGAAATTCGTCCGAAGCCCATTTTTCAATAGCTTTCATCATATCTTCATTTATTCGCAGCGCGAATGCTTTCTTTTTTGCCATGGTTACTTTTTTATAAATGCAACGACTGTTGTAATTAATTTTTCTGATAAAGAAAAATCTGCTGAGTAATAAGAGTTCATATTATCGGCATCTTTTTCAATATGTTTCAATACATGATTCATGTTTTCTATCAACACTAATTTAGAGGATGGTTTTGCTTTATGTAAAGCTTCTGCATCTGAAACTTTTACTTGTAAATCTTTATCTCCGTTGATAATTAAAACAGGAATGGTTAGTTTTTTTATTTCTTCTGAAGGATTGTAAGTCGCCCAATTTTTAATAAAGGGCAAATTTTGTTTTGCAAATACAGAAGCCAATAAAGGATTTACTTGTTTGATATCTCCGGTTTCAAATAATTCTTTAAAATGTGCTTCTGCAACTTTTCCGAATTCTGGACTTTGAGCTGTAATTTGCTCAATGATGGTTTTGTCTATGCTAACAGCAGGGCCTGAAAGAGAAATGTATTTGCTTGTTCCTTTTGATGCCAACATGGCTATTAAAGAGCCTTGACTATGGCCTACCAATATTATTTCTGAAAAACGATGGTCGTTTTTAAAATGAGCGATAACTTTTTCTACATCACTTACCAAATCTGTAAATATAATTCCTTTTAAAAATTTAAAATTTTTAGGATTCGAAGTTCTTTTATCAAAACTAAAAAAGGCAATATTTTCTTTATTGATTGCATCTCTAAATTGTTTGATATAATTTGCTTTTACAACAGTGCCTTGATTTCCATTTCTGTCTACATTTCCAGATCCATGAACCCAGATTACTAAAGACACTTTTGTTTTTGTAAACGAAAGGGTCCCAGGTAATTCAATAGAATCATTTTTAATTAGAATCTCTTCTGATTTTATTGTTTGTCCGTAAGCAATTGAACAGATTGATAAAAATATATATAGAAACTTAATTTTCATTAGTTGTTATTTTATGTTCGTATGTTTTTAAAATAGCATTGGCTTCATTCAGTAATTTTGTACCAATGAGTATTTTTTTGCCATTTCTACATTCTATTTGTATTCCTACATCTCCAGAAACAGTATAAGAAATCCCTTTCTTTTTTCTCGAAAGAAAACTGGTTTTTAATCCCCAGCCACCATATTCTGTCATCGCGTGATAAGTTCTAGTATTGGCAGTTTTTAATTCTACCCAAGTTATTAATCTTGGAGAAAAATGAAACGGAAAAAATTGAAATTGAATTCCTTTTTCGTCAATTCTTGTTGATAATTTAAAGAAGAAAATTGGGAGCACACATAAAGGTATTAACACCAAAGTAAAAACAAATTCGTTCATACTCATGGTGCTGTTTTCTTTAGAAAACTCTTTAATGATTATGGCAATAGGCACCAACATGCTGATAATTATTAAAACAATCAACCAACTTTGTGTAAAACGTTGTTCTTCTTTAAAAACTCTCATTAAGATTGATGTTGTTTTTCATTTTATCTGTTTTTATCTCTTTCTAAAACAATGCGTGTGTTTTGCTCTCCAATATGAATTACTTTCCAGCCACTTCTAGCATGTTCGTTTAGAGTATCTTCTAAACGCTCATTGTTTTTAGAAAGTCCCATTTTCCAGTTAATTACTTTATATTCTTTCATTTTTAATTATTTGATAATATTAAAACTCCAATACTAATTAGTACTATAAATATAGCAAACAGTATAAAAAGTACTTTTTTATTTTTGATTTGAAATCCTAACATAGGCTTACTTTTAATTGAATATACAAATTAGTGGTATTAAGATAATGCTTATGAAGAATACAATTAATTTTAAAACGACTGTTATCATTTTAATGACTTAACGTTCCTGTATTTAATACTGGAGAAGCATCTTTGTCTCCACATAAAATAACCATTAAGTTACTTACCATTGCTGCTTTACGTTCATCGTCTAAATCAACAATATTCTTTTTCCCAAGTTCTTCTAAAGCCATTTCGACCATGCTAACCGCTCCCTCAACAATTTTATGTCGAGCTGCAACAATTGCGGTAGCTTGTTGTCTTTTTAACATGGCATTTGCTATTTCTTGCGCATAGGCTAAATAACCAATTCTAGCTTCTAAGACTTCAATACCAGCAATAGACAAACGCTCTTCAACTTCTTTTTCTAATGCTTCACTTACTTCGTTTACACTAGAACGTAAAGTAATATCTTCTTCGGTTCCTTCATCTGCAAAATTATCATACGGGTACATGCTTGCTAATTTTCTAACCGCAGCATCTGTTTGTACTCTTACAAAATTTTCGTAATTATCTACATCAAATGCCGCTTTATGAGTATCTGTTACTCTCCAAACTAAGATGGTACTAATCATTATTGGGTTTCCTAGCTTGTCGTTTACTTTTAAACGCTCACTGTCAAAGTTGCTTGCTCTTAAAGAAATGGTTCTTTTCTTGTATAATGGATTTGCCCAATACAAGCCATTCGTTTTTATAGTTCCAATATATTTTCCAAAAAGCAATATTACTTTTGATGAATTTGGATTGACTAAATAAATCCAAAAATAGAAATGAAAGCAACAGCTGTAGCTATAAGCCAAGCAGGATTTTCATATTTTACTGTCGTTACAATTCCTCCAATAAACAGCACTAATACTAAAACGAACATTAGATATCCGTTTGCGGGTTTTATACTCTTTTCGTTACTCATGATATGTGTATTTTGATTTGATATTAAAATGATATCACAAAGATATATGTTTTTTTTTGACTTTAGCAAATTTTTAAACTATTATTTTTATAAATTAGCCAAACTTAATTTCATAAAAAACAAAAATGAAAACAAACATCTTATATATACTCACATTTGTGTTTATCGGTAATTTTTCAACAGGTATAAATTCTGAGGCAGAAATAGTTTGGGGTAATACTGGGCATAGAGCTGTTGGAGAAATTGCAACCAAACATCTATCTAAAAAAGTGCAACGTAAAATTAAAGAATTGTTAAACGGACAAAGTTTAGCGATGGTTTCTACTTTTGCAGATGATATCAAGTCAGATAAAAAGTACAACGATTTTTATACCTGGCATTATGTAAATTTAAATGATGATGAAACCTATCAAGCTTCAAAGAAAAATCCAAAAGGAGATTTGGTAACTGGAATAGAAAAATGCAAACAAGTATTATTAGACGAGAATGCTTCAAAAGCAGATAAAGCTTTTTACTTAAAAATGTTAGTGCATTTTATTGGTGATTTGCATCAGCCGTTACATGTAGGAAGGGTTAGTGATAAGGGAGGAAATGACTTTCAAGTAAATTGGTTTAATAGAGGAACAAACATGCATAGAGTATGGGATAGTCAAATGATTGATAGTTTTAACATGACATATTCTGAATTGGCTTCAAATACAGATATGTTAAGTAAAGCTCAGATTAAAGAACTCCAAAAAGGCACCGTAGTAGATTGGGTAAATGAAACAAAAGGCTTGGCACAAATGGTATATAATTCTGCTGAAACAGGAGAAAAATTAAGCTACCGATATATGTATGATCATTTTCAAACGGTAAGAGATCAATTGCAAAAAGGCGGGAATTAGATTGGCTAAAGTATTGACGGATATTTTAGGGTAAAAAGAAGACTACAAAACAGAAAGCGAGCATTTTGCTCGCTTTTTTTATGACTATTCGGTTGTTTCTTTTGTAGTTGTAGTTTTTCTTTTTATTGATACTAATAGACCAACCAAAACCCCAAACGAAAAGCTTCCTAAAATGATTAAAATACGTGAAACAGAAATTTTCCAAAAAAGAAAATTTACATCCGTAATTTCTGAATTTTGCAATGAAAAAAACAACAATTATCAATACAAAAACAAGAGAAATGATAGTTTTAGCTTTCATGATTTAAGTTTTATTTACCTTAAAGATAGCTATTTTATTCTGTAACTTTTAATCTTGCTTGTGCAGTTATGGCAATATCTGAATAGTTATTGTTTAAGAATTTTAAATACCCTGTAATCGCAATCATTGCTGCATTGTCAGTTGTGTATTCAAATTTTGGAATATAAGTTGTCCAACCAAAATGTTTTTCAGCTAACTCTAAACGCTTTCTAATTTCTGAATTAGCCGAAACTCCACCTGCAATAGCGATGTGCTTAATGCCGGTTTGCTTTACAACATTTTTTAGTTTCTCCATTAATATTTCTATGATTGTATGCTGAATGGATGCACAAATATCTACTAAGTTTTCTTCAATAAAACTTGGATTTTCTTTTACCTTTTTCTGAATGAAATACAAAATGGCTGTTTTTTAATCCGCTAAAGCTAAAATCTAAATCGCCCACTTTTGGTTTTGTAAATTGAAATGCTTTCGGGCTTCCTTGTTGTGCATATTTATCAATTAATGGTCCGCCAGGATAAGGCAATCCTAAAATTTTTGCAGACTTATCAAATGCTTCACCTACTGCATCATCAATGGTTTCGCCTAAAATTTCCATTTCAAAATGATTGGTGATTTTAACAATTTGTGTATGCCCACCACTTATCGTTAAACAAACAAAAGGAAAAGGAGGAATCTTCGCATTTTCTTCATCAATAAAATGAGCCAAAATATGTGCTTGCATGTGGTTAACATCAATCAAAGGGATTTGTAAACCCAACGCCAATGATTTTGCAAAAGAAGTTCCAACTAATAAAGAGCCCATTAGTCCTGGGCCACGCGTAAATGTAATGGCGCTTAATTGAGATTTATCTATGTTTGCTTGTTCTAAAGCTTGTTGTACAACAGGAACTATATTTTGTTGATGTGCCCTAGAAGCAAGCTCTGGAACAACACCACCATATTTGGCATGTATTTCTTGATTTGCCACAACATTACTCAATACTTTTCCGTTATAAATTACAGATGCACTCGTGTCATCACAAGAAGATTCTATTCCTAAAATATAAATTGATTTTTGGCTCAAAAGATTAAAAAGGTTTAAATTGTGTTGCAAAAATATTGATTCAAATTCAATAGTTATCAAAATTTCAACTTTCTTTGCAATTAATGGCAATATTTTTGATTAGAATTCACTGATTATTCCACTTTTAGATAAAAAATTGATTATTAAAAACAAGATTAAAATATTCGCAAGATTTTTAGCCTATGTAATGCTATTCTTGTTTTTGATTAGTATTATCTTATCAATTCCAGGAGTTCAAACCAGATTGGCTAGATCTTTAACGAAAAGTTTAAAAAAATCTTTCAATACAAATATTGTTGTAAAAAGAGTGGATTTATCTTTTTTAGGTTCCGTTCAATTAAAAGGAGTTGAGATTAGAGATCATCATAATGATACCTTAATTTTTGTAAAAAACTTAAGAACTTCGTTGTTGAATGCTAAAAAAGTTATCGATAATAAAGTAAATCTAGGGAGTGTTTCTCTAGAAGGTGTAGATTTTCATTTAAAAACCTATAAAGGGGAAACCAATGACAACATATCTATTTTTGTAGAAAGTTTTGAAGATGATACTCCTAGAGACTCTTTAGCTGATCCTTTTTTGTTAAATAGTTCTAGCATGTATCTTAGTAACTTAAATTTTAAGTTGATAGACGAAAACAAAAAAGATAGTTTGCCTTTTTTTGTAACGAATGCAGGAGGTAGTTTAAGTGATTTTAAAATTCTTGGCCCAGATGTTACAGCTAAAATTAGAGGATTGTATTTTGTTGAAAAAAACGGATTGGAAATTACCAATCTAACTACAGATTTTACCTACACAAAAACCAACATGTTGTTTAAAAAGACAACATTGCAAACACAAACCTCCAAAATTAATGCAGATATTTCTTTTAATTATGATCGAAAAGATTTGCAATTCTTTTCAGATAAAGTTAATATCAAAGCAAATTTTTCTAACAGTAGAATTTCATTAAAAGATTTAAGTAGATTTTATGGTGAGTTTGGTATAGAAGATGTTTTAAATATAGATGGAAACCTAGTAGGGACATTAAATAATTTTACGGTAAATCAATTAAATGTTAATTCTGATGATGGAATTATTATTGATGGGAATTTAAAGTTTATAAATGCTATTGACACTAATAATGGATTTTCATTTGAAGGAGATTTAAAAAATGTTACTGCAAATTATCAAGAATTAAAAAGTGTGCTTCCAAACCTAATAGGTAAAACATTACCCACAGAGTTTAAAAGATTAGGGGTATTTACATTAAAAGGGAAGACTTTTATTAACGAAGATAAATTAGATTTAGACATTGTAGTTTTTTCTGAAATAGGAACTACAAAAGCAAATTTAAAACTTACAAACATTGCCAATATAGATGAAGCCAACTATAAAGGAAATGTAGAGTTGTTAGATTTTAATATGGGTAAATTTTTTAACGAACCATTGTTTGGAAAAATTACCTTAAATGGCGATGTAAACGGTACAGGATTTAGGATTGATAACGTAAATACAGGAATCATTGGAATTGTAAAAAAAACTAGATTTTAATGAGTATACCTATCAAGATCTAAATGTAAACGGATTGTTTCAAAATAAACTTTTTAATGGTAACTTAAATGTAAATGATGCGTTTCTAAAAATGCGATTTAATGGCTTAGCCGATTTTTCATCGAAAATTAATAAGTTCGATTTTACTGCGACAATTGAAGAAGCCGATTTGGTAAAAACCAACTTGTTTACAAGAGATAGCATTTCTAAAGTAAAAGGAGAATTAGAATTTGATATTATTGGAAATACGTTTGATGATATAGTTGGAATTACAACGTTTAATAACGTAGAGTACACAAATCAAAAACAGACCTATAATTTTAAAAAATTTGTAGTTACATCTACTGTAAAAGACAATGTCAAAAACCATAGACTTTAATAAAAATACTGATGCAAATGATATTGCTCAAGGTTGGTTAAAAGGAAATTTTAGGTTTAGCGAGTTGCTTCCAATTACACAAAATGCTTTAGGTAGTATTTATGCGAATTACAATCCTTATAAAGTAGAGCCAGATCAGTTTTTAGAATTTGACTTTAATATTTACAATCAAATTGTTGATGTGTTTTTTCCAAAAATATTTATTGATAAGAATACAACTTTACGAGGACGAATAAATGCCAATACAAATGCATTAAAACTCGTATTCAATTCGCCTAAGATTTTAGCTTATGGTGGCGAAATAGATTCTGTTTATGTAAGAATGGATACTAAAAGTAAGTTGTATAATACACACATAACAGCTACTAATGTAAAAACAGATTATTTTAACGCGTCAGATTTTAACTTATTAAATATTACAAAAAAAGACACCTTATTTTTTAAATCAGAATTTAGAGGCGCAACCGCCATAAATGAAACCTTTAACATGGATTTTTATTATACATTTAATAAGGATAAAAAAGCAGTGTTGGGTATCCAAAAATCTAGTTTCGATTTTGAAAATAATATCTGGAAAATCAATCCACAAAACAATAAAGACAACAAAGTCGTTTTCGATTTAAAGAAAAACGAATTTAATTTTAGTCCTTTTTATTTAAGATCAAAAGAACAAGAAATAACGTTTCAAGGAGTTGTAAAAGATTCTACTCAGAAAGACTTAAAAATAAATTTCAAAAAGGTAAAACTATCTAGTTTGTTGCCAGAAATAGATAGTTTGTCTTTAAATGGTATTTTAAATGGTCGCTTAGATTTTCTGCAAAAAGATGGTCAATATAGTCCAAAAGGAAATTTATCGGTATCTGATTTTAAAATCAATTCTTTTGAGCAAGGAAATTTAGATTTAAATATTGTTGGAGATAATTCTTACGAGAAATATGCCGTTGACTTAACATTAGAAAACGCAAATCGAAAAAGCATTTTTGCTAATGGATCTGTAGATTTTACAAATGAAAGACCCGTTATTGATTTAAAGGTAAATCTAGATAAATTTCAATTAAATGCATTCAGTCCTTTAGGGCAAGATGTGTTGTCTAAATTAAGAGGAGAGGCTTCCGGTAGTTTTAATGTTACTGGGTTTTTAAGAAATCCAGAAATGAAAGGAGAAATTGATTTAAAAGGGGCAGGTTTATTATTTCCATATTTAAATGTTGACTATGATTTTGAAGGGATTACAAAAATTAAATTACTAGATCAATCTTTTATTTTCGAAAAACTAAATTTATTAGACACCAAATATAAAACTACGGGAGATTTCAGTGGGAGTATAACCCATCAAGATTTTAAATCTTGGTATATGAATTTAAATATTCTAACAAACAATTTAGTTGTGTTAGATACAAAAGAAACAGAAGAATCTTTGTATTTCGGAACTGCTTTTATCAAAGGAAATGCAAAAATTTATGGAATGACAGACAATCTGTTTGTTGATGTAAATGCAACTACAAATCCAAATACAAAATTTGTGATTCCGTTAAATGATATTAAAACGATTGATAATTACAAGTTGATTCAATTTAAAAGCAATAAAATAGTCACAACAGAAAAAGAGATTGAAGATTTTCAATTGAATGCATTAAAAGGGTTGAAATTAGACATCAATCTAGAAGTAACGAAAGATGCATTGGCAGAAATAGTGATAGATAAATCGAATGGTAGTTTGTTAAATGGTAGAGGAAATGGAAATCTAAAAATTGAAATTGATACGAGAGGAAAATTTAATATGGACGGGAATTTTATTGTTGATGAAGGTAAGTATGAATTTAAATATGGAGGCTTGGTAAATAAAACTTTTAATGTTGTAAAAGGAGGAAGAATTACTTGGGATGGAAGTCCGTCTGATGCAGATTTAAACATTACAGCAGTTTATACCACAAATGCAAATCCGTCATTACTATTAGAAAATTTTAACTCAAGTAGAAAAATACCTGTAAATTTAATAACCAGAATAAGTGGAGGTTTATTTACTTCTAAGCAAGATTTTGATATTGAAATACCCAATGTAAATAACACAATTTCTTCTGAGTTGGAATTTAAATTAAACGACAACAACGAAGATGAAAAAACAAAACAATTTTTATCTTTGCTAGCGTTAAATACTTTTTACAATCCAGGTAAATCTAATTTCAATAGTTCAAATGCAATTTTAGGAACAACCTCAAGTGCTATTACAAGTGTTTTATCCGATCTAATTAGTAGTAACGATGGTAGAGTGCAATTTGATGTAGATTATGAAATTACAGACAAAACCGATGTAAACAATATTATAAATGATGATTTGGTAAATGTTTCAGTCGGTACGCAAATTTCTGACAGAGTTGTAGTGAATGGAAAAGTTGGGGTACCGGTGGGTTCAAAGACACAATCAAGTGTTGTTGGAGAAGTAAAAGTAGAAATTCTGTTAAATGAAAAAGGGAATTTTAGAGCTGTAATTTTTAACCGTCAAAACGAAATTCAATACTCTACAGAAGAAGAAGGTTATACACAAGGAATTGGTTTATCATATCAAGTAGATTTTAATAATTTAGCCGATTTACTAAAAAAAATAGGACTTAAGAAGAAGAACGAAATCACAATAAAAAAAGACTCCGTTAAAACAGCAAAAACAAATAGTTTTACGAAGTTTAAATCAACAAAAATTAAAAATTAAATATGAAAGATTTTACATTGGTAATTTTAGCAGCAGGAATGGGCAGTAGATATGGTGGAACAAAACAACTTGACGCCATAACAGAGAATGGAGAAACTATTATGGACTTTTCTTTGTATGATGCAATAAAAGCAGGATTTACAAAAATTGTGTTTATTGTGCGAAAAGATATTTTAGAAGAAGTAAAAACAGATTTTGGCGCTAAATTAAAAGGTAAAGTAGAGGTAGAATATGCAATACAAGAAACTACAAAAGTTCCTGAAAAATATAGTAACAATCAACGTCTTAAACCTTGGGGAACAGCACACGCGCTATTGGTTGCAAAAGATTTAATAAAAGATAATTTTTGTGTTATCAATGCAGATGATTTTTACGGATATGATGCCTATAAAAAAATCATTTCTTTCTTGAAAAATGCAGATCCGTCTTCAACAAATTATACCATGGTTGGATATCCAATTTACAATACATTATCAGAAAATGGTAGCGTTTCTAGAGGAGAGACATTTGCAGATGAAGACAATAATTTACAGCAAATAAAAGAGCGAACTGCAATTACAAAAAGAGGAAATGATATTGTTTTTGAAAACGAAGACGGTAAGGAAGAAATAATGTCTAAAGACACCATTGTGTCAATGAATTTCTTTGGCTTTACACCTGCTTTTTTAAATTATTTAGACAGCGAATTTGAAGCTTTTTTAGAAGAAAATTATCAAGAATTAAAAGCAGAATTCTTCTTGCCGTTGGTAGTAGATAATTTAATAAAAGCTAACGAAGCTAAAATGAAAGTATTAAGCACGGATGCAAAATGGATAGGTGTAACATATAAAGAGGATAAAGAAGTTGTTGTAAATAAAGTAAAAACGTTAATGCAGCAGGCCGTTTATCCACCAAAACTTTGGGAATGAAGGATGTGTTAAAAAAAGTCATTGATAAATTTCAAATACCATCAGAATTTGAATCTTTTGAAGAATTAAATTCAGGACATATAAATGATACTTTTTTAATAAAAACAACACAGAAGCCTTATTATGTTTTACAGAGAATTAACAAAAATGTTTTCCCGAGATCAAAAGAATTGATAGAGAACAAAATTTATGTAAGTAAGCATTTACAACATAAGTTAAAGCATTTAGCTCAAGAAGAAATTCAACAAAAAGTATTGTGTTTTGCGAAAGCAAAGGACAATACTTTTTTTTATGAAGACAATGACGGTTATTTTTGGAATGCCTCAATTTTTATTGAAGACTCTATAACTTATTTAAAAGCAGAAAACACTCAAATTGCCTTTGAGGCAGGAAAAAAAACAGGGGAGTTCTTAGAATTGACAAAAGATATTGATGTTGCTAATATCCATACTATTTTAGAAGATTTTCACTCTGTAAGTGTTAGGTATCATCAATTTAAAACAGCACTACAAAATGCTTCTGAAGAGACAATAAAGCGCTCTAAAGAGCAGATTTGTTTTATAGAATCGCATATCAAGGAAATGCAGCAACTTGATACTGCTATTGAGCAAAAGTTGTTGCCCTTAAGATTGACACATAACGATACTAAAATTTCAAATATTTTATTTTCAAAAGAAAACAAAGCTTTGTGTTTAATTGATACGGATACTGTTATGAAAGGGGTTTTGCATTTTGATTATGGAGATGCTATAAGAACGATTTGCAATACAGCCGATGAAGATGAAAGAGATATCAATAAAATTGCATTTAATTTTGAGTTTTTTAAAAGCTATACACAAGGCTTTTTTCAAGAATTTAAAAGTGCAACACAGCAAGAAATTAATTTATTACCTGTTAGTATTAAAATATTGCCTTTTATTATGGGGTTGCGTTTTTTTACTGATTTTTTAAATAACAATGTGTACTTTAAAACAGTGTATGAAACCCATAATTTAGACAGAGCAATCAATCAATTTGCATTGATAAACCACATTGAAAATAAATATCAAGAAATAGTAAAATGTATAGCTACATAAATCTAATTGTATGGTTTTAAAAATAAATACTAAAGTTTAATTATTATTTTATATCTTCGTCAGTTAATTATGAAAAAAATTAATAAAATAGCGGTTATGACTTCTGGTGGCGATTCACCAGGAATGAATGCAGCGATAAGGTCAGTTGTAAGAACTTGTGCTTATTATCAAAAAGACTGTATAGGTATTTACAGAGGTTATCAAGGAATGATTGAAGGTGATTTCGTGGAGTTAAAAGCCAGAAGTGTAAACAACATCATCAACAAAGGTGGTACCATTCTTAAAACCGCAAGATCTAAAGAGTTTAGAACTAAAGAAGGTCGTGAAAAAGCGTTTTTAAATTTAAAGAAACATGAAATTGACGCCTTGGTTGTGATTGGTGGAGATGGTTCTTTTACAGGAGCACTAGTTTTTAATACTGAGTTTAATTTTCCAATAATAGGAATTCCAGGAACCATAGATAATGATATTTTTGGAACTTCTCATACCATAGGGTTTGATACCGCTTTAAACACAGCTGTTGAAGCTATTGATAAAATTAGAGATACTGCTTCTTCACACAACAGGTTGTTTTTTGTTGAAGTGATGGGTAGAGATGCTGGTTTTATCGCTTTAAATGCAGGAGTTGGAGCAGGAGCCGAAGAAATTTTAATTCCGGAAGAAGATTTAGGGTTGGAAAGAATGTTAGAATCTCTAACGAAAAGCAGGAAATCTGGAAAATCTTCTAGCATAGTTGTGGTAGCAGAAGGAGATAAAAACGGAAAAAATGTTTTTGAGTTGGCTGATTATGTAGAAAAGAATTTGCCAGATTACGAAGCTAGAGTTTCAGTTTTAGGTCATATGCAAAGAGGTGGTACACCTAGTTGTTTCGACCGAGTTTTGGCTAGTAGACTAGGCGTAAAGGCAGTAGAATTGCTTCTAGAAAACAAAACGAATTTAATGGTTGGTTTAAAAAACAATGAGGTAATTACTACTGGTATTAAAGAAGCCATAAAAGGTGGACATGCAATTGATAAAGAATTATTAAGAGTGTCAGATATAATGTCGATTTAAAAAATAAAAATAAAATTTAATGATTAACATAGGAATAAACGGATTTGGGAGAATAGGTAGATTGGCTTTTAGAAAGGCAGTGGAAAGAGATAATATGCAAGTTGTTGCTATTAATGATTTATTGGATGTAGATTATTTAGCATACATGTTAAAATACGATTCAGTTCACGGAAAATTTAACGGAGAAGTTGATGTTAAGAACGGAAAACTCATAGTCAACGGAAATGAAATTAGAATTTCTGCAGAAAGAAACCCTGAAGATTTAAAATGGGATGAAGTTGGTGCTGATTATGTGATGGAATGTACCGGAATTTTTAAAACAATAGAGCAAGCAAATAAACACATTGTTGGGGGTGCAAAAAAAGTAGTGATCTCTGCACCATCTCCAGATGCACCAATGTTTGTAATGGGTGTAAATCACCATAAATTAACAAAAGAAGACACCGTATTTTCGAATGCTTCTTGTACTACAAACTGTTTAGCTCCGATTGTAAAAGTCTTACATGATAATTTTGGAGTTGTAGAAGGATTAATGACCACGGTACATGCTACAACAGCAACACAAAAAACGGTTGACGGACCTTCATCTAAAGATTGGCGAGGAGGTAGAGCTGCAATCCATAACATCATTCCATCTTCTACAGGTGCAGCAGTAGCTGTTGGAAAAGTGATTCCGGAAATGAATGGAAAATTAACAGGAATGTCTTTTAGAGTGCCTACAATGGATGTCTCTGTGGTAGATTTAACTGTAAGATTAGAAAAACCAACTTCATATGACGCTATTAAAAAAGCAATGAAGGGGGCTTCAGAAAATGAAATGAAAGGAATTTTAGGATATACAGAAGACGCAGTGGTTTCTCAAGATTTTGTTGGAGACACTAGAACTTCTATTTTTGATGCTGAGGCAGGAATTGCACTAAATGACAACTTTGTAAAAGTGGTTTCTTGGTACGATAACGAAATGGGCTATTCAACAAAAATTGTTGACTTAATAGAGCATGCAGCTTCTTTAGATTAAGAAGTTTCTACATCATAACAAAAAAGCCGTTTTAAAATTTTAAAACGGCTTTTTTGTTATGATAAAATAAATTATTTAACAGCAATCACACTAATTTCTACATTTACATATTTAGGTAAATTGGCAACTTCAACTGTTTCTCTTGCCGGTGCTGTTGCTTCATTAAAATAGGTTGCATACACTGCATTGATAGCTCCAAAATTTTCCATATCAGAAATAAAAATAGAAGTTTTTACAATATTTTCAAACGTCATTTCAGCAGCTTCTAAAACCGCTTTTACATTTTCCATTACTTGTTTAGTTTCAGTTGTAATATCGTCTAAAACCAACTCTCCATTTACTGGGTTTATGGCAATTTGACCAGACGTATACAAGGTGTTTCCAACTAATGTGGCTTGGTTATATGGTCCGATTGGCGCTGGTGCTTTTGAGGTTGTAATAATTGTTTTCATGTTTTTATTTTTTATAAGGTTTAAAGTTGCAAAGTTACAGAGTAGTGAAGTATCATAGGCTCAGAGCTTCAAGTTTTTCAAGAAACAAAGTTTAATTTTATTTTAGTAATTTGATTTAAAATTTTAATTTTTCCTAATTCCTAATTCCTAATTCCTAATTCCTAATTCCTAAAACAATAATCTATCTGGTAAACTACGTTTATCCCATTTTAAATCACTCAGCATACTTGAGTTGACACCAATTCTAAAATAATACGATTTGTTGTTGCCGAAAGGAGACCAGTCAAAATTAAAACTCCAACTATCTAAATCTCTTGTAAAACCTAGACGAGTATACGTAAAACCTTTGTTTTTAAAATCATACCCAGAACTATACCGCACTTTCCATTTAGGAGATAATTCTAAATCTCCGTTAAACATCAAAGAATTAGAGCCTATTCCGCTATTTCCAATTCCGTAATCAGTATAGTTTATTGCATAGGCAATGTTAATATTCCATGGAATTGTAGCTCTGTATAATTTGGTTTCTTTGACATCCTTATCATTCTTGTTGGGTGTGTTGCTGGAGGTTTCTCCAAACTGATTTTGATTTGTGCTTGATGTTGTGTTTTTTTCCTTTTTTTCAAAATCTCTGCTCGAAAGTGAAACATTGGCTGTAATATTTGCACTTGTCAATCTAAAAACACTGCTGTTGATTTTATTAATTCTACTCCCATTTCCATCAACTTGATAAGGATCTAAAGTAGCGCCAAAATTGATGGATAATTTATCTTTAAAAAAACGAGTACCTGCGTTTACATTCACTGGGCTCCATTTTAAACTATCAGCAGCAATATTGTAATTTGTGCTAAAATTTAAATTGTTTAAAAGGGTTATTTTTTTGTCTTCTACATTTAACGAATCTTTAGAAGCAACTTTAGCTTCTAATACGTTACTAATGTTAATTCCGATTGAGTTTGATAAACCAGTTCCTGGTCTTCCGTAAATACCATTTTCAAAAGGCGAATAGGTTAGAATGTCATTAGGATCTATACTTTGTTGTACTTGTTGATTGTATTTATCAGCAAAATCAGGTCTGTATCCATAAGTGATTGAAGGTCTAATGGTGTGGCGTAATTTTATTTTTCCGTTTTTTAAAGAAAAATCACCATATAAAGTAGTACCTAAAGAAAGTCCAGCACTATATTCTCTAAAACTTTTAAAGCCTCTAACGGTATCTTTTATTGCAGTTCCGGTAGTTGCATCGTAATATCTGTTGATGTAATCCCAGTTCCATACTTCTTTAAAATTAGCGCTTGGAGATAAGGTGAAGTATTTCAGTACTTTCATGTTTGTGTTTGCAGAAGCAGTATGTTGCATACCTGCTTTTGCAGTTTCAAACATTTCGGGTTTAAAGAATAAAGAATCTACTGTATTGATCCTGTAATCTCCTTTCATACTATAATTCAATCCGATTTTTTGCAAGGCATTTTTTTTGACTCCCCCTTTACCAGCAAAGGGGTAAATTCTATCCATATTTACCTGTAATGAAGGCAAGGTCATTGAAATTGCTTGAGTATTTGTGTTCTGTGTGTGGCTTGCAGTAGCGTTTAAATTAAATGGAGTGCCAACAAACTTCTTGTAATAGGATATTGAAGAACTTAAGGTGTTTGTTAAGAAATCAGAACTATTTACCTCGTTTAAAGATTCTCTAAAATATTTACTGCTACCTAAATTTACAGAAGCAGAAAAACGAGCATTCGGATTTGATTTTGAATCTTGGCTATGAGACCATTGAATATTAAAATTAGATGATTTGCTATAATCATCAAATCCTTTTAAACTTCTAATTAGGTTTTCATATCGCAAGCTAAAATTACCATTGTATTTATAACGAACTACATAGTTAGATTCTGTTCGTAAACCCCAACTTCCATTAGTATAGACATCACCCATTAAAGAAATGTCTAGATAATCATTAAAAGCTAAATAATAACCTCCATTTTGTAAAAAATAACCTTGGTTACTTGCTTCTCCCCAAGTGGGAATGATAAAGCCAGAAGCTCTTTTGTCTGTCATTGGAAAATAGGCAAACGGAATTGCAACTGGTGTTGGCACATCGGCAATGACTAAGTTACTCAATCCAACAATGATTTTTTTACCGGGAACTAATTTCGCTTTTCTAGTTTTGATGTAGTAATCTGGATTTACTTTATCTGAAGTAGTAAACTTTATATCTCTAATGAAAATGGTTGAATCATTTACTTTCTTCATTTTTTCACCATAAGTAATCATTCCAGATTGATTGGTTTTGATATTGTATATGATGGTTTTTTTTGTTTTAAAATTATACAAAATAGAATCTTGTTCAGATTCTTGAGACCCCTGTTTAAAAACAGGCCTCTGTACATAGCCTAAGCTGTCTTTTATTCCTTTAGCAAATAAGGTGTTTTTTTTGTTGTCAATTAAAATATACCCCGCTTTTAAATCAATGTCTTCATAGGTAACATGAGCCTGGTTGTATAATTCTATTTGTTTGGTTTTAGCATTTTGCAAAATGTAATCTACCGCATTATGTGTTATTTTAGATTCAATTGAGCTTTTGGCTTTTACTATAGTATCAATTTTAATGGTGTCTAATTTTTTCTTTAGCAAAAGACTGTCCTTTTTTAAGGAAGTTTTTTTATCTTTAAGAAGTGTAACTGGATTGGTTTTTGTTTTAATTTCTTGAGCAAAACCAATTTGTAAGCAAAAAAGGCTAAGGAAGCTAAATAAAAGTATGTGTTGTATGTTTGATTGCAATGCTTTTAATGCTATTTTTGTGATCAATGTAAAAATATACTTCAAAAATTGAAGTGCCAAATCTGAAAAGCCAAAATTAAGTAAAAATATTGATGCCAATAGTAGAACACTCTAAATATAATCATAAAACAAAACTTTTTACTCTAATAGTATGTAGCTTATTTTTTTTATCTGCAACACAATTTAGTTTTGCTCAAAAGAGAACATATACAATTGTTATTGATGCTGGGCATGGAGGACATGATCCAGGGAACATTGGTAACGGATATCGAGAAAAAAATATTGCATTAAAAGTAGCCTTAGAGATTGGAAGAATTGTTGGGAAACAAAAGGATATTAAAGTAGTTTTTACTCGAAAAAAAGATGTTTTTGTTGAATTGTGGAAACGAGGAGATATCGCTAATGATATAAAAGCAGATTTGTTTGTCTCGATTCATTGCGATTCTCATACTTCAAATGCTTTTGGCACAGGAACTTTTGTTTTAGGGGCAAGAGGAAATAGGCAAAATTTAGAAATTGCAAAGAGAGAAAACAGTGTGATTTTGTTAGAAAAAGATTATAAACAGAATTATAATTACGATCCAAACTCTCCAGAATCTGTAATCGGTTTATCTTTATTACAAGAAGAAAACTTAGATCAAAGTTTACAGTTGGCTAGTCTTATTCAGAACAACCTTGTAAATAAATTAAACAGACACAATAGACATGTGAAAATGGATAACTTTCAAGTGCTAAGAGAGACCATTATGCCAAGTGTTTTAATAGAACTAGGTTTTTTAACGAATAAGAAAGAAGGACGTTTTTTGAATTCTAAAACAGGGCAATTAGCAATGGCAAAAAACATTGCGAATTCAATTATCTCTTTTGTAAATCAATTAAAAATTAATACTGTAGAAGTTGTTTCGATTGAAAAAAAACCAATTATCGTTCAAAAAAATGAAGTAGAACAAATTATAGATAAAGATGTTGTTGAGTTTAAAATTCAAATTGCTTCAAGTCGAAAAAAAATAGCTACAAAATCATATAACTTTAAAGGTTTAAAAAACGTAGAAAGTATAAAAGTTGGTAGTTTTTATAAGTATTATTATGGAAAAACAGCCGATTATAATAATATACAATCATTGCTTAAAAGAGTGAAAAAGAAAGGATATAGATCGGCCTTTATAGCTGCTTTTAAGAATGGAGAAAAAATTTCAGTAAAACAAGCACTAAAAACAAAGTAATTACTGATAATCTCCAAAAAATTATTAGTAATATTGTTATTTAAAAAAGAATGTATGTCTAGAGAATTAAAAACGGGATTTGTTGCAGTTGTTGTTATTGCTCTTTTTATTTGGGGATTTAATTTCTTAAAAGGAGAAAATATATTTGCTAATAGTCAACGTCATTTTTTTGTTGAGTATAATAATATACAAGGGTTAAAAAAATCTAGTAGTGTTACGATAAACGGTTTACAGGTTGGTAGTGTTGTCGATATAAAATTCAATACAAACCCAGAAAAAAGAGGAAAATTAATTGTAGAGTTATTAATTGAAAATGATTTTCAATTTTCAAAAAGTAGTATTGCAAAAATTTATAGTGCAAGTTTAATGGGAGGGCAATCTTTAGCAATTATTCCTTCTTATGAAGGAGAAATGGCTGTTGATGGAGATTCTTTAAAAGGAGAAGTAGAATCAGATATTTTTTCATCAGTAGGTGAAAAACTGAATCCATTACAGGCTAAGCTAGAAAATGTGATTGTTAGTGCAGATTCTTTACTAGTAGGGTTAAATCAAACACTTACTATTGAATCTAGAAAAAGTTTAAATAGAAGTATTAAAGGGATAGAGTATACCATTAATGATTTTAGAAAAACATTAGGTTCTGTAAATCAATTGTTAGATTCTAGTAAAGTTGGAATCAAAAATACGTTTGATAATACTAGAGTTATAACAGAAAACTTAATGAAGTTATCAGATACTTTGGTAAATGCAAACATTGGCTTGACTATTACAAAAGCACAAGAATCTTTAGATTACATCAATCAATTAATGTTAGGAGTCCAAAAAGGAGAGGGTACTTTAGGTAAATTGGTAAAAGATGATGCGATGTATACTAATTTAACAAACATGTCTAAAGAGTTAGAAGAGTTGATTATAGAAATGAAGTTAAATCCAAAACGATTTGTACATTTCTCTCTTTTCGGAAAAAAAGCAGAACCATACAATCCTGATAAAAATAAAGAAGCTGAAATTAAAAATTAAAGGAGTAGGATAATAGTTATTCTAAGTATTAACAAATCTACTCGAGGATAAATAATTTTAGCTGTATTCGATATTATGGGCTTATCTCCAACTAATTCTGTTGATGAGTTTCATTGAAGGTATCAATAAAAATAAACGTACAAAAAAATAGATATGCAATACATACCAAACATCATTTTTGCACTTATACTCATAGCCGGAATCGGTTTTTTTGTAAAGAATATTCGCAAACTAATTAGAAATATTAAATTAGGAAAAGAGGTAGATAGATCAGACAATAAAGCTGCGAGATGGAAAAACATGGCTAAAATTGCATTGGGGCAATATAAAATGGTTAGAAGGCCTGTTTCTGGAATATTACATGTAGCTGTTTATCTAGGATTTATTATTATAAACATAGAAGTTTTAGAAATTATTATTGATGGATTGTTAGGAACACATCGTGTTTTTCAACCTCTTTTGGGGGCTACTTTTTATGGTTTTTTAATAGGAACTTTTGAAATATTAGCAGCGTTGGTTTTTGTTTCTGTTATTGTTTTTTGGATTCGAAGAAACGTAATTAAATTGAAGCGTTTTTGGAATAAAGAAATGAAAGGGTGGCCAAAGAATGATGGGAATATTATTCTCTATTTCGAAATGGTTTTAATGTCTTTATTTATTGTAATGAATGCTTCAGATATTGCTTTTCAAGAAGCAGGAATTGGGAACCCAATAAGTCAATTTGTATATCCAATGTTGAAAGGGTTTACCCCAGAAATGTTACACATTATAGAGCAATCTGCTTGGTGGATTCATATTGTTGGAATTTTAATTTTCTTAAATTATTTATACTATTCAAAGCATTTACACATTTTATTAGCTTTTCCGAATACATTCTATGCCAAATTGCAGCCAAAAGGGCAATTAGATAATTTAGAGGCGGTAACAAAAGAAGTTCAATTAATGATGGATCCAAGTGTAGATCCTTATGCTGCCCCAGCAGAAGGAGTAGAAGATGAAGTTCCTGAAAAATTTGGAGCTTCAGATGTGACAGATTTAAATTGGGTTCAATTAATGAATGCGTATACCTGTACTGAATGTGGACGATGTACATCTTCTTGTCCGGCAAGTCTTACCGGAAAAGAGTTATCACCTAGAGCAATTATGATGAAAACTCGGGATAGAATGGAAGAAGTTGGGGCAAATATCGATGCAAATGGAGGAACTTTTAAAGACGATGGCAAACAACTTCTAAATGATTATATAATACCAGAAGAATTATGGGCGTGTACAAGTTGTAATGCTTGTGTGCAAGAATGCCCTATAAATATTGATCCGCTATCTATTATTATGGATATGAGAAGATATTTAGTAATGGAAGAGAGTGCTGCTCCGCAAGAATTAAATATGATGATGACCAACATCGAAAACAATGGAGCACCTTGGCAATACAACCAAATGGATCGCTTGAACTGGAAAGACGAAGAATAAAAAATAACTTTTGAATGTTCAGTTTTTAACTTTTAGTGTAATTACTCAAAACTAAAGACTAGCAACTAAAAACCACGAAATATGATAGTACCTACAATGGCAGAAATGATGGCTCAAGGAAAACAACCAGAAGTGTTGTTTTGGGTTGGGGCAGCTGGAAGTTTTGATGATAGAGCGAAAAAAATAACAAGAGCTTTTGTGAAAATATTACACCAAGCAAATGTAGATTTTGCTGTTTTAGGAACAGAAGAAAGTTCTACTGGTGATGCAGCAAAAAGGGCTGGAAATGAATTTTTATTTCAAATGCAAGCTGTTACAAATATTGAGGTTTTAAATGCATATGAAGTGAAAACAATAGTAACTTGTGATCCACATTCATTTAATACACTAAAAAATGAGTATCCAAGTTTAGGCGGAAAGTACACTGTTTTTCACCATACACAATACATTAAAAAATTAATAGCTGACGGAAGACTTTCTGTAAATGACTCAATTTTAAAAAATAAAAGACTAACTTATCATGATCCATGTTATTTAGGGAGAGCAAATGATGAATATGAATCTCCTAGAGATTTAATTAAGCGCTTAGGAGTTCGTTTAACCGAAATGAAACGTAGTAAATCTACAGCATTATGTTGTGGAGCTGGAGGAGCACAAATGTTTAAAGAACCAGAAAAAGGAGATAAAGATATTAATGTGTTGCGTACAGAAGATGCTTTAGAAACGAACCCAGAAATTATTGCTACTGGTTGTCCGTATTGTAATACGATGATGACTGATGGGGTTAAATTTAAAGAAAAAGAAGCTGATGTTTTAGTTTTAGATATAGCAGAGTTAATTGCACAAGCAAACGAATTATAAATTTAGTAGTTATGAAAACAGCACAAATATTTTTGATGGGTATTTTTTTAGTGTTTATTTCTTGTGGTAAAAAACAAGAAGAAAAAGTAGAAATTCCTGTAAAAAAAGTAGAAAAACCTGTCGAAGTTGTAAAAGAAGAAATTATTGAACAACCCTTAATTTTTACTGTACAAATCGGAGCTTTTGAATATGGAAATAATAAAATAGCAGCGGCTAAAGATGTTGTAACGTATAAAGAAAACAACCTGTTTGTTTATAGATTTGGATCTTTTTTCTTCGTATTCAGAGGCTAGAAAAGTAAGAAGAAATTTATTGAATACATATCCTGATGCTTTTGTGCAAGCTGTTAAAGATGGTAAAAGATTGGCCATTGATAAAGCACTAAAATCTAAATAATTCCTTTTGATTAAAAATTTTTTACAAGCAGCCAGATTAAGAACCTTACCGTTATCAGTTTCTGGAATTATCGTTGGAAGTTTTTTAGGAAATAATGATAGTTCCTTTAAATTTTCAGAAAGTTTTTTCAATACAACTGTTTCAGTTGGTACAAGCCCAATTTATAAATCACCCATTTTCTGGTTAGCTATTTTAACCACTATCGGATTTCAAGTTTTGTCAAACTTTGCAAATGATTATGGGGACGGAATAAAAGGAACAGACAACAATAGAACTGGAGAAAAAAGATTGGTTGCTTCAGGAGTGATCTCTCCAAAGCAAATGAAATTAGCAATGCTAATTACCATAATTAGCACATTAATTGTTGCGTTAACTTTAATTTTTGTTGCATTTGGAAAAAATAATTTTGGGTATTCTATATTGTTTTTTTTCTTAGGAATAGCATCTATTGCAGCAGCTATAAAATATACTGTTGGTAAATCTGCTTATGGTTATAGTGGTTTTGGAGATGTTTTTGTTTTTCTGTTCTTCGGGTTATTAAGTGTAGTTGGTTCGTATTTTTTGTTTACAAAAGAAATTAATTTCACCATTTTCCTACCAGCATTTTCAATCGGATTGTTAAGCACAGCAGTGTTGAATCTAAACAATATGCGCGATCGAGAAAATGATAAAAAAGTAGGTAAAAACACGTTGGTTGTAAAAATTGGAGCCGATTTTGCAAAATATTATCATTACTATTTAATAATTGCATCTTTCTTATTTGCATTTCTATATGTTGTTATTCAATATAAAAATCCAATACAATTTTTGTTTTTGATAGCCTATATCCCGTTAGCAAAACACCTTCTTTTTGTGGTTAAAAACACCCATGAAGCCAATTTAGATGGCGAATTAAAAAAAGTAGCTTTAAGCACTTTCCTTTTTGGCATTCTTTTTGGATTAGGTCAAGTTTTATAACTTAAATCAAAATTAATATGAGAAAAGTATTTTTATTTATAAGCGTTTTACTGTTGGCAGTTTCTTGTGATACAAATCAAGATAGAGCAGCTGAACTTGAAACAATACAGTTTGATGCAAAAAGTTCAAGAAAATCAATAGCAGCTCAAAAACTAGAACAGCCTCCGTCAAGAAATAATGAAACAACTATTCAAAGAAAATTAATCAAAACCGGTACTATTTCTTTTGAAACGAAAGATTTAGAAAAAACTAGAACTAGTATTGTTAATTTGGTAAATCAGAACAATGGCTATATAGCTAGTGATAATGAATACAAATCTAGTGATAGAATTAGCAGTACTATTTCGCTAAGAGTTCCAGCAGAAAAATTTGATACAATCTTAAGTGAAATTGCAAAAGGAGTTGAAAAATTTGACTCTAAGAATATTAGAATTTCTGATGTTACAGAGCAATTTTTAGATGTTGAGGCTCGATTAAAAACAAAAAAAGCCCTAGAGGCAAAGTATTTAGAAATCCTAAAGAAAGCGAAAACTGTTAGGGAAATTTTAGATGTAGAAAAAGAATTAGGAAACTTAAGATCAGATATAGAATCTACAGAAGGTAGATTGAAATATTTACAAAATCAAGTTTCTTTTTCAACATTAAACATTACTTTTTTCAAACAAATTGTAGCAAGCGAAACTAGTTTTATAGGTAAAATTTCTAAAGCATTTAAAAAAGGATTTGAAAATGTAAAGGATTTTTTCTTGTATTTGATTAATATATGGCCATTTATTATTATTTTGTTCATTCTATTTTTCTATGTTAGAAAAAGAAGATTGAGAACAAAATAAAAAAAATGAACATTACTTTTTACGGACACGCTTGTTTTGGAATTGAAGTAAACGGAATTCACATTATTGTAGATCCATTTATAACTGGTAACCCAAAAGCCTCTCATATTGATATTGCTTCTTTAAAAGCAGACTATATTTTAGTAACTCACGCACATCAAGACCATGTGTTAGATGTTGAAGAAATTGCAAAAAGAACAGGTGCAATAATTATTTCTAATTACGAAATTGTAAATCAATTTTTTGATAAAGATTTAAAGGGACATCATCTAAATCATGGAGGAACTTTTTCTTGTAAAGATTTTTCTGCCAAATATGTAAATGCAATTCATACTTCATCTTTTGCAGACGGGTCTTATGGTGGTCAACCTGGTGGATTTGTACTTACAGCAAACAACAATTCAATTTATATTGCAGGAGATACTGCCGTTAGTTTTGATATGAAGCTAATACCGATGTTTACAACATTAACAGCCGCAATTTTACCCATTGGAGATACGTTTACAATGGGGGTTGAAGAAGCAATTATTGCAAGTGATTTTATAGAATGCAACAAAATTATTGGCTGTCATTTTAATACATTTCCTCCAATAGAAATTAATATTGATAAAGCAAAACAGCAGTTTAAATTAAAATCTAAAGAGCTAATTTTATTAGAAATAGGAAGCTCAATTGAATTATAAAATGAAAGGAATAAAAATTATTTTAGGAATTGTTACTGTTTTGGTAATTGTGTTTTTTTCAACAGGATTGATTGTTAAACAAACAACTTATCAAGTAAAAATAGAAATTGAAAAGCCAATTGACACGGTTTTTTCAGTATTCAATAATCAAGAATTGATGAAAGAATGGTTAACAGATGTAAAATCTGTTGAGCCAATTAATGTTAAACCGGGTATCGTTGGTAGTGAATACAAAATGATTATAGAAAATGAAGGAAAAGAAATGGAGATGAATGAAAAGGTATTGGCTTTCATTCCAAATAAAAAGGTAACTTTATTTTTGGAAGCTAATGACATGTTAAAAACAGATGATTATAATTTTAGCTTTTCTAATGGGAAAACAACAATTATAAAAGAGGTAATTTGTAAAAGTGATTCTTATCTAATGAGCTGTGTTTTTCCCTATTTTAAAGGAATGTTTACAGAGATAGATCAAAAATATTTAGATGATTTTAAATCGTATATAGAAAAACAATAAGTATGGAAGTAAATATGATCAGTTGGTTTGAAATCCCTGTTTTAGATATGGACAGGGCTAAGAAATTTTACGAAACAGTTTTTAATGTAGAAATTTCAATTCAAGATTTTGGAGGAGTTTTAATGGGTTGGTTTCCCCCAGCCGAAGATATTACTGCACCTGGAATTAGTGGTACTTTAGTAAAAAGTGAAGGAAATTACATTCCCTCTTCAACTCATGGTGCTGTGGTATATTTTAATTCACAATCTGGAGATGTTTCAGATGAATTGGCTAGAGTAGAAGTGGCAGGAGGTAATATACTACAAACAAAAACGTTAATTTCTAATGAAATTGGATATATGGCATTGGTGTTAGATTCTGAAGGAAATAGAATTGCACTATACAACAAGTAAACCTTGCGAGCTACTTATCATAAATATATTCTCAATTTTAAAAGACCTAGCGGTACCTCACGTGGAGTTTTAAAAACCAAAGAAACTTGGTTTATCATAATCACAAAAAATGATAAACATGGAGTTGGTGAATGTGGAATTCTAAGAACATTGAGTATTGATGACAGGCCCGATTATGAAGAAAAGCTAAAATGGGTTTGTAATAATATCAACCTAGGATTAGAAAAATTATTAAATGAAGTTTACAACTTTCCAAGTATTCAGTTTGGATTGGAACAAGCATTTTTATCTTTGGAAAGCACATCACCATTTGAATTATTCCCTTCAGAATTCACAAAAGGAGAAAAATCAATTCCGATAAATGGGTTGGTTTGGATGGGGACAAAAGAGTTTATGAAAATTCAAATCAAAGAAAAAATTTCCTCTGGTTTTTCATGTATTAAAATGAAAATTGGAGCCATAGATTTTGATACAGAATTAGAGTTATTGACATCAATCCGAAAGGAATTTTCTTCCAAAGATATTGAGTTGCGAGTTGATGCTAACGGAGCATTTACACCCAAAGAAGCATTAGAAAAATTAAAACGTTTGTCAGCTTTAGAAATTCATTCTATAGAGCAACCTATAAAACAGGGTCAGTTCGAAGAGATGGCTTTACTATGCGAACAAACTCCCTTGCCAATTGCGCTAGATGAAGAATTAATAGGTGTTTTTTCTGAAACAAAAAAAGAAGAAATACTACAAATAATTCAACCGCAATTCATAATTTTAAAACCAAGTTTAATTGGCGGATTTCAAGGAAGTGACCGAGTGGATAGAAAGAAGCTAACAAAGTACAACGTTTCATGGTGGATTACATCGGCTTTAGAAAGTAATGTTGGGTTGAACGCCATAGCGCAATTCACATACACATTGCAAAACAAGATGCCGCAAGGTCTAGGGACTGGCGGTTTGTATACAAATAATTTTGAAGCTCCTTTAGAAATAGAAAAAGGGAATTTGCAATACAACAATTCTAAAAAAGTGGAATTTTAATTTAAGTTAAAAATGGATTTTATACAAAAAGGGTTTACAGGGAAAACGAATGATTCTTGGCGATATCTACTTGACGGTGGTTTTGGTGTTTATTGGAATTCAGATTGCAAGTATTCCGTTAATTATAGCTGCTTATATACAGGTAGATGGAGATTTAGAGAAGTTTCAAAAAGGAGCAGAGTCTAGTTTTATGGATATAGGAATGAACTCAAGTTTGTTCTTGTTTCTTAATGATTTTTACTTTTATGATTGGCCTCTTAACGCTTGTTTTTATGTGTAAAATATATGCATAAAAAGAAGTTTAGTTGCGATTGATAACCTCAAGAGCAAAAATAGATTGGAACCGTGTTCTTTATGCATTTGCTTTGTGGGGCAGTATTTCTGTAGTGGCAATGTTTTGTATGGAATGTATTTGTCTCCAGAGAGATTATGCATGGAACTTTAAACCAGTACCGTTTTTCACATTACTATTTGTTTCATTTGTGTTTTTGCCTTTTCAAACCAGTGCAGAGGAATTAATTATTTAGAGGGTATTTAATGCAGGGATTTGGAACATTGAGCAAAAAACAGATGGTTCCCGTTGCTAGTAACATCAGCAATTTTTGGTTTATTGCTACATGGAATGAACCCAGAAGTAGAACGTTTGGGTTCTATACGTGCTAATGGATTTTTATATAGGAACAGGCTTGTTGTACGGAATTACAACGTTGATGGATGAAGGCACTGAACTAGCATTAGGACTGCACGCTTCTAATAATATTGTGGCGGCTTTTCTGGTAACCACAGATTGGATGGTTTTTAGGACTGATGCGTTGTATATTGACACCTCCGAGCCATGCAGTAGGGTCAGAAATGTTTATTGGTGTTTTTGTATTGTATCCAGTATTGTTAGCTTGTTTTTTCTAAAAAATATGGATGGACAAATTGGAAGAGTAAACTATTTGGAAAAGTTGAAATTCCTGTAATTGATGAAGAATAATCAGTTACATAGTGATTTTAAACTCAACGGAAATTCTTTTTCCACTTCGGAAGAATTGATTGCTTTTTCCGAAGGTAAATCTCAGCGACTACACAACGATTTTTTTGCATGGATTGGTTTGCTAAGACAGATTTCGTATAGAAGTGCAAACTTCTGGCTCTACAGGGAAACCAAAAACCATAGAGCTCAAAAAAGAATTTATGGTGAATTCGGCTTTGGCCACT
Organism: uncultured Polaribacter sp.; assembly: GCA_943788865.1. Lineage (GTDB taxonomy): Bacteria > Bacteroidota > Bacteroidia > Flavobacteriales > Flavobacteriaceae > Polaribacter. The sequence continues at coordinate 1,548 of CALSRX010000002.1, read as the reverse complement.
GGAGCTTTTTTTGATTTACACGAAGATACAACCGCAGCTATTGATGTGCATGTCAACCGATTTTATTGCTGGTAAAATGATGTTGGTTAGAGCGCTTGTTTTGGGTTGGAATATAGATGTGATTGAACCTGTTTCTAATCCGTTAGAAAACAGAAGATAAGAAGATATGATTTTTCTGCAATGGTGCCCATGCAACTACAAAATTCGCTTCTCTCAAATCGATAGGGTTCGAAAAATTAATTGTTGGTGGCGGAATCGTCTCTGAAGAGTTGAGTTATCTGAAATTCAAGATGTACCAACCAAAGTATTTGCGACCTTTCGGCATGACAGAAACCGTCTACACATATTGCAGTAAAACAATTAAATGGTTTTAAAAATCGCAACATCTAGTGAGGTAGAAAAATCGCAGTATACAGCACATTGCCGAATGTTTCAATCTCAAAAGATGCTAGAAATTGTTTGGTAATTAATGCGCCAAAAGTTTCGGATAAGTACAAATTGTTACCAACGATGTTGTAAAGATTATCTCTAAGAATAAATTTAAATGGCTTGGGTAGAGTTGATCACGTGATAAACTCAGGCGGAATTAAATTACATCCAGAAGAAATAGAGAAGAAATTGGCAAAAATTATTCAGACAACGTTTTTTTGTTGCTGGAGTTCCAGATGCAAATCTTGGGAGAAAAACTGATTTTAGTTGTAGAAGGGTAAAACAAGCAACCATCATTTTAAGTAAAGCAAAAAGCCTTACACGGTACGAAACGCCAAACAGCAATTTATTTTGTAGAATGCATTTGTAGAAACTACCATCAAAAAAAATCCAACGAAAAAAAAACGCTGGATTCACTTTTTAAAGCGTAATTAAAAAAACTTCTTAAATCTTGCTCCTCAGATAAGTCTAGTTTATTCTTAATACTGATATCTAGCGGTTTGAACAGATCTTGGATCTACATTTAAAATTCTAGCTATTTCTTTGGTTTGCATGTGCAATTTAATAAAACATGCAATGTCTTAATTCTGTTTCTGTGAGAGCTGTAGGATACTTGCTAAGTAAGAATGTCGTAAAACCCATCGTAAATACGGCATCGAAGTGTAATATTCATTGCTCCCATTCGTCATTATTGTTCGATGATGAAATCGATTTGTTTGATGGTGTTGTTGAAGTGCCTATTGTCTTGCCAGAATTTAATAACATTTAAGATCAGCTCTTACTCTCTTTTAGGTAATGCTGTTGTAATGATACAGTAAGTTGATGTAGAATAATGAAACCATTTGTTTTTCATTTTCTAAAGCAGGCAGTGTTTAATTTTTGAATAATGCTTCTTGAAAGTTTGCTCTTCATTATTTCTGTTGCTTCTAAAATACAACGATAAAACTAGCAAATACGGCTATGATAGATTAGGAGAACCACCAACTGACCGCTAAAAGCAAGAGAAAAATTTGATAAGATACTGGTCTGTGTTTTAAGAAATTTCTAACTGTGTAGATGTGTTTTTTAGTAAAAAACTATAATTTAGAAGGTCAATTTTTGCTTCTACTGAATTTTTGT
>CALSRX010000001.1 GCA_943788865.1 uncultured Polaribacter sp. | reverse complement strand
ATGTTTGTTGTTACAAATCTATCACCATACCCAATTGGAGTAACACCCGATTTCCAATTTGAAAAATCTGTACCCTCATACCAATTATCATTTAAATAACCTTGGTCGAAGTAACTCCAAGTATCTCCGTTTTTAATAAGTGCTTCTTGACAAAATGTTTGTACACTAAATAACCCGAAAATTAAAAATAGAATTTTTCTGAAATTTGATTGCTGAATTCTTCTCATATATTATATTTGGGATAAATGTAGTAGTTTTTGTTTAAAAAAAACAATACTGTAGTAGATAAGTTGTAGGTAGGTGTTATTTCTTTCTTTATAATTAATGTAGTTTTGGATTGTACATTTATATAAATTATTGGGAAGATTGTAATGAAATCGGGGGATAAATCATAAAATCAACAAAATTTATAGAGTGTAAAAAAAGCCGTATAATTTATACGGCTTTTGCTTTTTTATAGATTACATTTCCATAGAATGATACACATTTTGCACATCATCATCTTCCTCTAAACGTTCTAAGAGTTTTTCTACATCAGCTTGTTCTTCTTCAGATAGTTTTTTGGTTGTTGTTGGAATTCGTTCAAAACCAGAAGATAGAATTTCGATGTTATTTTCTTCAAAATAAGATTGAATAGACGCCAAACTGTTCAAAAGGAGCGTAGATAATAACCCCTTCTTCATCGTCAAAAACTTCCTCCACTTCAAAATCTATCAATTCTAATTCGAGTTCTTCCATGTCAACAGTAATATCTTCTTTTTTTACGGTAAAGTTACAGGTGTGATCAAACATAAAAATTACCGAACCAGAAGTTCCGAAGTTTCCGTCACATTTGTTAAAAGCACGCTCTAACATTGGCAACCGTCCTATTATTATTGTCTGTAGCTGTTTCTACGACAATAGCTATTCCATGTGGTGCATACCCTTCAAATAATACTTCTTTAAAATCTGCAGTATCTTTATCGTTGCTTTTTTTATGGCGCGTTCTACATTTTCTTTTGGCATATTTGCTGCCTTGGCATTTTGCATAACTGCTCTTAAACGCGAATTCGTTTCTGGATTTGGACCACCTTCTTTAACAGCCATTACAATATCTTTACCAATTCTGGTAAAAGTTTTTGCCATTGCAGACCAACGCTTCATTTTTCTTGCTTTCCTAAATTCGAATGCTCTTCCCATTTCTAAATCCTAAATTTTGTGTTATTTTTTCGAATACAAATTAAAACTAAACTTGTAAAATTCCCAAATTAAATTGCTTTTCAATTGGAGCATGATTAGCGGCTTCAATTCCCATCGAAATCCAAGTTCTGGTATCTAATGGATTGATAACAGCATCTGTCCAGATTCTTGCAGCTGCATAATATGGTGAGATTTGTTTGTCGTATCTATCTTTTATTTTATTGAAAAGTTCAGCTTCTTTTTCTGGGGTAATTTTTTCACCTTTCTTTTTCAAGGATGCGGTTTCTATTTGCAATAATACTTTAGCGGCAGAATTTCCGCTCATTACGGCTAATTCGGCACTTGGCCAAGCAATAATTAATCTTGGGTCGTAGGCTTTACCGCACATGGCATAATTTCCTGCTCCATAAGAATTACCGATAATGATTGTAAATTTAGGAACTACAGAATTGCTCACAGCGTTTACCATTTTAGCACCATCTTTGATGATACCGCCATGTTCTGATTTGCTGCCTACCATAAAACCAGTAACATCTTGTAAAAAGACTAACGGAATCTTTTTCTGGTTACAATTAGCAATAAAACGGGTTGCTTTATCAGCAGAGTCGTTATAGATAACACCCCCAAATTGCATTTCACCTTTTTTAGTTTTTACCAATTTTCGTTGATTGGCAACAATTCCAACTGCCCAACCATCTATTCTGGCATAACCTGTTAAAATGGTTTTTCCGTAACCTTCTTTATATTGATCAAATTCAGAATTATCAACCAAGCGTTTGATAATTTCTAACATGTCATACTGCGCATTTCTTTCTTTGGGTAAGATTCCAAAAATATCATCTTCTTTTTCTTTTGGAGGAAAAGCTTCTTTTTTACTAAATCCAGCTTTGTCAAAATCACCAATTTTATCAATAATGTTTTTAATTTTATCTAAAGCATCTTTATCGTCTAAAGCCTTGTAGTCTGTTACGCCAGAAATTTCGCAATGTGTTGTTGCACCTCCCAATGTTTCGTTGTCTATAGATTCTCCAATAGCAGCTTTTACCAAATAACTTCCTGCTAAGAAAATACTTCCTGTTTTATCTACAATCAAAGCTTCATCACTCATAATTGGTAAATAAGCGCCTCCTGCAACACAACTTCCCATCACTGCAGAAATTTGAGTAATTCCCATGCTGCTCATTACTGCATTATTTCTAAAGATTCTACCAAAATGTTCTTTGTCTGGGAAAATTTCATCTTGAAGAGGTAGAAATACACCGGCAGAATCTACCAAGTAAATAATTGGTAATTTGTTTTCTATGGCAATTTCTTGAGCTCTTAAATTCTTCTTTCCAGTAATAGGAAACCAAGCACCGGCTTTTACAGTAGCATCGTTTGCAACAACAATACATTGTTTTCCTTTAATATATCCAATTTTAACAACAACTCCTGCTGAAGGACAACCACCATGTTCTGCATACATATTATCTCCAGCAAAAGCTCCAATTTCAATACTTTTAGAGTTGTCATCTAATAAATAACTGATTCTTTCTCTAGCAGTTAATTTGCCTTTTGCTTTATGCTTTTCTATACTGCTCTTTCCGCCTCCAAGTTTTACTTTTACCAGCCTGTTTTTTAAATCAGAAGCTAAAAGTTTGTTGTAATCTTCGTTTTTATTGAAGTTAATATCCATTAATATCGTCTATAAATTGAAAGGCTAAGGTACAAAAATGTGTTGTTTTATTTACTAATATATTACTTGGAAATATATTCCTTGGAAAATAAATTTATTATATGTAAATTTGTACTTTAATTAATGATATTTATATGAAAAAAATTTTAGCATTTGCAGGTAGTAATAGTAAAAGTTCAATAAACAAGCAATTAGCAACTTATACAGCTTCAAAAGTAACCAATACAACTTTTGAAGTAGCAGATTTAAATGATTATTCTTTGCCAATTTTTAGTTTAGAAATTGAAGCAGAAGGTTTTCCAAATGCTGCTTTAAGATTCAATGAATTATTAAGTAATTATGATGGGTTTGTCGTTTCATTAGCAGAACACAACGGATCATATTCAGCTGCATTTAAAAATTTATTTGATTGGTTATCAAGGGTAGATAGAAAAATTTTTAAAGAAAAACCAGTGTTATTAATGGCAACTTCTCCTGGAGCAAGGGGAGGGAAAACAGTTTTAGAATCAGCGACGACTACTTTTCCACACATGGGAGCTGATATTGTTGCAACATTTTCTTTACCAAATTTTTACGAACATTTTATCAATGAAGAATTAAAGAATGAAGAAATGGAAGCGAATCTATCAGAAGCTGTTCAGAAATTTCAATCTGCAATTTAGATGGAACAATTATGGAAAATAAAAAGGAACTTAAAAAAACATATAGTAATGATGAAATTACTGTTGTTTGGCAACCAGGAATGTGTATTCATTCTAAAAAATGTTGGAAAGGATTATTAGAAGTTTTTGATCCAAGAGAAAAACCTTGGATAAAATTAGATGGAGCAGCAAATGAACAGATTAAATATCAAATTGATCAGTGTCCATCCAAAGCCTTGTCTTATCAATTAAATAATTTATAGGCACATTATTTTCCTTGGGAAATAATTGTAAATTTGTGTAAAATAACATCTTATGGGAGACATATCTAAAGACATCAACTCTAAATTTCTGAATCAAAAAGTAAAAGCCCTTATCAATATAAAATATACTTCGAATTGGTTAAGTAGTAAGGAGAATGAATATTTTAAGCCTTACGGAATTTCACCACAGCAATACAATATTTTAAGAATTTTACGAGGAGCTGGAAAGCCAATTAAGGTTCAGTTAATCAAAGAAAGAATGATTGAGAGGGCTCCAAATGCCACTCGATTAATGGATAAATTATGTGATAAAAAACTCATTGAAAGAGAACGTTGTGAGCACGATAGAAGAGTTGTTTATATACATATTTCCGAAGCTGGATTAAAATTATTGTCAAAAATTGATAATCATTTCGACATTACATTTATAGATAATTTAACTGAAGAAGAAGCAAAAACCTTGAGTGATTTGCTAGATAAAATCAGATAAAAATGAAAACATATAAAACTATCAAGCATGTAGGAGAAAGTCCAATGGTAAATATGGGGCCAATCCGTTTGCGACAACCCTTACCAACAAATGAAGTGGAAAATGTAGATCCATTTATATTATTACACCATTATGGGCCTTATGCAATTAGCGAATTTAACAATCCATTTGATTTAGGACCACACCCACATAGGGGGTTTGAACCAATAACACTATTATTTGATGGTGAACAATTACATAGAGATTCTCTAGGAAATGAAAGTGTTGTTAAAGCGGGTGATGTTCAATGGACTACAGCAGGTAGAGGAATCATTCATGCTGAAGCACCAACAAAAGAGTTTGTAAAAAAAGGAGGAACTATAGAAGGAATTCAATTATGGTTGAATTTACCGGCTAAATATAAAATGATTCCACCTGCATATCAACACCTAAAAAGTACTGATATGCAAACAATAAAAGACGAATCAGGAAACATCAATTTAAAAGTTGTTGCTGGAGAGCAAAAAGGAAAGTTTGGAAAGATTAAAACACAAACGGAAGTGAATGTTTTTATGATTGAAGCAGCAGGAGAAGGAAATATAGAAATCGACATTCCTACTACTCATCAAAGTTGTTTATATTTATTAGATGGAGAAGTGATGGTGAATGATTTTAAAACATTGAATAAAGGAGCATTTCAAATGGTGATTTTTAATACGGATGGAAATACAATTAAACTAGATGTATTAAAACAAAGTAAGTTGATTGTTATTTCTGGTGAACCTATTGAAGAAAAAATCACTCAATATGGACCTTATGTAATGAATACACAAACAGAAATATTAGAAGCCATGCGCGATTATCAGCAAGGCAAAATGGGGTATTTGTATTAACAAATTAAAAAAAACCTTTAAAAATGAAAAAAATTATACATAAAGCAGCTACTAGAGGATTTGCAGATCATGGTTGGTTAAAATCCAATCACACCTTTAGTTTTGCAAATTATTACAATCCTGAAAGAATGAATTTTGGGATGTTACGGGTTTTAAACGATGATGTTGTACAACCTAAAATGGGTTTTGGAACACATCCTCATAGAAACATGGAAATTATATCTATTCCAATATCTGGAGCTCTTTCACACAAAGATAGTATGGATAATAAACGTGCTATAGAGGTTGGTGAAGTGCAAGTAATGAGTGCAGGAACAGGTTTAACACATTCAGAATTTAATGATAGTAACACAGATCCAGTAAATTTTTTACAACTTTGGATACTTCCAGAGCAAGAGAACGTTGAACCTTATTACAATCAAAAAAAGTTTGAAGAAGAAGGAAGGAAAAATAAATTTCAGGTTTTAGTATCACCAAAAACTAAATCTGTGGATGGTTCTTTACCTATAAATCAACTAGCATATATTTCAATGATAGACATAGAAGAAGGGTTTAATGCTGAATATCAATTTAAAAATGCTGCTTATTTTTTCTTGATTGAAGGAGAAGTAGTTGTTGGAAATGAAACTCTACAAAAAAGAGATGCTATTGGAATTTCTGAAACAGAAAACGTATCTATAAACGCAACAAAAGACAGTAAATTATTAATTATTGATGTCCCGCTTTTAGATTAATAATTCTAAAATTTTTAAACCAAAGAATCATTTCTTTGGTTTTTTCTTTTCATAAATATAACTTACCTTGCTTAACTGTTATGCGCGCATAATAAATTAAGAAACTTATGACAAAATACAAACACATTTTTGAGCCATTAGATTTAGGGTTTACAACCTTAAAAAATAGAATTCTAATGGGATCAATGCATACAGGTTTAGAGGAGGAGAAAAACGGAATAGAAAGAATTGCTGCCTATTATGGTGAAAGAGCAAAAGGTGGTGTTGGGTTAATTGTAACAGGAGGAATTGCTCCTAACAGACAAGGTTGGACAGCTCCATTTTCTGCAAGAATGTCTTCAAAGAAACATGCAGAAAGTCATAAGTTAATTACAAAAGAAGTTCATAAACATGGTGGTAAAATATGCATGCAAATATTGCATTCTGGGCGCTACGGATATCATCCTTTTAGTGTTGCGCCATCTAATATTAAAGCACCAATTTCACCTTTTAAACCCTTTCAGTTAACAGAATCGGGCATTAAAAAAACAATTAAAGATTTTGTGAATAGTGCAAAATTATCAAAAATTGCAGGGTATGATGGAGTAGAAATTATGGGCTCAGAAGGGTATTTAATCAATCAATTTATTGCAAAAAGAACCAATAAAAGAACTGATCGATGGGGAGGAGATTATGAAAACAGAATGCGTTTGCCAATAGAATTGGTTAAGCAAACTAGAGAAGCAGTCGGAAAAGAATACATCATTATTTTTAGGCTTTCTATGCTAGATTTGGTTGAAAACGGTAGTGATTGGGAAGAAATTGTTCTGTTGGCAAAAGAAATTGAAAAAGCTGGAGCGACCATAATTAACACAGGAATTGGTTGGCACGAAGCTAGAATTCCAACTATTGCAACTTCTGTTCCAAGAGCAGCCTTTACCTGGGTTACTAAAAAAATGAAAAATGAAGTTTCAATTCCTTTGGTAACCACCAATAGAATTAACATGCCAGAAACTGCAGAACAGGTGTTGGCAAATGGAGATGCAGACATGATTTCTATGGCACGTCCTTTTTTAGCAGATCCAGAATGGGTAAATAAAGCAGCTGAAGAAAGAGATGATGAAATTAACACATGTATTGGTTGTAATCAAGCATGTTTAGATCATGTTTTTCTACAGAAAGTGGCAAGTTGTTTGGTAAACCCAAGAGCTTGTCATGAAACAGAATTGAATTATTTACCCACTAATAATGTAAAAAACATTGCCATTGTCGGAGCAGGACCGGCAGGAATTTCTGCTGCTGCTGTTGCAGCACAAAGAGGGCATAAAGTTACTCTCTTTGATGCTGAACCTGAAATAGGAGGACAATTTAATATTGCAAAACAAATACCAGGCAAGGAAGAGTTTTATGAAACTATCAGGTATTTTAAAAAACAATTAGAGCTACATAATGTTACCCAGAAATTAAATACAAGAGTTTCTGCTGAAGATTTAATCGCAGGGAATTTTGATGAAATTATATTGGCTACAGGGATTAAGCCTAGAATGCCTAAGATTGAAGGAATAGAACATAAAAAAGTACTGAATTATTTAGATGTTTTAAAATATAAAAAACCTGTTGGTAAACGTGTGGCAGTTATTGGTGCTGGTGGAATTGGCTTTGATGTTTCTGAATATTTAGCTCATGAAGGAGAAAGTACTTCGTTAAACATAGATGCTTGGTTAAAAGAATGGGGAATTGATAAAACATTAACTGCACGAAGTGGAACAGAAAATATTGAACCCTCTTTTGATCCTTCACCAAGAGAAATTTTTATGTTCAAACGTAGCAAAGGAAAATTCGGCGGGAACTTAGGGAAAACTACAGGTTGGATTCATCGTTCTACCTTAAAAAAGAAAAACGTCCAATTTATCAATAGAGTTGAATATACAAAGATTGATGATGTTGGTTTACATTATGTACAAAATGGCGAAGCTATAACTTTAGAGGTAGATACTATCGTAATATGTGCTGGTCAAGTTCCGTTTAAAGAGTTGTTTTCTCCATTACAAGAAGCAAACCTTAAAGTTCATGTCATTGGCGGAGCAGATATAGCTGCAGAATTAGATGCAAAAAGAGCCATCAATCAAGGGTGTAGATTAGCGGCAGAAATATAAAACTCATTCATTTCTAACTGTTATTATCCACAAATAATTACGATATTTGCCTTTCAATTATTAAAACAGAACGATTATGGCAATGAATAAAAATACCGTATTAGCATGGGCTACTTTTATTATGATTTTTGTAGGATTGGGTTTAATTGCTCTTGGAGCTTTTAGATATGATGATGTAGCAGGCTGGGGATTTGCAGCCGTTGGAATCGGTTTTTTTTGCAATAGCATGGGTGTTTAATGCACTTAAAGGAAGAGTGTAAATTAAGTTTACAGTTCTTAGTAGCAGTTTTCGGTTACAAAAATCCAAGAATAATTTTTTAAAAAAATATAAAAATGTCAGACGATAAGAAAGTCATCTTTTCGATGAATAAGGTTTCTAAAACCTATCAAAGTACAAACAAACAAGTATTAAAAGATATTTATTTAAGTTTCTTCTACGGAGCCAAAATCGGAATATTAGGTTTAAATGGTTCTGGTAAATCAACACTTTTAAGAATTATAGCAGGGAAGGAAAAAAATTATCAAGGTGATGTAGTTTTTTCTCCAGGATATCATGTTGGGTATTTAGAACAAGAACCAGAATTAGATGAAACTAAAACAGTCATAGAAATTGTAAAAGAAGGTGTAGCAGAAACTGTTGCAATTTTAGATGAATACAATAAAATTAACGACATGTTTGGTTTGGAAGAAGTATATTCTGATCCAGATAAAATGGAAAAGTTGATGAATCAACAAGCAGAATTGCAAGATAAAATTGATGCATCAAATGCTTGGGAATTAGATACCAAACTAGAAATTGCAATGGATGCGTTGCGTACACCAGAACCAGATAAATTAATTTCTGTATTGTCTGGAGGAGAAAGACGTAGAGTTGCCTTATGTAGATTGCTTTTACAAGAACCAGAAATTTTATTGCTAGATGAGCCAACAAACCACTTGGATGCAGAATCTGTACATTGGTTAGAACATCATTTGGCACAATATAAAGGAACTGTAATTGCCGTAACACACGATAGATACTTCTTAGATAATATTGCTGGTTGGATTTTAGAACTAGATAGAGGAGAGGGAATACCATGGAAAGGAAACTACTCTTCTTGGTTAGATCAAAAGTCAAAACGATTAGCGCAAGAAAGTAAAACAGCTTCTAAACGTCAGAAAACATTAGAGCGAGAATTAGAATGGGTTCGTCAAGGAGCAAAAGGACGTCAAACAAAACAAAAAGCGCGTTTGAAGAACTACGATAAACTGATGAGTCAAGACCAAAAACAAATGGACGAGAAGTTGGAAATTTACATTCCGAATGGTCCTCGTTTAGGCACCAATGTAATTGAAGCTACTGGAGTTTCTAAGGCTTTTGATGATAAATTGTTATATGAAAATTTAGAATTTAATTTACCACAAGCTGGTATTGTTGGAATTATCGGCCCGAATGGAGCAGGTAAAACAACCATTTTTAAAATGATTATGGGTGAGGTGAATCCTGATAAAGGAAGTTTTAATGTTGGTGATACTGCAAAGATTGCTTATGTAGATCAAGCTCATTCAAATATAGATGCTGATAAATCTATCTGGGAAAACTTTTCAGACGGACAAGAATTGGTGATGATGGGAGGAAAGCAAATAAACTCTAGAGCCTATTTAAGTCGTTTTAATTTTGCTGGAAGCGAGCAAAACAAAAAAGTTTCTATGCTTTCTGGAGGAGAAAGAAACAGACTGCATTTGGCAATGACCTTAAAAGAAGAAGGAAATGTTTTGTTATTAGATGAGCCAACAAATGATTTAGATGTAAATACTTTACGTGCTTTAGAAGAAGGTCTTGAAAACTTTGCAGGTTGTGCTGTTGTAATTAGTCACGACCGTTGGTTTTTAGATAGAGTTTGTACCCATATTTTGGCTTTTGAAGGAGAAAGTCAGGTGTATTTCTTTGAAGGATCTTTTACAGAATACGAAGAGAATAAAAAGAAACGCCTTGGAGGAGACATGATTCCTAAACGTATCAAATATAAAAAATTGATTAGATAAAATTAGTCAAAATGATTATTGTCATATTTTAAATTTAGTGTTAAATGTATCTTTGATATACTATATAAAGTAGTCAATTTAACCAATTATTTTTTTGCTATGTAACTAATGTTACATAGCAAAAGTAGAAATAGTTTTATAATTGTATAATCATTAATAAAATAAGACAATCATGAGAAAATATTTTTTAAAATTTGCTTTTCTAATGCTTTCAACACTAATGTATGGGCAAGCAGGTCACGTTATGCAAGGTGTAGGAGCAGTAAACATGTCTATGGGAGGAGCATCAACTGCACAGCCTTTAGATATATCTGGAGCATTACAATGGAATCCTGCATCGATTTCAACTTTCGACAGTAAAATATTTAAGTTTGATATTGGATTATTTTCATCTTCACCAAAATTATATTCTACAGTTCCAGAATTTAATAATCTAGGACAGCCAACAGGAAATTTCTTTTCTGGTAATACAGAAGATGATAGAGGCTTGTCTCCAATGCCAGCAATTGCTATGGTTTGGGGTAAAGAAGATAGCAAACATACGTTTGGAGTTTCTGTATTTGGTATTAGTGGATTTGGAGTTACATTTCCTCAAAGTACTACCAACCCGATAAACATGCCGCAGAGTATGGGAGGTTTTGGTAAAATTGAATCTGATTATATGTTATTGCAAGTTGGTTTTACGTGGGCTTATGAACTTTCTGATAAGTTGTCTATTGGTATTGAGCCAACATTTAATTATGCGGCTTTACAATTAATGCCAAACCCAACAGCAAATCCAACAGCAGCTGGTTATCCTTCTACAGGTAAAGCTTCTGCTACAGGTATAGGAGCTCAATTAGGTGTTTTTTACGATACACAAAATGGCTTGAAATTAGGTATGTCTTATAAAACAACTCAGAAATTTAGTGCTTTTAAATTCACAAACACGTATTTAGATGCGAGTACAGGTACAAACGAATTCACTATGGATTATCCAGCAATTCTATCTCTAGGTCTTGGGTATTCTAAAGGAAATTTTGATTTCGCACTAGATTACAGAAGTATAGACTATGAAAACGCAGATGGGTTTTCAAAAACAGGATGGACTAATACTGCTTCTGTAGCTGGTTTTGGATGGAAAAATATTTCAATTATTTCTGCAGGTTTACAATACAAAGGTTTTGAAAAAATGCCTTTACGTATAGGATATACTTATAGTTCAAATCCGATTAAAAGTGAGGTAGCCTTTTTTAATGTTCCTGCAACTGCTGTCATAAAAAATGCATATCAATTTGGGTTTAGCTATATTTTCAACGATGCATTTACCTTAGATGGTGTGTATCATTATGGAACAAGTGATGGTAAAACATCTGGACAATTATTAAACCCCATGTTTGCTAGTGCTACTAATCCTTATGGAGCAATTCCAGGAAGCAATGTTTCGTATGAAATGAACACTTCTATGTTTATGGTAGGTTTTAGTTATACTTTTAGTAAGAAATAAATAGTCTTATAAATTAAAAATCCCGCTATTAAGCGGGATTTTTTTGTGGTATTAACTCCTTCTTTTTTCATGCACTTTATTATTTCTTTTTTTTATAGTCTCCTTTTGAACCCGTTGTTTAACTTTAGGAGCTATCTTTCTTTTTGAATTATTTTTATTTTCTCTAGTAGTTGTGGTAGATTTTCTTCTTTTAATTATTTTATTTCTCTTATCCACCTTAGCATGCGGATTTGCTCTGTAATAATAATAGTTTTTATCCTCTCTATATTTTTTATAGTTGTTGTTAAAACTTCTATTGTAAAAGAAACGATCATTATAATTAAAAATTGGTCCAATGTTTATAGAGAATTGAAAATCAGTATCATAATCAGAGAAATTATTTACATTTCCGTAAAAATAAGGTTCTCCCCAATTATTGTAAGAAATTTTTAAATCTCCAACACGAGCAAGTAATCCTCTTTTGTAATACAATCTAACATTACCAATTCTCGTAACATTCCCTCTATAATCATAACGAATAAAAATTCTACCAATACGTTTTATTCTCCCACTATAATCTCTCTCTATTCGAAGGGTATTATTACGATACATTCTACCGTTATAGTTATAGTAGTTTGAGTTTCTCCCTAAACGATTAAACTCGAAATCTCCATTTAAAAACACATGAAACTGAATTCCCTTTTCAACAAAAGTTATAGCTTCTTCATATCGATTTGGATTCGTTATTTTCTTAGCTGATGTAGTAAATTCGTTTGCATTAATAGTAGCAAAAGACAGCAATCCTAACAATAATAGTAATCCTCTTTTCATAATTTCTAGGTTTTAAATTTTTGCCTACTCTTTTCGGTTTTCAGCTTCCTCGTTGAAAAGTATTTTTCAAAGAACGTGCCAAAAACTAAAAAGGATTAAAATGTAAGTTAGATTGTAGTAAAGCTTGTGAGGTTATTTTTCTTCTAAGTTTTGCAATAAAACACCTGGATTTCCATACTTTGATAAACCTTCAATCACAATTTGAATATTTTTAGCATCAGTTGGTTTATTAAAATATAAAGTAGCTTTTCCTTCATTATCTGTAAATAATAGTGGATTCCAGTAGAATGTAGTTTTAAACTCGCTATAAGGTTTTGTTTCTATTTTTGTTTCGAATTTAGGATTGTAAAACTCAGTATATTTCGAATGCCCGTTAATAGTCTGTTTTGGTGTAAAATTAATTTTAGCATCATTTAATTTTGCAGTTTTAGTTTTAAAGATGATTACCCCATTAGCACCCCTTGGACCATAAACTGCTGTACTTGCTACACTTTTTAAGACTTCTATTTTTTCAATATTACCAAATTCATAATTATAAGGTAATTCTAATATTTCCATTCCGTCTATTAACCATAATGCAGGTTTAGGATTTCTTCTTATGTGTATTCTGTTTTGTATGTATTCTAATCCCGGAATGTCTGCTAATAAATTGAGCATGTGTTCTCCTGAAATAACTTTTTTTGAGTCATTTACGTCAATTGTATGATCGGCAAACCATATTGTAACCAGACATATTATCTCTGTCGAAACTTGTAATATCTTTCTTTTCGTATGTTTTTACATTTTTAATCTTTACTTCATTTAATAAAATGCTGTTTTTATGTAATGAATCATTTACCAAGTTTAAAGAAGTGAGTTTTGAATATTCTAAATCGGTTTTCACTAATAGTATTTGGAAAACGTTTAAAAGTTAGTTGAGGCCTTTTCTTTGGTATTTATAGTGTTTATAACCACATCTATTTCATTTGATTTACCATCGCTTGTAATTTCGTTAAAGTTAATTTTTGTTTCGCCAACATTGTTGAAGTTTTCTATGGTAAACTCTCCTTTAGCATTTGTTACACAAGTATATGTAGCATATTCATTTTCTGATATGGCTACCATTTTAATTTTTTTATTACTGAGTGGTTTACCAGCTTTTGAAGCAACACCAGAAACTTTAATTCCTTGTTCAAATTGATGTTTATTGAATTTTACATACACATCATTTTTAATATTTTTGCCAATTAATTTTTCTCCACCCATGTGTTAGCATAACCAATTCTAAACGAAACTTTGTTGCCCTGTTACTGTTGTTAAAAAATAAAGAAGGGTTTTCTATGTAGCCTTTTAGATCTGACTCTAAATACAATTGTGATAAAATAGTACTACTGTTTTCATATTTAGAAAATTTGTCTGCATCAGTAATTGCAGCAGAAACTCCAGTAGCAACAGGCCAATTTCTGCTGTCTTTTACTTCGATATCAACTTTAATTTTATCTTTTGGAGCGGTATTAGAACCATCAATTTTGGCAGAGATTTTTAGCTCATTATTGCTATTGTTAAAAATGGCTCTTTCTGCCATTGGAATTCCATCTTCACTAAATAAGGTTAATTTAAAAACACCTGTAGGTAGTTTGTTTTTAGGGATTTCAAAATCAACCAATAATTTACCACCAAATTCAAACCTACCTTGATAATATTTTTCATTATGAATATGTCCAATTACATAAAATTTCTTTCCTCTTAAGTTTTCTGTAGCTTGAACTTTTACTTTGATGTTCCTATCATCAATATTACTTACAAGCAAGCTATATCCAATATTTTCAGGTTTTGGAAGTTTATATCTTGTATTGTTTTCTAAAATAGCCGTATAGGTTTCACCAAGTTTTGGAGTAAAATTAAATACCCCTGCACCTTTTTCTATTGATTTAATATTTGAAACAAAGGTATTGTTTGAATCGAAGATTTTTCCATTTACGTCTATTCCTAAACCATCAGATCCAATTGCTTTAAATGCAACTCTACCATTTAATCCTGCAATAAAACTTCCTCCTTCTGGAAAAAATTGTAAATCTAGGGTAGAAAGTATTTAATTCAGTTTTTGTGCTTTTATCAGAAACTATTTTAATTGTTTTTGTAAAGAAAAATGAAGGATTCTCATTTTGCATCCATTTTGTATATGCTCTTATTTGATATTCTCCAGCAACAATATTTTTTGGAGTTTTTATACTTCCTTTTCCTCGACCTTCTTCTAAGGGAATAGTTTGATTTTGTAATAATCTCTCCTTTTGGATTGATTAAATCGATATATAAAACTTTACTAGCAAAAGAATAATGATGTTTTGTGCCTAGTGTAACGTATGCACTAAACCAAAGGTTTTCGTTTTCTGTTAAAAGCTCTTTATCAGTATGTAGGTATACTTTTTCTACTGGTTGATAAGAGTTATAATTAAGAATGTTTTTTTCTATTTCTTGTATGAAAATATCATCAGAAATGTTAGATTGTGTTAAGGCAATTAGCTCTCTACTATTTAGAAAAATAGATTCAAAAGCGTTATTTTTTTCGAATGAATTTATGATTTCTTCTTCAATAGGAGTTCTTTTTACAATGGCATTTTCTCTCCAAAATTGCTGATTATAACCGATGGCGTTTAGTTTTTGCCAATCACTTTTATCTTTTGAAAACTGTCTTCCCAATTGTTTTCTGCTTTGTGGTTTGTAATATTCAAAAAAAGACAAATTTGAATTTGAAGAAACATGAGTTATCAAGCTATCGTTTTTATAATAATCAAATTCTTGTTTTACGTTCATGTAATCCATTACCAAATCAAATACACTATCTTTTTTAAATGCCATTTCGTAAGTTAATACGTACTCTTTTTTTGAAGCACTTTCTTCTTTGAAATTCACAGCCTTAAAATCATCATGATTTAATGTGGCATTTAACTTTAAAAGCTCATTTGTGTCTGCATTAATATACGCTTCAGCTTCAAGAATAGGAGATTTTATTTTAGAAAATGGTTTAAAATCTAAAAGAACAATTGTTCCTTCATTGGTTTTAGTTTTTTTCAATTACTCTTACATTATAAAAATGATCAATATTATCTCTAAACGGAAAAAATTAAATCATCTGAATTTTGTTGAAAGGATTTTAATATTCTCGAAAGTAATGTGTAATTTCTGTTGTTAACAGTGCCCCCTTTTATTGCATATCTACCTTCTAAAATGTCCCATTCATGTATACCTTCGGTTGAATAGTTTATATCATAAATAATTTCTGAAAATTCTGAATATTCATCTTCATTTTTAGATTTTTGTCGGTAGAACGCTTTTCCATATTTTCTATTTTTTCTATTAACATCAGCTTTCTAATGCATTTTTAGCCAATTCATATGCGTAAAAATCTTTTTATTTGTGATGGAAACCTCATTTAATTCAAAATCAACGGTTTTAGTTTTATGTCTAATTTTGAATTCTTATTTATTGCAATTGTTTGTTTTTCATAATTGATATGTGTAAATACTAAAGTTACTGCAATGATTTTACTTTAATTTCAAATTCACCTAATTCATTACTAGAAGTACCAATAATGTGTTGTTTATGCTGATGCTACAAAAAGGAATAATTTCCCCCGTTTTTTCATCTATTGTTTTACCCTGAAGAGTTTGTTGATTCTTATCACTGTTGTTGATTGAATGAAATTTAAGGTTTCACTTTTTACTTGAAAAACAAAAAGGACATTAAAAAGGAAAGAATACAGTGTTTTAAAAAGTTTGAATTATATATTTTCATTTTATTTAAAAGATTTTAAATAAACCCCAGGATTTCCATATGTTTGATAACCCTTCAATTGATAATTGAATTTGATTGGTGTTATTTATAAACTTAAAGGTAGCGTTTCCATTTTTATCTGTACGAATATTTGGATTCCAATATAAAGTACTCGTATCACTTTAGTTTTTTGATTGACTTGAAACTTGGTTTATAATATTCTCTTTTTCAATTAAACCAGTTACCGTAAATTCTGGAGAGCTAATTCTTTGATAGGTGTTACTTCCATTTTTTGTGTAAATTAAAATGACACCATTATTCCCTCTTGCTCCATAAATAGCAGCTTTTCCTCCTTTTAATATTTCCATTCTTTCAATATTGTCAGTATCTAGATTAGCAATTACATCAGGAACTGGACCAGCAACATCCATTGTTGGAGAAGGAATTGGGTTTGCAGTTGCTGTTTTTTTGGGATGTGGAACATGTGGATTTAATGGCACACCATCTAAAACCCACAACGGACTTCCAAAACCTCTAATGCTAACTCTTGCGCTTCTCCCGCTACCAATAACTGTTTAATCCAGCAGATCTATTTAAAACTTGAACAAAATCCTCATCATTTTCCTTCATAAAAACAGTTTCATCTGGTTTAAGATTGTAAGCAGATCGGGATGCTTTTTTTCTAGTTACTCTTCCTTTAATTTCTACTTCGTTTAATAGAGTTGAATCATCAAAGTTTAAATCTTGAAGATTTGTAATTTGATTTTTTGTAAGAATGATTTTTGCTCCATTTTGACTGATTTCATTATGATGAGGTGTCATTGCTAAATTATACCCAGATTTTAATTGTTTTTTTAAAGTAACATTAATATCAATTGGTTTTCTATTTGCATTAAATCCATTAAATGCTATCTGTGTTTTACCTACATGAAATATATCATCAATTGTAAAGCTACCATCGCTTTTGGTTGTAGCTCTATGAATGCTAACGCCACTTTTAGATTTTGCAATCATATTTATGGATGTATTTGCAAGTATCTTATTTTGTTTGTTTTTTACAATTCCAGTAATATTAATTCCTTTTAAGAAAGAGTGTTTTTTTATAGAATCAAATTGATTGTTTTTGCATTTTTTGCCAATTAAATCTTCTCCATCCATTAGTTAACATCACAAAATCTAAATTATAAGCCGTAGCTCTTTCTTCATCTTTAAAATATTGATTTGGATTTTCAATATGTCCTTTTAAATCTGATTCTAGTAAAAAATAACTAAGAATATTAGAACTGTTGTTGTCTTTTTGAGTTTTGTTTAAATCTGTTAACGCAACAGATAAATTGGTTTCAATTGGGTTTTCCTTCAGGATCTGTAACATTAATGTTTACAGAAACTTCCCCTTTTTCTAAAAAGCTTACTTTCATCAAAACTGGTATTGATAATTAATTCGTTTTGATTGTTTATAAACACCAAACGTTCTGCCCAAGGTTTCATGTCTTTATCAAAAAGAGTAAGTGTTAAAATTCCGCTAGGAACTTTGTTTTTTGGAATTTCTATGTTTACAAAAGGTTTATTGTCAAATAAATATCTGCCTTGAAAGTACTTTGCATTTTGCATTTGACCAATCAAATAAAAATAACTCCCTTTAAAAATTTGACTAGCTTGAATCCTAACTTTAATAGTTTCTATATTTAAGTTATTAACCAACATGGTGTAACCAATATTACTGATTTTTGTTAGTGGATATGTTGATTTATCACTTAATTCTACATGATATGATTCACCAGAAACAGGCTTAAAGTTAAAAACTCCAACTCCGTCTTTATTTGATTGTATTGATGCAACCTGTTTTCTTTTAGAGTCAAAGACTTTTCCTTTTATTTCTCTGCCAAAATCCATCATTGCCAATGGCTTTAAAAGCAACTCTTCCCAAAAGATTTGCTACAGCATTTCCTCCTTCAGGAAAAAAACTGTAAATCAATTTTGTTATTTGTTATTTCTTTTTTAGCGACAATATATTTGCTAGAAATTTTGATATTTTTTTTGTAGAAAAATTCTGAGTCAAAATTTCTCATCCAATTGGTATAAGCTCTTAATTGGTAATTGCCTTCTGGTATTTTTTCAGAAATATTAATAACTCCGTTAGATGTACCTTTGTCTAAAAGCAATGTTTGAGCTGCAACAATAGTTTGGTTTTTATCAACTAATTCTACTTCTAAAGTATAACTTGCTTGAGAATAATTTAAGAAAGAACCTAAAGTAACATAAACACTAAATCTTAAGGAATCTCCTGCAAATAAATTAGTTTTTATCTGTATGTAAGTATACTTTTTCAGTTGGATTATAGCTGTTAAACTTCCTCGTTAATTTGTCAAAGTTTAGAATAAAAGGATCGTCGCTTAATTTAGTTTGTAAACTAGAAATCTGATTTCTGCTATTGATAAAAATTGATTCAAATGCATTGTTTTGTTCAAAAGCTGCAATAACTTCTTTTTCAACAGGAGTTCTTTTTACAATAGGATTGTTTTCCCAAAACTCTTTATTGTAGGCTATTTTATTTAACTTTTGCCAATCGCTATCATTTTGATTAAATTGACCTCCCAGTTTTTTTCTTGAAGTTGGTGTGTAATATTCAAAAAAAGTAAGATTTGAAGTAGTTGTTATTTTTGTTAAAATTTTTTTCATCCTTAAAGTAATCAAAAGTTTGATCTACTTTTATATAATCAATTACAACTTCTTCATTAGTTGTTTTCTTAAACGTAATATCAAATGAAAGCTCGTAATTTTCTTTATGAGCATTTTTATCAGTAAATTTTATAAATTCAAAATCGTCTTTTACAATGGTTCCAGAAAATTTTAAGTAATTCATCTGTGGTAGAGTTTATGTATGCTTCTCCAATAAAAATAGGAGTTTTAATATATTTGTATGGTTTAAAACTTAAAACAGTTATTCTATCATTTTTATCTTTAAATACATCTACAATCCTAACATCATAAAATTCTTCTAATTTTTTATGTAGAGGAAAAATAAGATCATCGGTATCTGGTTGAAAAGA
The DNA here is from genome assembly GCA_943788865.1 of uncultured Polaribacter sp. Classification (GTDB taxonomy): domain Bacteria; phylum Bacteroidota; class Bacteroidia; order Flavobacteriales; family Flavobacteriaceae; genus Polaribacter. Next base: position 393,021 of record CALSRX010000001.1, on the reverse strand, counting down.
TTTTAATATTTGAGATAATCGAGTAAAGTTTTTATTATTTATACTTGCTTCTTTTAAAGCATACCTTCCTTCTAAAATCCCCCAATTATTAATTCCGTTTAAATCATATCTTATATCAAAAATAATTTCTGAAAACTCGGTATAAGTGTTGTCGCTTTTAGTTTTTTGACGATAAAATGCTTTTCCAAATTTTTTCTTACTAAGTGATAAAAAGTGTAATTTTTTAAAAGCTTTTTTAGCAAGATTTATTGCGTGTAAATCTGTTTTGTTTTTTGAGTTTTCTATAACAACTTCATCCAAGATGTTTACTAAAGGAGAAAGTTGTACAACAATTTCTTTCTTAGAATCAGTAATAATGACAAACTGTTTTTGATAACTTACGTGATGAAAAACCAGCTTTGCGGGTAAAGTATCAACTTTAATTTCAAATTCTCCTAACTCGTTACTCGACGTTCCTGTTTGTGTTCCATCTAAAGTAATACTGCAAAACGGAATGGTTTCTCCAGTTTTTTTATCAATAGTTTTTCCTTGAATTGTATAGTTGTTAATTGAAGTTTGAATTATAGAAAATGCAGTATTTGAGTTTTCATAGCTATAAGAATTAGTTGTGTAAAAAACTAAAATATAGCTCAGTATGAATTTAAACAATAAATAGGTGTTGTTTTTCATAGAGAAAAATAGAGAAAAATTTATCTTTTTTATTAGTTCCAAATTACAAAAAAATCACGATTAGATAAAAAATGAACACGAAAAAGAAACCTTAATTGTTTTATTTAAAAGTATAGATTATGTTATTCTGCTTGATAACTATTTCTTTACAATTTGTTGGGTGGACAAATTGATGTTCTTTCTGATGATTAAAACACGATTTGTTTACAGTAAATAATGCTTCGAAATCTTTATCTCCAGTATAACTATATCTAACAATTTTATAATTTTTTTCGTTGAGTTTATTTTCGATTTTAAACCAAGCTCCACTACCAATGCCAGAAAGCCAGGTTGCATTCTTTAAATTAAATTTTTCTTTGTCTGGTAATTCAGTTCCAATTAAATTCAATTCATTATCAAACCTAGTGAAGAAAGTCATTTTATATTCCTTTAAGATGGATCTATTTTTATATTTTTTAACTATTTGATTTTTAACTATATATACGAGATCTAAAGTTTTCCCTTTTAAAGTGTTTCCTATTGGACTTGGTGTAAGAATATATGAGCTTTTTAATTTTAAAATGATCTTTTTATTAGTGCAAGAATTAATAATGGTATCTGTAACAAACCTTGCACAGTTAGTTCCTTTTTTTACAAAGGCACCATAAGGCACCTCTTTTTTATCAATTAAGTTCTGAATAAAACAGATGGCATTTTGATAGTTGATTTTATTATTGACACTAGCAATTAACCGACCATTTCCATGTGTTTTGTCTGGGTGTTTTTCTAGCCACAATAAAATTTCTTTTAAGTTTATTAATTCATCATTTTTAAATTCAGCATTGATAGGGATATATACTTCTGGATCTGTCTCTACAGATCTCACGCGACCCGATCCGTAAGTTGTAATGTACCTCCCAAAATCAAAATAATGAATTTTGGATTCATTTTTTTTAATCAATAAAAGTGCACAATGACCAGCTTGGATGGCATGCTTATTTCCAATACCAATTTTTGGCCAAATTTTACTAGAAAGCTCCCAATATGCTGGTCTAACTATGGTGTCTGGAAAAGATAATATGACTATTACTGCGTCTTCGATAATTCTTTTTTTTGTTCTAAATTCATCAAGTTATGAAAAATGAAATTACTTTTTATAATATTAAAATCTATTAAGTTTTTTTATGCTTTTGGTGTACTTATTCAATCCTTTTACGTCTTTTAATAACCCAATTGTAGATCGATACGGAACCTTTTTTTGATCGTGATTTATCCTGGCAATTTTATATAGTTGTTTCCAGTGTGAACGCATTTCTCTTAAAGCTTGTAGATAGCTTGTTTTAGTCGAATCATAAATATGGGTTGGTTCTGCTAAAATTCCGTTGAGTTCTAAAATCTTGAATTTTCCGTTTTCTAACTCTTCAAAGGAGTTGTATTTAATATCTATTCTGCCGTAGAACCAACCATTGACTTGTTTGTTTAAAAGGGTAATGGTTTCTTCTAGTTTTTTTGAAATTAAATGATTTCCATTAATAAATTGAGTCCCTTTAGAATGATTTCCAATATCTGAAAGCTGAACTCTTTCACCATTTTTAATAATGGCATTAAAAGAAACGTGAGCATTCATTTTAACAATTTCTAGGTAGTTTTTCGCTCGCTTATCTAAAATAACAAGCTCTTTCAACGTGTGTTTTCCGTCACCAACAACATGTAAGAATTCTTTGAGGGTAATAGAAGTTATTTTCCCCGATTGGTTATCTGGAAACCGAAGATAGAAAATTCCGCATTCATTTTGTTCAGTTAAAAACTCTTGAATTAAAATATCTATAGGATATTTTTCTAGATAATTTTTCAATTCATTTTCTGATGCAATTTTCTTAACGAGTAAACCTCTAAAACCAACATCGGGTTTTGCAATTAAAGGATAAGATATGTTGCTTTGGTTGATTTTATTGATAGTTTCTGTGCAATCTGAATTTGCTTTATGAAAAATGGTTATCGGCAAATATTTCTCTGGAATCAATTGCATGGTTTTAAATTTGGATTCTGTACCAATTCCAGAGTTTTCTATCGTAGGGTTAACAGCTGTGTAAAAAACCAAATTTTTTGCTTTTAAAGCATGGTATAAAGCAAACGGTATATTTGGAACGTAAAACATTAACGTTGGCCAATATTCCCATTTCAATAACTTGTGTATGTATTTTTTAGAGCTCAATTATTTTTTATTAAACAATCCGTCTAAAAAGGTTTTAAATGTTTTAAAAGCCAATATAATGGTAAAAACAGATAAGATTGTTGCAATGGCTAAAATTAAATAGGCAAGCCACATAGTTTCTTCCATTTTGTTTAAGGCTTTAAAAGCAATGTTTAAAGAAATGGGTGATACTATTAACAGTAAAATTAAAAGGAGTAATTGCTTTATTCCTTTGCTAAATAAATCTGTATTAATGCTCATTTTGATAGTTTAAAATTGCGGTTCTAACATTCTTATATTTGTCTAATAATTTTGCAGCAGTTACTTTGTCTATATTAAGCTCATTTGCTAACATATCAATTCCTCGATTTACTAGTTTATCGTTAGATAGTTGCATATCCACCATTTTATTGCCTTTTATTTTTCCGAGTGATATCATTGTAGCTGTTGTTAGCATATTTAGCACCATTTTTTGTGCTGTACCAGCCTTCATTCTTGAACTTCCAGTTACAAATTCTGGACCAACAATCACTTCAATAGGAAACTTAGCAACCTTTGACAAGGGGCTGTTTTTGTTACAAGTGATACAACCTGTAACAATATGTTGTTTGTTGCAAGCTTCTAATGCGGCAATTACATAAGGTGTAGTACCAGATGCAGCAATTCCAACAACTACATCTTTTTTAGATATGTGATGTTGCTGTAAATCTATCCATCCTTGAGTTGTAGAATCTTCAGCATTTTCAACCGCTTTTCTTATAGCGGTATCACCACCAGCAATTATTCCAATAACCAATTCATGTGGAACGCCAAATGTAGGTGGACATTCAGAAGCGTCTAATATACCTAATCGACCACTTGTGCCTGCGCCTAAATAAAATAACCGACCACCATTTTTTAGTTTCTCTGTAATTAGTGAAGTTAAGGCTGTTATTTCTGGAATCACTTTTTCAACAGCTAAAGCAACTGTTTTATCTTCTTTATTGATATTTTGTATCAATTCCAAAGCGCTCATTTTTTCTAAGTGATTGTAATTAGAATCTTGTTCTGTCGTTTTAATGAAGCTCATGAACCAAAAATAAATAAAAAAGGCGATGTATAAATTACATCGCCTTTAAATAATACATATATTTTTTAAAATTTTTCTAAAATTGAATTCAATGTGCTACTTGGTCTCATTTCATTAGAAGTTAATTCTTCGCTAGGATAATAGTAACCATTGATGTTTAAAGCGTGACCTTGAGCAGCATTTAACTCATTGATAATTTTATCTTCATTGCTTTTTAGTTCATTTGCAATTGCTGTGAATCTATTTTTAAGAGCACTATTTTTATGCTGATTTGCCAATGCTTCAGCCCAATAGGTTGCCAAATAAAAATGAGACCCTCTATTGTCTAATTCTCCGACTTTCCGAGATGGTGATTTTTTATTGTCTAAAAATTTATCAGTGGCATCATCTAAAGTTTCAGCTAATACTAACGCTTCTTCATTTTGGTTATTTTCTCCCAAATGTTCTAAAGAAACTGCTAGTGCTAAAAATTCACCTAAAGAATCCCATCGTAAATGTCCTTCTTCTAAAAATTGCTGTACATGTTTTGGAGCAGATCCACCAGCTCCTGTCTCAAACAATCCTCCACCATTCATTAAAGGAACAATCGATAACATTTTTGCAGAAGTACCTAATTCTAAAATTGGAAATAAATCTGTTAAATAATCACGCAGAACATTTCCAGAAACAGAAATAGTGTCTTTTCCATCTTTTACTCTTTGTAATGTATATTTTGTTGCTTCAAAAGGAGGTAGGATTTGAATATCTAATCCAGTTATGTCATAACTTGATAAATAGCTATTTACTTTTTTAATAATTTCGGCATCATGAGCTCTATTTTTATCCAACCAAAAAATGGTTGGCGTGTTGGTAGCTTTAGCTCTGTTTACAGCTAGTTTAACCCAATCTTGAATAGGAGCATCTTTAACTTGACACATTCTCCAAATGTCACCTGCTTCTACAGGATGTTCTATTAATGTTATTCCTTCAGAATTTATAACACGTACAATTCCGTTTGACTGTATTTCAAATGTTTTATCATGTGATCCATATTCTTCTGCTTTTTGAGCCATCAAACCCACATTTGAAACTGTTCCCATTGTTGAAGGGTCAAATGCTCCATTTTCTTTACAAAAATCAATAGTTGCTTGATAAATTCCTGCGTAACTACTATCGGGGATTACAGCCTTTGTGTCTTGTTGTTTTCCTGCTGCATTCCACATTTGCCCAGAAGTTCGAATCATTGCAGGCATAGAAGCATCAATAATTACATCACTAGGAACGTGTAGGTTGGTAATTCCTTTATCAGAATTTACCATTGCAATTGCTGGTCTGTTTTTAAAAGCATCTCTGATATCAGCTTTAATTTCTGCTTTTTTATCAACAGGTAATTCTTCTAATTTGCTAACTAAGTTACCAAATCCATTATTTACATCAACGCCAATTTTGTTAAAAGTGTCTCCGTGTTTCTCGAACAATTCTTTAAAAAATACACGAACGCCATGACCAAATATAATTGGATCTGAAACTTTCATCATGGTAGCCTTCATGTGTAAAGAAAACAACACATCTTTTTCTTTAGCGTCATTTATTTCTGCGTCTAAGAAATCTAACAATGCTTTTTTACTCATCACTGTGGCGTCAATAATTTCTCCAGCCAACAATGGAGTAGAAGCTTTTAAATTGGTGCTTTTACCATCAGTTCCTGTATGCTCTATCTTTACATCTGTTGCATTCGGTACAGTTACAGATTTTTCGTTGTGAAAAAAATCTCCTTCACTCATGGTTGCTACATGAGTTTTAGAATCTGAACTCCAAGCTCCCATAGAATGCGGGTTCTTTTTTGCGTAATTTTTAACTGCTTTAGGAGCTCTTCTGTCAGAGTTTCCTTCACGTAAAACTGGATTAACTGCAGATCCTTTTACTTTATTATAACAAGCCAGTACTTTTTTATCTTCTTCTGTGATTACTTCATCTGGATAATTAGGGATAGCAAATCCACTATCTTGTAATTCTTTAATTGCTGCTTTTAATTGCGGTACAGAAGCACTTATATTTGGTAATTTTATAATATTAGCTTCAGGAGTTTTTGCTAAATCTCCTAATTCTGCCAAGGCATCATTTACCTTTTGATCTTCTGTTAAATACTCTGATAAATTAGCTAGTATTCTTGCTGCTAAAGAAATATCTTTTGTTGCAATTTCTATTCCAGATGCTTTTGTAAATGCTTTTACAATAGGTAGAAAAGAATAGGTTGCTAAAGCTGGAGCCTCATCAGTTTTGGTATAAATTATTTTAGCAGTCTTTGTCATTGTTTGTAATTTTTTGTATTCTATTTAGAGCAGCAAATTTAGTGATTAATGGTGAGAAAATTTCTATCAAATTATTAATAATACAGCATAATAAATGTGAAATTGATAAATAATATCGAGAAAAAATAGAATTTGTTACTGAAAATAAAAGCCATATCCAACAATTGCTTGTTATGATATGGCTTCTTTGAAATACTTTCCGTTAATCCTGCTGTATACCTACAACGCTTTACAAGTAGTTGCCCAACCTGTGAACAGCTATTCCTCAATAAAAAATTAACTTCTTTTATTTCAGTTGTTGAATTGTCTAGTACCATTTACACATTTTGTATATATGTTACCAATGTTGACAATTCGAAATGTTTTTCAAAGGTAAAGAAATCATTGCATGCGCTTTGATCTTGAACTTCCGCTTTGTCCTCTTTTTACAGAGAATTTTTCTCGAGCTCTAAAAATGAATTATCATTGCTGTAAATCATTTTTACTTTGTTTATGAAAAACGATGATAAAGAACGTTACTTTATTGTTTCTTCGATGTAACATTATGCTTGTTCTTGCGATTAAATAGAATGTTACTTCGTTTCTACATTTCAAATATAGTATACTTTTTTTAAAAAGCAATAATTTTAACTAATTAGTAATCAACATGATATCAACACACTTTATGAACATTTGTTCATTAAAAAAAGCGTTGTGAAAATCACAACGCTTTTTTTATATAGTTTTGGTAAAAGAGAATTATCTTCTTTTCTCAGTAATTCTTGCTTTCTTACCAGTAAGACCTCTAAAGTAAAAGATACGAGCTCTTCTTACTTTTCCTCTTTTATTTACTTCAATTTTTTGAATAGAAGGTAAATTCACTGGGAAAATACGCTCAACTCCAACAGTTCCAGACATTTTTCTGATTGTAAAAGTTTCAGACAATCCAGTTCCTTTACGTTGAATAACAACTCCTCTAAAAAACTGAGTTCTAACTTTATCTCCCTCTCTAATTTCGTAGTATACTGTAATAGTATCACCAGCAGAAAATTCTGGGTTTTCGTTTTTTGTTACAAACTCGTCTTGTACAAATTTTATTAAAGATTCCATTTTTATTTTATTTATGGTTTTTCAAGAACCAACTTTCACGATTTTTTCGTCAGAGGTTAATTTTGAGGTTGCAAATTTATGAAATATTTTACTAAAAAAAAGAATTCAGGTAATTATTTTTTATACTGATAATTAGTGCAGTAGAATACCCAAAACTTACGAACGTCTTTTTCGTTTCGTTTTATGATAATTGGCTCTAATTCAATAATATTCTTAAAATAGTTTGATAGCCTTGGATGGATTTTTCCTTTCTTGTCAAGGTTGTCGAAATCGGTGTCTGAATCTAAAAAAATAGCATCTTTGTTGTTTAATAAAGACAAGTCATCTCCAACGTAATCAAAATGCAATGCTTGAAGTCCAATGATGTTTTGTGCATATATTTTCTCGTCCATAAAAAAATTTAACACAGCAGATGTTTTATAACCATCATTAGCAAAAACAAAGGTGTTAGGGTATTGTTCTTGCAATTTTTTGGTTTCAATAGCTAATTCTTTCCATCCAATCCAAGTATCATCACTTTTAATTGGAACTAAATAAAATAAAATTTGTACGGCAATTAATACATGAACTAGAATAGCTGTAATTATTTGAGCTTTTATCAACTTCTTACTCATAATCATTCCAGCTATTATAATTCCTGTAATATAAGCAGGCATCATCCAATTTAATTTTACCCAATAAATTGGTGTTATGATAAAAAACCCAACAAAAGTTGGAGCAAAAAATGCAAGTAAGAATAACGTTTTGGACTTTGGAAGTTTAAATTTTAGAAATGCTCTTTTTATATATTTAAAGGTAAAAGTGATAAAAACAGCAAATAAAACGGGTATTAATAGCAGTAATTGATGTCCGATGGCACCGAAAAAATATTCATGATAAATTTTAAATTCTGAAATTACTACTGTTCTGTTTGATCCTTGAAAAGCAAACGAAGCAAATTCATTTTGATAGTTCCACCACCAAACCGGAAAGGTAATCAAGACAGAAATGACCAATGAAAACCATAACCAAGGAGAAATTAAAAGCTTTCTGTATGGATTAGAAAACACTAAAAACGCTAACAAGCCTATTTGCAATAGCAAGGCAGTATACTTACTGTCAAAAGCCAATCCCATAAAAACCCCTGCTAAAATCCATTGCCATTTTTGGTTATTAAAAATTGCTTTATACAAGCTAATCAATGATAAAGTCCAAAATAACAACAACGGAACATCTGGGGTAGAGTTAAACGATACTATAGAAACAAATATGGTTGAGCTGATTAAAACCAAAGCTCGTAATGCTTTATTTTTTGATAAAAATAATCCTGCTAATTTGTGAAAACTGAATAATGTAAAGGAGGTTACAACAAAATCTGCGAGTTTCACAACAAAAACTGTTTTTCCAAATACTTCAGTAAACCCTCTTAATATGTAACCAATCATTCCTGGATGATCAAAATACGAGAGCGATAAGTTTTCTCCGTAAAAATGATAATACGCATCTTGTGGCATCAACCCCATAAATGGCAATAGTAGAAATCGGAAAGTTTGAAATCCAAATACTACAGCGAATGCGGGATTTTTTTGTATGATACTTTTTATGGTATTCAAAAAATGAGTTTTAATGTTTTTGGTTTTAGAAAAAGCTCTCTAAGAGGATTCATCAAGTAAATCTGGTCTAATTTGCTGAGTTCTTTCGTATGATTTTTCTGAACGCCAAGCATCAATTTTTGGAAAATTTCCAGATAATAATACCTCAGGAACTTTCAATCCTTTGTATTCAGACGGACGCGTATATACTGGTGGTGATAGTAAATTGTCTTGAAAAGAATCGGTTAAGGCAGACGTTTCATCACCCAAAACTCCAGGAATTAATCGAATAACAGCGTCACATAAAACAGCTGCGGCTAATTCGCCACCACTCAATACATAATCGCCAATAGAAATTTCTTTGGTTATAAATAAATCACGCACACGTTGATCTACACCTTTATAATGTCCGGTTAAAATGATGATGTTTTCTTGTAAAGAAAGTGTATTTGCTGTTTGCTGATTAAGGGTTTTTGCATCTGGCGTCATGTAAATGACTTCATCGTAAGTTCGCTCAGATTTTAGTTTAGAGATACAAGTATCTATGGGTTCTAGCATCAAGACCATACCTGCACCACCACCAAATTGAGTGTCATCAATTTGTTTGTAATTGCCCAATCCATATTCACGTAAATTATGAAAATGAACTTCAACCAAACCTTTATCTCTTGCTCTCTTTATGATTGAATAGTCAAACGGACTTTGAATCAATTCTGGAGACACTGTAATAATATCTATACGCATTTGGCAAATGTACGAGTTTCTGGTATTTTATTTAAAGAAGATTTTAGGAAGAAATTTTATAGGGAATGTAAATGATATATAAAGCATTAAATATAAATCTCAGTGATGATTGCAGATAAATAAAGAGCTTTTTAAAAAGCGATTACTTTATTTTTGCTTCACTGAGATTTAACATTGTTATTAGGAAATTCTTCCTTTTTAAAAAATGTAAACTTGCTGTTTTAGCATTATTTAACAACCATTGGAATCTTTATTTGTGACATATATTTTGAAGAGTGGTGCACCTTATTATGTGCGATTACACCTTCTTTTTCATCATAGTTATTCCCTCCAGTATTTAAATTACGTGCAAAACGTGGAAAATTACTACTAGATATTTCAATACGTATACGATGCCCTTTTTTAAAGTAATTACTTGTAGACATAGGAGTTAAATCAACTTTATAAACTTTTCCTTTTTCCATAAATACTTCTTTGTCATAACCTTCACGATATCTAACACGTTGAATGGTTTCATCTAAATTATACGCTTTCCCATCAGGATACACATCGATCAATTTAATGGTGAAATCGGTGTCTTTTACATCTGAAGAAACATATAGTGTTGATTCAATAAAACCTGAGACCTCAACACCTTCTTTTAAAACATCTGTAGTGTACACCAAAATATCATTTCTGGCTTCCATTTGTTGTTGATTGAATGAGCCACCTTTAATAGCATTTCCTGTACAACATACATTACCTCCGTAAGAAGGAACTGGATTCATTGGGTCGTAAGTGAAACTATCTGGGTTATCAGATTTAGGTTTTTTTGTAGTTAATTTACCATCTCCATAAAAGCTATTAGCTTTACCATTACTATTTAAATAATAGGTGGTTAATTTTGCTTTTTTTGGAGGCCAATTTTCTGAAGCCTGCCACTTGTTGCTTCCCATAGTATAATACTGTACTCTTGGTGTTTTCTCTTTAAAATCATTTTGTTTTTCTTTTAACCATAAATCAAACCAAGAATATATTTGCTCGTTGTAATTAAGACGAGCATCGCCAACACTGCGCTCACCAACAATGGTGTTTTCTGATGCTCGTGAATATGCACAATGTAGTGTTGGTGCGATTACCAAATATTGATTGTCTCTAATTTCAGCGTTTTTAGAATTATTTCTAACATGATTAAATAAAGCAAGATTCGGCGTTATAGAGACATCATACCAGGAAGCAAACCAAAAACTTGGAACACCAATTTCCGTATTATCGTGATATAAACCTCCATTAAACCAAGCTTTGCTGTTTGGTTTACGGCGTATCATTTTATCAAAAATATCATTTTTACCATTTATATTTTTTAGGATATCTTGAATAGGTAAATGTTTCAACGCTTTTGCCATGTCTACAGGTGGATTTTCAGGTGCCAAATCGTAAAACCTAGAAATTCTAATTAAATCTTCCTGAGTTGCACCCGCTGGAATACGTGGTTTAAATTTATCATGCTCTACACCATATAACCATGAAAAGAATAACATTTGCTCAGCTCCTCCACGATACCAGTTACCTTGTTCTATAATTTTTCCAACTTTACCAACACCTGCACCAAAACCTTGTGGCACCATAGCTGCATGAGAGGGATGATCTAAAGCCGCAACAGCCATTTGCCATTCAGCTGTAGAAGAACAACCTAAAGTCCCAATTTTACCATTAGACCAAGATTGATTTTTCATCCAAGTAAATGCATCAAAACCATCAGTAGTTGGTGCGCCTAAAATATCCCATTCACCTTCTGAAAAATAGCGACCACGCTCATTCTGAACCACATAAGCATAGCCTCTTTTAACCGCTTCTAAAGCTCTTTTTGCAGTACCTGTTCTTTCTTTTCCATCTCCCCAAGAATTAAAATTATAAGGTGTTTTAGAAAAAATAATTGGTACTTTTTCATCAGTTTTAGGGCGATATATATCAGTAGCTAAACGAATACCATCGCGCATTGGCATCATTACTTTTTGATCAATAATGGCTATTTCTTCTAGTTCTTGAAGAACTGTGTTTTGTGCCTGAAGGCTTAAGTTACTCGCAAAAAAACAAGCAAGTACAAACTGAATAATGATAGTACGTTTTTTCATTTTATTAGAATTATAAATAATTTATTTTGACTTGGTAGTAAATGCTGAAATAATTATAACAGACCAAGCCAAGTTATTGATAAATAAGTTTAGAAACAAACGAACTAGTTAAAAAAGGTTTATAAAAGAATTGAAATTATTTGTTTTTAACGTAAATCAATTTGTGTTTACTCTTGGTGTTATCTCGTTGTTCTAGCTCAAACTTACCAATAGATTTAATCAATGGTGTTAGTTTTTCAAAGCCATAATTTCTTGAATCAAAATTGGGTTGTTTTTTCTGTAGTAAACTACCCACATCACCCAAAAAAGCCCATCCTTCTTCGTCAGACAAATCGGAGATTGTAGTAGAGATCATCGAAATTACTTTGGGTGTAATTTTGTCAATGCTTTCTTTTGAACTGTCTTTTTGGTTTGTATTGTCTTTCTTCTCGGTTTGTTTTCTAATGATTTCGATATAAATAAATTTATCACAGGCTACTATAAATGGATTTGGTGTTTTTTTCTCACCTATTCCAATGACTTGCATGCCTGCTTCCCTTAATCTAGTTGCTAGTTTTGTAAAATCACTATCACTTGAAACCAGACAAAAACCGTTTACTTTTTCTGAATATAAAATGTCCATAGCATCAATAATCATCGCAGAATCTGTGGCGTTCTTACCTGTTGTATATGCGTATTGCTGAATAGGAGTTATAGCATTTTGAAGTAGTAAGTTTTTCCATTTTGATAAATGGGGACTCGTCCAATCTCCATAAATTCTTTTTATGGTTGGGTTTCCATATTTAGCAATTTCTTCCATCATTTCCTTTACGTGAGCTGAAGGAATGTTGTCTCCATCTATGAGTACAGCTAAATTTAAATTTTGATTCATAGCATTGTAAGTTTTTTATACGAAAAAACGCATATTAGAAGTTAGCCAAGTTACCAAAAAATAAGTTTAGATTCAAGTCATCTACTTTAAACATCTGATCTATCAGAAAACCTTAGATATTAACATTTTTTATTTTAAAAAAGGCCAAAAATAATAAGAGTTTTCAATACCTTTAACATTCTGATATTTTAAACCGAAAAAGCCAAGAAATGAAGCTTAAACTAGAAAAACCCATTGTATTTTTTGATTTAGAAACTACAGGAGTCAATATAGGAACAGACAAAATTGTAGAAATAGCCGTTTTAAAAGTATTTCCAAATGGGAATACAGAAAGTAAAACATGGTTAGTAAATCCTGAAATTGAAATTCCTAAAGAAGCATCTGATATTCATAGAATTACAAACGAACAAGTGGTTACAGAACCAACTTTTAAAGAATTAGCACCAAAAGTAAACGAACTTATTGCAGGATGTGATTTAGCAGGTTTTAATTCAAATCGTTTTGACATTCCGTTATTGGCAGAAGAATTAATGCGTGCTGGTATCGATTTTGATATGAATAATAGAAAGGCAATTGATGTGCAGGTTATTTTTCATAAAAAGGAGCAAAGAACCTTAAGTGCTGGATATCAATTTTATTGTGGTAAAGAATTAGAAGGTGCTCATGGTGCTGAAGCAGACACCAATGCAACCTATGAGATTTTATTGGCACAATTAGAGAAATACGACGATATTGGGAGCTCTGTAGATGCTTTGAGCGAATATTCATCACATGAAAAAAGAGCTGATTTTGCTGGTTTTATTTTAATGAATGAAGAAGGGCAAGAAATGTTTTCTTTTGGTAAATACAAAGGAAGAACAGTAGAGGAAGTATTTAAAGAAAATCCAGGGTACAATGCTTGGATGCAAAATGCAGATTTTCCATTGTATACTAAAAAAGTATTGCGAGAAATAAAAGAACGCATGTCGACACCAAAAGATACGTTGACAGATCAAGAAAAACTAAATGCTTTACAGCAAAAATTTAATTTAAGATAAATGTTTACAACCTATAACAATTTACCAGACAACTCTAGAGTTTGGATGTATCAATCTGATAGAGCTTTTACAAAGCAAGAAGTCGATTATATTTCTGAAAAAGCAAGAGTATTTATTGAGCAATGGACAAGACATGGCGATAACTTAAAAGGTTCGTTTACCATAAAATACAATCAGTTTTTAGTCTTAGCGGTAGATGAAGGTTTTAACAATGTTTCTGGTTGTTCTATTGATGCTTCTGTTCGTTTTGTAAAGGAATTAGAAAATGAATTAAACATTGATTTAATGAATAAAATGAATGTTTCTTTTAAAGATGGAGACCATATCAATATTGTAAAATTGTCCGATTTTCAGCAGTTTGCAAAAGAACAAAAAATCACTAAAGAAACTGTTGTTTTTAATAATATGGTACAAACCAAGGAAGAGGTAGAGAATAATTGGGAAGTTCCGGCTAGTAAAAGCTGGCATAATCGTTTTATAAGTTAATTATATGAGAAATATAGTAAGTTTCCTTTTTGTGTTTTGTGTATTTTTTTTACAAGCACAATCAAATGATCCACTACAAACAAAAGATAAAGAGTCACAAGAAAAATGGGTAAATGCCATCATTGATAAATTGACTATTGAAGAAAAAATCGGTCAGTTATTTATGGTACAAACGTATTCTACTAATGATACGGTTAATGAAAAAGTAGTAGAAGAGATGATTCTAAAATACCATGCAGGAAGTTTAATTTTTATGCAAGGAACTCCAAAAAAACAAGCTGAATTAACAAACAGATATCAAGCAATGTCTAAATATCCTCTATTGGTAGCACTTGATGCAGAATGGGGTTTAGACATGCGTTTGCAAAATGCATTTCGATTTCCGTGGAATATGACCCTTGGTGCTGTTAGAGATAACTCTTTGATCGAAGAATTTGGAGAACGACTAGGAGAACAATGTAAAAGGTTAGGGATTCACATTAATTTTGCACCGGTTGTAGATATCAATATCAATCCAAATAACCCTATTATAGGAAATCGTTCTTTTGGAGAAAACAAAAATAATGTAACAGATAAAGCCATTGCTTTTACTCGAGGTATGCAGAAAATGGGTGTTATGGCAAATGCAAAACATTTTCCCGGTCATGGAGATACAGCAGCAGACTCACATCATACCTTGCCTGTAATAAACTTTGATGCTACCCGGTTAGATACGTTAGAGTTGTACCCGTATTATAAATTATTCAAAGAGAATCTAGGAAGTGTAATGACAGCACATTTAAGCATACCTAAATTAGAGCCAAATAAAAAACTGCCATCATCTTTGTCAAAAAGAATTACTACCGGTTTATTAAAAGAAAAAATGGGTTTTAAAGGATTGATTATAACCGATGGATTAAATATGAAAGGTGCTGCTGATTTTGCTACGTCTAAAGAAATTAATTTAGAAGCCATTTTAGCAGGGAATGATCTCTTGTTAATTCCACACAAAGTTCCGGCTACTATGGAATTTTTCAAGAAGGCAATTCAAGATAAAAAATTAAGCATTGAAAGATTGGATGAATCTGTGCGTAAAATTTTAAAAGCCAAGTATTGGTCGGGATTGCAAAATTATAAACCGATAGATTTAAATAACCTACATGAAGATTTAAATACTAAAGAAGATGAAATTTTACACAGAAAGTTAGTTAAAAATTCAATTACGGTATTAAAGAATGATGAGAATATCATTCCGATTCAAAAATTAGAAAAACAGAAAATCGCTTATGTAAAAATTGGAGAGGATGATAGTACACCATTCCTAAAAATGCTAAATAATTATGCAAAAGTTGAGGTGGTTTCTGCTGAAAATACGACTGCTTTATTAACAAAACTAAAACCCTATAATTTAGTCATTATTGGTTATCACACTTCAAATGATCATCCTTGGAAAGGGTTTAAATTTAAAAATGAAGATCTTTCTAAAATTGAACAAATAGCAAAAAACAAAAAAGTGATTTTAGACATTTTTGCAAGTCCATATAGCTTATTGGATGTCAAATCATTTGAGAATATAGAAGGTTTGGTGGTTTCTTATCAGAATAGTACAGTAGCACAAGAAATTTCTGCACAACAATTATTTGGCGCCATAGAAACTAAAGGAAAGTTACCTGTTTCTATTAATAATTTCTTTAAAGAAGGATTTGGTTTATATACATCATCACTTAGTAGATTGCAATATGGAATTCCAGAAGAAGTAAAAATGTCTTCTATCAAATTGGCAGAAATTGATGTATTGGCAAATGAAGTGATTAAAAAAAAAATGACACCCGGAATGCAAATTCTGGTAGCAAGATCTGGCAAAGTAATTTATCAAAAAAGCTTTGGATTTCATACAGATGATTCGCTTTTAAAAGTTAAAAATTCTGACATTTATGATGTTGCTTCTTTGACTAAAATTTTAGCAACATTACCTATGGTTATGAAAGCTGAAGGTGAAGGGAAAATCAAAATCACAACAGAGTTAAAAGAACTATTACCTGAGTTAAAACATACAAATAAAGATACTATAACGCTTAAAGAAATTTTATCTCACAATGCAAGATTAAAAGCGTGGATTCCTTTTTATAAATTGATTCAAGATAGTGTAACCGGAAAAAATTTTCCGAGCTATTATCATACTAAAAAATCTAAAAAATTCGGAATTGAAGTTGCAAAAAACATGTACTTGCAATCTGCTTTTAAAGACACTATTCTCAATCAAATTAAAAAGGTAGAACAACGAGAAGTATCTGGTTATAAGTATAGCGATTTGGGGTATTATATTTTAAAAAGATCCTTAGAGAAAAAATATAAAAAACCTTTAAATCAACTTGTTGATGAAAACTTTTATGCATCACTAGGTGCACATAGAACTAGCTATTTGCCACTAAGTAAATTTCCAAAAAATGAAATAGTTCCTACAGAAAAGGATAACTATTTTAGACATCAGTTATTGCAAGGATACGTTCACGATATGGGAGCAGCTATGTTAGGTGGAGTTGGCGGTCATGCAGGTGTTTTTGCAAATGCCAATGATGTTGCTAAGATTATGCAAATGTATTTGCAAAATGGATATTATGGAGGGAAAAGATACTTAAAGAGTGCTACCGTTAAAAAGTTTAACAAACGATATTATGAAGATAAAAAAATAAGACGAGGTTTGGGTTTTGATAAACCGCAATTAGACCCTGAAGTTGAATCTACTTGTGGCTGTGTTTCTGATGAGAGTTTTGGACATAGTGGTTTTACTGGAACGTATACTTGGGCAGATCCTAAAAGTAGAATTGTATATGTTTTTTTATCAAATAGAGTATATCCGACAATGGAAAATAACGGATTGATTACAGAAAATATAAGAACAAAAATTCAGCAAATTATACAAGATGCTCTTCAGTTGGAGTTGTAGAAAGTTTGCTGTACAACAACTGCAATAAGATTGTTGCAATAAAATAGATTGCAGCAAATTCTAAGGTGTAAAACTTATAAATCATCAAAGCTTGAAGTAGATAGAAAATCGGAAAAAGACTGATGCCTAAACCAGCTCTAAATGTGTCTACGAATTCAGTTTCATCAATTTTTTTTGAAAGTATTTTCCAAATTATCCAAGGAATGATGCTGTTTAAAACAATCAAAAAGTAGAAAGGTTTTGCAAAATTAGAATCTTTTTTACCGCTTTTTATATGGCCTGTTTTAATACTTTTGTTGATGGTGTTAACTTCAGTAAAATCTACATTTTTAGCGTTTAATTCATTTAAAAGAGTGTTGTAGTTTTCATCTGCTGGTATATGAACAGACAATTCTTTTAACTGGTTAGAAATCTCGTTTTTTATACTATTAATAGAGTTGTTAAGCGCATCAGGGTTGTAATATTGATTTGCTAAAATAGGATTGCCGTAATGTATAGCAACTTTGCAAGGAAAACTCCCTGCATTTTGATAGGTAATTCCAACAGGGATAACCGTAACTTTTAGCTCTGGGTATTTTTCAAAAGCTCCAAAAAGAATTCTAGTAAATCCTTTGCTTAAGTTTCGAACAGTTCTTCTTTTATCGTGACTTCCTTCAGGAAAAATCATTAAAGCACTTTGCTTATTTAAAATTTCATAACAATCATTAAAAACCTCTGTATTTTTTGAGAGCTCTTGTACACCATCTCTAATTCTATAAATAGGCATTAAGTTTAATGTTGCTAGAAGTTTTTTGATTAGGGGCTTTTTAAAAACGGCCGCTCTTACCAAATAATGGGTAATTCTAGGAGTATTTGTGGTAACTAATAGTGGGTCTAACAACCCGTTTGGATGATTTACTGCAAAGAGCACAGCACCTTTTTTGGGTATATTTTCTTTACCAACAATCTTTATTTTTTTGGTGTAAAAAAATAAACCTGTTTTAATATAAATTTTAAAAAAGTTGTACCAAAGTTTTTTCAAAAAAAATGAAATTTTAAAATCCTTGTGCTATTTTTTTAAGTTTTTGGGTATCTAATAAAGAAATATTTTTTCCTTTTAAAGAAATAATTTCATCTTTTTTAAATTCAGACAATAATCGGATAGCAGATTCAGTAGCAGTACCTATTATGTTAGCAATATCTTCTCTCGATAAGTGAATATTTAAAACATTGTCTATGTTACTGCCAAATTTTTCGTTTAAGTTTAAAAGCATTTCGGCTAAACGTTGTTTCACCGTTTTTTGTGCCATATCTACAATAAGGTTGTCTGCGTTTTTTAAAGAGAGAGCCATATCTTTTAAGACATTCATAGAAAAATCAGAGTTTTGTTTTAAATCTTTAATGATTTCATCTCTTGGGATAAAACAAATTTCCATATCGTTAATAGCTGTAGCTTTTAAGTTTGAAATTTCGTCACTAATTAAACTACGTTCTCCTAAAATATCTCCTTTGTTTACTAAATGAATAATTTGTTCTCTTCCATTAGAACTCATTTTAGAAACTTTACAAACACCATCACTGATGCAATAAACACCATTTAGATGCTCTCCTTCATCAAAAATTACTTCTCCTTTTTTAATCTTCCTAGAAGTTTTACAAGAAGATATTTTAATCAGTTCCTCTTTAGATAAACTATTTAAAGAATTAAGTTGTCTTACAATACATTGCTCGCACTTACTCATTTTTCTAAAACAATTATTAAATCCAAATATAAGCATAAACTGACAAATATCATGTTATAAAATAAAGTTATCTTAGATATTTGTTGCAGGCATTTAGAGTAAATAATATGAGTAGTTTGTTATGTTATCATTGTGGTAATATTTGTGATGATACATTAATTACAAAAGAGGAAAAGGTTTTTACCTTTTTGGGTTTCAGCAATACTTATCAATATTCATAGGTGTAATTATGATTTTAATGATCGTGTTACCCAAAAAAACAATCAATAAGTTTAGCATTACAAAACCTATTTATAAAATTCTTTCTGGAGTTAAAAACAGATTGGGAAAAGAGCTAAAAAAGAAAAGAATGGATACCTTTTTCACCATTGGATTTTTAAATGGATTTTTACCTTGTGGATTGGTATACATGGCAATTTTTGCTTCTATCGCTACAGGAAATATGATAGAAGGAAGTTTGTATATGATCTTATTTGGATTGGGTACTATTCCGTTAATGACAGCTTTTGTGTATTTAGGCAATTTTACTACTGGTTTGGTGCGAAAGAGAATTCAACAATTCATTCCGGTTGCAGTTGTTGTCATTGCGGTATTGTTTATTTTACGAGGTATGGGATTAGGAATTCCGTATGTTTCTCCAATTCATGTGCACGAAATGGTTGATGGAGGGCAAATGTGTCACTAGTTAGTCTTATAATTACAGAGTTACAAAGGAACAAAATTTAGAGTTGTCATTGCGAGCCTTGCCTGTCGGCAGGCAGGGAACGAAGCAATCTCTTTTTTGAAGTTTCAAAGTAGTAATTTCTTTAAAGTTTTTATTTTTGCTAACAGCTAACAGCTAACTATTACTTTTTCCTTCCCCAATAGGTAGCCAGTACCATTCCAGAAAACACATCCCAAATTCCCCAAAAAGCTGCCAACAAAGCCATTCCGCCAAGGCCTTCAAAGAATCCGAAGATCAATAGCAACCCTAAACCACCATTTTGAATTCCGGTTTCCATCGAAATTGTTTTTCGATCTCTCTTGCTCAATCCAAAACTTTTAGCAGTATAATATCCAATGATAAAAGCAAATACATTATGAAATACTACTAGAAATAAAACCAAGTGTATGTAATTCATAAAAATGTCTAGATTTTGAGAAAAAGCAATAAAAATTAGAGCGACAAATACCAACATAGAAATCGGTTTTAAAACTTTTTCTATCTTTTCTGCCATTACAGAATGATAATGTTTTACTAACATGCCTGCTATTAATGGAATTCCCAAAATCAACGAAACCAATTTAAATAATTCATACGGATTCAATTTTACCTTTTTTAATATTTCAGCAGTTGGCTCGTATAAATTTCCCCAAAACTCTAAATTAAAAGGAGTCATTATAATACAAATTAAGGTTGCAAAAGCAGTTAAGCTAACAGAGAGCGCTGCGTTTCCTCCAGCCATTTTACTGTAGAAATTTGATACATTTCCTCCAGGACAAGCTGCAATCATCATCATTCCTAATGCAAAACTGGGGTGAGGTTTAATCACTAAAATTGCCAAAAAAGTAGCAGCAGGTAATAAAATAAATTGAGACAAAACCCCAACAAACAGAATCTTAGGGTTTTTAAATAAGCGTTTAAAATCATCAATTGTAATTCCTAATGCAACACCAAACATGATAATACCGATAGCAATGTTTAAGACCCACAAACCACTGGAATCAAAATTGATTTTGATATCGTCTATATTGGTTGTTTGATTAATGTTTAAAAGCATATTCTATAATATTTGAACCCATTTTTAAGGCTTTTTCTCTAACATCTTTTGGGTCGTTGTGCACACTAGCATCTTCCCAGCCATCACTTAAATCAGATTCATAATCGTAAAAACAAATCAACCTTCCTTCATAAAACAATCCAAAACCTTGTGGAGGTTGTTTATCGTGTTCATGAATTTTTGGCAGTCCGTTTTTAAAAGTAAATGTTTGATTGTAAATAGGATGATTTTTAGGAATTTCTTTAAATTGTAAAGCAGGAAAAACTTTTTTCATTTCTCTTCGAATAAATTTATCTATTCCGTAATTATCAGAGATATGCAAAAACCCACCAGAAATTAAATAATTGTGTAAATTTTTAGCTTCATCTTCAGAGAAAAAAACGTTTCCGTGTCCAGTCATAAAAACGATTGGATAATTCATGATATCTGGGTTTCCTACGGCAATAAAAGTTGGGTTTTTCTTAATTTTTGTAGCGCTATTGGTATTTGAAAACTCAATTAAATTGGGTAAAGCAGTTGGATTTGAATACCAATCTCCACCGCCATTGTATTTTAAAACGGCAATTTCTTGTGCATTAGTAGTAAAAAGTGAAAAACAAATTAAAAAAAGAAAAAGTAGTCGTTTCATTTACCTAAATACAATTGAATTTGAAGCAAGATAGTAAAATATAAATCAATTTATTTCATTAATCAAAGCAACCGTTTGTGTAGCAACAACACCTGCTGTTTCGGTTCGTAATCTACTTTCTCCTAAGGTAACAGGAATGAATTTTTTAGCCAATGCTTTTTCTATTTCTTGGGGAGAAAAATCACCTTCTGGACCAATTAACACAAGAATATCTGTATTTGGTTTTACTTCTTTTGCAAGTGATTTTTTATCCAATTCTTCGCAATGTGCTATAAACAAATCGCCTTTAAATTCTTGCTTTATAAAATCCGTAAACTTGATCGGTTCATTTAATTTTGGCAACGTAAATTTTAAAGATTGTTTCATTGCAGATTGTACAATTTTTTCTAAACGATCAGTTTTTAAAACACTACGCTCAGAATTTGAACAAATAATGGGTGTGATTTCATCAATACCAATTTCTGTTGCTTTTTCTAAAAACCATTCCAATCTGTCGTTGTTTTTTGTTGGTGCAATAGCAATATGTAAATTGTAATTCCAAGGTTTAGCTTTTGTTTCTGAGTTTAGAATTTCTACCAAACACCTTTTATCATTTGCTAAAATTATTTTCACTGTAAATAGCTCATTTTTTCCGTTGGTAATATGTAACAGATCGCCATCTTTTTTTCGCAATACTTTTACAATATGTCTGCTTTCGGTTTTATCGAAAGTAAACTGAGTGTCGTTTTTTGATATGTCTTTATTATAAAATAATTGCATTTTTTTAGGCTCAGAGTTGATTTGTTTTTTTATTGTTATTTGGGTTTGAATTTTAACTTTTCCTAATTCCTAATTTATAGGTTCTACGCCTTTTGTGGGTAACTGGATTGAAATTTCTCCAAATTTTATGAATGGCTTCATTGTCTTCTAGCTCAGGTGTTCTAATCATTTCTTTGACTCCTTTTTCAAGACAAACCTTGGTGTATTCATCAAAAATAATGGCAGTCACTCCTTTGTTTTTATAACTGTCTTCAACACCAATTAAATATGAGGTTACCGTTATTGGATTTTTACGAGCTTTTAATAAATGGAAAATTCCGAATGGGAATAACTTTCCATTTGCTTTTTGAAGTGCTTTAGAAAAAGAAGGCATGATAATCGCAAAAGCAACTAATTTATGATTTTCATCTACTACAAACTTGATGAATTCTGGATTGATAAATCCGATATAACGTTTTTTGAAATAGTTTATTTGTGCATCAGAAATAGGAACAAAAGAAGAGAGTTTTGAATAGGTTTTACTAAATAAATCAAACATTTCATCTATATAAGATAGAATGTCCTTTGTCTTTGTAAAATTTAAAGAGGTAAGCTTAAATCGATGCTTTACAACTTTAGCAATTCTTTCGTAGTAAGCAGCATCAATATTTTTAATTAAAAACTTATTTTCTAAATATTCTTTCTCTTTCGAGTACCCTAACTTTTCTAAATGCTCTTTGTAATAAGGCATAGAATACCAAGTAATCATGGTACCTATATGATCAAAACCTTCAATCAAAACACCAACTTTATCAAGGTTTGAAAACCCCACAGGCCCTTCAATATATGCTAAGTTGTTTTGAAAACCAATTTCCTTTACTTTTTCTAATAAAAGTCTACTAACTTCAAGATCATCAATGACATCAAACCACCCAAAACGCATTTTTAGAATGCCTTGTTTTTTAGTTTCATATTTGTTGATAATTGCAGCAACTCGTCCAACAATTTTTTCATTTTTAAGAGCGATAAAAAAACGTGCTTCTGCATGTTCAAAAGCCGGATTTTCATTTTTATCTAATGTGTCTAATTCGTCTTTTATTATTGGAGGAACCCAATACGGATTGCCTTTATATAGTGAAAAAGGAAATTGCAACAAATTGCTTTAATTCCTTTCTTGTAAAAAGTTCTTTAATGGTAATCATAGGTTAAATATACAAAAGACTCTTTTAAAAATATGCTAATTAATATTCTTTTCAGATTCGTTTTTCTTTTTTACTAAGGTCAATTTTTCTTCTTGATTGATGTAGATTTTAATTCAATAATTTTATTCCCATTTCATCAATTTAATCAAATTTTGGAACATGTCTATCTAAACGAAACGAAAAGCCAATCCCCACATAAAATTCAGTAGTTTTTCCATTAAAATTTAATCGTGTAGAAGCATCAACTTGAAAATGGCGGTTAGCTAAATAAGCTATTCCTGTTCCAAAATTATTGTTAATCTGAAAGTTGTTATAGCTTCCTTGATGTTCTAAAAAAGTACTCCAATTATCATTGATGGCATAAGTTCCTGTAACTATATAGATAAATTCAGAATAAGAACTATTTATATTGTCATAGAAGATGTTTGTGATAATATTTAGTTTATTAGATAGGTTGTTTTGAAGTAAAACACCAACTTTTGGAGTAATACCTTCTAGTTTATAAATATCGTTTACTAAGTTTGTATTCATGCCTATATAAACTGCAACAGAAGGAATTGCTCTTTTCCAATCAAATGCATGTCTGCGTTTCCAGCTTCTAATTTCTTTAGATTTATCTTCATATTCTTGATGATATACTAAATATTTCGCTCCAACAGAAAAGTCGCTAATTCCAGTTGTAAAGTAATGTGAGGTGAAAACATTTTTAAAAGCTACTTGATCTTTTTGAATGGTAAAATTTGTGTTCAATTCTAATCTTTCACTAAAAAAACTTGTCCTAAGAACCATATTTAGTCCAAAAGATTTCGGAATGGTAAAGGTTCTAACAATTTTAGATGAATTATAAAAAAAGCCAGTTTCTATTTGGTAAACTCCAGCTCCTACACTATACGGACTTTCAGAAAAACCAGGTCTATTAGAGTTGATTACATTAGTGTATTGAGCATTTAAAAGAGAACTGCTACATATAAAAAAGAAAAAAAGAATCTTTTTATCCATATTCGTTTTTGGGGTAATTCATCAACAATACTCTTATTTTGCTATTTAACACAAACATACAGCAAAAATCGTATACGTCATATTTAAGAAAACGCTTTTTTAAACTTAGATAGATGCTTTTTCTATAATCTTAACGTTAAAGTTGATATCAAATTGTTACTTTTGAAGTAATTTTTAAATTATAAAAATCAACTACAATATAAGATGGGTTTATTAAGAACAATACTGGTTATTTTGCTTATTTATTATGGGTTTAAATTTTTAGCCAGACTTTTTGCTCCATATTTAATGAAAAAAATGGTGAATAAGATGCAGCAAAAAGCACAAAATCAGCACAGAAACCAGCAACAACCCGATGTAAAAGTTGGGGAAACCATAATTGATAAAAAACCAAACACTAATAATCAAAGCAATAATTCGGTTGGCGAATATGTAGATTATGAAGAAGTAGAATAAGATGAATATTAAAAATACATTTCCATACAGTATTGCAATACTAATTTTTATAATTGCTTCGGTTTTATACTTTAATCCAATTTTAAAAGGCGAAAAAATAAAACAAAGCGACATTACTCAATTCAAAGGAATGTCTAAAGAAATTGCAGATTATAGAGCAGAAAAAGGAGAAGAGCCTTATTGGACTGGAGCTGCTTTTAGCGGAATGCCAGCATATCAATTAAGTGCATATTATCCAAATGATTATATTAAAATGCTAGATAGTGCATTGCGTTTTTTTGCCTAGACCTGCAGATTATGTTTTCTTGTATTTTCTAGGGTTCTTTTTGTTGCTAACGGCTTTAAATACAGAATGGAAATTAGCCATTTTAGGCGCTTTGTCTTTTGGTTTTTCAACCTATTTAATTATCATTTTTGGAGCAGGACATAACGCCAAAGCACATGCAATTGGATATATGCCAATGGTTATGGCTGGTGTTATTTGGGTTTTTAAACGAAAATATTTACTCGGATTTGTGGTCACCGCACTTGCGATGGCATTAGAAATCAATTCTAACCATCCACAAATGACCTATTATTTAGGGTTTATTATACTAATTCTAGGAATTGCAAAACTCATTGAGGCTATAAAAGAAAAAACACACACATCTTTTATCAAACAATCTGCAATCATTGTTTTTGCAATGATATTAGGACTTGGAGTAAATTCTACTCGATTACTTGCTATGAAAGAATACGCAAGTTTTAGTACACGAGGAAAAACTGAATTAACGATAGAGCCAGATGGCTCTCCCAAACAAGTCACTAATGGTCTGTCAAAAGAATACATCACAGAATATAGTTATGGGATAACAGAAACTTTTAACTTGTTTATTCCAAGATTTATGGGTGGTGGGACCTATGAAAATTTAGGAAAGAATTCTAGTTTTTACGAAACTTTAAAATCACATCCACAAATTGGTGCTGTCCAAGCCTCTCAAGCATCAAATCAAGTTTTAACCTATTGGGGTGATCAAACAATTATAGAAGCACCTGCATATGTTGGTGCAGTTTTAATGTTCTTATTTTTACTTGGAGCCTTTTTGGTAAAAGGAACTTTAAAGAAATGGTTGGTGGCTGCAACCATATTTTCAATTGTATTAAGTTGGGGTAAAAACTTTGAAATAATTACCAACCTATTTATTGATTATGTTCCTTTATACAATAAGTTTAGAGCGGTTTCATCCATACAAGTAATTGCAGAGATTTGTGTTCCGCTTTTAGGAATTTTAGCGCTAAAAGAATTTTTCTCAAATGAAATTTCTACAGATGACAAGAAAAATGCGTTGAAAAAAGCGTTCTATATTTTAGGGGGGCTTTCTGCTTTCTTTTTAATCTTTGGATCTAGTTTGTTTTCTTTTGAAGGATTTAGAGACGCAAATTATCAGCAGATACCAGGTTTGGTTGATGCACTTATTTCTGACAGAAAGGCAATGTTATTTCAAGATAGTTTACGTTCATTTATTTTGATATCGATTTCGTTTGCAATTTTATGGTTTTTTCTTAAAATAAAGTCAATCAAACAAAGGCAATTATAGGTTTTGCAGTAATTATCTTATTTGATTTAGTATCTGTAAATCTCAACTATGTCAATAAAGATTCTTTTGAAAAAGCAAGAAACATAGAAAAACCCTTTCAATTAAATGATATTGATAAGCAAATCTTAAAAGATAAAAGTTATTATAGAGTTGCAAACTTTCCAAGTCCATTACAAGATGGAAGGACTTCGTATTTCCATAACTCTATAGGTGGATATCACGCAGCAAAAATGGGTAGATATCAAGAATTGTTTGATTATCAAATTGCTAAAAACAACATGGAAGTGTTGAACATGTTAAACACTAAATATTTTATCATTCCAGATCAAAAAGGAAATTTAAGAGTTCAAGAAAACCCAGATGCAAATGGAAATGTGTGGTTTGTTTCAGGCTTAAAATCGGTTTCCAATGCAAATCAAGAAATACAAGCATTAGATAGTTTACAAACAAAAAATGAAGCTGTAATAAATACAAATAAATTTAAAATTGAAAACCAATTTGAAAAGGATTCAACAGCTACTATTCAATTAACCAAATACGATGTTACAACTTTAGAATACCAATCTAACACTACAAAAAATCAATTTGCTGTATTTTCAGAGATCTATTATAAAGATGGTTGGAATGCTTATGTGGATGGAAAATTAACACCGCATTATAGAGTGAATTATGTGTTGCGTGGAATGGAAATTCCGGCAGGAAATCACACAATTGAATTCAAATTCGAGCCTACAATAATTAAAGAAGGAAACACCATAACCTTAACTTCATATTTCTTGTTATTGATGATTCCGATTGGGTGGTTTTTTTACGAAAAAAAGAAAAAATAGAAAAGCATTATGAATATTGGAATGCTATTGAACGGAAACTATCCGTCAGATATTAGAGTTCGTAAAGAAGCAGAAACTTTAGTACAAAATAATCATTCGGTCTTTGTTTTATGTAAGAAAAATCCTAACGAAAAAGAATACGAAGTTGTAAATGGTGTGCAAATTATTCGTAAAATAGAATACAGAAATTTGGCACATGAAGGAATTATTGATGTGATTGCTTCTGTAGGTTTTGTACATCCATTTTTTAAAAATGAACTGCCATATTTTATCAAAGAAAATAAGATTCAAGTATTACATGTGCATGATTTGCCTTTGGCAAAAACGGCTTTTATAGCTGCAAAAAAGAAGCAGTTACAAACAGTTTTAGATTTACATGAAAATTATCCAGCAGCTTTGTTAACTTGGTTTTCTTGGCGAAAAAACCCAATTATTAGATTAAAAAACAAGTTGTTTTTTAGCTACGATAGATGGAGGAGGTATGAGTCTAGAATGATTAAAAAATTTGATGTTCTAATTGCTGTTGTTGATGAAATGAAACAACGACTGATTGATCAACATGCAATTTTTGAAGACAGAATTGTGATTGTTCCTAATTCAGAAAAAAAAGACTTTATAAAAAACTTTGACGATTCAGCCTCAAATTATTTTAATGGAGTAGAAGATAAATTTATCATTTCTTATGTTGGTGGTTTTGGACCACATAGAGGCTTGCATACTGCTATTTTAGGAATGAAAGCAATTTCTAAGAAAATACCGAACGCTTTATTAGTATTAGTTGGTCCAGCAAATACAGATGTTAAAAAACATCTACAAGATTTAATAGTACAAAATAAATTACAAGATTTTGTTGAGATTAGAGGAAGTGAGCCTTTTAAAAATGTGGTGAATATTATGAAGAATTCTTCTGTAAATATTATTCCGCATATTTCAAATGAACATACAGAAAGTGCTGTGCCACATAAGTTTTTTCAAATTTTATTATCAGGAAAGCCCTTGCTAGTTTCTGATTGTGCTCCAATGAAAAGATTGGTCAATCAATTTAATATCGGTACCTATTTTCAATCAGAGAATCCGCAAAGCTTTGCAAATTCAATTCTTGAAATTCATTCTAATTACGATGTAGCACTACAAAAAGCTCAAAAAGGAAATCATGAATCTTTAAATGGTGAGCTTAATTGGGAATTTACTTCAAAAAACTTAGTACATTTATACGATAACTTAAGTAATTGAAAGTATTAATTGTAACATATTATTGGCCGCCATCTGGAGGTTCTGGAGTACAACGTTGGCTAAAATTTGTAAAATATTTACAAGATTTTGGCATAGAACCTGTAGTTTACACTATTGACAATCCAAAGTACCCACTTACAGATGCTTCTTTAGAAAATGAAATCCCAAAAAATACCACTGTTTTAAAGCAACCTATCTGGGAACCAAATACTATATTCTCATATTTCAAAAAGAAGAATACACAAGAGTCAGCTGGATTTTTAAACCCTAATCCTACTTTTTTTGGAAGGATTTTGCAATATGTAAGAGCTAATTATTTTATTCCAGATGCACGAAAATTCTGGATAAAACCCTCGGTTAAATATTTAAAAAAGTATCTTTTAGAACATAAAATAGATGCAGTTATTACATCGGGGCCGCCACATAGTTTGCATTTAATTGGTTTAAAATTAAAGAGAGAGTTGAATGTAAAATGGATTTCAGACTTTAGAGATCCATGGACAGACATCGATTATTTTGAACATCTACCATTGACCAAAAAGTCACTTCAAATACATCAACAGCAAGAGCAAGAAGTTTTAAAGAATTCTGATGCAGTTATTGTTATTGGCAATACCATGAAAGAAAATTTTAAACAATTTTCAAAAAATATTCATGTAGTAACTAATGGATTTGATACAGATCTACAATCAAGTTCAACAATATTAGATAAAAAATTCACACTCACTCATGTTGGATTAATGAATGCTGATAGAAATCCGATTTCTCTTTGGAAAGCGATTTCTGAAATTTGTAAAGAGAATGCTGATTTTGCAGCAGATTATCAGATTCAGTTTGTAGGAAAAATAGCAAAAGAAGTTCAAGAAAGTATAGCAAAATATCAAATAGAAAATGTGCTAGATATTGGGTATGTATCTCATAAAGAAGTAACAACATATCAACAAAAAACACAGGTTTTATTATTGTGTGTAAATAATGTAAAAAGCGCAAAAGGAATAATTACTGGAAAAATATTTGAGTATTTACAAGCGAAACGCCCTATCTTAGCTATCGGACCAATAAATGGAGATTTGGCAGCGATTTTACATGAAACAAATTCTGGAACCATTGTCAATTTTGATGCTGTAGAAAATCTAAAAAATGAACTATTACAGCTATATGATTTGTATAAACTAAATGAGTTAAAATCAAATTCTAATACTATTGAAAAGTATCATCGTAGAAATTTAACGCAGAAATTAGAGAACATAATTAAAGAAACCGTTTCGTAGTTTTTTATGAAAAAAATAATCACAATTTTAGGAGCAAGACCACAATTTGTTAAAGCTGCTGTTTTAAGTAGAGTGATAAAACAACACAATCAAATCGAGGAAGTTATTATTCATACTGGGCAACATTTTGATGCCAATATGAGTGCTGTTTTTTTTGATGAAATGGAAATTCCAAAGCCCACATATAATTTAGACATAAATAGTTTAAGTCATGGAGCCATGACTGGACAAATGTTGGAAAAAATTGAAGCTATTTTGTTGGAAGAGAAACCAGATGCTGTTGTGGTTTATGGTGATACAAATTCTACAATTGCAGGCTCTTTGGCTGCTAAAAAACTACATATAAAAGTAATTCATATAGAAGCAGGGTTGCGTTCTTTTAACATGAAAATGCCAGAAGAAATCAATCGAATATTAACAGATCGAATTTCAGATTTGTTGTGTTGTCCATCAGAGACAGCAATCAAAAACCTACACAATGAAGGTTTTGATAATCTCCCAGGTCACATTGTAAAGAATGGCGATATTATGAAAGATGCCGTTGAGTTTTATAGCAAAATATCAGCAATTAAATCTTCAATAATTTCTGATTTGGATTTGATAAAGAACGAGTTTGTCTTAGCTACAATTCATAGACAAGAAAACACAGATGATGTACATAAATTAAAGTCGATTTTTGCAGCTTTAGAAGAAATCCATAAAACATGTAAGGTGGTTTTACCATTACATCCAAGAACCAAAAAAATAGTAGAACAACACAATATACATCCTAAGATTACTTTTATTGACCCTGTTGGTTATTTTGCAATGTTAGAATTATTAAAACATTGTAAACTAGTAATTTCTGATAGCGGTGGATTGCAAAAAGAAGCTTTTTTTAATAAAAAGAATTGCATTATTGCAAGAGAAGAAACAGAATGGGTTGAGTTGGTTGAAAACGGATTTGCAGAAATCGTTGGAAGTAGTGAATCTAAAATTGTAAATGCATTTAATGTGTTTAAAAACGCTGCCATGAATTTTGATAAAGAATTGTACGGGAATAACGTAGGAGAAAGTATTTATCAATCTATTGTAACATTGCTAACTAAATAATTTTTTCATTGGGAATTGTATTAAATCAATCATTTAAAAACACTGTTATCACTTTTGCCGCATTCGGAATTGGTGGTGTTAATGCATTGTTTTTATACACCAATTTTCTAACTGATGAATATTATGGGTTGGTTACGTATTTATTATCAACAGCAAACTTATTAATGCCACTAACAGCGTTTGGTGTGCAATATTCTATTGTCAAGTTTTTTTCTTCTTATACTTCAAAATTAGAAAGAGATAAATTTTTAAGCGCATCATTATTGTTTCCGTTGCTTATAGCATTACCTTTTGGCTTTTTTGGAACTATTTTTTACGAGCAAATTAGCAACTATTTGTCTTTAGAAAACGCAATAATTAAAGATTTTACTTGGGTTATATATTTGGTCGCTATTGCTACAGCCTACTTCGAAATTTTTTATGCTTGGGCAAAAGTGCAAATGCAATCGGTTTTTGGGAACATTTTAAAAGAAATGTTCTCTAGAATTACAGCCATGATTTTGTTGATATTGGTTTTTTTGAAAGTGATTGATCAAGTTGAGTTTATTTATTATTTAACCGGGGCTTATTTTTTACGTGCTTTAGTAATGCTTTTATACGCATTAAAATTATATACACCTGTCTTTACGTTTAGTTTACCAGAAAATTATAAAGAAGTATTTAAATATGCTTCGTTTATTATATTAGCAGGTTCTGCAGGGGCAATTTTATTAGATATTGATAAGTTTATGATTCCGCAGAAAGAAGCCATTGCCTATGCTGCTTATTATTCGGTAGGAGTTTATATAGCCTCTTTGTTAGAAGCTCCAGGTAGAGCAATGGCGCAAATTGTACAGCCAATTACTGCTAAAGCTCTAAATGAAAATAATAAGGCTGAAATAGAAAAACTGTACAAGAGCACATCTATTAATTTATTATTAATCTGTGGGTTGTTTTTCTTGCTGATTAACTTAAATATCGATCAACTTTATTTGTTAATTGATGATAAATATTCTCAAGGAGTTTGGGTTGTGCTTATGATTTCTATCGCTAAACTATATACCATGTCTATAGGTAATAATGGCGATATTATTTCTAACTCTAAATACTATAAAATTTTATTACCTTATTCGGTTGCTATGGCGTTAGCTGTAATTATTTTAAATAATTGGCTCATTTCTTTGTATAAAATGAACGGTGCCGCAATGTCTACACTACTTGTGTTGTTGGTTTTTAACACAATAAAAATCGGATATGTAAAAAAGAAATTTAATATTCTGCCTTATACTACTAAAACAATTTATTTACTAGTTGTTTTAGGATGCTTGTATGGGTTGTTTTTCTTTTGGAGCTTTCCATTTCACCCCATTGTCAATATTGGTTTAAAAGGTTTGTTAATTACTTTTTGCTATATGGCAATTGTTTATAAACTGAATATTTCTTCGGATATTAATACCATTATTGATAAAATTACAAAAAGCAATCAATAGTATCTGCAAGTATATGTAATAGCAGTCCAATTGCTAAAATTCTAGATTTTTTCCAAAAGATGAATAGAAAATATATTGCAATTGCAATATAACTATGCAGCGGATGAAAATTGATGCTACATCTATTTGGGTCAAAAATAGGAGAAGCTAATAGATGATCTAAATCGATTAACATTGTAGCAATAAAAACAAAATATACTTTTTTCCAATTTTCTTTAAAAAAGAATATAGCTATGAGCAAAGGAACTATAAAATGAAAACTATAATGTATGATAAATTTTAAATCCATAGTAGAGTAAAAATAAAAAAGACTTATCCTTAAACAAGCCTTTTCTATTGTAAATAATTTGAGGACAACTATTCTTAATTTGACTTTAAAGCTACAAAAAAATCAAAAGCAATTTGTTAATTTATGTTTATTGTTTTCTAAAAAACTAATTGCATTCGGACCTTCCATAAAGAGTAAATCCAAAACTGATAAATTTTTTATAAATCCAAACTTATCATCAAACATTTGTGTGTAAGGTTTAAACTTGTATGGATGTTCTAGTTTTGAATTGGCTAAAAAACGAAAATCATTTTTAGTATTATGTATATATTCTTCTGTCTTTTTATAGACACTTGAAATTTGAAGTGCATCTGTAATATATAGATAGGTTTCTATATTAAGATCTAATAAATATTTGTGCTCTTTTAAGAATATTGGTAGTAAGTCATCTTGGTAAAACTCGAAAAAAGGTGAATTTCTGTAGGCTATTTGAATGGATTTTAAATGTTGCTTTTGCCAAGCTACAGAATTATCTACTAACGTATCTTTCGTCTTTTTTTTAGTAGAATTACTGCTGTGTTTTATGGGGATGTTTAATAATTGTTTCCCGTTGGGACCATAAATATAACAACGATTTCTATACGTTTGTTTCTGAAAATTATCTTCAGTTTCAAACAATACTTCATCTGAATTCACAATGGTTATATATTGTGAAATAGGAGAGA
Source organism: uncultured Polaribacter sp. (assembly GCA_943788865.1). Taxonomy (GTDB): domain Bacteria; phylum Bacteroidota; class Bacteroidia; order Flavobacteriales; family Flavobacteriaceae; genus Polaribacter. The sequence continues at coordinate 360,012 of CALSRX010000001.1, read as the reverse complement.
AGTATGTGGGTATAAAAAAAGACATTTATTTGGTGTCTTTTTTCTTTTTTCTATAATAATTAATGACAAAATAACCCATCAAGGCAATTAAGAAAAATTTAAAGTAAGAAACGGGTTCGCCAGTTCCACCTACTGTTGTAAACATTCTATCCCAGCGAATAGAAGCAAATTTTGCAAATCCTTTGGCATTAGGATCCCAGCTTAACCAAATAAATACAGGTTTTCCCACAACATGATCAAACGGGACATAGCCCCAGAATCGTGCATCTAAAGAGTTTTGTCTGTTATCTCCCATCATCCAATAATAATCTTGCTTAAAGGTATAAGAAGTCGCTTTTTTCCCATTTAAATAAAATTCATTCCCAACAATGGATAAATTGTTATGCTCATACCTTCTTATGATTTGCTCATAAAAGGGCATCGATTTTTCATTTAATTCAATTTTGTCTCCTTTTTTAGGAATATATATTGGACCATAATTATCTTGACTCCATAAGTATTGTGGACTATGCGGAAACAAGTCTTTATTAAATGTTCCTTTTGGTTCTATGTTCTTTACAACACTTTTTACAATAGGGTTGTTTTTAATCAATGCAGCCTCTTCATCAGTTAAATTCAAGATAAACTTCCCGTTATCAAAGCCATATTCTCTAATGTTGTATCTTTTTGCGGCTCCTTGGCTAAATTGTTTTCCGCCTGTATCAACAGTAAAAAAGTATTGTGGTTTTGCTCTGTCAGGCAAAACAGTTCTTTTTCCGTTTATATACACATAACCATCTCTAATTTCTAAAGAATCTCCAGCAACACCAACTGCACGTTTTACATAATTGGTTCTTTTGTCTATGGGTTTGTAAGTGAATTTTCCAGAGGTATCTCCCCACATTAATTTTAAAGAATCTGCAGGCCAACTAAACACTACAATATCATTGCGTTTTATTTTTTGAATTCCTGGCAAACGCATATAAGGAAATGATAATTTGTTTGCTATTGAATTTTGATCGTTAGAATCTGATACATAAGATTTCCCTATGATTGGTAATGTGTCATGAACCATCGGTGCAGAAACAGCAGTCATTGGAACCCTTGCACCATAATGGAATTTACTCACAAATAAAAAATCACCTACATACAATGTTTTTTCTAAGGAAGAAGTCGGAATTGTATAGGGCTGCATAAAATATGTATGCACCAACGTAGCTGCAATAATGGCAAAAGCAATAGAACTAATCCATTCTCCAAGAGCACTTCTAGGATCTAAACTTCTGTCTTTTACATATTGGTTTTTAGAAAAATAATTGATATAAAATAAATAAAAACCTAAGGTTATAATGGAAAGTATAGTATCTGGTTTTTTATAATGACCAAAACTTCTGCTCGTTTCTACCCAAATAATGGGGAACATTAACAAATTTACAATAGGGACAAACAATAAGATGGTCCACCATTTTGGACGATTTATAATTTGCATCAATACAATTGCGTTGTAAATAGGTACAATTGCTTCCCAAGCTTTTCTGCCAGCTTTTATATATAGTTTCCAAGTAGCTAAAAAGTGAATAACTTGAATTGCTAAAAAGAATAAAAACCATTCTGTAAATGTCATAATTTATATTTTTTTGATTGCTTTCTATTTAGAAAACGGTATCGTAATAATAGTTTATTAGTTTGTTTTGTTAAAAATAGTTACATCCTTTAACCAATGTTTAACACATCGTTCATTGTAAAAATGCCTTTTTTATTTAATATCCATTCTGCAGCAACAACAGCTCCCAGCGCAAATCCTTCTCTTTTGTGTGCTGTATGTTTAATTTCTATAGCATCAACTTCTGATGTGTAATTAACGACATGTGTTCCTGGTGTATCTCCAATTCTTTTTGATGTTATTGGAATACTTTCTGATGAACTTTCGCTTTCTGAATTCCATCTTGATTTTGAGCTATTTTCAATAATCCCTTCTGCCAGTGTAATAGCTGTTCCACTTGGGGCATCAAGCTTTTTTGTATGGTGAATTTCTTCTAAAGAGATGTTATAGTCGTCAAAGGTATTCATCATTTTAGCTAACTGTTTATTGAGCTCAAAAAAAATGTTGACTCCAATGCTAAAATTTGAAGCGTATAAAAATGCGCCATTTTTTTCTTTACAGAAATCTACAATGTTGTCATAGTTTTCTAACCAACCTGTGGTTCCAGAAATAACAGGTACTTGATTTTTAATGCAAGTTGAAATATTGTGAACTGCGGATGTTGGAAGGCTAAAATCTATTGCAACATCTGCATCTGTAATTGTATATGTTGAGTTTGAGTTTGATTTTATAACAATTTCATGTCCTCTTTGTAAAGCTATTTTTTCTATTTCTTTACCCATTCTACCATATCCTAACAACGCTATTTTCATTTTAAAAGGAAAATTTAAATTTTAGACCAAATTTCGGAATTTCATATCTAATTGGATTTGAAATTAAAGTAGGTGAAAAGGTTAAGTTGTTGTTCGTGTTAAATTGTAATAAATGTGCATTTACACTAGCTTCAACAATCTGTAGCACATAAAAAACTACAGTTGTTAGCAAAGCTAAGTCTCTATTGCTTTTTAAAGTTTTTTGGGCGCTAACCAATCCATTTCTAGAAACAATTAAAGAACCATCTCCATTTGTAAATTCGTCTTGCAAACCTGCTTCCCGCATCTTAAAAGCCGTTCTATATCTATTGTATTCTTTATTGTTGTCTAAGTATAAATAAATACTCGTACCCATTGCAGCCCAAACAATAGGAGCTTTCCAATATTTTTTGTTGTAAATCTGACCACCACCGGGAAATATAGCTGAATAAAACGCTGCTTTAGATGGTGATAATGGATTAAAATAGTTGCTATTTAATTTAATTTTCCCTTTTATTTTTAAGTCATCTATTTGTGTAGAATCCTTTTGTGCACTTATAGAAAATGATATAAGAACAGCGAAGAAGAAAAGTATTTTTTTTAGTGATAACACTATTTTAATAAGTTTTTTATTCGATTAAAATCTTCTTCAGAATTAAATGAAATTGTAATTTTTCCTTTTCCTTTTGCATTGGAGTTAATTGCTACTTTGCTTCCAAAAAAAGAATTTAATTCTGATATTGATTCTTTAATAAAACGAGGAACTTGCTTTTTTGTTTTAGCGTCGTTAGTTCCTTCTTTTAAATTTTTAACCAATTCTTCTGTTTGCCTTACAGATAATTTATCTTTAACAACTTTGGTATAAATGGTTAGTTGGTTTTCAGAAGTATCTACATTAATTAATGCTCTTCCGTGTCCCATTGAAATAAAACCATCTCGCATTCCGGTTTGGATAATTGGATCTAATTTTAACAAACGTAAATAGTTAGTTACCGTAGATCTTTTTTTACCAACCCTAATACTTAATTGTTCTTGTGTTAATTTTATTTCTTCAATCAATCGTTGATAAGACAAAGCAACTTCAATTGGATCTAGGTTTTTACGTTGAATATTTTCTACCAATGCCATTTCTAGCATTTCTTGATCGTTGGCAATTCTGATATAAGCAGGAATCGTTGTGTTGCCAATTAATTTAGAGGCTCTAAATCTGCGTTCTCCAGAAACTAATTGAAACGTATTTCCTTCTAGTTTTCGAACGGTAATTGGCTGAATTACTCCTAACTCTTTAATAGAATTGGCTAATTCGGTTAATGCATCTTGATCGAAATATGTTCTAGGCTGAAAAGGATTTACTTCTATGTTATTTAGCTCTATTTCTACAATAGTACCAACCAATTTGTCAGCGTTTTTGTCTGAAATAGAGTTGATATCAGCTGAAGATTCTTTTAATAAAGCAGATAACCCTCTTCCTAAAGCTTGTTTTTTTGTTGCTTTTGCCATTATACGTTTCTCTTTATAATTTCGTTTGCTAAACTTAAATAATTTACAGCACCTTTACTAGTAGCATCATAAGCAATAATACTTTCTCCATAACTTGGTGCTTCTCCAAGGCGTGTGTTTCTTCTAATAATTGTATCAAAAACCATGGTGCTAAAGTGTTTGCGAACTTCTTCTACAACTTGGTTAGATAAGCGCAAACGAGAGTCGAACATGGTTAACAGCAAACCTTCAATATCTAAATTAGGATTGTGAATGTTTTGTACACTTTTAATAGTGTTTAGCAATTTACCTAATCCTTCTAAGGCAAAATATTCACATTGTATTGGGATGATAACTGAATCTGCTGCGACCAAAGAATTTAAGGTAATCAATCCTAAAGAAGGGGCGCAATCTATTAAAATATAATCGTATTTATTTTTTAGCTTGGTTAATGCTTTTTGAAGCATGTATTCTCTTTGTTCTTTATCAACTAACTCAATTTCAATGGCCACCAAATCTATGTGAGCAGGAATAATATCTACGTTCGGAGATGTGGTTTTATAGATCGCATCATTGATGGAAGCAGTATGTTCTAAAACCTGATAGGTTCCAATTTCTACACTCTCTACATCAATTCCTAAACCTGAAGATGCATTTGCTTGAGGGTCAGCATCAATAAGTAGTACTTTCTTTTCTAAAACACCTAAAGAAGCAGCTAAATTTACTGTTGTAGTAGTTTTGCCAACACCACCTTTTTGATTTGCAATTGCAATAATTTTACCCATTAAAATATCGGATTATTTAAAAAGTAAAAATACAATTATTTGTTGTTATTTAAAATCAAAGATGTTAACAAAATAATAAAAATACAGATCACTAATAATCAAATAGTTATAATTATTTTATTTAAGATAATAAACATTACAATGCATAAAAAAACCGTTGAGTTATCAACGGTTTTTAAAATGTTTTTTTATTATTTATTAGGAATGTTTTTTAAGATTTCTAATAAGAATTTCCAGAATTTTTGTGTTGATGAAATACTAGCTCTTTCGTCTGGAGAATGAGCACCTAAAATTGTTGGTCCAAAAGAAACCATGTCCATTTTTGGGTAATTCTGACCTAAAATTCCGCATTCCAATCCAGCATGACAAGCTGCTATTTTCGCTTTTTCACCATGTAGTTTTTCATACAAACGATCTAAAGTTTTTAAAATTTCTGAATTTATATTTGGCAACCATCCAGGATATTCGCCAGAAAAATTAACTTCAAATCCGGTTACTTCAAAAGCAGAACGAATAGAGTTTGCCAAATCTATTTTATTGGTTTCTGATGAAGAACGAGTTAAGCAGTTCACTAATATTTCTCCATCTTTTACAACAACTTTTGCAATATTGTTAGAAGTTTCTACCAAGTCTTTAATGTCAGGACTCATTCTGTAAACGCCGTTTAAAGCAGCGTAAATTGATTTGATAAACCCTTCTTGAACTCCCAATTCCATTACTTTTTTAGGAGCCTTTGTTTCTGAAATTTCGATTGATAAATTAGGCTCAATATTTTTAAATTCTGCATAAATAGTATTGATTAATTCATTCATTTCAAAAAAGAAAGGTTCTTTAGAAATAGCATCAATTACAACAGTTGCTTTGCTTTCTCTAGGAATTGCATTACGCAAACTTCCTCCATTAATTTCTGAAATTCTTAAACCAAAATTCTCAAAACCATCAAACAATAAACGATTCATTATTTTATTTGCATTTCCAAGCCCTTTATGGATATCCATTCCAGAATGACCACCATTTAATCCGCTCACTGAAATTGTAAAAGCTAGAGTGTTTTCTGAAATAACTTCTTCAGAATAGTTTCTTTTAGCAGTGACATCAATTCCTCCAGCACAACCCATTCCGATTTCATCATCTTCTTCAGTATCTAAGTTTAATAAGATTTCACCATCTAGATAACCAGCTTCTAAACCCATAGCACCTGTCATTCCGGTTTCTTCATCAATAGTAAATAAGGCTTCAATAGCAGGGTGTTGAATGGTTTTAGATTCTAACACACTCATAATCGCTGCAACCCCTAAGCCGTTGTCTGCACCCAAAGTAGTTCCTTTTGCAGTTACCCAATCACCATCAATATACATTTCTATTCCTTGAGTATCAAAATCAAAAATTGTGTCAGAGTTTTTTTGATGAACCATGTCTAGATGGCTTTGCATAACCACTGTTTTTCTAGATTCCATTCCTGGTGTAGCAGGCTTTTTAATAATTACATTTCCAACAGGATCTACAACAGTTTCTAGATTTAGTTTTTTTCCAAAATTCACCATAAAAGCAATGACTCTTTCTTCTTTTTTTGATAGACGAGGTACAGCGTTTAAATCTGCAAAATTATTCCAAATAGCTTTTGGTTCTAGGTTTCTTATTTCTGAATTCATTCTGATTTTATATAGTTAATTAAGTACTCAAAGATACAATTATTCGTTTGTTTTTAACTGATTTCTATAACGACATCTTCTATGTTCTTTCTAACTTTTTTTAAATCTTTCATATAGTCGTCATCAGCTCTAAATCCAACAGGAAGTACTAACACAGATTTTAAATTGTGTTTTTCTAATTGCAGTAGTTCATCATATTTTTCTGGAACAAATCCTTCCATCGGGCAAGAATCAATATTCTCTGACGCAGCAACAGTCATTAAATTTCCTAAAGCAATATATGCTTGGTTTTTCATCCAAGAATGTAAATCAAATTCTGATTTATTTTCCATGTCATTTTTCAAATAATCCTTAAATGGATTTAAAATTTCATCGGGTGTGTTTCTAATTTTTTTAACTAAAGAAAAGTAATTTTCTATAGCTTCACTAGTCATCTCTTTTTGAATGCATAAGATCAAAACATGAGATGCTTGTGCTATTTGTTGTTGATTCCAAGAATATTTTACCAATTCTTCTTGAATTTTTTTGTTTTGCACCACAACCATTTTAACAGGTTGAAGTCCGTATGAGGTTGCGGTTAAATTAAAAGCTTCTTTTAAGGTGTTTATTTGTTTTTCAGTAAGCAATTTATTCGCGTCAAACTTTTTAACGGCATAGCGCCATTGTAAATTTTTTATAATACTCATTTGTGATTTTTTTGAATGACAAAAGTACCATAAATTCATTTTAATAAAGTTCTGGCTTTATTTGATTTTATGATGTAGTGATAGATTTTTTCTTTAGTCATTAATTTTTCATAAATTGAAAACGAAAAAGAAAAAGTATTGCTATGAAACTTCCGTAACGAGTCCTTAATTTTAAGGAAATGATTACTTGGAAGCTACATGTGCTTATTGAATTTAAATAAAGAGACACATGAAAGAAGAATTCCTTCATTATGTTTGGAAGCAACAGCTGTTTTCAAAAACAAGCTTAAAATCTGTTGATTTAAAATCTGTTGAAATTATTTTTCCAGGATTTTACAACACTAATTCTGGTCCAGATTTTTTAAATGCTAAAATTAAAATTGAACAAATTTTATGGGTTGGCAATTTAGAAATTCATGTAAAATCTTCTGATTGGTATGTACATCAGCATGAAAAAGATTCCAATTATGATGCTGTTATTTTACATGTTGTTTGGGAAGACGATGTTGAAGTTTTTAGTAAAAATAATCAGCGCTTACCAACAATAGAAATTTCTAATTTGGTTGTAAATGATGTGTTATTAAATTACCAAGAATTATATTCAAAGCAGCAACGTTGGATCCCTTGTCAAAACACTATCAATTCAGTAGATTCTTTTGTGATAAACAATTGGAAAGAGCGTTTGTTTTTTGAAAGGTTAGAAGATAAATCTATAGTAATACAAAAGCTATTAAAAGAATCTAATAACGATTATGAAGCAGTGCTTTTTAAATTGTTGGCAAAAAATTTTGGATTGAAAACGAACGCAGAGGCCTTTTTAAACTTTGCAAATTCAATAGATTTTTCAATCGTTAGAAAAACACAAAATGATGCTTTTAAACTGCAAGCGCTATTTTTTGGACAAGCTGGTTTTTTACAAGGTGATTTTAATGAGGAATATCCAATTAATTTAAAACTTGAATATGATTATTTAAAACATAAATATGCTCTAGAATCAATTCATAACAAGCAGTTTCAGTTTTTTAGAATGCGTCCATCAAATTTTCCAACCATTCGGATAGCGCAATTGGCTTCGCTGTATTATAAAAATCAACATTTGTTTTCTAAGTTGATGCAAGTTTCTGACGTAGCTGAAATTTATAAGTTGTTTTCTGTTGATTTGGATGATTTTTGGAAAACACATTATACGTTCCATAAAGCATCACCATTGCGTATAAAAAAAATAACAAAACAGTTTGTTGATTTGTTATTGATTAATACAGTCATTCCATTAAAATTTAATTATTTAAAGGGTAGAGGGGAAGTGTTTGAAGAAGATTTTTTGTTATTGATAACACAATTAAAACTAGAAAGAAATTCAATTATTTCTAATTTCGAAGAGTTAAAAGTAATTGCAAAGGATGCTTTTGAAACTCAAGCTTTACTCCAGCTTAAAAACAATTATTGCGCAAAGAAACGTTGTTTGCATTGCGCAATTGGAAATGTAATTTTGAATAAAACTTAATATAAACTCTTGTATTTTGTTGGGTTTACTTCGTGCATCATTAAATATGCAGCTTCAAAAACATCTTCAACAGAAGGTTTAGAGAAATAATCTCCATCTGTTCCATAAGCAGGTCTGTGAGCTTTAGATGTTAATGTTGTTGGTTTGCTGTCTAAATAGTGATATCCATTTTGATTCTCAACTATTTCTTGTAATAAATATGCTGAAGCTCCACCAGGAACATCTTCGTCTACAATTAATAACCTATTTGTTTTTGCTATGCTTTTTACCGTATCGTGATTGATATCAAAAGGCAATAAACTTTGAGCATCTACAATTTCGATATCGATACCAACTTGTAAAAGTTCCTTTGCAGCTTCTTGTATTAATCTTAAGGTAGAACCGTAAGAAACTACAGTGATGTCTTTTCCTTCTTTAACGATTTCAATTTCTCCAATTGCCGTTTTAAATTCACCTAAATTGGTTGGTAGTTCTTCTTTTAAACGATATCCATTTAAACATTCTATAACTATTGCAGGATCATCTCCCTCTAACAAAGTATTGTAGAAACCAGCTGCTTTAGTCATGTTTCTAGGAACCAATACATGCATTCCGCGAACGTTATTTATAATTCCACCCATTGGAGAACCAGAATGCCAAATTCCTTCTAATCTATGTCCTCGTGTTCTAACAATTAAAGGTGCTTTTTGTTTGCCAACAGTTCTGTAACGAAGAGTAGCTAAATCATCACTCATAATTTGCAATGCATATAATAAATAATCTAAGTACTGAATTTCTGCAATCGGTCTTAAGCCTCTCATTGCCATTCCAATTCCCTGACCCAATATTGTTGCTTCTCTAATTCCTGTATCAGAAACTCGAAGTTCACCAAATTTTTCTTGCAATCCTTCGAGACCTTGATTCACATCTCCAATAAAACCAGAATCTTCTCCAAAAATTAGAACTTCTGGATATTTCTTTAAGATAGCATCAAAATTATCTCTCATAATAATTCTTGCATCAACTAGATTCTTTTCAGAACTGTATGTTGGTGATAACGGAGAGATATTTGTTGTGGCTAGTTCTGTTTCACTAAGTAGATGAGTTGAAAATAAGTCAAAACCTTTATTGATTTTATTTTTTATAAAATTCTGTAATGCCGTTTTTTCAGCAAAATCTTCGTCTTTAATATAGCGTAATGTTTTCCTTGCAGCAATTAAAACATCTTTTCGAATAGGTTCTGTAATTGCTTCAAGCTCGTTTTTTAGTTTTAAAATAAAAGAACTATTACTGCTTTTTGCAGCAGTGTTTTCTAATAAGTTTATTGCAATTGTAACTTCTTCTTTTATTTCATTTAAGTAAGAATTCCATGCTTCTCTCTTTGCAGAGCTTACATGTTTTTTTGCTTCTTTTTCAAGCTCAATTAATTCTTCTTCTGAAGAAACAAATTTTAAAACTTCTCCATCACCATCTTCTAATTCGAAGTCTAAAATCCAAGAACGCATTTTTGCAATACAATCAAAGTCTTGTTCCCATTTCAATCTATTTGCATCTTTATAACGCTCATGAGAACCAGAAGTGGAATGTCCTTGTGGCTGTGTTAATTCTTTTACATGAATTAAAACAGGCACATGCTCTTCTCTCGCAATTTTTGCTGCTCTTTGGTATACGTCAATTAATTGAACATAATCCCAACCATTGACAACAATAATTTCGTAACCCTTATTTTTTTCATCCCTCTGAAATCCTTTTAAAATCTCAGAAATACTTTCTTTTGTGGTTTGGTATTTAGCGTGAACTGAAATTCCATACTCATCATCCCACACGCTCATTACCATTGGTACTTGCAATACACCAGCAGCATTTATAGTTTCAAAAAAGATCCCTTCACTTGTACTCGCATTACCAATTGTACCCCAAGCAACTTCGTTTCCTTTGGTAGAAAAATTAGCAGCATTTTCTAATTCTTTTACATTTCTATACACTTTTGATGCTTGTGCTAGTCCTAATAAACGAGGCATTTGTCCAGCGGTTGGAGAAATGTCTGCACTAGAATTGTATTGTTTGGTTAAGTTTTTCCAATCTCCATTTTTATCTAAACTATGTGTTGCAAAATGCCCGCCCATTTGCCTTCCAGCAGACATTGGATCTGCTTCTAAACTAGGATGTGCATATAGACCTGCAAAAAATTGTTGCGCCGTTAATTCGCCCAATGCCATCATAAAAGTTTGATCTCTGTAATAACCAGATCTAAAATCCCCTTTTTGAAAAGCTTTGGCCATTGCTAGTTGTGGTACTTCCTTTCCGTCTCCGAAAATTCCGAATTTTGCTTTTCCGGTTAGTACTTCTCTACGACCTAATAAACTACATTCTCTACTTATGCGCGCAATTTTATAATCGTTTAAAACCTCGTTTTTGAAATCATTAAATGATAATTTTGTTGAACTAGAAATTGTAGTATCTTGAGTCATATGTTATAATTTTTAAGCTTCTGCAAATATACCTTTTTTGATTGAAATTTAAAAATATTTTATATCATTGAGAATATCGTAATTACAACAAGGTGTTTTCTCTTAAAAATACGAAATCAATAATGAATCACCAATTATAAAAAGCCTCTTCTAAAAAAGTTATAAATAGCAGATGGTCTTGCGGTTAATACAAAACGGATTTTACTCGGATAGGCTTCTTGATTTATTTCCCATCCATTATTAGAATACATCGGAAAATAAATTTCGAAGATATTATGAATAAAATTAAAACGAATTCCGTTTTCGTATGCAAAATAAGTATTTTCCCCTTTATTTTTCAGAAATGCTACATCTGTATAATATTCTACCCACTTCCAAAGTCCGATACTAGAATTTATAGATGCCATAAATTGATTTGCATATCTAGTTGGTAAAACAGATTTAAATCCACCATCATTTATAATAACTTGTTGGCTAAAAATTCCTGAACTTTCTGATCTTCCAAAATAATTTTGTTCAAAAAGATAATCAGACGGTCGGTCTAATCCAAAACTAAAATAATCTCCTGTGGTTCTATTATTTAAAAAGAATCCTCCAAAAAATCTAAAATCTAATTGCCTGTTTTTGGCAGTTAGTTTTCTATATCTGATATCTGCAGATAATTTTGTAAAGCTCGATGAAATATCTGTATTGATTTTGTAAGAAATTCCTTCAATGATATTGGGTTTAGAATACAAGTATTTTATATTTAAAACATTGTAAATATCTTGTTCTCTAACGGGGGTATTTATAGGTGTTTCTTTATGAATATTTACATATTTAACCGTTAATGAGCTACCACCAACATCACGTAAACTATTTCGTTTAAAAATTGTGGAAATATAAGGAGCAAAAACTCCGTAAGATAAATCTGGCGCGTAATGAAAATTGCTCGCATAAACCCCGTATAAAATCTTTCTTATCTTCGTTTTTTCGAAATACTGATTATACATTATGGTTGCTGAACCCGTCATAGATTGACTTTTTGTAGCATAAAAAGGAGATAATTTAAAAACAAAATTTCTAGAGATAATGGGTTTGTTATGTAAAATTAATCCAAGAGACACTCCGTCATAATAATTATAATCTAACTCTGGTTGATAGAATAATTGATTGTAATAAGGGTCTTCAATGTCTTTTATCAACCTTAATTGAATAGGTTTATTTAAAAAACTTTTACCTACGTTTCTCCAATTATCTAAGGTATTGTATTCTGGATATAATTGCTCGTAATTCAAAGATATTTTATCAAAATCTCCTTTAGCAATAGTTACCGTTTTAACTGAGTCTATTCCTGTAACCCATTTTTTAAACTTTATTTTTTTGTTTTTTACACCGTACAATGAAACTGGAGCAGTAATGTTTCTTTTGTTTTTTATATCAATTTTTAAAGAATCCTTTTCAATTTCAACTTTTTTAATGGTATAATCAATTTTTTTGTTGGTTTTAATATAGTCACCAAAAAACCATTCTAAATTTTTAGTTGTTTTAGAAGAAATAATTTTATTAAAATCTTCACTATTGCTAATTTTTAAAAGATGTGTTTTGTAATATTCTTTAAAACTTTTTTTAACAATTGAGTCACCTAAATAGCCTTTTAAATATTGCAAACCTAGACCAGCTTTGTATTTGTTTGCAATTTTTCTGTTAAAATTAGACAACGAATCTACTCTAGTAGACAGAGCTTGATCTAAAAATTGTCTTGCACTAAATTGATATACAAAAGGATATTTGTCATTAAAGTTTAGTTTGGCTAAATTAAACTTTCTAACTCCCCATATTTTTGAAACTTTTCCTAAAAGTTTTATTTCTGGGTAATAGGTATTTACGTATTCAATCATTAAATACGTTTGAATTCCATCTATCAACCAATAATCTTTTCTTTTATTTAACAGCAATGTGTTTTCTATATACTTTCGGGTAATGGCTTTAAAAAATGTAATGTCTCTATTAAAAACATCTGAAAATGGACTCAAAAAACTAGGCAATTGATTTAGCCCATAAATAGGATTTTTGTTTTGAGAGTTTAAATCAACGAGCATTTCTTTATGTGGATATGAGCCTAAATAACTTTCGATAAAATCAATTTCTCTATTGATAATATCTTCTGCTAAATCATAGTTAAGTCCTTTTAAATAAATATCACTTACGATGTCTATTTTATCAGTTTTATACACTGTAAAATTGTCTTTAGAATCAATATTAATGATAATATCTGTTCTGTTTTTTCCTGAAAAAAGATAAGAGGATTTCTCTTTTTTTGTTCCTTTTATATTGCTGTTGATAAAAGTACCATCCGAACTTTTAAATTGAATTGTATAATTGGCAGCATCCATAAATAAATCATCAATATTCATGTTACTCATTAACTGCCAATCGTCTATAAATACTGCAGGTGTTAAATACCAATACCTTAAGTGATAGCCAGTTTCTGTTTTGCCATAACCTGTGAATTTTGCATATGGAATTTTAACAACATAAGACGCTTTTATGAGAATTGAATCAGCAGGATTTAGCGTCTCATTTAAATTAATTTTCAGGATGTCTTCAGCGTTTTTCTCTGTGGTAAAATCTGTAACTTTATAGTTTACAGACAGGTTTAAGATTTTGCTATGACCTCTTTCATGTTCTTTTGCAAAATATAACGATTTATCATAATCTTCAATAAGCCTTTTTGTTAACGGTGTGTTTTTGTCTTTAAAGCTATTGGGCCAATTGTGTAAATAAATTTCATTTAAGGGTTGCTTAGAGTTGTTGTAATAAATAATTTCTTGTTGAATTTTTAAAACATCGTTTTTTTCATCTAAAACCGCATTGATACGAATCGTGTTTGTTTGCGCACAAACACGAATTACAAATAATGTAATTAAACATGTAAATAATAGTTTCAGTTTCAAAACGAAATTTATTTTTAATAATGATTACATCCTTTATTAATGAAAAAAATCAAAAAAAAGTATGTAGCTGTCCTTTAGAAGTTTGGTTTAAGGCTGTATTTCGAATAAAATTTATTTAAATGCTCTATTGCTTCATCTGCTGAATCAACAACCCTAAATAAATTTAAGTCTTCTTCGCTTATATTTCCTCTAGAAATTAATGTGTTTTTTATCCAGTCTAACAATCCGCTCCAAAAATCTTTACCAACTAAAACAATTGGAAAACGATCAATTTTTTTTGTTTGAATCAAAGTAATTGCTTCAAACAATTCATCCATAGTTCCAAAACCTCCAGGCATTACAATAAACCCTTGAGAATACTTCACAAACATTACTTTACGAACAAAGAAATAGTGAAACTCTAAATTTTTATCACTGTCAATCCATGGGTTATCATGCTGTTCAAAAGGCAATTCAATATTTAAACCAACCGAAGTTCCTTTTCCTCTATGAGCTCCTTTATTACCGGCTTCCATAATTCCTGGTCCACCACCTGTAATCACACCATATCCATTTTGTGTTAATTTAAAAGCAATCTCTTCTGCTAGTCTATAATATTTTTCTCCAGGTTTTGTTCTTGCAGAACCAAAAATAGAAACACAAGGGCCAATTTTACTTAATTTTTCATACCCTTCAACAAATTCTGACATGATTTTAAAAATCGCCCAAGAATCATTTGTTTTTATTTCATTCCACGTTTTTTGATCTAGCTTTTCTCTTACTTTTCTGTCTTCATTAGAATCCATATGCTTCCTATTTTTTTAATTTTTTTTGTAAATTTTATGCCGTTAATTTAACTGTTAAGAAAACACGCTAAGTTACTTCTTTTTTCAAAAACTTAGCGGTGTAGCTAGTTTTATGTTTGGCAACTTCTTCTGGTGTTCCGTAGCATAAAACATCTCCGCCATTTTTGCCACCTTCCATTCCAATATCTATGATGTAATCTGCTAGTTTTATAACATCTATGTTGTGTTCTATAATTAAAACAGTATTTCCTTTATCTGCTAATTTATTTAGAACATCCATTAAAACTCTTATGTCTTCAAAATGCAAACCTGTTGTGGGTTCGTCTAAAATATAAAAAGTGTTTCCAGTATCTCTTTTAGATAATTCTGAAGCAAGCTTAATTCTTTGCGCTTCACCACCAGAAAGAGTTGTAGATTGTTGACCTAAGGTTATATAACCTAAGCCAACATCTTTTATGGTTTTAATTTTTCGATAAATCTTAGGGAGTTTTTCGAAAAAAACAACTGCATCATCAATAGTCATTTCTAAAATATCTGCAATTGATTTTCCTTTGTATCTAATTTCTAATGTCTCTCTATTGAAACGTTTTCCTTGACATGTCTCGCATTCTACATGAACATCTGGTAAAAAATTCATTTCAATAATTCGAACTCCACCACCTTGACATGTCTCGCATCTTCCTCCAGTAACATTAAACGAAAAACGTCCTGGTTTGTAACCGCGAATTGCAGCTTCTGGAGTTCTAGCAAACAAACTTCTTATTTCACTAAACACACCTGTGTATGTTGCAGGATTTGAACGAGGGGTTCTTCCAATAGGAGACTGATCAATGTCAATAACTTTATCGATATGTTCTAATCCTTTGATGCTTTTATAGGGCATTGGTTTTTTAACGCCTCGATAAATGTGTGCATTTAAAATTGGGTACAAGGTTTCGTTTATCAACGTTGACTTTCCGCTTCCAGAAACTCCTGTAATACAAATCATTTTTCCTAAAGGGAAATCTACTGAAATGTTTTTTAAATTATTTCCTGTAGCTCCACTTAACTGAATTTTTTTTCCATTTCCTTTTCTCCTTTTTTTAGGGATAGAAATTTCTTTTTTGCCAGTTAAATAATCTGCAGTTAAGGTGTCGTGTTGTTTTAATTCTTCAAAAGTTCCAGCACTTACAATTTCTCCACCATGTCTTCCGGCACCGGGCCCTATATCAAATACAAAATCTGCATGTTCAATCATGTCTCTATCATGTTCTACAACCAATACTGAGTTTCCAATATCTCTTAACTTCACCAAAGAATCGATTAATTTTTGATTATCTCTTTGATGTAAACCAATGCTTGGTTCGTCTAAAATATATAAGACGCCAACCAATTGAGAACCAATTTGTGTTGCTAAACGAATACGTTGGGCTTCTCCGCCAGAAAGCGATTTAGAAGTTCTGTTAAGATTTAGATAGTCTAAACCAACATCCAATAAAAATTGAATTCTGGTTTTGATTTCTTTTAAAATTTCTGAAGCAATTTTTTGCTGTTTTTTGGTAAGTTTTTCTTCTAATAGATGAAACCAGTTAGCCAATTCAGTGATGTCCATTTTAGCTAAATCGCTAATATTTTTATCTAGAATTTTAAAATACAAAGCTTCTTTTTTAAGACGATTTCCATGGCATGAAGAACAAGAAACTTCATCCATAAAATCTTTAGCCCATCTTTTTATAGAGGTAGATTCGCTATTTTTATATTGACTGGTAATGAATGAAATAATACCTTCAAAATCTATTTCATAATTTCTAGTAACTCCAATTGTTTTTGACTCAATTTTAA
The DNA here is from genome assembly GCA_943788865.1 of uncultured Polaribacter sp. Classification (GTDB taxonomy): domain Bacteria; phylum Bacteroidota; class Bacteroidia; order Flavobacteriales; family Flavobacteriaceae; genus Polaribacter. The sequence goes on along the minus strand of CALSRX010000001.1, from coordinate 343,541 downwards.
ATTTTTCGTTTCCGCCATTTAAAATGATATCAACCGCTTCTTTTGGTATTTTGTTGATTGGATCGTTTAGTTTAAAGTCGTATCGTTCTGCAATTAATTGTAATTGCTTAAAAATCCAACTATTTTTTTGTTCACCCAAAGGTGAAATTCCTCCGTTTTTTATTGAAACAGTATCATCCGGAATTACTTTATTTAAATTTACTTCGTTAGTAATTCCTAGTCCACTACACGAAGAACAAGCACCTTTTGGCGAATTAAATGAAAATGTATTTGGTTCTGGACTTGGATATGCAATTCCGGTTGTTGGGCACATTAAGTCTCTACTAAAATACCTTGGATTGCTGGTTTCTAAATCGATAACCATTAGTATATTATTACCCGTATATAAGGCAGTTTTAATCGTTTCTTCTAATCTTTTTTCTACTGAATTGTTTACAGCTATTCTGTCGATTACAACTTCTATGTCGTGCGTTTTATACCGATCTAAACGCATTCCTTTGGTTATTTCTATAATTTCTCCATCAACACGAACTTTTACAAATCCTTGTTTAGAAACTTGCTCAAATAGCTCTCTATAATGTCCTTTTCTCGATTTTACTAAGGGAGCTAAAACAGCAATTTTTTTATCTTGATAATCGGTAAGAATTAATTCTTTGATTTTTTCATCTGAATAACTCACCATTTTTTCGTTGGTATTGTATGAGTATGCATCTGCAGCTCTCGCAAAAAGGAGTCTTAAAAAATCGTAAATTTCTGTAATGGTTCCTACTGTAGAACGCGGACTTTTATTAGTGGTTTTTTGTTCGATTGAAATCACAGGAGAAAGTCCATCAATCTTATCAACATCAGGTCTTTCTAGGCCTCCTAAAAATTGACGTGCATATGCAGAAAAAGTTTCAATGTATCTACGCTGACCTTCTGCATAAATAGTATCAAAAGCCAAAGAAGATTTCCCGCTTCCACTTAAGCCAGTGATAACAACTAGTTTTTCACGTGGAATTTTTACATCAATATTTTTTAAATTGTGTACTCTTGCGCCAAAAACTTCAATATATTCTTGTTGTTTCAAAGTGGGAATTTTAGGAAAAAGGCAAAGTTACACAAACCAATTTATTTTTTACTAAAATCCTAAGAGCAATTCATCTTTAAATGTTATCTTGCGTTAACAATATTTTTATATGGATTTTATAAACGCTGTTAGGCATTATTTTGAGCGTCACGGATTTACAGTTTCTTCAAGGTTAGCAGATCGATTAGGGATGCGAGCATTGAATGTAAGATTGTTTTTCATTTACATTTCTTTTGTAACAGTTGGCTTGTCTTTTGCATTGTATCTAATCATCGCTTTTGTGTTGAGATTAAAAGATTTAGTATATACCAAACGTAGTTCTGTTTTTGATTTGTAATGATTCCCTTAAAGTCAAAATTATATAAAGCATTATTTTTTCTGTTTTCAATTCAAGCAATTGGAGTTGTAGGGTACATGTTGCTCTCTGATTCTAATTTTATTGATGCGCTTTACATGACCGTAATTACCATCTCTACTGTTGGATTTAGGGAAGTGCATCCTTTGGATAATTATGAAAAAATATTTACAATATTTCTAATTTTAACAAGCCTCTCTTTGTTTGGTTATGCTGTTTCTGCTTTTACAGAAGCATTGGCAAGTGGAGAGTTTTTTAAACAATTAAAACGTAAGAAAGTGGAAAGAGAAATAGATAAACTTAAAAATCATACAATTGTTTGTGGTTATGGTAGAAATGGTATGCAAGCAATTCAGAAACTAAAAAATTATCAAGAAAAATTTGTAGTGGTAGAAAAAGATAAAGAGCTGATTAGTTTTTTAGATGAAGAAGGGGTTTTATATATCGATGGAGACGCTACAACAGATGAGGTTTTGCTAAAAGCAGGAGTTGAAAAAGCAAGCAACCTGATTACCGCTTTACCATCGGATGCCGATAACTTATTTGTCGTTTTAACAGCAAGTCAGTTGAACAAAGAGTGTAGAATTATTAGTAGAGCATCCAATGAGTCATCGTATAGTAAATTAAAAATTGCAGGAGCATCTAATGTTATTATGCCAGATAAGTTAGGAGGTGCTCATATGGCTTCTTTAGTTGTTACTCCAGACGTAATAGAGTTTGTAGATAGGTTGACGATAGAAGGTGAAACTACTGCAAATTTAGAAGAAGTAGCAGTTAACGATTTACCAAAAGAATACTTAGGGAAAACAATTTTTGATTTAGATCTCAGAAAAAAAACAGGTTGTACTGTTATTGGGTTTAAAACTTCTGATGGAAATTACATCATTAACCCAGAGGCATCTATAAAATTAGTAGAAGATTCGGGAATGATTGTTTTAGGAAGACCTGAGCAAATTGTCAAATTAAGAGATTTATTTTAATGAAAGTAAAAATTCTTATTACAGGAAGCAATGGACTGTTAGGACAAAATTTACTTGAATTATTTCTGAAGGATCCAGAAAATTACAAAGTCGTTGGTTTTTCTAGAGGAGAAAATAGAAGTGGAAGAACCGATTTTGAGTACCACGCAATAGACCTAACAAATCAGCAATTATTAGAAGAAAAAATAAAGCAAATACAACCAAATTTTATTATCAATACAGCGGCTATGACAAATGTTGATGCTTGTGAGAATGATAAAGAAGGTTGTTACGATTTAAATGTTCATGTCGTCGAATATTTAGCGGCTGTCTGTTCGGAAATAAATGCACATTTAATTCATATTTCTACAGACTTTATTTATGATGGTGTAAAAGGGAACTATACTGAAGAAGATATTCCAAATCCGTTAAGTTATTATGGAGAAACGAAGTTACTCTCAGAAAAGAGATTGCAAGATTCTAACATAAATTACACCATTTTAAGAACCATTTTAGTCTATGGCTTAGTGAAAGACATGAGTAGAAACAACATTGTACTTTGGGTAAAAGAATCGTTAGAAAATAAGAAAGAAATTACAATTGTTGATGATCAATACAGAGCTCCAACCTATGTAGAAGATTTAGCATTGGCATGTAAAGTTTCAATAGATAAAAAAGCTACAGGTATTTTTAATATTTCGAGCAATCAGTTGTTAAGTATTTATGAAATAGCACAAGAGATAGCAGATGCTTTTGGGTTAGATAAAAATCTAATAAAACCAATTTCTACAAGTACTTTAAATCAAACCGCATCGAGACCTGCAAAAACAGGATTTGATTTAACGAAAACAAACAAAGAATTAGAATTTTATCCGAATTCATTTAAAGAAGATTTGCAAAGATTTAAACAAAAAATAATCTAATCTTCACTTTTAACGTATAAAAGTTGTCAAAAGCTCAATTTTTTATGATATTGCGGTCAACTAAATTAAATAAACTAACTTATATATTATGAAGAAAAAACTTCTTTCACTACTTTTTTTAGTAGTTCCGATGTTAACATTTGCACAAGAAAAAGGTTTAGATCAAAAAATTGATGAAGCTTTTGCGCCAATAGCAAATTTTTTTAGCGGCTTAATTTTTTACCCAGTTTTTGGAGCTCCGCTTGTTTTAATAGTATTAGTTGCTAGTGCTCTATTTTTTACAATCTATTTTGGGTTTCCAAATATCAGATATTTTAAAACAGCAATTAATATTGTAAGAGGTAAGTACGATGATCTTGATCATCATGCTTCTGGAGATCCAGCATTAGCAATTGATGGTGATATCAAAGGAACCATTGAAGATGAAAGTAAAGATGGAGAGGTAACACATTTTCAAGCATTGGCAACAGCCGTTTCTGGTACAGTTGGTAACGGGAATATAGCAGGAGTTGCATTGGCAATTGCACTAGGGGGTCCTGGAGCAACATTTTGGATGGTGATTTGTGGATTCTTAGGGATGTCAACAAAATTTGTTGAATGTACATTGGGAGTTCAGTATAGAGATGTAGGTGAAGATGGAACTGTTTATGGAGGTCCTATGTATTATATTACAAAAGGATTAAAAGAAAGAGGGTTTGAAATGCTAGGGAAAATTGCAGCAGTAATTTTTGCTATTTTCTGTATTGGAGGCTCTTTTGGTGGTGGAAACGCTGCTCAGTCTAACCAAGCTACTGTTGTGTTAAAAGAATTATTAGGATTAGAAAGTTCGGCAGCAGGTGCAATTATTGGTGTTATATTAGCAATATTAGTGGGTATCATTATTATTGGTGGAATTAAAAGAATTGCTCAGGTTACTGAAAAAGTGGTTCCATTTATGGCAGTTTTATATTTGATAGCATGTTTGTATATATTAGGAGCTAATTTCTCATTAATTGATGATGCATTTGTATTAATCTTTAGAGAAGCTTTTAATCCAACGGCTATTGGAGTTGGTGGATTTATAGGTGTATTATTAGTTGGATTTAAAAGAGCTGCATTTTCGAATGAAGCTGGTGCAGGTTCTGCGTCAATTGCCCATTCAGCTGTGAAAACAAAATATTCTGCATCAGAAGGATTGGTTGCGTTATTAGAGCCATTTATTGACACTGTTGTAATTTGTACAATGACTGCCTTAGTAATTATTATTTTTAACTTTGGTGGAGATGCATCTGGAGCTACAATTTTTGAATATGGTGGTGATGGTGTTGGAGCTGTATTTATTGATGGAGAGGCTTATGAAGGAGCAGCAATTACTTCTAAAGCATTTGCAGAATACATTCCTTTTTCTAATGTGTTCTTAACAATAGCTGTGGTGTTATTTGCAGTTTCTACAATGATTTCTTGGTCTTATTACGGATTACAATCTTGGAAATTCTTATTTGGAAGAGGAAGAGTAGCTGATTTAACATATAAGTTTTTATTCTTATTGTTTGTTGTAATTGGTGCTGCTGCAAGTATGAAATCAATTTGGGACTTCTCAGATGCAATGATTTTTGCAATGGTATTCCCTAATATGGTTGGATTGTATTTCTTATTCCCAGTAGTTAAGAAACAATTAAACAGATATTTAGATGCTATAAAAGCAAGTAAAGCATAAATAATTTTTTATGAAAATAAGTAAGCCCCATTTCTGGTACAATAAAAGCCAACGAAATGGGGTTTTCTTTTTGCTATTATTAATAGTAATTCTTCAGGTAGTAATTTCTTTTGTTGATTTTTCAAGTGATAATAGTGTTTTTGACTCCAATAAATCTATTGCGTTACATGCTAAAATAGATTCCTTAAAGAAAGTTGAAATTGAAAAAAGAAAACCAAAAATATTCCCTTTCAACCCAAACTACATAACAGACTATAAAGGTGCTCAACTAGGAATGTCAATTCATGAGATTGATAGATTACATGCTTTTAGAAAGAACAATAAATTTATTAATTCTGTGAGTCAATTTAAAGAAGTAACACAGGTCTCAGATAGTTTATTGAATGTGATTTCACCCTATTTTAAGTTTCCAGATTGGGTTGTTAAACAACAAAGTAAGAGCGTTAATAAAGCAACACTTAAAGAGAAGGTTTTTAAATTTAGTACTACTGATATAAATGTTGCTACTGTAAATGATTTTCAAGCAATAGCCGGAGTTAATAAATACCTAGCTCAAAGAATACTTAATTACAGAAAAAGAATCCAAGGGTTTACATTTCAAAATCAATTATTAGAAGTTTGGAAAATAGATTCAACTACAGTTCAAAGAATTTTAAACAAATTTAAAATTATTGGTAAGCCAATCATTAAAAAAATAAATGTAAATACGGCTACTTTTAAACAAGTACTTTCAAATCCTTATATAGAGTATGATTTATGTAAAAAAATCTTCGAGTTTAGAGATGAAGTTGCTGAATTACAATCGATTGAGGAATTAAAAAATATTGAAGGATTTCCAATAGATAAATATGATAGAATAGTTCTATATTTGGAAGCTAAATAAATAAACAAAAGATTGTAGAATGAATAGCATGTACTTTACGGAAGAGCATATTGCATTTAGAGAAAGTTTTAGAGAATTTTTAAAAAAAGAAGTATCACCATACATAGATAAATGGGAAAAAGAAGGTGCTATAGAGCGCTTTATTTGGAAGAAATTTGGCGATATGGGATATTTCGGGCTAAATGTTTCTGAGGAAAATGGCGGATTAGGACTTGATCTTTTTTATACAATTATTTTTTTAGAAGAACTACAAAGAATTCATTCTGGTGGATTTGCAGCAGCAATGTGGGCGCATGTTTATTTAGCTATGACGCATTTAGAAAAAGAAGGAGATGCCAGAATCAAAGAAGAATATTTGTTGCCAAGTATTCACGGAGATAAAATAGGTTGTTTGTGTATTTCAGAACCTTTTGCAGGTTCTGATGTTGCAGGTATTAGAACAACAGCAGAAAAGAAAGAAAACACCTATGTGATCAATGGCTCAAAAACGTTTATTACAAACGGAGTGTATTCGGATTATCTAGTTGTTGCTGCTAAGACACAACCAGAATTGGGAAATAAAGGAATTAGTATTTTTTTAGTAGATAGAGACACTAAAGGGGTTTCTGCAACCAAGTTAGACAAGCTAGGTTGGAAAGCTTCAGATACTGGAGAAATCTCTTTTGATAATGTTGTGATTTCTGAAGAAAATTTAATGGGTGAAGAAGGAAAAGGATTTCCATATATCATGCAACACTTTGCGCTAGAGCGTTTAATTATGGGAGTAAATGCACATGCAAGAGCAGAATATGCTGTTGAATATGCACTAGGCTACATGAAAGAAAGGATTGCGTTTGGAAAGTCGTTAGATAAATTTCAGGCATTAAGGCATAAGGTTGCTGAAATGGCCAGTGAGGTTGAGATGTGTAAAGAATTTAACTATTCGATTGCAAAGCGTTTAAATGATGGGCAATATGTAGTGAAAGAAGCAAGCATGTCTAAGCTATTATCTACAAAAATTGCAGATTCTGTAATTTACGATTGTCTTCAGTTGTTAGGAGGGTATGGTTATATGGAAGATTATCCTATGGCAAGAATGTTAAGAGACAGTAGATTAGGTCCAATTGGTGGCGGAACTTCTGAAATCTTAAAAGAGATTATCGCAAAAATGATTATCGACAAAAAAGACTATAAGCCAGCGACTAATTAATTTTAATTTTGTTTTTGCGAAAATGTTTTTCACATTCGCAAAAATGATTATCGACAAAAAAGACTATAAGCCAGCGACTAATTAATTTTAATTTTGTTTTTGCGAAAATGTTTTTCACATTCGCAAAAATGATTATCGATAAAAAAGACTATAAGCCATCGACTTAGAATTATTTACGGAATAGATTTTATTTAAAAATCACTCGATAGTAGAGTGATTTTTTATTTTTAAATAAAATTGTTTAATAATCAAAATAACTTTGTATTTTTGCAGTCCATTTAAAAAAACAAATAGATAGAACAAATGAAAGGAGGTGCCAATATATGTTAATTATACCAGTTAAAGAAGGAGAGAATATAGATAGAGCTTTAAAACGTTTCAAAAGAAAATTTGATCGTACGAAGACAATGAAGAACTTACGTAACAGAAAACATTTTACAAAACCTTCTGTTGCTAAAAGAGCTCAAAACATTAAAGCATCTTATGTTCAGAAATTAAGAACGCAAGAAGAAGTAGGTTAGTCATAATCTACTATCACAATATAAAAATCCTGTTTGTAAAACAGGATTTTTTTTGTTTTATACAATTACTAATAGATATATATGTAAATTTGAGAATATCAAAAAAGTAAAAATGATCACTTCTTTTTTAGAGTATTTAGTTTTAGAGAGAAAATACTCAAATCATACAGTAACTGCATATAAAAATGATCTCCATTCGTTTTTTGAGTTTTGTAAAGAAGAATATGAAACTGAAAACTTGAAGGATGTACATTACAGTCAAATTAGATCTTGGATTGTAAAATTGGTTGATGAGGGTATTTCAAACAATTCGATAAATAGAAAAATAAGTTCTTTAAAATCGTTCTATAAATTTTTACAAAAAACAAATCAAATTACTACAAATCCACTTGTAAAACATAAGTCACTTAAAGTTGCAAAAAAAGTGCAAGTTCCGTTTACTTCAAAAGAAATAAACGAAGTTATTGATGGGTTAGATGTTGAAAGCGATTTTAAATCCATAAGAAATAAGTTAATTGTTGAGCTTTTTTATTCTACAGGAATGAGAAGGGCAGAGTTGATTAATTTAAAACTCAATGCAATAAATTTTCAATCAAAAACAATTAAAGTTTTAGGAAAAAGAAATAAAGAAAGATTAATTCCTTTAATTCCTTCAGTGATAAAAACAATCGAAGAGTATATCTCTTTTAAAAATAAAATCACCACTGATACTGATTATTTATTTGTCACAGAAAAAGGAAAGAAAATATACGAAACACTTGTTTATAGAGTTATAAATAATTACTTTAGTATTGTCTCTACAAAAGTAAAAAAGAGTCCGCATATTTTAAGGCATTCGTTTGCGACTCATTTACTAAATCAAGGAGCAGATTTAAACTCGGTTAAAGAATTGCTAGGGCATTCAAGTCTGGCATCAACCCAAGTTTATACACATAATAGTTTAGAAAAGATAAAACAAGTGTACAATCAGGCTCATCCTAGAAGCCATAAAAAGTAAAATTATATGAAAGTATTTATCCAATCCGTTAATTTTAATGCAGATTCAAGTTTATTAAAATACATCGAAGACAAAGTACAAGGTTTAGCTAAATTTCATGATAAAATTATAGACGCAGAAGTGTTTTTAAAAGTTCAAAACACAAGTGATAAGGAGAATAAAATTTCAGAGATTAAAATCAATATTCCAGGCAGCGAATTGATAGTAAAAAAAGAAACAAAATCTTTTGAAGAAGGAATAAGTATAGGTGTAGATTCGTTAAAAAGACAGCTTAAAAAATCAAAAGAAAAATTAAGAGGTTCATTGTCTATTTAAAATTTAAAAAAATAGACAAAAAAAGTTTTAGAAATAAAAAAAACTTTATACATTTGCAGTCCGTTAGAAATAGCGGATTGTTTTTTTATGCAATAAGCCGATGTAGCTCAGCTGGCTAGAGCAGCTGATTTGTAATCAGCAGGTCGTGGGTTCGAGTCCCTCTCATCGGCTCAAAAAGACAAAAAAACGTTCATTTGAAATAATGGTGAGATACTCAAGCGGCCAACGAGGGCGGACTGTAAATCCGCTGACTACGTCTTCGCAGGTTCGAATCCTGCTCTCACCACGATAGTTTTTCAATTGAAAAACAAAGGATAAAAATAGAATGCGAGAGTAGCTCAGTTGGTAGAGCGTCAGCCTTCCAAGCTGAATGTCGCCGGTTCGAACCCGGTCTCTCGCTCAAAATTTTTAAGCCGGTGTAGCTCAGTTGGTAGAGCGCATCCTTGGTAGGGATGAGGTCACGGGTTCAAATCCCGTCGCTGGCTCAAATAAAGTAGAATAAGATAAACACTAAATATATTTAACTAAGAATTAAAATTAATAATCATGGCAAAAGGAACTTTTGATCGTTCAAAACCACACTTAAACATTGGTACAATTGGACACGTAGATCACGGTAAAACAACATTAACTGCTGCTATTACAAAAGTATTAGCTGATGCAGGTTATTCAGAAGCAAAATCATTTGATCAAATTGATAATGCTCCAGAAGAAAAAGAAAGAGGTATTACAATTAATACATCTCACGTAGAATATCAAACTGCTAACCGTCATTACGCACACGTTGACTGTCCAGGTCACGCGGATTACGTAAAGAACATGGTAACTGGTGCTGCACAAATGGATGGAGCTATTTTAGTAGTAGCTGCAACTGATGGACCAATGCCACAAACTAGAGAGCACATCTTATTAGGACGTCAAGTAGGTATTCCTCGTATGGTTGTATTCATGAACAAAGTGGATATGGTTGATGATGAAGAGTTAATTGAATTAGTAGATATGGAAATTAGAGATTTATTGTCTTTCTATGAGTACGATGGAGACAATTGTCCTGTAATTGCTGGTTCTGCATTAGGTGCATTAAACGGAGAGCAAAAATGGGTTGACACTGTTTTAGAATTAATGGAAGCTTGTGATACTTGGATTGAAGAGCCATTAAGAGAAGTTGATAAGCCTTTCTTAATGCCTGTTGAAGATGTATTCTCAATTACTGGTCGTGGAACTGTAGCTACAGGACGTATCGAAACTGGAATTGCAAATACTGGAGATCCTGTTGAAATTATTGGTATGGGAGCGGAGAAATTAACTTCTACTATTACTGGTATCGAAATGTTCCGTCAAATCTTAGATAGAGGTGAGGCTGGAGATAATGCAGGTATCTTATTAAGAGGTATTGATAAAGAACAAATCAAAAGAGGAATGGTAATCTGTAAGCCAGGTTCTGTAACTCCACACGCTAAATTCAAGGCTGAGGTTTATGTCCTTAAAAAAGAAGAAGGTGGACGTCATACTCCATTCCATAACAACTATCGTCCACAGTTCTACGTAAGAACTACAGATGTAACAGGAACAATTTCTTTGCCAGCTGGAGTAGAAATGGTTATGCCAGGTGATAACTTAACAATTACAGTTGAATTACACTCTACAATTGCAATGAATGTAGGTTTACGTTTTGCAATCCGTGAAGGTGGTAGAACAGTTGGAGCTGGTCAGGTAACTGAAATTCTTTAATTAGAATTCATTTAATAACATTATAAGGTGCTTCTCAAAAATTTGAGTTAGCACCTTGTGTTTACGGGCGTAGCTCAGTTGGTAGAGCACTGGTCTCCAAAACCAGGTGTCGGGAGTTCGAGTCTCTCCGCCCGTGCAAATAACTAATAATATGATAAAATATATCAAAGAATCATTTGAAGAATTAAGTAACCATGTTACATGGATACCTAGAGATGAAGCGCAAAAGTCAACAGTAGTTGTTGCTGTGTTTACAATAATTTTTGCAATAGCTGTTTTTTCTGTTGATTACGTTTTTCAATTAGGTTTAGATAACTTTTTTACCATGTTTAATAATTAATTATGGCTGATTCAGTTAAAAAGTGGTACGTAGTTAGAGCAATTGGAGGTCAAGAAAACAAGGTAAAATCTTATATTGAGACTGAAATTTCAAGATTAGGCTTGTCTGATTATGTAGATCAAGTTTTGGTACCTAAAGAAAAAGTTATACAAATTAGAGACGGAAAAAAAATTCATAAAGAAAGAGTTTATTTTCCTGGTTATATCATGGTTGAAGCTCATTTAGCAGGTGAGGTTCCTCACGTAATTAAATCGGTAACAGGAGTTATTGGTTTTTTAGGTGAGACAAAAGGAGGAGTTCCTGTTCCATTAAGAAAATCAGAGGTAAATAGAATGTTAGGTAAAGTAGATGAGTTATCAGAGCAAAATGATAACATTGCTATCCCTTATGTTATAGGAGAAACAGTAAAAGTTGTTGATGGACCTTTTAATGGTTTTGACGGTACTGTTGAAAAGATAAATGAAGAAAAGAGAAAACTAGAAGTTATGGTGAAAATCTTTGGACGTAAAACTCCATTAGAATTGAGCTATATGCAAGTAGATAAAATTTCATAATTGTTACACAAATAGAAATTGATTTTTGATGAGCTTCCACGATTCAAAAATCTAAAACTAAAGTTTAAAAAATGGCAAAAGAAGTAAGTAAGGTTGTTAAATTACAAGTGCGCGGAGGATCAGCAAATCCTTCTCCACCAGTTGGACCTGCTTTAGGTGCTGCCGGAGTTAACATTATGGAGTTCTGTAAGCAGTTTAATGCTAGAACTCAAGATAAGCAAGGAAAAGTTTTACCAGTAGCAATTACTGTGTATAAAGACAAATCTTTTGACTTTGTTGTTAAAACTCCACCAGCTGCAGTACAATTATTAGAAGCAGCAAAAATTAAGAAAGGTTCTGGAGAACCAAACCGTAAGAAAGTAGCTAAAGTTTCTTGGGATCAAATTAAAGTTATTGCAGAAGACAAAATGGTAGATTTAAATGCATTTACAGTTGAGTCAGCAATGAAAATGATTGCAGGTACAGCTCGTTCTATGGGATTAACAGTAACAGGAAACGCTCCAGCTTAAACTTTAATAACGGTTATTCAAAATGGCAAAATTAACAAAAAAGCAAAAGGAAGCTAACGCTAAGTTAGATAATACAAAAACTTATAACGTAAGTGAAGCTTCTGCTTTAATTAAAGAAATAACAAATGTAAAATTTGATGCATCTGTTGATTTAGCAATACGTTTAGGAGTAGATCCTCGTAAAGCAAATCAAATGGTTCGTGGTGTTGTAACATTACCTCATGGAACTGGAAAAGATGTAAAGGTTTTAGCATTGGTTACTCCAGATAAAGAAGCCGAAGCTACAGAAGCTGGTGCAGATTATGTTGGATTAGATGAGTACCTTCAAAAAATTAAAGGAGGATGGACAGATGTTGATGTAATTATTACTATGCCAAGTGTTATGGGAAAATTAGGTCCTTTAGGTCGTGTTTTAGGACCAAGAGGTTTAATGCCTAACCCAAAAACAGGTACAGTAACAATGGATGTTGCTAAAGCTGTTGCAGATGTAAAAGCTGGTAAAATTGACTTTAAAGTTGATAAAACTGGTATTGTACATGCAGCCATTGGTAAAACATCATTCGACGCTGATAAAATTGCAGACAATGCAAATGAATTAATTCAAACAATTGTTAAACTTAAACCTACTACAGCAAAAGGTACATACATTAAAAGTGTATTCATGTCTAGTACAATGAGCCCAAGTGTTGCAGTTGAAGTAAAAGCAGTTTAATCTTAGAAATTATGACAAGAGAAGAAAAATCACAAGTAATCCAAGATTTAACAGCTAAGCTAGCAGATACAAATATTATCTATTTAGCAGATATTTCAGGTTTAAATGCTTTAGCTACTTCTAACTTAAGAAGAGCATGTTTTAAAGCAAATGTAAAACTAGCAGTTGTTAAAAATACATTGCTTTCAAAAGCAATGGAAGCATCTGATAAAGATTTCGGAGAATTACCTAGTATATTAAAAGGAAATACTTCTATTATGATTGCTGAAGCAGGAAACGCGCCAGCTAAAGTAATCAAAGAGTTCAGAAAAAAGTCAAACAAGCCTTTGTTAAAAGGAGCTTTTGTTGAAGAAGCAATCTATCTTGGTGATGACCAATTAGATGCCTTAGTAAACATTAAGTCTAAAGAAGAACTTATTGGAGATATTATTACCTTATTACAGTCACCAGCTAAAAATGTTATTTCAGCATTGCAATCAGGTGGTCAAAAATTATCAGGTATTTTAACTACACTATCAGAAAAATAATTACGCGCACTAATAAACTATAATAAATAAAATTTTTAAAAACAATTAAAATGGCAGATTTAAAAGATTTCGCAGAGCAATTAGTTAACTTAACAGTAAAAGAAGTTAATGACTTAGCTACTATTTTAAAAGACGAATATGGTATTGAGCCAGCAGCAGCTGCAGTAGCAGTAGCAGGACCAGCAGCAGGTGGTGCTGACGGTGGAGCTGATGAGCAAACTGAATTCGATGTAATCTTAAAAGCAGCAGGTCATTCTAAATTAGCAGTTGTAAAATTAGTTAAAGAATTAACTGGTTTAGGATTAAAAGAAGCTAAAGGTATCGTTGATAGTGCACCAGCAGCAATTAAAGAAGGTGTCTCTAAAGACGAAGCTGAAGGGCTTAAAAGCATCTTTAGAAGAAGCAGGAGCTGAGGTTGAGCTTAAGTAAGCTGTAATAGCTTAAACAAACTTAGGTTTAGGTCTTAGAACAAGCGTTCTTAGACCTAAACCATTTTGTGTATATATTCGTTTTATATTTTTAATCGATTTTAATTAAAAAAATTTCTCTTTTGAGCAACGAAAAACACTACTGAAAGAATAAACTTCGCATCGGCAAAATTGGAGCTGATTATCCAGATTTTTTGGATATTCAAGTAAAATCTTTTCAAGATTTTTTCCAATTACAAACAAAAGCTGAGGAAAGAGGTGAAGAAGGTTTGTATAAAACTTTCATGGATAATTTTCCAATTACAGATACACGAAATCAATTTGTATTAGAATTCTTAGACTACTTTGTAGATCCTCCAAGATATAGCATTCAAGAATGTATTGAAAGAGGTTTAACACACAGTGTTCCTCTTAAAAGCACGTTTAAAATTATACTGTACAGATCCAGAACACGAAGATTTCGAAACTATTGTACAAGATGTTTATTTAGGAACTATTCCTTATATGACAAACTCTGGTACATTCGTAATCAATGGAGCAGAACGAGTTGTAGTTTCTCAATTACACAGATCTCCAGGTGTATTCTTTGGACAATCATTCCACGCAAACGGAACAAAGTTATACTCTGCAAGAGTAATTCCTTTTAAAGGATCTTGGATAGAATTTGCTACAGATATCAATCAAGTAATGTATGCTTATATTGATAGAAAGAAAAAATTACCAGTAACAACTCTATTTAGAGCAATCGGTTTCGAAAGAGATAAAGATATTCTAGAAATTTTTGATCTTAGCTGAAGAAGTTAAAGTTTCTAAAGCTGGATTAAAAAAAGTGTTAGGACGTAAATTAGCAGCCAGAGTATTAAAAACTTGGCATGAAGATTTCGTTGATGAAGATACTGGAGAAGTTGTATCAATTGAAAGAAATGAAATTATCTTTGATAGAGATACTATTATAGAGAAAGATAATATTGATGAGATTATTGAAGCTGGTGTAAAAACAGTGTTGTTACACAAAGAAGATAATCAAATGGCAGAATATGCAATTATTCATAATACATTACAAAAAGATCCAACAAACTCTGAAAAAGAAGCTGTTGAACATATCTATAGACAATTACGTAATGCAGAACCGCCAGATGAAGAAACAGCGCGTGGTATTATAGATAAATTATTCTTTTCTGAACAACGTTACAATTTAGGTGAAGTTGGTCGTTTTAGAATGAACACAAAACTTAGGTTTAGATGAATCAATCGATCAAAAAGTATTAACTAAACTTGATATTATTACCATTATCAAGTATTTAATTGAATTGATTAACTCTAAAGCTGAAGTTGATGATATTGATCACTTATCTAACCGTCGTGT
Organism: uncultured Polaribacter sp.; assembly: GCA_943788865.1. Lineage (GTDB taxonomy): Bacteria > Bacteroidota > Bacteroidia > Flavobacteriales > Flavobacteriaceae > Polaribacter. The sequence continues at coordinate 328,467 of CALSRX010000001.1, read as the reverse complement.
AAGAACTGTAGGTGAGCAATTAGCAGGTCAGTTTGGTGTTGGTTTAGCTCGTATGGCTCGTACAATTCGTGAGCGTATGAATGTTCGTGATAACGAAGTATTTACACCAATTGATTTGATTAATGCGAAAACATTATCATCAGTAATTAATTCATTCTTTGGAACAAACCAGTTATCTCAATTTATGGATCAAACAAATCCATTAGCTGAGATTACTCATAAACGTAGATTATCTGCATTAGGACCTGGAGGTTTATCTAGAGAAAGAGCTGGATTCGAGGTTCGTGATGTTCACTATACACATTACGGTCGTTTATGTCCGATTGAAACTCCAGAGGGACCAAACATTGGTTTGATTTCTTCTTTAGCAGTATTTGCTAAAGTAAACAACTTAGGATTTATTGAAACTCCATATAGAAAAGTTGATGATGGAAATGTAGATGTAAAGCAAGAGCATATTTATTTAAGTGCAGAAGAAGAAGAAGGAAAGAAAATAGCACAGTCTAATTTAGAAATTGATGCAAAAGGAAATTTACTAGCGAGAGAGTAATTGCTCGTGCAGAAGGAGATTTCCCTGTAGTATCTCCAGATGCAGTTAGATTATATGGACGTTGCTCCAAATCAAATTGCTTCTATTTCTGCCTCATTAATTCCTTTCTTAGAACATGATGATGCCAACCGTGCGTTAATGGGATCAAACATGATGCGTCAAGCAGTTCCATTATTAAGACCAGAATCTCCAATTGTGGGTACTGGTTTAGAGCGTAGAGTTGCAAAAGATTCTAGAATCTTAATCAATGCAGAAGGAGCAGGAGTTGTAGAATATGTAGATGCTAATAAAATTACAATTAAGTACGATAGAACCGAAGAAGAAAGAATGGTAAGTTTTGATTCTGACGAGGTATCATACAACTTAATTAAATTTAGAAAAACCAATCAAGGTACTTGTATCAACTTAAAACCAATTGTCAAAAGAGGGGATAGAGTTACAGAAGGACAAGTTCTTTGTGAAGGTTATGCTACACAAAAAGGAGAATTAGCTTTAGGAAGAAATATGAAAGTAGCCTTTATGCCTTGGAAAGGGTATAACTTTGAGGATGCAATTGTAATTTCTGAAAAAGTAGTTCGTGAAGATATTTTTACATCAATTCATATTGATGAGTATTCTTTAGATGTTAGAGATACCAAATTAGGAACTGAAGAGTTAACGAATGATATTCCTAACGTTTCTGAAGAAGCAACAAAAGATCTTGACGAAAACGGAATGATTCGTATTGGAGCAGAAGTAAATCCTGGTGATATTTTAATCGGGAAAATTACTCCAAAAGGTGAATCAGATCCAACTCCAGAAGAAAAATTATTACGTGCAATTTTTGGTGATAAAGCGGGTGATGTAAAAGATGCATCATTAAAAGCTTCTCCATCATTAAGAGGAGTAGTAATTGACAAAAAATTATTTAGAAGAGCTGTTAAAGATAAAACGAAGAGAGCAAGAGATAAAGATGCTATTGTAGCATTAGAAAGTTCTTTTGTTTCTAAGTTTGATATTTTAAAAGATCAATTGGTTGAAAAACTTTTTGCACTAATCAGTGGAAAAACTTCACAAGGAGTCTTTAATGATTTAGGAGAAGAAGTACTTCCAAAAGGAAAGAAATTCACCTTAAAAATGTTAAACTCTGTTGAAGATTATACGCATTTAACACAAGGGTCTTGGACAACTGATAAAGATTTAAATAAATCTGTTGGAGAATTAGTTCACAACTATAAAATTAAAGTAAACGACTTACAAGGTAATTTACGTCGTGAGAAGTTTACAATTTCTGTAGGAGATGAATTACCAGCAGGAATTTTAAAATTAGCTAAAGTTTATATTGCTAAAAAACGTAAACTTAAAAGTTGGTGATAAAATGGCAGGACGTCACGGAAATAAAGGTATTGTTGCTCGTATTGTAAGAGCAGAAGACATGCCTTTCTTAGAAGACGGAACACCTGTAGATATCGTTTTAAATCCATTAGGAGTACCATCACGTATGAACATTGGTCAGATTTATGAAACAGTTCTTGGATGGGCTGGTCAAAAATTAGGACAAAAAGTATGCAACACCAATTTTTGATGGAGCATCTTTAGATCAAATCAATGCATATACAGATGAAGCTGGTGTGCCAAGATTTGGACATACCTATTTATATGATGGTGGAACAGGAAAACGTTTTGATCAACCAGCAACGGTTGGAGTAATTTATATGATTAAGTTAGGACACATGATTGAAGATAAAATGCACGCGCGTTCTATTGGTCCTTATTCATTAATTACACAACAACCATTAGGAGGTAAAGCTCAGTTTGGAGGTCAGCGTTTTGGAGAGATGGAAGTTTGGGCATTAGAAGCATACGGTGCATCTAGTATCTTAAGAGAAATCTTAACTGTAAAATCTGATGATGTATTAGGTAGAGCCAAAACATACGAAAGTATTGTGAAAGGTGAAGAAATGCCAGAACCTGGTTTACCAGAATCATTTAACGTATTAATGCACGAACTGAAAGGTTTAGGATTAAACGTTCAACTAGAAGAATAACAAACAGTGAAATGTCATCAAGCCGAAAGGCTTGATGACAATCATATATTTATAAGCCTCTTTTGAGGATATTTTTACAATTTTAATTCGAATCCATTACCATGGCAAGAACAAACGAGAAGTACACTGTAAAAAAGTTTAATAAAATCTCAATTGGATTATCATCTCCAGAATCTATTCTAGAAATTTCTAGAGGAGAGGTGTTAAAACCAGAAACAATTAATTACCGTACACACAAACCAGAAAGAGATGGTTTATTTTGTGAGCGTATTTTTGGTCCTGTAAAAGACTTTGAATGTGCTTGTGGTAAATATAAAAGAATTCGTTACAAAGGAATCGTTTGTGACCGATGTGGTGTAGAAGTTACAGAAAAGAAAGTACGTAGAGATAGAGTAGGACACATTAACTTGGTAGTTCCTGTTGCTCATATCTGGTACTTTAGATCATTACCTAACAAAATGGGATACCTTTTAGGGTTGCCATCTAAAAAGTTAGATATGATTATCTATTACGAGCGTTACGTAGTAATTGCTCCAGGTATAGCTAAAAATGTTGAAGGAGAACCATTGCAAAAAATGGATTTCTTAACAGAAGAAGAATACCTAGATATTTTAGAAACACTTCCGCCAGAAAATCAATATTTAGATGATACTGACCCAAATAAGTTTATTGCTAAAATGGGAGCTGAATGTTTAATTGATTTGTTAGCTCGTATCGATTTAGATGCACTTTCTTATGAATTAAGACACAAAGCAAATACAGAGACTTCTAAACAACGTAAAACAGAAGCATTAAAACGTTTAAATGTTGTTGAAGCATTTAGAGACTCTAATAAAGATAGAGAAAACAAACCAGAATGGATGATTATGAAAGTAGTTCCGGTGATTCCACCAGAATTACGTCCATTAGTTCCCTTAGATGGTGGTCGTTTTGCAACGTCAGATTTAAATGATTTATATCGTAGAGTTATTATCAGAAACAATCGTTTAAAACGATTGGTAGAAATAAAAGCTCCTGAAGTTATTTTACGTAATGAAAAACGTATGTTGCAAGAATCTGTAGATTCATTATTTGACAACACACGTAAATCATCAGCAGTAAAAACAGAATCTAACAGACCTTTAAAATCTTTATCAGATTCATTAAAAGGGAAACAAGGACGTTTCCGTCAAAACTTATTAGGGAAACGTGTTGATTATTCTGCACGTTCTGTAATTGTTGTTGGACCAGAATTAAAGTTATCTGAATGTGGTATCCCAAAAGATATGGCAGCAGAACTTTACAAACCATTTGTAATCAGAAAATTGATTGAAAGAGGAATTGTAAAAACTGTAAAATCTGCAAAGAAAATAATCGATAGAAAAGAGCCAGTAGTTTGGGATATTTTAGAGAATGTTTTAAAAGGACATCCTGTATTATTAAACCGTGCTCCTACGCTTCACCGTTTAGGGATCCAAGCTTTTCAACCAAAATTAATTGAAGGAAAAGCAATTCAATTACACCCATTAGTGTGTACGGCATTTAATGCCGATTTTGATGGTGACCAGATGGCGGTACATTTACCATTAGGACCAGAAGCTATTTTAGAAGCACAATTGTTAATGTTGGCTTCTCATAATATCTTAAATCCAGCAAATGGTGCTCCAGTAACAGTTCCTTCTCAGGATATGGTACTTGGATTGTACTATATGACTAAAGAAAGAATCTCTACTCCAGAAGTTACCAATTAAAGGAGAAGGATTAACTTTTTATTCACCAGAAGAAGTAAACATTGCTTTTAATGAAGAAATGGTTGACTTAAATGCTGGAATTAAAGTAAGAACGCAAGATTTAGGAGAAAATGGAGAACAAGTAACTAAAATTATAAAAACTACTGTTGGTAGAGTTTTATTTAATGAAGTTGTTCCTCCAGCAGCAGGATATATTAATGAGGTATTAACTAAAAAGAACTTACGTGGAATTATTGGCGGAATTTTAAAAGCTACTGATATTCCTACTACAGGAGAATTTTTAGATAATATCAAAAACATGGGATATAAGTTTGCATTCCAAGGAGGATTATCATTTAGTTTAGGTGATATTATTATTCCAGAGGAAAAAGCAACAATGATTGCAGAAGCTAATGAAGAAGTAGATGTAATTATTGCAAACTATAACATGGGAATGTTAACCAATAAAGAACGTTACAATCAGGTAATTGACATTTGGGGTTCTACGAACAACAGATTAACAGAGTTATCTATGAAACGTTTGCGTGAAGATCAGCAAGGTTTTAACTCAGTATACATGATGCTAGATTCTGGCGCGAGGGGTTCTAAAGAACAAATCCGTCAGTTAACAGGTATGCGTGGATTAATGGCAAAACCTAAAAAATCTACTGCAGGTGGTGGAGAAATTATTGAAAATCCAATTCTTTCTAACTTTAAGGAAGGATTATCGATTTTAGAATACTTTATCTCTACTCACGGTGCACGTAAAGGATTAGCCGATACAGCATTAAAAACAGCCGATGCAGGTTATTTAACGCGTCGTTTAGTAGATGTTTCTCAAGATGTAATTATCAACGAAGAAGATTGTGGTACTTTAAGAGGTTTAGAAGTTATGCCATTAAAGAAAAATGATGAGATTGTTGAGTCATTATCTGAAAGAATTGAAGGACGTGTTTCTTTACAAAATGTATATGCATCCATTAACTGATGAATTATTAGTAACAGCTGGTGAAGAAATTTCTTCTTATGTAGCAGATGCTATTGAAGCAACAGGAATTGACAGAGTTCAAGTACGTTCTGCTTTAACATGTGAGTCTAGCAAAGGTATTTGTGCAAAATGTTACGGACAGAGTTTATCTACTCTTAATAAAGTTCAAATTGGAGAAGCAGTTGGTGTAATTGCAGCACAATCTATTGGAGAGCCTGGTACACAGTTAACATTAAGAACGTTCCACGTTGGGGGTGTTGCTGGAAACATTTCTGAAGACAATAAATTAACAGCAAACTTTGAAGGTAATGTTGTAATTGAAGATTTACGTACTGTAAAAGGAAAAGATGCAAGTGGAGAAGTAATTGATATAGTAATTTCTAGAACAGCAGAGATTAAAGTTGTTGATAAGAAAACAGGAATTACATTAAGTACAAATAACATTCCTTATGGTTCTACCATTTTTGATATGGATAGAAAAACCATTAAAAAAGGTGACGTAGTTTGTCAATGGGATCCATTTAACGGAGTTATTGTTTCTGAATTTGGAGGTAAAGTTCGTTTTGATGATTTAGAACAAGGAATTAACTATTCTGTAGAAATCGATGAACAAACTGGTTTCCAAGAAAAAGTAATTACAGATTCTAAGAACAAGAAAATTATTCCTTCTTTAATTATTGAAGATAAAGATGGTAATGCATTGCGTTCATACAGTTTACCTGTAGGAGCACACTTAATGATAGACAATGGAGAAACAGTTGAGTCTGGTAAAATCTTAGTGAAGATTCCACGTAAATCTGGTAAAGCAGGAGATATTACAGGAGGTTTACCTCGTGTAACGGAATTATTCGAAGCTCGTAATCCTTCAAATCCAGCAGTAGTTGCTGAAATTGATGGTGTTGTTTCTTTCGGAAAAATTAAGCGTGGTAATAGAGAAATTATCGTTGAGTCTAAAACGGGTGATGTTAGAAAATACTTAATCAAGTTATCTAACCAGATTTTAGTACAAGAAAATGATTTCATAAAAGCTGGAATGCCATTATCAGATGGAGCAATTACTCCAATTGATATTTTGAATATTCAAGGGCCTTCAGCGGTGCAAGAATACTTAGTAAACGAAATTCAAGAAGTATATCGTTTACAAGGAGTAAAAATTAACGACAAACACTTTGAGGTTGTAGTACGTCAAATGATGCGTAAAGTTAGAATTATTGATTCTGGGGATACTTTATTTTTAGAAAATCAATTAGTTCATAAAAACGACTTTATCGAAGAAAATGACGCTATATACGGAATGAAAGTTGTTGAAGATGCAGGAGATTCTGAAAACTTAAAAGCAGGTCAAATCATTACTTCACGTCAGTTAAGAGATGAAAACTCTATTTTACGTAGAAATGATCAGAATTTAGCGACAGCAAGAGATGCTCAGCCAGCAACAGCAGAACAAGTGTTGCAAGGTATTACAAGAGCTTCGCTTCAAACTAAATCGTTTATCTCTGCGGCATCGTTCCAGGAAACTACGAAAGTGTTGAATGAAGCAGCCGTTAATGGTAAAATAGATACCTTAGAAGGATTGAAAGAAAATGTAATTGTTGGTAAGAGAATTCCAGCAGGTACAGGTATGAGAAAATATGATCATATCATTGTAGGTCCGAAGGATGAAATGGAAGAAAATCTATAAATAAATATAAAGCCTACAAATTAATTTGTAGGCTTTTTTAATGCTATTCAAATGGAAGATAATAACAACGAACAAGGACAACAATTAAACATAGAATTAGATGAAAATGTGGCAGACGGAACCTATTCTAATTTAGCAATCATCAATCACTCGGTATCAGAATTTATTGTTGATTTTATCAATGTAATGCCTGGAGTACCAAAAGCAAAAGTAAAATCTAGAATCATTTTAACTCCGCAACATGCCAAAAGATTAACCAAAGCATTGCTCGACAATGTAAATCGATTTGAACAAGCACATGGGGAAATTAAAGATTACGAGCAACCACCAATTCCAATGAACTTTGGACCTACTGGTGAAGCTTAAACTACATAGAGAACCTTTATTATCAATGGAAAGGTTGCTCGAAATGTACCACATTTTGCAACCACCAATTCCAATGAACTTTGGACCTACTAGGGAAGCATAACATAAAAAAACCGAAACGTATATGTTTCGGTTTTTTTATGTTTAGTTTTTAAGTTAAACAAATAATGATTTTATATTTTTCTAGTTTTATCTAATAAATAAAAATCAGCCAACACCAAAGCCGTTAAAGCTTCTACAATTGGAATAGCTCTTGGAACTACACAAGGGTCGTGTCTACCTTTACCATGAATTTCTGTAAGGTTTCCCTCAGAATCTATGGTTTGTTGGTTTTGCATAATGGTAGCCACAGGTTTAAAAGCCACACGAAAATAAATGTCCATTCCGTTGCTAATTCCACCTTGAATTCCACCAGACAAGTTGGAGTCGGTTTTACCATCCGCATTAAAAACATCGTTGTGTTCACTTCCTTTCATTCTTGCACCACAAAAACCAGAACCAAATTCAAATCCTTTTACAGCATTGATAGATAGCATTGCTTTCCCTAATTGTGCATGCAGTTTATGAAATATAGGCTCTCCTAAACCTACAGGAACATTTTGGGCAACACAGGTAATGGTTCCACCAATAGTATCGCCTTGCTTTTCTTATTTCCTTTATTTTAGAAATCATTTTCTCTGCTGAAGTAGCATCTGGACAACGAACAACATTCGAGTCTGTTTTAGTGAAATCTAAATCTTGATACCGTTTATCTATAAAAATATCTCCGACAGAAGACGTAAAAGCATTGATGTTGATATGAGAAATCAATTGTTTTGCTAATGCACCAGCAACTACCCAATTGGCAGTTTCTCTGGCAGAAGTCCTACCGCCACCACGAAAATCTCGAGTTCCATACTTTTTATCATAGGTAAAATCAGCGTGTGAAGGTCTATAAACATTGGTGTTGTGAGAATAGTCTTTTGATTTTTGATTGGTATTCTGAATATGAAAACCAATAGAAGTTCCAGTAGTAACTCCATCAAATATTCCTGAAAGAAACTGAACGGTATCTGGTTCTTTACGTTGAGTAACAATAGCTGATTGCCCAGGTTTACGTCTATCTAATTCATTTTGAATAGCATCAAAATCTACTTTCATCCAGCAGGAAATCCATCAATAACTCCACCAATAGCAATTCCGTGAGATTCCCCAAAAGTTGTAAGTTTTAATAAGTTTCCAAAAGAATTGAACATTGCCCCTGTGTTTTAAAAGATATGAGTAGCGAAGTTACTTTTTTTTCTTAGAAAAACCACAACTTTACCGCCATAAAACTTACAATAACAACTAAAAAAATTTTGATAAAACCATCCCCTTTTGCTACAGAAAATCGACTTGCAAACCAACCACCTAAAGAAGTTCCAATAGCCATAATCAATCCCATACACCAATCAATTTTATCATTTAGAATAAACACCACCAATGCTCCGGTCATATATATTGTAATGATTACAGCTTTTGTTGCATTTGATTTTACCAATGATAAATGGTTGAAATAATGTAGAAATAAAATCAAGATAAAACCAAGACCGGCATTGATAAATCCACCATAAATACCAAAAATAAAAAAGGCAAAACAGCTAATCCAAAGGTGTTTTCCAGTTGTTCTTTCTAGTAATTGTTTTGCATTGATTTTTGGCTTAAAAACGATAATTAACACTACAGCAATCATTACAAAAGAAAGCACTTTGTTAAAGGTTTCTCCTTTAATATCAACCGCTATTTGCGCTCCGATTAATGAGCCCAACAATGCTGCAATCCCCATGTAAATACTAAACGGAAATGTAGAAATCCCCTTGCTTTTAAAACCAGCAGAACCAGCAAGCATTTGAATAACGATTCCTATTCTATTGGTTCCGTTAGCAACACTAGGAGGTAGGCCCATAAAAATTAAAACAGGCAAGGTAATTAAAGAGCCACCACCAGCAAATCGTATTGATAAAACCAGCTATAAACCCCACAATTATTAATAAAATTGCATCTAACATCTCCTAGGAATTTGATTGTAAAAGTAGTATTATTATTAGAGAATCTTTAGAAAAAAATAATCGTAAAAAAGTTTAAAATTCTTTTTAGGAACACAAAAAAGATTCTATATTTGCAACCGCATTCAGGGAATACCTGATGAGACACTTGGAGAAATGGCAGAGTGGTCGAATGCGGCAGTCTTGAAAACTGTTGACTGTAACAGGTCCGGGGGTTCGAATCCCTCTTTCTCCGCAATCAAGCGCTAGGCTTGAAAATAAAAAACCACCAAGTTTACTTGAGTGGTTTTTTTGTTTTTAAGACTTTGGCATTTGCAAAATGCCGTATGAGGGCTGTTGGAACAAAACCCCTCTTTCTCCGCAAAAACCCGTAACAATTTGTTACGGGTTTCTTTTTTATGCTTATTTATTCAATTATCTGTTCTACACTACCACATGATAACATAGCATTTCCAAAATAAGGATTTCGTATTTTTTCTTCAGTACTTAACCAAAAAGCACCTTTATCTGTATTTGCCATGGGGCAAAACTGACTGTATACTTTTTCTTGAATACCGAAAATTTCTATTGTTTGAATTAGATATTTAGATAAATGTATAAAGTAATTTCTTTGAATTTTTATGTCAGAAGTATTTGAAATGGATAGGCTAGATGCTTTTATTTCTTTTTGAAAAGACATCCATTTGGTGTGTGCCTTTTCATCTTTTAATAGCTTCATATCTACTTTGGATAAACTCTGTGAAATATTTTTTGCTTCAGCTACAGCGTTATTTGAATCATCTTTTACCAAAGCATCTTTTAATTTAATGTAATTATTGAAGACGCCTTTTAATTGTAATTGAAATTTAGAAGAAACTTTGAGTCTTTTATTTTCTTTTATTTCTGTAATTTCTTTAGTCAAATGACTTTCGTGACCTGTTGTTGTTTTTCCTCCTTTTTTATTCATCATCGATTTTTTACCCTGTAATTGTGCAGCTGCATCTATTGTAAAAGTACCGTTGGTTACAATTTCGTCTCCATTTTTCAATCCATCAAGAATTTCATATTGTTCACCAATTTGATTTCTTAGCGTAATTTCTCTCATCTCAAAAAACAGGTTCAACTGAATTTGTTTTTACATAAACAACCGAACGTTTTCCTGTCCATAGAACTGCTGTTGAAGGAACCATTAATACGTCTTCTTTTTTGTTTGATGAATGTAGTATTGAAGCCTCTGCAAACATTCCTGTTTTTAAATCACGATTTGTATTATTTAGTACTACGCGAAGTTTTACAGTTCTTGTTGCAGAATTTAGGGTTGGGTCAATAAAATCTACTCTCTCCATAAATTTCTTATTTGGAAAAGCATTGGTTGTTACTGTAATATTTTGCCCTTTTTTAAATAAGTCGATTTGATTCTCATATACATCAAATAATGCCCAAACAGTATTTAAGTTTGTTATTTTTAAAAGTGCTTGTCCTAGCTTTACGTAATCTCCTTGCTTTACCAATTTTTCTGAAACAGTTCCAGTAACGGTTGCATAAATAGGAAAGTTTTGTTGTACTTTTTTTGATGTTTCAATTTGTTTGATTTGATCCTCAGAAATTTTCCAAAAAGCTAATTTATTACGAACAGCTTTGTATAAATCTGGTTGAGTTTCTTTTAATATTGCTGCAGTAATTAATTCTTGTTGGGCAGCAATCAACTCAGGAGAATATATGGTTGCTAAAAGTTGTCCTTTTTGCACTTCTTCACCTGTAGAATTGATGTTTAAAAGTTCTATTCTCCCAGAAAAGTAACTTGCTTGTACAACACTAGCTTCCTCATTTTCTGCAATTTTACCTGATAATTTAATGGACCCATTTTTATTTGTACTATTTCCAATAACAGATGTTTGTATGTTAGCCAAAGCCATCGCGTTTTGAGTAAGCTTAAATTCATTGGCATTTAACCCTTGATGATTTGTTTCAGCGGGAATTAAATCCATACCACAAATCGGACAATCACCCGGTTCTGATTTCATGATTTGAGGATGCATGGAGCAAGTCCACATCTTAGTAGTTTCAGATGTTTCAGGATGATCGTGCACAGTATTTTCACCAGAAGAGTTTCCAAAAAAGAACCATCCTAAAAGTAGCCCTACTGCTAAAATTCCGATATAATTTATATATTTTTTCATCTTACTTTGTTAAATAGTTGATAATTGTTGTTTGTAAATAATATGTTTTGATAGCTTCTATTTTATTGATTTGAAATTTTAATTGAAGTTCTTGAATTTCAAGAATATCATTAAAATTCACAGATCCAGTTTCAAAGTTTTTAAATAAAATCGTCTCAGCATTTGTTGCTTGTTCTAAATTTTTTACTTGAGCATTGTAATTTATGATAGCCGAATTTCTTTTCTTAAAAGCTTTGTCCTAATAATGTGATTAGGCGATTTTTTTTGTCTTGTTTTTGAGTAATGATTTCTTGTTGCCTTAACTCATTTTGTTTTGTTTTTGATTTGTGCGTTTTGTTAAATAAAGGAATTGAAATGGTAGCCATTGGCATTAAAATATCTTTTCCGTTATCTGTAAAACTCATATTTGGTCTTTCAGAAACAGCGATGTAATCCAATCCCAAGCCAAACATCGGGTTTTGCTCTTTTTTATTTACTAATTCAGATTTTTCAATAGATTGATACAGTTTGTCATACTTTAATAATTCTGGATGTAGATCTAAGTTTTCTTTATTGATTAAATCACTTTCAGAAATCATTAACAATTCACCAATAGAAATCGGAATGTTTTTATCTCTATTCAATATTTTGTTCAGTAAAGTTTGTTCTGCTAAAAATTCTTGTTGCAACACTTGTTTCAAAGCCGTTAAATCGTTTTTTCGCATATGCAAGCGCAAAACATTTACAGCAGAAGCCTTTCCGACTTCAACATACTTTAATAAAAATAGTCTCGTATTTTTTCTAGTAGAGAAATATTTTCACTTAAAATCTGCTGTTGTGTTTTTAAGGCATACAAGGTGTAATAGGATTGTGATATGGACGCAACTAGTTTTCTTTTTTCGATAGCAATATCAACATACACAGCATCAGCTATAGCGTTTTTATAGTTTTTTCTAGCAGTTATTGAACCAAAAGAGGGTAGCATTTGTTTTGCGGATAGTTTAAAACGTTGGGCTCCAGTTCTTGTTTCTGGTTCACTTACAAATACCCCAACTCCAATTTGCGTATTTGGGAGTGTACTTGCTTCATTTACTTTTTCTTTAGCAACTTGATATTTTAAATCAAATAATTGAATTTTAGAATTGTTTTCTAATCCTTCTTTAATTAATTTTTCTAATTGCTGAGCATTTGAAAAATTGAAACTCAAAATGCCAACTAGTATACATAATAGTTTTTTCATTTTAATTCTTTTTTAAGTTGTAACTCTTGTTTCCAGCTATATAAAACCGGAACAACAAATAAGGTGATCAAAGCAATTAGCATTCCGCCAAAACTTGGAATTGCCATCGGAATCATAATATCACTTCCTCTACCTGTTGAGGTTAGAATAGGTAATAAGGCTAAAATGGTAGTAGCAGTTGTCATTAAACAAGGGCGAATTCTTTTCTCTCCTGCTTCTACAATAGAGGCTCTGATACTTTTTTTATTCGTTGGCTTATTTCTTTTAAATGTTTGTGTTAAATAAGTGGCCATTACAACACCGTCATCAGTTGCAATTCCAAATAATGCAATGAAACCAACCCAAACCGCAACACTTAAGTTGATGGTTTTTAGTTGAAATAAGTCTCGTACATTTTCACCGAAAAAATTAAAGTTTAAAAACCAATCTTGTCCGTAAAGCCAGATCATTATAAATCCACCGGCAAAAGCAACTGCAATTCCTGTAAAGACCATCAATGAAGTTGTAACAGAACGAAACTGAAAGTAGAGAATTAAAAAGATAATTGCCAATGCTAAAGGCACAACAACAGATAAAGTTTTCTCTGCTCTAAGCTGATTTTCATAGGTTCCTGTAAATTGATAGTTAACTCCTTTTGGAACAACTAATTCTTTTGAATCAATTTTTGATTGAATTAAAGCTTGTGCACTTTCAACAACATTTACTTCTGCAAATCCGTCTATTTTATCAAACAATACATATCCAACTAAAAAAGTATCTTCACTTTTTATCACTTGTGGACCTTTTTCGTATTTAATAGAGGCTACATCACTTAACGGTATTTGATTGCCATTAGCAACAGGAATATAGATGTTTTTTAAATCTGATGGATTGGCTCTTAATTCTCTTGGATAACGAACACGAACACCATAACGCTCTCTTCCTTCTACGGTTTGAGTTATTTGGATGCCTCCAATTGCTACTTTAATAATATTTTGCACATCTAGTATAGAAATGCCATAACGTGCTATTTTTTCTCTGTCAATATCAATTAACAAATAAGGTTTTCCAACAATTCTATCTGCAAACACAGCTTCGGTTTTTACACCTTTTACCTGTTTTAAAATGTCTTCTAATTCAATACCAAAATTTTCAATCTGTTTTAAATCTTGCCCTTTTACTTTTATGCCCATTGGCGCACGCATACCTGTTTGCAACATAACCAAACGTGTTTCTATAGGCTGTAATTTAGGTGCAGAAGTAACTCCTGGAAGTTTGGTAACACGTACAATTTCATTCCAAATATCATTGGGTGATTTAATTTTTGGTCTCCAATTTCTGTAAAACTCTCCATTATTATCTTTAATTAATTGAGATCTATCAATTGAAATCAAAGAAGTATCTTCTGAATTATTAGGATTTGCAATAAATCGGCCATCTATTAATTCAAAGAAACCTTTGTCGTTTACTTTATAACGCTGTCTTTTTCCATTTTCATTCAACATGTATTCTGATTTATATTGAATCATGTTTTCGTACATAGACAATGGAGCAGGATCTAAAGCAGATTCTGTTCTACCAGCTTTTCCTACAACGGTTTTAATTTCTGGGATACTGGCTACTGCCATATCTAATTGTTGCAAGACTCTTTTGTTTTCTTCAACTCCAGCATGAGGCATAGAGGTTGGCATCAATAAAAATGAACCTTCGTTTAAAGATGGCATAAATTCTTTTCCGGTATTTTTCATGATTAAAAAACCGAAAATAACAATGGCTGTAGGTATTGATAAAAACAAAATTTTATGGTCTAAACACCACCTTAAAATGCGTGAATAAAACTTGATAAAAACTGAAAAAACACTTAACAATCCAAAGCAAATAATGCTAACAAAAATTAGTTTCCAAAAAATACTTTTATCAACTCCTAATGGTCTCCAGTATTCTGCTAATAAGAATACAATTGCTAAAACTGAAATGAGAATATTGACATAATTTGCTTTCTTTTCATTCAGTTTTTCTAAAAGTTTTAAGATTCCTGTAACTCCAAAAGCAATCAATATCAACCCTAGCCAATATCCATATAGAATAGCTGCAATACCTAACCCTATTAATAGACTATTGATTAGATAACTAAAGCTCTTTTTTATGCTTTTCTTTCTAAAAAGAAACGCCGCAAAAGGCGGAATGATAAACAAAGCGATAATAATAGAAGCAGTTAAAGCAAAGGTTTTTGTAAAAGCTAATGGTCTAAATAGTTTTCCTTCAGCGCCAATCATGGTAAAAACAGGAATAAAACTAATTATGGTTGTCATTACAGCGGTAACAATAGCGCCAGAAACTTCTGCTGTAGCATTATAGACTACGGAATTTATTGGTAACCTTCCATCATCCTCATCTAAATGGCGAATGATATTTTCTGAAAGTATAACTCCAACATCTACCATAGTTCCGATAGCAATTGCAATACCAGAAAGTGCTACAATGTTTGCATCAACATTGAAAAACTTCATGGCTATAAAAACCATCAGCACAGCAACAGGGAGCAACCCAGAAATTAAGATAGACGCTCTAAGATTAAATACCATAATCATAATAACCAGGATTGTTATTAAAATTTCTAAGGTTAAAGCTTCATTTAATGTTCCTAAAGTTTCTTGTATGAGTTCGGTTCTATCATAAAAAGGAACAATCGTTACTTGTGATATGCGACCATCTTTCAATGTTTTCGAAGGCAGTCCTGCACTTAATGCATTTATTTTTTCTTTTACATTGTTGATAACCTCCATAGGGTTTGCACCATAGCGAGCCACCACAACACCACCAACAACTTCTGCACCTTCTTTATCTAAAATTCCTCTTCGAGCGGCAGGCCCTAATGCTACTTTTCCAATGTCTTTGATTTTTATTGAAACGAAATCTTTAGAAGTTACAACAGCATTTTCTATGTCTGAAATCGATTTTACATACCCCAAACCTCGCACTAAATATTCAGCTTGGTTAATTTCTAAGGTTTGTGCACCAATATCTTTATTACTTTCTTTAACGGCTTTTACAACTTGATTCAAACCAATATTGTATTGACGCATTAATTCTGGATTTACATCTATTTGATATTCTTGCACATAACCACCAATAGAAGCAACTTCTGAAACTCCACTTGCAGAAGACAAAGCATATTTTACATAATAATCTTGAATGCTTCTTAATTCATGTAAATCCCAGCCACCAGTTACGTTTCCTTTTTCATCTCTACCTTCTAAAGTGTACCAAAATATTTGCCCTAAACCTGTTGCATCTGGACCTAACGCAGGCTTCACTTCGTTAGGGAGTAAATTACTTGGTAATGAATTTAGTTTTTCAAGAATTCTACTACGACTCCAATAGAATTCTATATCTTCTTCAAAAATGATATAGATGCTAGAAAAACCAAACATAGAAGAACTACGAATTGTTTTTACTCCAGGAATTCCTAATAAGGAAGTTGTTAAGGGGTAGGTTATTTGATCTTCAATATCTTGAGGAGAACGACCATCCCATTTCGTAAACACGATTTGTTGATTTTCACCGATGTCAGGTATGGCATCTACGGCAACAGGATTGCTAGGTAAGAATCCTGTATCCCAATTGAATGGTGAATTCACTGTTCCCCATCCTATAAATAAAACTAATAATAAGACAGATACGAGTTTGTTTTCTATTAAAAATTTGATGCTTTTATTTAGCATTGCTTTGATTTTTTAAACGATTAAACTTTAGTGTTTTAGTAAACACAGAATGCAAGAAATTATCCTAAAAAGAATAGCTCTGAAGGATAAAAAAGTTTATTGTTTAAAATCAAATTAAATACGTCTCGTCAAGTTTGTAGAGTTCCTTGACGACTATAGGAGGACTGTAATCCTTATAAGAATTAGTACTTTCTTTTACAGACTCAAAAAGATTGATGTATGTATATATAAAAGAAGTAATAAATTGCTGTTTTTCAAATGAAATTTTTTCGAAAGATACTTGTAATTCATCTTGACCGTCAACTACTATCTGATTATTAGAACAGCAATCACTTTTAATAATAGCACAATCTTCGGTTGATGGGTTTTGCATTTCCATGCCACAACCTTTTGCCTTATGAAAAACTGCAGTTTCAACTAAAGTATCACCACAATAATGCAAATCAACAGTAAACGACATCGTAGAAAATAAGACGACTACGGCCATTAAAATTGATGTTATTTTTTGAAATACTTTTTTCATATGAATTACAAATGTATGAATTTTTAATTACATCTATTTTGAAAAAAATAACTAGGAGACTTTTTTTCAAAATAGATGCTTTAATAAACCGGTTTTTGTATTTTTAAATAATGGATTTATTCAATCAAGAAAAAATAGTCAATGTTTTACCTTATGATGGAATCTCAAATTATCATGGCAAGATTTTAACGCAGAACCAAAGTCAATTTTATTATCAAAAACTACTCTCTAAAATCGAATGGAAAAATGATGAAGCGGTGATTTTTGGTAAAAAAATAATCACAAAGCGTAAAGTTGCTTGGTATGGAGACACCAATTATTACTATCATTATTCGAATGTCACCAAGCAGGCCTTACTGTGGACGAAAGAGCTATTAGAGCTAAAAGAAATAGTAGAAAAGGAAAGCAGTGCAACTTATAATTCTTGTTTGTTAAACTTATATCATTCAGGAGAAGAAGGTATGGCTTGGCATTCTGACGGTGAAAAAATGTTGAAGAAAAATGGAGAAATAGCTTCTTTAACGCTTGGAGCAGAACGTAAGTTTTCTTTTAAACATAAAGAAACAAAACATAAAGTAGATATTGTTTTAGAAAAAGGAAGTTTATTGGTGATGAAAGGCACTACACAAACAAATTGGTTACATAGATTACCACCCACAAAATTGATTAAAACCCCAAGAATAAATTTAACATTTAGAACTATACTTATTTAAAGAATCCGTTTCTTTGTAGAAATAGTTTAGGGCTTTTGGAACAGAACAATCAACAATCTACAAATCTTAATAAGTTTATCAGCAGTACAGGAATTTGCTCTCGTAGAGAAGCAGAAAAGCTGATTATTGCAGGTAGAGTTACAATTAACGGAAAACCAACAGAACTTGGAAATCGGGTTTTTGATGGAGATGTTGTAAAAATTGATGGTAGAAAGTTACAATCTAAACCTAAAACATTGTACATCGCTTTTAACAAGCCAATCGGAATTGTATGTACAACAGATTCTAAAGAAAAAAATAATATTATCAGTTATATAAATCATCCTGAACGTTTATTTCCAATTGGTCGATTGGATAAACCTTCCGAAGGGTTGATTTTTTTAACAAACGATGGTGATATCGTTAATAAAATTTTGAGAGCAGGTAACAATCATGAAAAAGATTATGTTGTAAAAGTTGATAAGCCAATTACAGATGATTTTCTTCAAAAAATGGCTAACGGAATTCCGATTTTAGGAACAGTCACCAAAAAGTGTAGCGTTACAAAAATCAGTACAAATACATTTCAAATTATTCTTACACAAGGTTTAAACAGACAAATTAGAAGAATGTGTGAATACTTAGGGTACGAAGTGTTGAAATTACAACGAACTCGTATTATGAATGTAAAATTAGGCTCTTTAAAAATTGGAGATTGGAGAGAAATTTCCGAAAAAGAATTATCAGAAATTAATGCAATGGTGGCTAGTTCTTCTAAAACGGAAGAAGCATCAGTAGATAAACAAAAACCAAAAAAGAAAACCTCAAAGAAACCGATATTAAAACCTAATGATTTTACAAAGAAAAGTGCAGCGTTTAGGAAAAACTCACCAAAATCTAAACGAAATTCTAATACTTCTTTCAAAAGAAAAAAGAGGTAAAATCCTATAGTTTCTTTAACAGTACAATTCTTAAATAACTGTATCTTTGCAAGCAATGAAATTTGACTTAAAAACAACCGACCCAAAGAGTAAGGCTAGAGCTGGAGTAATGACGACAGATCATGGCGAAATTGAAACACCGATTTTTATGCCTGTTGGTACAGTAGGAACTGTAAAAGGAGTGCATCAAACCGAATTAAAGAATGAGATAAATCCGGATATAATTCTTAGGAAATACCTATCATTTATACTTACGACCCAAAACAACTATTATAGAACAAGCAGGTGGTTTGCATAAGTTTATGAACTGGGATCGACCATATTTTGACAGATAGTGGTGGTTATCAAGTTTATTCTCTTATCAGGAAGAAGAAAAATTAAAGAAGAAGGCGTTAAATTTAAAAGTCATATTGATGGTTCTTATCATTTCTTTACACCAGAAAATGTGATGGAGATTCAACGATCAATTGGAGCAGATATAATCATGGCTTTTGATGAATGTACACCTTATCCTTGCGAATATAATTATGCAAAACGATCTATGCATATGACACATCGTTGGCTAAAACGTTGTATCAATCATTTAGAAGAAACACCCTTAAATATGGATTACATCAAACCTTTTTTCCGATTGTTCAAGGAAGTACTTATAAAGATTTACGAAGCAATCTGCAGAATATATTGCTACGAGAAGCAGAAGGAAACGCAATTGGAGGTTTGTCAGTAGGAGAACCTGCAGAAGAAATGTATGCAATGACAGAAGTTGTAACGTGCTGTGTTACCTGAAGATAAACCAAGATATTTAATGGGTGTAGGAACTCCAATAAATATTTTAGAAAATATTGCATTAGGAATTGATATGTTTGATTGTGTGATGCCAACTAGAAATGCAAGAAACGGAATGTTGTTTACAGCACATGGAAGCATCAATATTAAGAACAAAAAATGGGAAAATGATTTTTCTCCATCGATGAATGGATATTACCTTTGTTGACACTTATATTCTAAAGCATATTTACGTCATTTATTTGCGTCAAAAGAATTGTTAGGAAGACAAATTGCTACCATTCATAATTTAGGGTTTTACCTATGGTTGAGTAGAGAAGCAAGAAAGCATATCTTAGCAGGAGATTTTACCGAGTGGAAAGATAAAATGGTGAAACAAATGGATAAAAGATTATAATTTGAAAATTATTGATTGGTACATATTAAAAAGATATTTAGTAACATTTGTTTTTACGTTACTAATCTTAATACCAATTGGTATTGCTAGTTGATATAGCAGAAAAAGTTGATAAATTTTTAGCATCTGACACCATTACTTTAGTTGAAATTGTAAATGATTATTATAAAAACTTCATCATTTATTATACAAATACATTTATGCCGCTGGCATTATTTGTTGCAGTAATTATATTCACATCTAAACTTTCTAACAATACAGAAATTGTTGCGATTAATAATGCAAGAGTTTCTTTTACACGCTTTTTATATCCCTATTTTATTGGGGCAACATTGGTTACATTTTTAGCGTTGTTGATGAATCATTTTGTAGTGCCTAGTAGTAGTAAAGTGCGTAAAAAATTTGAAAATACTTATTTTGAAACCATAAAATATGGTGATAATATAATCAAAGATTTTAGCCTTCAATTAACAGATAGTACTTATATCTTTATTCAGAGCTATGACTTAAAAGGAAATACAGGGTATAACTTTTCTACAGAAGTTTATGATGGAAATAAAATAAAATCTAAACTAACTTCTAACTATATAAGCTGGAATAAAAAAGACAGTACGTTTAGATTGTCTACTTATAAGATTAGACGAGTTTATAAAAATAGAGATAGTATTTTTATGGGAACTGCTCTTGATACCGTTTTTGCCTTTTCTCCAAAAGATTTAATTTATAAGACTTCATTGGCGCAAGAAATGACCTCAGATGAATTGATAAAATTCATCAATATTTCTAAAAAAAGGGGGGTAAAAAATTTAAATGCACATTTGGTAGAATTACATAAACGAACAAGTTTACCAATTGCATCTTATATGTTAACCATCATAGCCGTTGCTTTAGCATTTAAAAAGCGTAGAGGAGGTACGGGGGTTAATTTAGCCCTAGGTTTTGGTTTAATGTTTGTTTATATTTTTTTCTTAAAAGTTTCTGAAGTTTTAGGAGCAGTAGCAGGGGCAAATTCTTTGTTAACAGTATGGATACCAAATATGGTTTTCGGTGCACTAGCATTATACTTGTATTATAATGCCAGAAAATAATTTAAAACACTTTTTACAGCTTCATTTTATTGTTTTTATTTGGGGTTTTACAGCCATTTTAGGGAAATTAATAAGTATAGATTCTATACCGCTGGTTTGGTACCGAATGTTGTTGGCTGTGCTGTTTGTGTTGCTTTATTTTTTTATAAAAAAGAAACATTTCCTTGTAGATCGTAAATCTCTTTTAAAATTTATTTTAACCGGAACAATTATAGCATTGCATTGGATTGCTTTTTTTGAAGCCATTAAAGTCTCAACAGTTTCGATAGCTTTAGTGACTATGAGTACAGGAGCCTTTTTTACCTCGCTCTTAGAACCGTTGTTTTTTAAAAGGAGAATAAAAACTATAGAAATTGTTCTCGGATTATTAGTAATTGGAGGGTTGTATATTATTTTCAATTTTGAAACTCAATATGCTTTAGGAATTTTTTATGCCTTGATAGCCTCGTTTTTGTCTGCACTTTTTTCTGTGTTAAATGGATTGTTTGTAAAAAAGAATGATGCGGAAGTAATCTCATTTTATCAATTATTTTTTGGAGTTGTATTTGTAACTGTCTTTTTGTTTATTTCAGGAGGCTTTACCACTGAATTTTTTAGCTTGTCAAATTCAGATTGGTTTTATTTAGTTATTCTAAGTAGTATCTGTACAGCTTATGCTTTTATTGTTTCTGTCAAAGTCATGAAGTATTTAACCCCCTTTACAGTTATTTTAACCATGAATTTAGAACCAATTTATGCAATTCTATTAGCGTTGCTTGTATTTGGAGATAAAGAAAAAATGAAGCCAGAGTTTTATTACGGAGCTTTTATTGTGTTATTTGTTGTAATGTTAAACGGAATCCTCAAAAACAGAAAGGCAATTCATCAAAAAATGAAAAAGAATAAAAATCAAAAATTATAGAACAAAAACAAATTTTATAGTAAGTTTGTAATGTTGTAAATTCAATCAATTTAATTGATTCAGTTAAAATTAATCAACTATAATATGGAATATTTAGATTTTGAACTACCAATTAAAGAGTTAGAAGATCAATTAACAAAATGTCAGGTTATTGGAGAAGAAAGTGATGTTGATGTTACTGCAACTTGTAAGAAAATTGAAAAAAAATTAATAGCTACCAAGAAAGAAATTTATAAAAACTTAACTGCTTGGCAAAGAGTACAATTATCTCGTCATCCAAACAGACCTTATACTTTAGATTACATTAGAGCACTTGCTGGCGATACTTTTATGGAGTTGCACGGAGATAGAAGTGTAAAAGATGATAAAGCTATGGTAGGAGGTTTAGGTAAAATAGGGGATCAATCTTTTATGTTTATTGGACAACAAAAAGGGTACAACACCAAAACACGTCAGTACAGAAACTTCGGAATGGCAAATCCAGAAGGATATAGAAAAGCTTTACGATTGATGAAAATGGCAGAGAAGTTTAACATTCCTGTAGTAACATTAATCGATACTCCAGGTGCTTATCCTGGGTTGGAAGCAGAAGAACGTGGACAAGGAGAAGCAATTGCAAGAAATATTTTAGAAATGTCTCGTTTAAAAACACCTATTATTGCTGTTATTATTGGAGAAGGAGCTTCTGGTGGAGCATTGGGAATTGGAGTAGGAGATAAAGTATTAATGCTAGAAAATTCTTGGTATTCTGTAATTTCTCCAGAAAACTGTTCTTCTATATTATGGAGAAGTTGGGAGCACAAAGAAAAAGCAGCCGAAGCATTAAAGCTAACTGCTGAAGACGGTATGAAATTAAAAATCGTAGACGATATTATTAAAGAACCTTTAGGAGGTGCTCATTCAGATAGAGAAGCTACATTTAAAGAAGTAGAAAGAGTTATTTTAGCATCTTATGATGCATTAAAAGATCTTAGTGAAACAGATTTGGTAATGCAACGAATGGATAAATATTCTAAAATGGGCGTTTTTAAAGGATAAAAAAATAGCAGTTTAAAACAAAAAAAGCAGGAATTTATTCCTGCTTTTTTTGTTTTAATTTTTTAGGATATTAAATCCCTAGTTCTTTAAATAAAACCTCTAAACTTGGGTCAGATGGTCTTGGTGCATTTGCATTTACAATGTTTCCGTTAGGATCAATTAAAATAAACCTTGGGATTCCATAAATTTGATAATCTTCTGCAAATTTTGTGTCTTCTCCAGCATAGAGTTGAACCCCAGATAAATCTTTATCCTTTACCATTTTTTTCCATTTAGATAGCGCATTATCCCAAGAGTCCGCAGTGCTAGAATTATCAGTAGAGATACTTACAAATTCAATTTTTTTACGAGCGTATTTTTTTTCTAATTTTTTCAAAAAAGGGATTTCCGCAATACAAGGTTTACACCAAGTAGCCCAAACATCTATATATACATATTTTCCTTTAAACTCATCTAGTGATGTTTTTCCACCCTTATAATTTAAATAATTATTGAATTTTGGAGCTGGTTTCCCTTTGCCTAATGACTCTTCTGCTTTCATCTTTTGCAAAATTGCGGCATGTTGTGAATCATAATTTTTTTCCAATAGATTAAATAATTCTGTGTTTTGTTTGCTGTTTATTCTAACAATCATCGTGTCTATTTCACCATGTAGCTTTTGTAAACTGTCATACGCATTTTTAATAGAGTTTAGTTCTTTTTTAAAAGCATCTTTTTCAAGCATAAATAATTTGCTTGTATTTCCAATAGCCAAATTGTATTTATACTGATCAATTAAATAGTTGGTGGTATTTGATCCATTTCCAGAATATTTTGTTGTTTGAAAAAACGAATTATTATCTGCAGTTAGATTTAAATCAAAGCCATTTCTTAAAAACACAAAGCCATAATTTCTATTATTCATAACCAAGGTATAATAACCAGCCTCTTTTAAATGTAGAGTATCTTTAAATGTACCGTCTGTATTGATTTTGATTTCTTTTGTGTGCTCTTTACTTCTTAAAGAAAAAACTGTATCAGTTTTGCTAATGTTTGATAATTCTCCCGAGAAAGACACAAAACCAGGTGTTTCTTTTTTGCAAGAAACAAGTGCAACACACATAATTAAGATAAGTGTAATTTTTTTCATTGATGTACTATTCAAATTTTATGCAAATATAAGTAAATGATGAATGGTCTTTAATTGATACTAACGTTATTTTTTTCATAAAAAAAACCGAGCTATTTGCTCGGTTTTTTACTTATTCTTCTTTTTGCTCTTCAGGAGCTTTCTTTGCTTTTTTTACTTTAATAGTTAAGGTGTTTGTTTTGGAATTTAAATCCATTACTATGGTATCACCTTCAGACAATTTAGAATTGACAATCTCTTCGGCTAAAGCATCTTCAATATACTTTTGTATAGCTCTTTTTAAGGGCCTTGCACCATATTTTTTATCAAATCCTTTGTCTGCTATGTAATCTTTTGCTTTATCGCTTAGTTTTAAGGTATAGCCTAAATCAGAAATTCTATGAAGTAGTTTATCTAATTCAATGTCTATGATAGAATGAATTTGCTCTCTTTCTAAAGCGTTAAAAACAACAATATCATCTATTCTATTTAAAAACTCTGGCGCAAATGATTTCTTTAAAGCATTTTCTATTATTCCTTTAGCGTGTTCATCTGCTTGAGCAACTTTTGAGGAGGTTCCGAATCCAACTCCTGCACCAAAATCTTTTAATTGTCTGGCACCAATATTAGACGTCATGATAATAATGGTATTTCTAAAATCAATTCTTCTACCTAAACTATCAGTTATAAAACCATCGTCTAAAATTTGAAGTAACATGTTAAATACATCTGGATGTGCTTTCTCAATCTCATCTAATAAAACTACAGAATAAGGCTTGCGTCTAACTTTTTCGGTTAATTGACCACCTTCTTCATAACCAACATAACCAGGAGGGGCACCAATTAATCTAGAAATCGCAAACTTCTCCATGTATTCACTCATGTCAATTCTTATTAAAGAATCTTCAGAGTCAAACAATTCTTTTGCTAATACTTTTGCTAATTGAGTTTTACCAACCCCAGTCTGACCTAAAAAGATAAATGATCCAATAGGTTTGTTAGGGTCTTTTAAGCCAACTCTGTTTCTCTGAATAGCTTTTACAACCTTGGTAACTGCTTCATCTTGACCGATTACTTTTCCTTTAATCAACTTTGGTAGTTCACTCAAGCGATTGCTTTCTGCTTCGGCAACTCTATTAACCGGAATACCTGTCATCATAGAAACAACTTCTGCAACATTGTCTTCAGTAACTATTTCTCTATTTAATTTAGAATCTTCTTCCCATTGTTTTTGAGCAGATTCTAAAGCTGCTTCAATGTTTTTTTCATCATCTCTAAGCTTTGCCGCTTCTTCATATTTTTGTCCACTGACAGCTTTTGTTTTATTAGAACGAATGTTTTCTAATTCTGCTTCTAAAGCAAGAACTTGCTGAGGAACAATAATGTTTGTAATATGAATTCGTGAACCAGCTTCATCTAAAGCATCAATTGCTTTGTCTGGTAAGTAACGATCTGTCATGTATCTATTCGTTAACTTTACACATGCTTCAATAGCTTGATCTGTATAATCAACATTATGATGTTCTTCGTATTTTTCTTTGATGTTATGTAAAATTTGAATCGTTTCTTCTACAGTTGTAGGTTCTACAATTACTTTTTGAAAACGACGTTCTAACGCTCCATCTTTTTCAATATTTGTTCTAAATTCATCTAAAGTTGTTGCTCCAATACATTGAATTTCTCCACGTGCTAAAGCTGGCTTTAACATGTTAGATGCATCTAATGATCCAGTAGCGCCACCTGCACCTACAATGGTGTGAATTTCATCAATAAACAAAATGATATCTTCATTTTTTTCTAATTCATTCATCAAGGCTTTCATACGTTCTTCAAACTGACCTCTGTATTTTGTGCCAGCAACTAAGCTTGCAAGGTCTAAAGAAACAATACGCTTGTCAAATAAAATTCTTGATACTTTTCTGTTAACAATACGTAATGCTAAACCTTCTGCAATTGCAGATTTACCAACACCAGGTTCTCCAATTAACATCGGGTTGTTTTTCTTTCTTCGACTAAGTATTTGAGAAACACGCTCTATTTCCTTTTGTCTTCCCACAACAGGATCTAATTTATTAGCTTCTGCTAAAGCGGTTAGATCTCTTCCAAAATTATCTAAAACAGGAGTTTTAGATTTTTTTACTGGTGCAGCTCCTTTTTGAGGTTGTTGTCCATAAGGATTCGATTTTTCTTGATCAAACTCGTCATCAGAAGGAGTTTCTGCAATTGGATCTATGGACAACTCAGACTCATCTGTATGAAGTTGTTTATAGAAAGCTTTAGCTTGATCATAATCAATATACATTTTGTTTAACAACTTTGTTGTTGGGTCATTCTCATTTCTTAAAATACACAACAATAAATGTGCAGTATCTATAGAGTCACTTTGATACAGTTTTGCTTCTAAAAAAGTAGTTTTTAATGCTTTTTCTGCTTGCCTTGTTAAGATGCAGGCTTTTTTTCTTCTTCCAGCATCAGTAAAACTGGATTGCAGCAGGGTTTAATTTTTCAATTTTTTTACGCATCAATTCTAAATCAACATCAAAAGCGGTCATTATGTCAATTGCTTTACCTTCTCCTTTTCTGATTAAGCCTAATAATAAATGCTCTGTGCCAATAAAATCATGTCCTAAACGTAAAGCTTCATCTTTACTAAAGGTGATTACATCTCTTACTCTTGGTGAAAAATTATCGTCCATATAATTGTATATCTATTTGTAAATTTAGTAGATTTTTTATGAAAAATTACAAAAAAAGTGCCAGTTTAAAATTTTATGTCAAATTGTCTTTAAAAAAACAACTAGAAATACTTGAAAATCAGCCCGATAAACCTTGTTGAAAAATATTAAAAAATGTTGATAACTCTAGGTTGATCAGATAGTTATTTTTTTTGAGTAAAAAGGTAAAAAATTGTATCTTGCTCGTTTAAGAAATTAGTATAAAAATTAATACATAAATATATATGGCAGACGGAGAAAAATTGATCCCGATTAATATTGAGGAAGCAAATGAAATCTGCGTACATTGATTATTCAATGTCGGTTATTGTTTCAAGAGCATTACCAGATGTAAGAGATGGGTTAAAACCAGTACATAGAAGAGTATTGTATGGAATGCATGAATTAGGTATTAAAGCTACTGGTTCTTATAAAAAGTCAGCAAGAATTGTTGGAGAAGTTTTAGGAAAGTATCATCCACATGGAGATACTTCTGTATACGATTCAATGGTGCGTATGGCTCAAGAACTGGAGTCTACGCTATATGATGGTTGATGGACAAGGGAACTTTGGTTCTGTTGATGGTGATAGCCCAGCAGCAATGCGTTATACAGAGGTTAGGATGCAGAAAATTTCTGAAGACATGTTGCTGATATTGATAAAGATACTGTAGATCATCGTTTAAACTTTGATGATACCTTACAAGAACCAACAGTTTTACCAACTAGAATTCCAATTTATTGGTAAATGGAGCATCTGGAATTGCAGTAGGAATGGCTACAAATATGGCGCCACATAACTTAACAGAAGTTGTAAACGGTACATTAGCATATATTGAAAATAGAGATATTGAAATTGATGAGTTAATGCAGCATATAAAGGCCCCAGATTTTCCAACAGGTGGAATTATTTATGGTTATGAAGGAGTTAAAGATGCTTTTCATACAGGTCGAGGGCGAATTGTAATGCGTGCAAAAGCGATTATAGAAGAAGTTAAAGGACGTGAGTGTATTATTGTTACTGAAATTCCTTATCAAGTTAATAAAGCAGAAATGATTAAAAAAACTGCTGAATTAGTTAATGATAAAAAATTAGAAGGAATTGCAAATATTAGAGATGAATCTGATAGAAACGGAATGCGTGTTGTATATATCTTAAAGCGTGATGCAATTCCGAATATCATGTTTAAATAAATTATACAAATACACCGCATTACAAACCTCATTTAGTGTAAATAATATTGCATTGGTTAAAGGTAGACCAGAGCAATTAAACTTAAAACAATTAATCCATTATTTTGTAGAACATAGACACGAAGTTGTTGTTCGTAGAACAAAATATGAATTAGAAAAGCAGAAGCTAGAGCACATATTTTAGAAGGGTTAATTATTGCCTCGGATAATATAGATGAAGTAATCAAAATTATTAGAGCTTCTAGTAATGCTGATGATGCTCGTGAAGCTTTAATTGCTCGTTTTGAATTGACAGAAATTCAAGCAAAAGCAATTGTAGAAATGCGATTGCGTCAACTTACAGGTCTAGAGCAAGATAAATTGCGCGCTGAGTTTGAAGAAATTATGAAAACGATTGCAGACTTAAAGGATATTTTAGAAAATGAAGAAGACGTTATCAAATTATTAAAGACGAATTGGTTGCTGTGAGAGATAAATATGGAGATGAACGTCGTTCTCGTATAGAATATGCGGGTGGAGATATGAGTATTGAAGATATGATTCCAGATACGCAAGTTGTTGTAACAATTTCTAATGCTGGGTATTTAAAACGTACAAATTTAGACGAATATAAAGTTCAGAATAGAGGAGGAAGAGGGCAAAAAGGAGCAACGACTCGTAATGAAGATTTCTTAGAACATTTATTTGTGGGTACAAATCACCAATACATGTTGTTCTTTACTCAAAAAGGAAAAGTATTCTGGATGCGCGTTTATGAAATTCCTGAAGGAGGTAAAAACACCAAAGGAAGAGCAATGCAAAACTTAATCAATATAGAACAAGATGATAAAGTAAAAGCATTCTTAGTAACTCAAGATTTAAAAGACGAAGAATACATCAATAATAATTATGTAATCATGGCCACTAAAAAAGGTCAGGTTAAGAAAACATCTTTAGAGCAATATTCTCGTCCAAGAACAAATGGTATCAATGCAATTACCATTAAAGAAGGAGATGAGTTGTTAGAAGCAAAATTGACAAACGGAGAAAGCCAAGTAATGTTAGCCTTAAAATCTGGAAAAGCAATTCGTTTCGAAGAAAGCAAAACGCGACCGATGGGAAGAACAGCTTCTGGAGTAAGAGGAATTACACTTCAAAACAAAAATGATGAGGTTATTGGAATGGTAGCAGTAAATGATGATGAGAGTAATATCTTAGTAGTTTCTGAAAAAGGATATGGAAAAAGATCTAATTTAGAAGACTACAGAATTACCAATAGAGGAGGAAAAGGTGTAAAAACTTTGAATATTACAGAAAAAACAGGAAATTTGGTGGCTATTAAAAATGTTACAGACGAAGATGATTTAATGATCATTAACAAATCTGGTATCACAATTAGAATGGCTGTTTCTGATTTAAGAGTAATGGGAAGAGCAACTCAAGGTGTTCGATTAATAAATATTAAAGATTCTGATAGCATTGCTGCTGTAGCAAAAGTACAGCACGAAGAAGAAGAAGAAATAGACGAAAATGAAACTGGCACAGAAGTTGACAATTCAGCAACAGAAAGCCAAGAATAAAAAAAGGACGATTAAAATTATTTTAGAATGAAAAGACAAATAGCATTAGTAGTGTTAGGGTTGTTTACAGTAACAGCCTTTGCGCAAAAAGACGAGTTGAAAACCGCAGAGAAGGCAATTAAAAAACAAGATTTTGCTACTGCAGTATCAG
Organism: uncultured Polaribacter sp.; assembly: GCA_943788865.1. Lineage (GTDB taxonomy): Bacteria > Bacteroidota > Bacteroidia > Flavobacteriales > Flavobacteriaceae > Polaribacter. Next base: position 298,949 of record CALSRX010000001.1, on the reverse strand, counting down.
CAATAAACTCAGCTGAAGGATTAATTGCCAATGCAGATGAAAAAACAAAATCTAAATTTTATTTTTTAAAAGGGCAAGCTTTTGGAGGTAATAAAGAGTATGAAAAAGCTGCAAAAGCCTATAACGATTTATTCGCTTTCGAAAAATCGACAGGAAAAGAACGTTATTCAGATGATGCAATTCCATTGTTAAATACGTTGAAAGATGAAGTAAATAAAAATGGATTTGCTCTTTACGAAGCAAAAAATTACAAAGAAGCCGCAAAAGCATTTTATGTAAGATACACTTTAGATAAAAAGGACACCTTGTTTTTATCTAATGCGGCACAACTAGCATTGCAATCTCAAGATTTTGATACAGCTTATGATTATTATAGCCAATTAAAAGATTTAGGCTATACAGGAATCAAAGAAGTTTACGGAGCGATTGATAAAGATTCTAATAAAAAAATCACATTCAATTCTAAAGAAGAAATGAATTTAATGATGAAATCTGGTAAATACATCAATAATTCTATTACAAATTCTCCTTCAAAAAGAAATGATATTTTAAAGAATTTGGTAACCATCTTAACAAAACAGCAAAAAAATGATGAAGCGATCACTCTTGTACAGGAGTTACGTAAGCAAGAACCAGATAATTTGCAATTGTTGTTAACAGAGGCTTATATCTACAACGATTTAAAGCAGCCTAAAAAGTTTGAAGCTTTGATGAAAGAAGCTACAGATAAAGATCCAATGAACCCAGATTTATATTATAATATTGGAATTGTAAATTATAATGAAAAGAATATTGAGCAAGCTGAAAAATATTTTACAAAAGCATTAGAAATTAATCCAGATTACCCTAAAGGAAATTGGATGTTAGCAAACACGCTTATATTAAAAGATGGAGATTTAGTGACGAAAATGAATGCGTTACCAATGTCAGACGTAAAAAATTATTCGAAATATGAAGCAGAACGTAAAAGTTTGTTTAATAAAATATTACCATTTTTAATCAAGGCTGATAAAGAAGAAAGAAGTGAATCAACAGTTCGAATGTTAATTGGAGTTTATGATCAATTAGAAAAAAATGATGAAGCTACAGCATTAAGAAAAGTTTTAGAAACGTTAAAGTAATTTTTTAATTATAAATAAAAAACCGAAACAATTTTGTTTCGGTTTTTTTATGCTAAATAATCTTTTTAATTACTCTAAGTTTATGTGTATGTCTTTTAGAATCAACATTATAAATTCCACTATGATCTAACCGGTCTATTCTAACTTTTCCAAATGAATGTATGATGTAATTGTCTTTCATAATGATGCCAACATGGGTAATAACACCTTCATTATCATCAAAAAAAGCCAAATCTCCAGGCTCACTTTCTTCAATAAAACTTAATACTTCTCCTTGTGTTGCTTGCTCTTTGGCTTGCCTTAATAATTGATAGCCACAAAGTTTATAAACCAGTTGTGTAAACCCAGAACTATCTACTCCAAACGGAGTTTTTCCTCCCCAAAAATGTGGTGTATTTAAAAATAAAAAAGCTGTTTTTAAAACGTATTCTTTGTCTAGTTTCTTATTGATAATTGAACCTTCATATGAGAATGTTTTATCACCAATACAGGCTTTTTTGCTGCTAAAAAACGGCAAAGTAGCACCAATAGGTATGGTAGATAAACGTCCGTTTTCTTCTGTAAGAAAGTCAATAAGTTCACCAGATAAAGTTGCCTTAGAATTAGACAAATCTAAGTATGTTTCTTCTGTAATTTCCTCAAACTGTTTGTTGTCAATAAAACCTTCACAAGAATCAAAGTGAATTCTAATTTTACTCCAGGTTTTTCTTCTTTCCAGCACTTTAAAATGCTCGCCAAAAAGGACTTGAGAAACCATTTCAGAATCATCTGAAGCTTCAGCTCTTAAAGGAACAATACTTAAATTACAGATGCCGTATAACAAGTTGTTAGTTTTGAGTTATAAGTTTTGAGTTAAAAAATTATATTTTTTCAATAATCATTGCACTTGCTCCACCGCCACCATTACAAATTCCTGCAGCACCAATTTTAGCATTATTTTGTTTTAAAATAGAAGTCAAAGCAATGATAATTCTTGCCCCAGAAACGCCTAAAGGGTGTCCTAAAGAAACAGCTCCTCCATTTACATTCACTTTGTCAAATGATAATCCTAGAATTTTCATGTTAGCCAATCCAACTACAGCAAAAGCCTCGTTTAATTCAAAATAATCTACATCCTCAATAGAAATATTAGCTTTGGCTAATGCTTTTGGTAATGCTTTTGCAGGAGCAGTAGTAAACCATTTTGGTTCGTGTGCAGCATCTGCATATCCTTTAATTTTGGCAAGTGGAGTAATATTTAATTCTTTTGCTTTGTCTGCAGACATTAAAACCAATGCAGCTCCACCATCATTTATTGTTGATGCATTAGCAGCAGTAACGGTTCCGTCTTTTGTAAATGCAGCACGTAAAGCAGGAATTTTTTCCATTTTTACGTTTTTGTATTCTTCGTCTTCAGAGAAAATAATAGGTTCACCTCTGCGTTGTGGAATTTCTACAGGAACAACTTCATCAGCATATTTTCCTTCTTTCCAAGCATTTGCAGATCGATTGTATGATTCGATTGCAAAATTATCTTGGTCTTCTCTAGAAAAATTATATTCAGTTGCACATTCATCAGCACAAACTCCCATTGCAACTTGTTCATAAGCATCAACCAAACCATCTTTTTGCATACCATCTTCCATAGTAATAGGGCCAAATTTAGAACCTGTTCTTGCATGTTGATAATGTGGAATCATACTCATGTTTTCCATACCACCAGCAACCACAATTTCTGCATCACCCAATGCTATAGTTTGTGCAGCCAACATAATAGATTTCATTCCTGATGAACACACTTTATTAACCGTTGTACATGGAACTGTATTTGGTATTCCGGCAAAAAGTGCTGCTTGTCTAGCAGGTGCCTGTCCTAATCCAGCAGAAACCACATTCCCCATAAAAACTTCCTCTACCATTTCTGGCTTTAAATTGATTTTATTTAATGCCCCTTTTATGGCAATAGCTCCTAGTTTTGGAGCAGGAATAGAAGATAAACTCCCCATAAAACTACCAATTGGTGTTCTAGCTACTGATACAATTACTACTTCTTTCATGTCTATATATCTTAAATGTTTTGTACATTACTATTATATTGCGAAAATAACCAATTTATTGTGATCATTAAAATATAAGGAGACCATTTCTTAAACAAAGAATAAAGTTAAATCTAATTTTTGCCGAAGAAACTATTTAAAGTAAGTTTGTAAATGTGTTTTTAAGCTACTAAAATTAAATGAATGAGTAATTTTATAAATAAAGTCTATAAAAATAATGCGATAGTTTATAAAGTACTATTGTTTTTAATAGCGGTAGTTTCTATTGTATACTTATTTCCAAAAGGAGGTCAGTTTAAATACGATTTTAACAAAGGCAAACCTTGGCAATACGATAATTTATATGCAACATTTGACTTTTCTATTCAAAAAAGTGATGAGGAAATCAATCAAGAAAAGGTAGAGATTACAAGAAACAACAAGCACTATTTCGAGTTTAATAAAGCCACTGTTTTAGACATTAAAACAGCATTTACAAACAAAATAAATTACATTCAAGCTAACGATTCTATAAACTCGCAACAAATGTTGCGTTTAATTTCTATAGGAAATTTTGTTATTGAAGAGGTATATAAATATGGATTCATTGATGAAGCGAGTCAAGGTAAAGTTTTTAATGAAAATGAAATTATTTACCTGCGAAAAGACAATGAGGTTGAAGAAGTAGCGTATAATAAATTGTTAATTTATAAAGAAGTTCTACAATTAATTACAGAAAACATTAAAAGCTCTCCAATAAGCTATTCAGAAAATAAACTATTAAACACCTTATTAGAAGTATTAAAACCAAATGTTTCCTACGATGCTACTTTTACCCAAAAAGCACTAGAAGAATCGTTTAAAAATATTTCATATACCAAAGGGTTGGTAACCTCTGGAGAATTAATAATTTTAAAAGGAGATATTGTTGAGGGCAGAAAATATGAGATTTTAAATTCTCTAAAAAAAGAGTCAGAATCTAAAGTTTGGACAGAATCTAATTACTTATGGATTGTTTGTGGCTACACTATCTTAGTGTCATTAGCCTTATTGATGTTATTACTTTTCTTAAAAAAATATCGATTAGAAATTTACAATAACAACAATAAAGTAACCTTTATCTTTTTCAATGTTTTCTTAATGATTTTGATACAAACATTGGTTATTAAATACAACTCAGAGTATTTATATATAGTTCCACTGAGTATTCTACCCATTGTCTTAAAGGCCTTTTTTGATGCACGATTAGGTCTGTTTGCCCATGTACTAACAGTCTTGTTATTAGGATTTATTGTGCCCAATAGTTTTGAGTTCATTTACCTACATATTATTGCTGGTATTGTTACTATTTTAACGGTTTCTGAATTGTATAAAAGAGCCAATTTGTTTATTTCAATTGGGCAAATTACCCTTATTTATATGGTTACCTATTTTGCCTTTTCAATCATAAAGGAAGGAAATGCTTCTCAAATAAACTGGGGCTATTTTATGCTATTTTCTGCAAACGGATTGTTATCCTTTTTGTCGTTGTTCTTTATTTATATGTATGAAAAAATCTTCGGATTGGTTTCTGACGTAACTCTTTTAGAACTGTCTAATACAAATACAAAGCTGTTAAGAGAGTTAAATGAAAAAGCTCCAGGAACCTTTCAACATTCTATGCAAGTTGCTAGTTTGTCAGAGGCCGCTGCAAATGAAATCGGAGCAAATTCTATGTTGGTAAGAACAGGAGCCTTATATCATGATATTGGTAAAATGTTAAACCCGATGTATTTTATTGAAAACCAGAGCACAGGTGTAAACCCTCACAATGATTTATCACCTAAAGACAGTGCTTTTATTATTATTGCACATGTTATTAAAGGAATTGAGCTTGCAAAAGAAAATCGTTTGCCAGATCGAATTATTGACTTTATTAGAACGCATCACGGAACGAGTTTGGTGTATTATTTTTATAAGAAAGAACAAGAATTGAATCCTGATGAGCAAGTAAGTCCTTTAAAGTTTCAATATCCAGGACCAATTCCGTTTTCGAAGGAAACTGCAATTCTAATGATTTGTGACGCGGCCGAAGCTGCATGTAAAAGCTTAAAGAATCCAACGGCACAGTCTATAGACCAGCTGGTTGATAAAATAGTTGAGAAACAAAAATCTGATAATCAATTCATTAATTCTGATATTACTTTTAGAGAAATCGAAAAGATAAAAAAAGTGGTGAAGAAGAAATTAATGAACATTTATCATCTTCGAATTGAATATCCAGATTAGTTTCATTTTTTTAAAAAATAGCAAAAAAAGGTTGTGAAATTGTATTTGTAATATTACATTTGCACTCGCAATTTTTAATTAATACTTAGGTATTATTAAAGGAGAGGTGCCAGAGCGGTAATGGAGCAGATTGCTAATCTGTCGACGGGAAACTGTCGCCAGGGTTCGAGTCCCTGTCTCTCCGCAAAATTTTGCAATCAGCATTTGTACTTTTGTATAAATGTTGTTCAGTTAAAAACGGCTTTTCGGAGTGTTTAAAAACTGAAATGGGCAATCGAATAACAGTGAAAACTGTTTTTTCGGGGTGTAGCGTAGCCCGGTTATCGCGCCGCGTTTGGGACGCGGAGGTCGCAGGTTCGAATCCTGCCACCCCGACAAATAAAGGTGTGGAGTTTTCGTAGAAAGCAAGCATTCTTAAGAAAACTGGAAAGGATCAACGAAGTTAATCCTGCCACCACAGACGATGAGTTAGGGCTCTTAGCTCAGCTGGATAGAGCACCTCCCTTCTAAGGAGGCGGTCGAAGGTTCGAATCCTTCAGGGCTCACATAAAGCTTCACAGAAATGTGAGGCTTTTTTGTTTTATATTTTTATTTTTTATATCAAAAAAAAAATTACATTTGAGAACTTATTAGTAAGTAAAATGTTATGTTTTTCTTATTTCGTAAATACTTATTCTTGGGAAGAAAATAAGTATTTAGCATTTTGGAAATGCGTCGAAAAAATTATGGTTTTTCCCAACACTCTTTTAAATGTACAGCAGTTTTCTAAACTGCATGTTGTATATTTAAATATAAGACAGTGATATTTTCTTTTTAATTAGGTTATCTTTATTGTAGCAATAAAACTATTTTGATAGGTTAATCGTATAATTTTTTTTAAAAAGTAAATGAATACCAAATACACAGATTTAATAGAACAAACATTTGATTTTCCTCAAGAGGAGTTTCATACAGAAAATAACAACTTATTTTTTCATAATATAGATTTAGCCAAATTGGTTGAACAATATGGTACGCCTTTAAAGTTTACCTATTTGCCAAAGATATCTGAGAATATACAAAAGGCACAAAATTGGTTTAAATCATCTATGAAAAAGCACAACTACAAAGGAAACTATTTTTATAGCTATTGTACTAAAAGCTCGCATTTTAAATTTATTTTAGAAGAAGCATTAACCAATACCATTCATATAGAAACCTCATCTGCCTTTGATTTAGATATTGTAAAAAATTTAAAAGCTGAAGGAAAAATAAAAGAGGATACTTATATAATTTGTAATGGTTTTAAACGCGATCAATACATTAAAAATATTGCAGAATTACTAAATTCTAACCATAAAAACTGTATTCCTATAATTGATAATTTCGAAGAGCTTTCTTTGCTTCAACAAGAAACGAAGAAGAAGTTTAAAGTCGGAATTAGAATAGCGTCGGAAGAAGAACCAAAATTTGAGTTTTATACAAGTAGATTAGGAATTGGGTATAAAAACATTGTTCCTTTTTATGAAAGAGAGATTGCAGAAAATCCTCAAGTTGAACTTAAAATGTTGCATTTTTTCATTAATACGGGTATTAGAGATAATGCCTATTATTGGAATGAATTGTTAAAATGTATCAGTGTTTACATCAAGCTTAAAAAAGCCTGCCCAACATTAGATAGTTTAAATATAGGTGGCGGATTTCCAATAAAAAACTCTTTGGCATTTGAGTTTGATTATCAATACATGATTGATGAAATTATCAACCAAATAAATGAAGCATGTAAAAACGCCAATGTAGATGTGCCAAACATTTTTACAGAGTTTGGAAGTTTTACGGTAGGAGAAGCAGGCGGAGCCATTTATGAAGTTTTATACCAAAAAAAGCAAAACGATAGAGAACGTTGGAACATGATTAATTCCTCTTTTATTACTACATTACCAGATTCTTGGGCAATTAATAAACGTTTTATTATGTTACCTGTAAATAAATGGAATAGGCAATATGAGCGTGTTTTATTAGGAGGTTTAACCTGTGATAGTGATGATTATTACAATCAGAGCAGCACATTAATGCTATTTATTTACCAGTTTATGAAAAGGACAAACCACTTGTATATCGGTTTTTTTAACACAGGGGCATATCAAGAATCCATTGGTGGTTTTGGAGGTTTACAGCATTGTTTAATTCCACACCCAAACACATTATTAATTAATAAAGACCGTAAAGGAAAAACAACAACCAAAGTTATTTAAAGAACAACAAAAAAGTAAAGAATTATTATCAATATTAGGATATGAAAACTAGTAACACTTACGCAGGAATCCCTGAAAATTATTCAAAAATCGAGCAATCAAAAATTGTTCTAATTCCTGTGCCATACGACGGTACAAGTACATGGCAAAAAGGAGCCGATAAAGGGCCAGAAGCATTTTTAGAAGCTTCAGAAAATATGGAGTTGTATGATATAGAAACCGATTCTGAAGTATACAAAGAAGGCGTTTTTTTAGCAGATGCAATTACAGAAAATTCATCACCAGAAGCCATGGTAAATGCCGTGCATCAAATAACAAAACAATATATCAATAAAAATAAATTTGTAACTGTTTTTGGAGGAGAACATTCAATATCTATTGGTACTATTAGAGCATTTAATGAATGTTTTAATAATTTAACAGTATTGCATATTGATGCTCATGCAGATTTACGTAAAGAGTATGAAGGTATCTACATGCAATCATGCTTGTGCTGTTTATGAAGCAAATCAAACTACAAATCTTAGTACAAGTTGGAATACGAAGTATGGATGCTTCTGAAAGAAAGCCTAATGAATCTGATAAAGTTTTCTTTGCGCATGATATGGCAGTTAATGAATATTGGATGGATGACTGTAATAGATCAATTAACAAGATAATGTATTTATTACATTTGATTTGGATGCATTAGATCCTTCAATTATTACCAGTCACAGGAACACCAGAACCAGGAGGGTTATTTGGTATGAAACCTTAGAGTTTTTAAAGAAAGTATTTGCAGAAAAAAATGTTGTTGGATTTGATATGGTAGAATTATGTCCAAATGCAACAGAGAAATCTTCAGATTTCTTAGCAGCAAAATTGTATTACAAAATGTTAAGCTTATAAATTTATGCTAATGATGATACCTATGATACAGACGAATTGGAAATTCTGACAATCCTTTTAGTAAATTATCTAAATTTAAAAATGATGATGACGAATTCTAACAAACCAATTACAGAGTTTATAGAAAAGTATTTTTTACATTTCAATGCAGCTAGTTTAGTAGATGCGGCAAAAGGGTATGAAGTACAATTAAATCAAGGCTCTAAAATGTTAGTTTCTTTGGCGGGAGCAATGAGTACGGCAGAATTGGGCAAGATATTTGCAGAAATGATTCGTCAAGATAAAGTGCATATCGTTTCTTGTACAGGTGCAAACTTAGAAGAAGATGTGATGAACTTAGTAGCACATTCTCATTACAAACGGGTTCCAAATTATCGCGATTTAACACCGCAAGAAGAATGGGACTTGTTAGAAAAAGGATTGAATAGAGTTACTGATACCTGTATACCAGAAGAAGAAGCATTTAGACGTTTGCAAAAACACATTGTTAAAATTTGGAAAGATGCAGAAGCAAATGAAGAGCGTTATTTTCCGCATGAGTTCATGTATAAACTATTATTATCTGGAGTTTTAGAAGAGTATTACGAAATAGATCTTAAAGATTCTTGGATGTATGCAGCTGCAGAAAAAAACTTACCAATGGTGGTTCCTGGATGGGAAGATAGTACTATGGGAAATATTTTCGCTTCTTATGTGATGAAAGGTGAATTAAAGGCTACTACCATGAAATCTGGAATTGAGTATATGACCTTTTTAGCAGATTGGTACACAGAGAATTCTAAAAACGGAATTGGATTTTTTCCAAATCGGAGGTGGTATTGCAGGAGATTTTCCAATTTGTGTAGTGCCAATGTTATATCAAGATATGGAAAGAACAGACACGCCATTTTGGAGCTATTTCTGTCAAATTTCAGATTCAACAACAAGTTATGGTTCGTATTCTGGAGCTGTTCCAAATGAAAAAATTACTTGGGGAAAATTAGATATTGATACTCCAAAGTACATTATAGAAAGTGATGCAACAATCGTTGCTCCATTAATATTTGCATACCTATTAAAAATGTAAATTATGAAACGTGTTATTGTAGATTATGCTAAACTTACAACAGATATTTTAGATTTACTTGTCGAAAAATATCCTGATGGTTATGACTATGCTGATATCATTTCTTTTAAGAATGCTAAAGGAGAAACGATTAAAGCTGTAGAAGTTAAAACAGAAGACACTGTATTTTTAGTGAAAATTAGTTCTAAATTAGAACAAACGATGGAAGATTATGCAGAAGATGAAGATTCTTTTGAAGAGGCTGATTTAGAACTAAATGAAGAAATTGAAGAAACTGACGACGATTTTTAAATCAATTATATTATGAGTTCATTATTTCATTTATCGTTGCCTTGCAAAGGAATAGAAAGTACTAAAAACTTTTATGTACATATTCTTGGAGCAAATTTAGGCAGAAACACAAATCAATGGTTAGATATAGATTTATTTAATCATCAGATAACTTTTACCAAATCTGGTGATTTTAATTTTGCTTTTAAAAATTATAAATTTGAAGGCACAATTTTACCTTCTTTCCATTTTGGAGTTATTTTATCAAAAGAAGCTTGGACCAATCTTTATGAAAAGTTACGAGCATCAAACACCGTTTATATTGAAAAAACTGATTTTTTGAAACATAAAAATGGAGAGCATGTTTCGTTTTTTGTAAAAGATCCTAATGGATATATTGTAGAGTTTAAACACTTTATCAATCAAGAAACAATATTTTCTTAAAAATTGAGCCTTGCAATTTATTTGTAAGGCTTTTTGCTTTTACCGTGTACCTTTTCTTATTTTTATCATCAAATCCTTTTTAATGATAAAACGTATCCTTTTTTTCATTTTCATTTTACTATTCATTTCAGTAGCCTATTATTTCTTTTTTCAAAACAAGAGAAAAAACAATAAGATAGAAATTGTACAGAATGAAAAAACACTTGACTCAACAGTAAATACAAAACGTATGTATGTCGATTATTTGTTTCCTGCATTCAACAAAAATCAAGTTGTTAATCATACCAAATATACTTTTTCCTATAGTGAAAAAGATGAACAAGCAGAATGGGTAGCTTATAAGTTGTTTAAAAATTCAGTAAATAATACCATCAAGAGAAAAGATAATTTTAGAGAAGATTTAAGTGTTAAAACAGGCTCTTCTACCTTAAAAGATTATAAAAACTCTGGATATGATAGAGGACATTTAGCTCCTGCAAAATCTATGTCTTTTAATGATATAACAATGAGTGAAAGTTTTTACATGAGTAATATGAGTCCTCAGAAGCCATCATTTAATAGAGGGGTCTGGAAAAAATTAGAAGAAGAAGTAAGAAGTTGGATTCCACTTAGTGATTCTTTATATGTTATAACGGGCCCAGTGTTAAAGAATCCATTAGAGAGAATAGGGGATAACCAAGTTACGGTGCCAAGGTATTATTATAAATCTATACTTAGGTTTAAGAATAAAGAATTATTTGGAATAGGGTTTTTATTAAAAAATGAAAAATCAAATAAAAGCATTACAAGTTTCACTGTTTCTATTGATAGTATTGAAAAACTTACTGGATTAGATTTTTTTCACCAATTAGACCTTACTATTCAAAATCAAGTTGAAAGCAATTCTAATGTTGAGTTGTTTTTACAAAAATAAAGCTCGTTTTTAAACGAGCTTTATAGTATTTTATAAAAAATTGAATTTTAAACTTCTTCTCCTTTTTGAATTTTTTGAGCAACTTCTTGTACTTTATCTAAAACTCTTAATAAGTTTCCGCTCCAAAGTTTTTCAATCTCTGCTTCTGTATATCCTCTTTTTACCAATTCTACAGTAACATTTAATGTCTCTGAAGCATCGTTCCATCCAGAAACACCACCACCACCATCAAAATCAGAACTGATTCCAACATGATCAATTCCCATTTTCTTTACCATATAATCTATATGATCAACAAAATCAGAAACATTTACAGGATCAAATTTATCTGGATTTTCAGCCATTTTATCTTGCGCTAATTTTCTGATTTTCATGAATTGCTCATAATAAGCTTCCTGTGCTTTTTCATCTAATTTTCTAGCATCAGCTCTAGACATCATAGTAAAACCTTGCTCTTTTGCAATATCTTCCATAAATGCAGTAGCTGCTTTGTTATAAGCATTATTTTTCTCTGTATTTACATAAGCATTAAATGCAACAGTTTGTACAACACCACCGTTTTCTTTTATCCATCCTAATTGCTCATCATCTAAATTTCTACTATGATTACACAAGGCTCTCGCAGAAGAGTGAGAAGCAATCATTGGCGCTTTAGATAACTCGATCATGTCTTTCATAGACGATTTAGCAGGATGAGAAACATCAATCATAATACCCCATTTATTCATTTCTTTGATAACTTCCTTCCCTAAAGGGCTAACTCCACCATGCAACCATACGTCATCTCTTTCACCAGTATTAGAATCACACAATTGGCTATGACCATTATGAGATAAAGACATATATCTAGCTCCTAAATCGTAAAATTCTTTTACTCTTTTAATATCTTTTCCAATAGGATATCCATTTTCGATACCAATCATTGCCACTTTTTTACCAGAAGCATAAATTCTTTTTGCATCAGCAGAAGTAAGCGCTAATTCTATTTTATCTGGAGCTATTTCTTTGGTAAGTCTATGAATTGCATCAAATTTTGAGATGGCATTTTTGTATGCACTGTCAAAACCTTCATCAGTTAAATCTCCTTGACCAGTATAAACAATAAACCAAGAAACATCTAATCCTCCAGCTATCATTTTAGGGAGATTCACTTGGTTTCCTAGATCTTGAGTGTAATTTTTATCAGCTGTAAAGTTTCTAACATTGATGTCATTATGAGTGTCTAATGTCATTACTCTTTCATGAATCCCTTTTGCTTTAGCTAATAATTCAGCTTCCATAGTTTCATCATTTTTTTTTGTTTCTGTTTTACAAGAAACTATTATCAGTAGTGTAGCTACTAAAAGTTTTAAATTTTTCATTGGAAAATTGATTTTGGTTATTTTAACTTAATAAGGTGATAAATATAAAGATAAAATTTTGATATAGAATTGTAAACCTTAGCTATTTAGAAGTCAAAAAACTAATTCTATAATTTAATCCAAAGCTAAAGCTAGTACTATTTAAATTACCACCTCTAGCTTTTACTCTTCCAACAGAGGTTTTGAGACTTAATTTATCATTTAAAAGATAATTAAACCCAATGCTTGGTTTAAAAATTAAACCTTGACCTGTACTAACTTGTCCACCACCAGCTGCACCAGCTAAAAACTGGGTAAAAACTCGGGCTTTATTATTAAAAAACGGGTTTGTCTGATAACCAAAACCAATGATTCCTTCTGCATAAGCACCAGCATTCCCAAAGTTTGCAAATGAAGTGTGCCCAGCAACATAAATGTTTTTTGTAACAAATAAATTTAACTGTAATGCTAATTGATATAGATTTTCTGTAGGCACTAAATCTCTTTTAGCATCTAGATACATTTCTTGACCAAAAGAAATTTTTAAGCCTTTAAATTTAGCAGAACTATAATAGGTGTTATTTTTTTGCTTAATTCCTTGTTGATGTAAATAATATTTTAACCCGAAACCTAGAGTAGAGCTTGTAAAGTGTTGATTTGGATTTAGCAAATATCCTTTATTAATAGTTATAAAAATATCTTTTAATAATTGTTGCTCTAAAGAAATATCAGGATAAATTAAAACACCGCCTCCTGTGTCTGCGCCACCACCACCACCAGCTCCAATAGCAAATTTTGTTAAAATATTCGTTCTGTTTTTGTTAAAAGAAAACTTATAACCTCCACCGATAAATAAATCCATATAACCTCCTCGAATTCCATGATACGCACCGTCAGCTCTAAAATAAGCAAACCAATTATCTGTAAAATAGGAAGCAATTTCAAATCCTGCAAGACGTATAGTTTTACCATTCAATGAAGTGAAATCGGTAAACTGAGAATCGCCATAAGGACTTAAGTTGTCGAAGTGAATTAAGAAAGATATTTTCTCCGCAACTGAATCCCATTTGGTGTTTTTTAATTTCTCAATTGAAAAATAGTTACCTCTATTTTTGAAATTTGTATATTCATAGGATAACGGAATTTGAATTCCTACCCTTAATTGACTACTTGTAATATTTCCTTTGTCAAAAAAGTTGAAATAACTATATCCTAATGTTGTTGAGAATTTTTTGAATTGATACCCTAAATTTACATGCGGCAAAATAAAAGCACCCCCTCCATCTTTCGCACCAGCTCCACCACCACCACCAAAATGAAAACCTGTATCTATAAATAATTTATCTGTGATGGTTTTTTTAATTCCAAGGTTTATGCCTAGTGTAAATAAACCTCCTCTTTCTCCATTTACAGAACCATAAAATCCTAACCCTGCATATACAGATTTATTTAATAAAAGATTGTAATGAATTCCTGTTAATCCCATGTTTATCTCTGGGTTTCCAAAATCATTTAGTGGCATTTTTACAGAAACATAATCTAAGTTTAAAAAGCCATTTTGAATAAACTTTGTAGGAATAATTTCATCTTCTTGAGAGAAAAGAACTTGTATTTTTATAAATATCAATAAGAAAGTAATTGTCTTTTTCATTAGGTATTAACTTATTTTTGAAGGGTTTGCATAAATAGTCATTTTATCAGTTCTACTAAAACCAATGAGGCAAATTCCGAATTCTTTAGCATAATCTATAGCCAAACTTGAACAAGCAGAAACGGCAACGATAATTCCGATTTTAGCAATAAATGCTTTGGAAACGATTTCATAAGAAACTCGACCACTTACTAACATGCAATATGCTTTTGAGAGGTTGTTTTTTAGTATTAAATCACCAACTACTTTATCTACAGCATTATGTCGGCCAATGTCTTCTTTTAATGATAAAATTTCATAATTTTTATCAAAAATCGCTGCAGCATGACTACCCCCAGTTTGTTTAAAAGTATTTTGTAGTGAAGACATTTTTAATGACATTTCTTTAATTTTATTTGAAGAAAACAACTGATTGTTTTCAAGTGCAGTTCCTTCTAGTTTTATGTCATTTAACTCTTGTTTTCCACAAATTCCACATGATGAAACCGATAATAGTGTTCGTTTATTTAAATATCCTTTTCCTAGTTTTTCTTTAGGGATATTTACATTAATGATAGAAAACCCATTAACTTCTTCATCAATAATTTCAAAATTTAAATTTTCTGTTTCTTTGTAAATGTCTTCTGCATATAACAAACCTCTAATCAACTCAAAATCATTTCCTGGAGTTCTCATAACAACGGTATAAGATTCAGTATTGATATTGATTTGCAACGCAGCTTCAACAACAATTCCGTCAGAAACCTTAGATTGGCTTCCGTTGTTTATCAGAATGCCATCGTAGTTGAAAAACGATTTGTTTTTTAGATTAAATTCGCTCAAAATCTACCGCTACAACTTTATATTCTGGCGTCATGGTTTCTTTGTCGCCAACGCTTCCAGTAATAATGTTAATAAATACTTCGGGTTGATGAAAAGTAGTTCTTAATACCCCACGTTTCACATTTTTCGAATATTTAATTGGAATGTGTACACTTCCTCTGTCTGAGAATATGCGAACCGTTTCGTTATCTTCAATTCCTTTTTTGATGGCATCTTTTGGGTTGACCTCCAACACATCTTTGGCTAATATTTTTTGATTATCCGTTCTACGTGTCATGGTTCCAGAATTGTAATGTTCTAATTCTCTACCTGTAGTTAAAATAAAAGGGAATTTTTTTCCGTGTGACACGATCTCAGGTGATTCTTCAAAATCAAAATGATGAAATGTTCCAATTCCTTTTTTAAATTCACCACCAATATGCAACATCTTTGTATCTGTTCCATCTTCTTTAATTGGCCATTGCAATCCATTTTCTCCTAAACGATCCCATGATAACCCTTTCATAAACGGAATTACATCGGCAATTTCTTCAATGACTTTTTCGGCATCATAGGTCAATCCTGTTGGTTGATCATACCCCAAACGACTCATAATGTCAATAATTATTTGTCCGTCTGGTTTTGTGTTTCCAATTGGCTCAATAACTTTATTTACACGTTGAACACGTCGTTCTCCGTTAGTAAACGTTCCGTTTTTTTCAAAATAAGAAGAAGCGGGTAATACAACATCCGCCATTTCTGTAGTTGCTGTCATAAATAATTCTTGAACAACTATTAAATCTACATTTTCAAAGGCTTTGATACTATGATTGGTATTTGGATCTGTCATAATGGTATCTTCACCCATTATATAGAGTGCTTTGATTTTACCTGCAATGGCAGCATCTAACATTTCTGGAATCTTTAAACCATTGGTTGTAGGCATTTTTTCAATCCCATATTTATCTGCATAATATTGTTGAATGTCTAATTTTGTAACGTCTAAATATCCTGCTCCTTGATGTGGTTGAACTCCCATATCCGCAGCCCCTTGTACATTGTTTTGTCCCCTTAACGGATTCAATCCAACACCGTTTCTTCCAATATTACCTGTCATCATTGCCAAGTTAGAAAGCAGCATTACTGTTTTACTCCCTTGGAAATGTTCTGTAACTCCTAATCCATGAAACTCCATGGCTTTTTCAGCAGATGCATAGCCATGAGCAGCTTTACGCACCAAATCTTTATCTACTCCAGTCAGCTCTGAAAGCTCATCCATGTTTAAATTTTCTACATGAGATTTGAATTCTTCATATTTTTCTGTATGTGATTTGATAAAGTTGTTATCAACCAAATCATCCATGATAATATAATGAGCCAACATATTTAAAATTGCTACATTGGTTCCTGGTCTAATTTGTAAGAAATGAGTGGCTAGGTCAGCTAATTTTGTCTTTACAGGATCTACTACAATAGAAGTAACTCCTTTCATAAAAGCTTGTTTAATTTTAGCTCCAGTAACAGGATGACCTTTTATTGGATTTGCTCCAAATAAGAAAATAGCATCTGTTTGTTTTAAATCTTCAATTGAATTCGTTGCGGCTCCAGTTCCGAATGATTGCTGCATTCCCCATGCAGTAGGAGCGTGGCAAACACGAGCACAACCATCAATATTATTGGTTCCAACAGCAACACGAATCATTTTTTGCATTAAATAATTCTCTTCGTTGGTTGCTCTTGAAGATGAAATTCCTCCAATAGAATCTGGACCATAGGTGTTTTTGATATCCACCAATCTAGTTGTAATAAAATCATAGGCTTCATCCCAAGAAACTTCTTCAAATTTTCCATTTTTCTTAATCATCGGTTCACGTAATCGTTCTGGATGATTGTAAAACTCAAAAGCAAATCGACCTTTTAAACAGGTATGACCTTCATTTACTTCAGCAGTTTCAGGAGCTTGAATTCCTTTGATTTCTCCATCAATTACAGAAACTTCTAACTGACAACCAACACCGCAATACGTACAAGTAGTTCTTACCGTTTCATCGGCAATTAATGTTTTTGTTTCATATTTATCTGTTAGGGCTTCTGTCGGACAAGTTTGTACACAAGCGCCACAAGAAACACAAGCAGATTCATCAAATGAAGTATCAAATCCTTTGATAATATTGGTTGCAAATCCTCGACCAGACATTCCTAAAATCATTTCACCTTGAATTTCTTCACAAGCTCTTACACAGCGAAAACAATTGATACATTGTGATAAGTCTGATTTTATATAAGGATGTGCTCTGTCTTCTTCAATATCTAAATGTGTTTTTCCTTCTGGATAACGCACATTCGGAATTCCGATTTGAGCAATGGTTTCTTGAAAAGGGGTTGCTTTTTTGTTTTCTGGCGGAAACACTTTATCTGAAGGATAATCTGTCAATACTAATTCCACAATATTTTTACGAAGACGTTTCATTTTATCGGTATTGTGATAAATGTATAAACCTTCACCAACAGGGGTATGACATGAAGCCATGGTTCTTGTAGGACCATCCTTTTCACGTGCAACTTCTACAGAACATACTCTACATGAGCCAAAATTCTCTAGACGATCGTCTTGACACATAGTCGGAATTACATCTTTATTGCTTTCAATTCTTCTTACAAATTCTAGAATGGTTTCTCCAGAATTAAATTCGTAACCAATATTATTTATAAATGCTTTCATGTTTCTAGTTGTTTGTAAAATATCCTTTTAATTCATCTTGAAAATACTGTAATGCGTTTTTAACGGGTAATGGAATACCACCACCTAATGCACATAACGAACCAATTTCTAAGGTTTCTAATAAATCATCAAATAATACTTTGTCTATTTTGTAATCAGAATTTTGTGCTTTTTGCAACATTTCCATTCCTCTGTGAGAACCAATTCTACACGGATAACATTTTCCGCAAGATTCATCTGCAGTAAATTCCATTAAGTGTTCCAAGAATTTTATCATTGGAAAATCAACCGGAATAGAAACAAAACTGGCATGCCCTAATAAAAAACCATTTGTATTTAACGATTCAAAATCTAAGGTCAACTCTTTGATTTTATGCATAGGTACAATTCCCCCTAGAGGTCCACCAATTTGCAAACCTTTTATTTCAGATTTAAATCCGCCACCAAAATCATCAAAAATAGTTTGTAAAGGAGTTCCCATTTCTATTTCATACATCCCCGGGGTATTGAAAAAACTATCTAGTGACACTAATTTTGTTCCAGTTGATGGTCCTTTTCCTAAAGCAGCATAAGCATCACCGCCATTTTCTAGAATCCAATGAATATTTGCAAACGTTTCTACATTGCTTAACACTGTTGGTTTCCCATACAATCCGTATTGAGCTGGATAAGGTGGTCGAACGCGTACTTCTGGACGTAATCCTTCAATAGAACTTAGTAAAGCAGTTTCTTCTCCACAAACATAAGATCCTTGTCCACGAATAATTTTAAATCTAAAGTCACCAATTAAATTTTTATCTTTTATTTCTTGAATGGCATCATCAACAATTCTAATTGAGTCTGGATATTCACCACGGATATATAAAACACCGGTATTAGCTCCCACAGTTAAACCAGCCATATACATACCAAACAATACTTTATGTGGTTGATGCTCCATTAAATACATGTCTGAATATGCACCAGGATCACCTTCATCGGCATTACAAACAATGTATTTTTGTTTGTTTTCTTCTTTGATAACCGCATCTAGTTTAAACCAAAACGGAAAACCAGCTCCACCACGACCTCTTAAATTTGATGTTTTTAATTGCTGAATAGTATGTTGAGGATTCTCTTTATGTTTTTCTGCTAATTGATAAAAAGCTGCTACATCATCTATTGTAGAAGTTAAAATAGGACTGGTGTTGGTAGCTACATTATACCTATTTTCTTGATATGTTTTCTGTGTAATAATAGTATCAACTTCTGCTGCTGTTGAAGCATTGTAGGTTTTATCATCATACATAAACGCATTGTTAGTATGACAGCGTCCAACGCAAGCAGCATGCCCAATTTCATCGGCATTAAAATGTGATTCTAAATTTTTATTTAAGTTGTTTTGAGAACGAGCAACCATACAAGCTGTCCCAGAACAAACATGTACTTTTTTATTTTTATTAGTCTCTCTTGTAAAATCATAAAAAGTACTGGTTCCTAAAACAACGGAATCATCAACCATAAATTCTTTTGCAAGCTCTTGAAGCTCTTCTTTAGAGTTTTCTTTTTGAGATGCTATTGCTATATTTTCAAATAGATTTTTTTCTAATTCTTTTCTAGATGATAATGTTCTAATATTTTTATTTGCCATGCTTTGTTTTATAAAAGTCTAAATTTAATAAAATATTACAACTAATAATACAACTAGACTACTTTTATGGATAGTTTTTGTGTAGGATTTTTAGAAATAAAAAAAGCCTTGAAAAAATCAAGGCTTTTGGCATGTTTTATACCCCTAAAAATAAAACATACAATTTGTTGTTTGATTATGTTAAACATAATGTAACTACCACAAATATAATGAATAATGCAAATGAATAAGTATATCGAATCTATTTTGGTGATAAATAGGTCATAATTGTATATTAAATTGTTAAAAAACCTGTGAACAAATAAGCACTTTTAAGTTTTCGTTTTTTAAAGTTGTAAAAAATAAATATTGAGAACCACCATCTTTTATTTTTGTTTTTTTCCTAATTTGAGAGACAGTTTCTGGAAAATTTCTAGTCGTTATATTTGCCTTATTTTCTTTTAAATATTTTTTAATTTCTTTTTTATTGTATTGACAACTATTTTCAATTAAGAAAGTTCTTCCTGGAAATTCAATGAGTGTATTTGAAGTATATAAATGGGAGTGTGGATGTAATTTTTCTACATTCAATTGATTGCTGATTTCGTGAAATCCACCAGATTTCAAAATGGCTGAATTGGGCTCGTAGATATATTTTTTAGGTTCACTATAATTGGATGAATTTATTTTATTGTATTGAAAATCAAATAATTGTGTATTTTTTTTTGTATAGTTTATTGTTTTGATTTGTATGCTTCCTTTAAAGTTTTTCTCTAAAACAAATAGCAATTCTTTTACTTCATTGGCTACTGCCACAACATGAATTTCTTTTACAAAATTTAATTCTTCAATTGTTTGTGAAAGATCTAGAATGGGTGAGTTTTTAATGAGAATATTTTTTGATTTAGAAAATAATAGCTCTAAATTTTCTGGAATATTAGGTGTGCAATCTTTTAATAAAAATACTTTATTATTGCTAAAATCTCTTCTTGAAGGATCTATGTAAATCCAATCGTATTTTTTAGAAGTGGTTTTTAAAAATTCAATTCCGTCTCCAGAAATTAGGTGAATATTCTCAATTTTTAATTGTTGATAATTATTCTTAACAATTGTTGATAAGTTAGTATTAACCTCACAATGAGTTACTTTAGTTACTTTTTTAGAGAAATACAAAGCATCCACACCAAAACCACCCGTTATATCTATAACAGAATCTCCTGTTATTATTGATGATTTATAGTTTGCTGTAATTTCTGAAGAGGTTTGTTCTATATGAACTTTTGCAGGA
Source organism: uncultured Polaribacter sp. (assembly GCA_943788865.1). Taxonomy (GTDB): domain Bacteria; phylum Bacteroidota; class Bacteroidia; order Flavobacteriales; family Flavobacteriaceae; genus Polaribacter. Next base: position 278,319 of record CALSRX010000001.1, on the reverse strand, counting down.
TAATAAATATTTTCTGTTTTAAACCAAGTAGGTAACTTTTTCTCACTTTTCTTCTTAGATACGATTTGAGTGGCTAATTCTTGTACAGAAGCGTCATCAAAAGGACTCCCTTTAAATAATAGTTTAGAAACATCTGTATGTAAATGTTCAGTGATATATTGCTGAACGTTAGGATGTAATATAGCAGGATTCAAAAAATAAGGTTTAGATGTCTTTGGTCAATGACTTGACAATTTTATTATCAGCCAAAAACTCTTTTAAAATCACTTTTAAAGCTGTGTATAAAGGTACAGCGATGATCATTCCTATAACACCAAATAAGAGTCCGCCTATAATGATAATTAAGAAAATTTCTAAAGGATGTGACTTGGTAGTTTTAGAAAATATAAGTGGTTGACTTCCAAAGTTGTCTACTATTTGTGCAATGAAATAACCAATCATAACATACAGTGTAGTTGGTAATATTTCTGTTTGGAAATCTTGTCCTAAATTACTAGACATCGATAACAAAAACATAATGACTGCACCTATCATTGGTCCGATATATGGAATTAAATTTAACAATGCACATAAAAAGGCAATTACAACGGCATTCTTAATTCCGAAAATCAACAAGGTAATTGTATACAGTACAAACAAAATACTTATTTGTAAAACCAATCCAATAAAATATCTAGAAAGTAAGTTGTTGATGATTTCGGTTGAATTTGAAAACCTTTTTTCACTTTTTTTAGGTAAAACGGTAAGGATAGCATTCATTAATAACTTACTGTCTTTCATAAAGAAAAATGAAATAAACAAGACAGAAAATAAGCCAACACTTAATGTCCCTAATGCACTGACAACTGAATTCAATAAATTAGGAATAGCTTTAAAACTTGATAAAAAATCAACATTTTTTAATTCTGACAATAAATTGATGTTTTTTGTTGCGAAGTAATTGTTTACTTGATTAATTACATTTTGCAAGTTTTGCTGAAACTTATCTGTCTGTAATAAGGATAAACTTTCTCCTTGCTCTATCACCAACGGAATAAACATTCTGATAATTCCTACAAGTAAACCTACAAGAACAATCATTGTGGTAATTACAGCGATTGTGTTTGGAAACTTCAATCTTCTTTTTAAAAAACGAATTATAGGTCTAGCAATTAATGATATCACTGCAGCAATAATGATATAAACAATTACAGATTGTATGAGGTAAAAGAAATAGAGTAGTAGGGCAATTCCTAAAACAATTGCTAATGCTCTTAAAATTCCGTTAGAAATGTTTTTCGAATTCATACTGTAAAGATAGCTTTTAATTATATGCTTTTACATCTCCCATACTCAATTTACTTCCACTAGAAAATGTATGATTCTTTGGTAATAATGTTCCAGACTCCGTTTCAATCCAATCCTCCCAAGTAGCAGGAACTTGATCCATTTTCATACTTGGAACTGTCATTAAGAATTTTACAGGTAGAAAGTCATCATTTAAAACCCAAATATAAGAATCACTAGGAGTCGAACCCCCAGTTGTGTATTTTACTTTTAAAGCATCTTTACCTTCAATTTGAACTAAGGTTCTGAGTATTCCAGGCTCAAAAAGTTTATGTGGTCCAACCAACCAGAAACTATCATTATTAAAGATTGCTTCGGCTCTTTTAACCAATTTTTCCTTATCTTCTGTACTTTCCTTTCCATCTATAAATAAGTTACTTTTTTCTAAATCATTTGGATGTAAGATTACAGTGTTATTATCCCATTTAACCTCAATAATGTGTTTTTGTTTATCCCATTTAAAAAAACGTTTTCCTCTAAAACTCCATTCTATGTAACGGGTGTTTTTGTAGGCTTCATGCTTTAGTTTTTTTAAGATTTTGTTTGCCAACATATCTGCTTTTGGACTAGAAGCTTTAACATCTCCCATGTTTAATTCCATTCCAAATAAACCAATAGAATGTTTTGTAGGTAATTGAAAGCCTGCTTCCGTTTTTTTCCAGTCACTCCAAGAAGCTTCAACACCGCCTATCGGAATAAGATCTGTCCACATTTTAAAACTCGTTGGAAATCCATCATCATTTAAAATCCATAAATACGAATCTCCTGGAGTACTACCCCCAGTTGTATAGGTGATTAGAAGCGCGTTTTTATTATTGTGCTTTACAATTCTTCTTTCTACACCAGCATCAAAAATTTTAAATGGAGCTGTCAACCAAAAGCTATCATTATTAAAGTATTCTGTAGCTTTTTGAATTAATTGTTGATTCTCTGTTTTTGTATTTGAAACATATGCAACAGATTTTTCTGGTTCATTAGTGTTTAGCAATACTTTATTTTTATCCCAAGAAACTTCAACTATATTTTCTGTTTTATTCCATTTATAAAAATGGTTTCCTCTAAAACTCCATTCTAACACTTCTGTGTTATTATATGCTTCATAGTTTAAAGCATGCATCATTTTAGTCGCTAAAGCTTCTGCTTTTTCACCTTTCATTCCTGTAGGTAAAGGTTCATCATTCACTACATAAAAAATAGCACCAACAATTATTAACAATGCTACTATTATTCCTAATCCTTTTAAAATTTTTCTCATCTAATAATCGCTTTTTCTTAGAAAGCTAATTTACTATTATTTATTTGCATTTTAATAATCTAGGATGTGTTTTGGTATTTCCATGTCAATGGGTAAATCTTTATCCGGAATTGGATAAGTTGCTATTTCTGTTTGCTTGAGACCCGTGTAGATATATTTTATTATCCATCCGACCATAAGCCATTGGAATTGAAATCGCTTTATCTTAAAAAATACAACTTACAAAACCAATAAAACCTGCGTCTAAGATCGAATTGATTTTTTCTACATCATAAGAAGCCCTTATATGACCCCCTTTTTACTCTATTTAATTTAGATTTAGAATATTCTTTCATCTTTATAAATAACGTTCTTTAATGATGTTTGTATGATGCATATCATGCCCTAGTACTATAAATGCTGCAGCTCTTGCAGAAACAACTCCTCCATTTGCATTTCCAACAAAACCTAAGTTTTTTTCTGATAAACTTTTTAATAATGAAATAGAATAATTTCTGTTAGCAGTAAATTCTTCCAAAAGTTGTTCTTTTGTTTTTGAGTTTGCTTCTGAGGGAAATATATAATCATCTTGGTCAAATCCAGCTAATTCGGTTTTGTCATTTCTTGCAATTCTAAAACAACGATACATAAAAATACGTTCTGTGTCTATTAAATGCTGAATGACTTCAATAATACTCCATTTTTCAGGTTGATAGCGATGGATTAATTTTTCATCTGGAATCGATTTAATTAAATCTTCCATCATTTTTTTATCTTGATAATATCCATCAATTAATTCTGTGTTATCATCAATTAAGTTGACGTATCCTGTATAATATTCGTTGTATTCTTTTTGTTGTATTTCAGATTTTGTCATGGTTGTTTTTTTTATAGTCTCAAAATTGCAGATTTAGAAAGACATATCAAAAGGATTCTTTGATTATTACTATTGATTTGGAAAAATCTTTCTAAACTTTTTAGGGATTTCCTTTGTGATGTAGATGTTTTCTTTGGTAAATGGATGTATAAATTCTAAACGAGAAGCGTTTAAATACAAGCCGTTTCCTTTTAAAATCAATTCTTTATTGCCATATTCTTTATCTCCTAAAATTTGATTTCCTATTTCTGATACATGAATTCGTAGTTGGTGTTTTCTACCTGTTTTTGGTGCTAATTTCACCAAGTTTAAGAAACCAAATCGTTTTGAAGGGACGGTTTCTACAACTTCAAAAACAGTTTCTGATTCTTTGTTGTCAATTGGGTTATTAATTTTTCCCATTGGCTTCATTTCACCAATACAAATGGCATGATATGTTTTCTGAATCTTTTTGGTTTCAAATAATTGACTCAACATTATAATGGATGCACTTGTTTTTCCTATTAATAAAAGGCCACTGGTAGCATAATCCAATCTATGAATGGGTTGAGGTTTTACAGCATCTATTTGACTGCTTTTTGCAAGTTTTGTGTCAACGCATTTGCAATGGTCACAAATTTATTTCCGCTTACTAAAATTCCAGCTGGTTTGTAAATGACAGCCAAATAATCATCTTCAAATAACACATCTAAATGAAAATTTAATCGCTTAAAATTGGATTCAGCATCTAATTGATGCAATTCAATTTTTTCACCACCTTTTATGTACATCCCTGTTGTAGCAATAGCTCCGTCAACAAAGACTAAGCTTTTTTTGATGGCTTTTTTAATTCCTGATTTTGTTGGTATGGTGTTGAAAATCCCAACTGCATATTCTTGAAAACGAACGGGTTGTTCTACTTGAATTGCAGTGTGAGTTTCTATGATTTTCAAGATTAAAAAATGTATTCTCGCTTTCGCGGGAATAGTATTTATTGTTTAATTATCTTTTTTATATCCTTTTGGTCTTTTAGATCGAATAGGAGCTTTAGGCTCAGGTTTCAATTGAAATTCGTTTTCTTTTAACAAACGCAATGCTTCTTTTACAGCGGCTTGTAATTGAGGGTCATTTCCTTGTAAAACGCTTTTGGGATCTTGAATTACTTCAATATCTGGAGCAACTCCATCACCTTCAACAGCCCATTTTCCATCAACATCAAAGAATCCACCACGCGGAGCAACCATTCTTCCTCCATCTATAAAACTAGGTGTATCCCAAGTTCCAACTAATCCACCCCAAGTTCTTGTACCAACTATAGGGCCTAATTTTTTCACTTTAAACATGTATGGTATGTAAATCTCCTCCAGAACCTGCACGTTCGTTAATGATCATCACTTTTGGTCCCCAAATACCTGCCATTGGAGTAGTCCATGGTCTACGGTCATTTGCTTTACTATTGAAATATCCAACAACTTCTCTAGATATGATATCGATCATATAATCAGCAGCAGATCCACCACCATTATTACGTTCGTCAATTATAACCCCTTTTTTATCCTGTTGAGAAAAGTAATAACGATTAAACGATGTAAATCCACCACCACCAGTATTTGGAACATAAACATAAGCTAGTTTTACCCTTAGAAAGTTGGTTAACTTTTCTTCTATTTCCTTCTATCCAATCTATAGTTCTTAAGCCTCTTTCACTGGAAACCGGTTTTATTAAAACAGTTTTTGCTCCATCAGGATGATGGTTTCGAGTTCACTTTAATATAAATTTCTCTTCCTGCAGTTTGTTCTAACAATTGATAAGGATTCATATCAGATGTTAATGTAATTCCATTGATTTCTAATAAATAATCTCCAACATTTACATTCGTTCCTGGTAAGCCTAAAGGGCTATCAATATTTGGATTCCAGCGTTCTCCTTTATAAATTTTTGCAAAACGATATTTTCCTTTACTCTTTTCAAAATCTGCACCCAAAAGTCCAACAGGAACTCTTTTTACATTTGGCAAATCTCCTCCGGAAACATACGAATGTCCGATGGCAATTTCACCACTCATAATATCTACGACATAGTTCAAATCGGTTCTGTGTCTTACATGATCTATCCAAGGTGAATACCATTTGTAAACATCATCCCAAGGTGCACCATGAGTATTGTCTACATATAAGAAATCACGCATATATCTCCACCCTTCTTTAAAGATTTGATGAGCCTCAGCTTTTGGATCTACTTTTATTTTTATATTAGTTTTCAATCCGCCTTTACCTGGTTTCGTGGGGTGATTTACTACTCACCAAACTCCAACTTCCACTTTTAGAAAGTAAGATTGAGTTTCTATCTTCGGAAGCCACCATTGACGAAACCCCTTTAGCAAATTCTGTTGCTTTTTCTTTAGCAACATCATAACTATGGACAGTTAACCCAGGAGTATTTGGAACATTTTCAGCCACAAAAACTGTATTCTTAGGTCCCTTCATTAATGCGGTATAATCCCTAGCAGGTAATTTTAAAACTACAGCTCTCTCAAACAATCCATTCTCATCTATTGTAACTACAATATCTTTTTTGTCTTTTGAAGCTTCTTTCTTTTTCTTTTCTTCTTCATCGGTTTGTGGCAAGTTAGGCGATTTGTCTACAGAATTTAATACGACGGCATATAAACTTCTAGTGACACTCGAGTCAAAAGAACTCATATCTAACCAACCAGATTGTAATCCGTAATCTGTACTTGCTAAAGTGTAAATATATTTACCCGATGCGTCCCAAACTGGACTAATGGCATCTGCAATTGGATCTGTAATTTGAATTGTTTTTTTAGTGCTTATTTGATACGCATAAATAGACTTAAAATGACTGTCGTTTTGCTTTGCATAAGCAATCCAATCGCTATCTGGTGACCATTGTGGATTCATGGATCTGTTAGGGTGAGCATATCTATCTGTTGCAGCCTTAATCGTTTTTTTTGTTTCTAAATTTAATACCCAAATATTAAAATCTGTATCTGTGTATGCTATGTGTTTTCCATCTGGTGACCAATCTGGTCTGAAATAAAACGTAGGGTTTGGAATCTTAATAGATGTTTGATTTCCTCCGTTTTGATCAGCTATCACCAATTGATATTCTCCACTTTTATCAGAAAACCAGGCTACTTGATCTCCTTTTGGCGACCAAATTGGTGAACGATCCGCAACTCCTGAAGAATTGGAGATGTTTCTCCATGTTCCGTTTTCTTTTGGAACCGTAAATATTTCACCTCTGAGTTCAAAAATGGCTCTCTTTCCATTTGGAGAAACATTTGCATTTGTAAGGTCCCTTCCTGTGGCATTCACCCAACGTGGACGCGCATAATTTAAATCACCTTTTACACTAATGTTAAGTTGAGTTGATTTTCCTGTTACTGGATTTAATAGATGAAGATATCCAGCTTGTTCGTATACGATTCCGTTTGAATTTGCATCCAAGTTCTTTACGTCAAACTTTTTATGAAATGTAATTTGTTTTTCTTGACTAGTTTTAATGTCGTAAGACCAAATATTACTGGTGTAATCTCTTTCAGAAATATAGTAAACTATTCCATTGTGCCAAACAGGATTAACATGTCTTTCACCATCTTTTTGTGGAGTTCTTATTAATTTTTTCGTTTGTAGATCTACTATCCAAATTGGCATTGCTTGTCCACCGCGATAATTTCTCCATTCTGCATCCCAACTAGTAATAGGAGTATAGGCTACATATTTTCCATTTTCAGAAATTTCTCCATAAGCTGCTCTTGGAATATCGAATTTTTCTGGCATTCCACCTTCCGTAGAAATGGTGTAAAATTTACTAGTTTGTGTTGGTTTAGATTCTCTTCCAGAACGAAATAAAATTTTTCCGTCTGGAGTCCATCCTTGCACAAAATCACCGGTTGGGTGATAGGTCAATCGTTTTGGTTCTCCACCATCAGCAGGAACAACAAAAACATCTGTGTTTCCATCGTACTGAGCTGTAAAAGCAATCATTTTTCCGTCTTTGGAAAAATGAGGTTCGGATTCGTATCCATCATCACTGGTCAATCTTATAGCGTCACCGCCACTAAGAGAAGCTTTCCATAGGTCGTTGGCGTAAACAAATACAACATCTGTTTGAGAAAGTGTAGGTTGTCTTAATAAACGTGTTCCTTGTGAAAAACCTACATAGGTAATCAACAAGGTAATAAAAGGAAGAAAATTTTTCATCGTAAGTTGTTTAGTTGAATGTATAAAGCTTAAAGATAAAGAATTCAAAACGAAGACTCAAAAGCTATTTTAACATTGCCTATTTTGCAAACAGTTGGCTTATATCTTTAAAGGCTTTAAATTCTAGTGCATTATTTTCTGGATCTGTAAAAAACATAGTTGCTTGTTCGCCTACTTTTCCTTTAAACCGGATGGTAGGTTCAATCACAAACTGTGTGTTTTCTGCTTGTAAACGTGTAGATAAGTTTTGCCAATCTTCCCAAGTTAACACCACCCCAAAATGAGGAACAGGAACATCGTGTCCATCTACTGGATTTGTAACAGCTGCTTCATTAAAATATCCATCCTTTTGATGAATGACCAATTGATGTCCAAAGAAATTAAAATCTACCCAAGATTCAGAACTTCTACCTTCTTTACATTGTAAAACATCTCTGTAAAAAGTTCTGCACAATTCTAAATTTGTAACAGGAATTGCTAAGTGAAAAGGTTGTATCATTCTTTTGTGTTTAAAATTTAATAAGTGAAAGATAAATAGGTTTATGTTTTTTTTACTTGTCAGTTCGATTGTCACGCCCAAGCTTGATGTATCGAAAACTTTTCATGTTAAAAAATTTTATTCTCGATACAAATTTCATTCATTTCATTTCTGAAATTTACTCGAATTGACAAATTTTCTAAAACCCCACAGCAGCATCATCTCCACGAGGATCAGCACCACCTTCTAATTTTCCGTTTGGCAATACTAAAATGGCATCTACACGACCAATGATTAATGAGTTACGTTCTAACAGTTCGTATCCTAACGCTTTTAAATTCACCTTGGTAATGCTATCAAAACCTCTTGGTTCCATTCTGATATAATCTGGCAACCATTGATGATGAAAACGAGCTTTGTTTACAGATTCTTGCATTCCCATATCATATTCTACTACATTCAAAATATTTTGAGCAACAGAAGTAATAATGGTTGAACCACCAGGAGTTCCAACAACCATTTTTAATTTTCCATCTTTTTCAACGATCGTCGGAGTCATAGAACTTAACATTCTTTTTTCTGGAGCAATTGCATTTGCAGCAGATCCTAACAACCCGTAAACGTTTGGTACACCAGGTTTTGCGCTAAAATCATCCATTTCATTGTTTAAGAAAAATCCAGCACCTTTCACATATACTTTAGAACCATATCCTGTATTTAAAGTTGTAGTTACAGCAACCGCATTACCAAATTGATCTATAATAGAGTAGTGGGTAGTTTCATTACTTTCATACCCTAACACTTCACCGTGAGAAACATCTGAAGATTTTGTTGCTTTATCCCAAGAAAATGTGCTCATTCTTTTTTTGATGTATTCTGGAGAAGTTAAACTATCAATAGGAACATTGACAAAATCGATATCACCTAAATAATGCGCTCTGTCTGCATACGATCTGCGTTCTGCTTCTGTAAGTAACTGTAAATATTTTGTTGAGTTGTGTTCTATTTTAGAGAAATCATACGGCTCTACTGATTTTAAGATTTGTGCTAAACAAACACCGCCACTAGCAGGCAATGTCATAGAAGTTATTTTATAGCCTTTGTAATCAAATTCTATTGGTTTACGCCAAACAGCTTTGTATTTTACCAAATCTTCGTGAGTGATAATTCCGCCTAATTCTTTTACATAATTTACAATAAGGTCTGCTGTTTTTCCTTTGTAAAAACCGTCTCTACCATTGTCTCTAATACGCTCTAATGTTTGAGCCAATTCTTCTAATTTTACAACATCGCCTTCCTTCCACTCAGCATCAAAAAGAATTTTATAATTATTGGCTTTTGCAAACCGTTCTCTTGTACCATTAAAAGATCTCGCTTGATTTTTAGTGACTTTAAAACCATTTCGCGCCAAATCAATAGCAGGCTGAACCAACTCTTTAAAAGGCAAGCTTCCGTATTTTTCATATACTTCTACGATTCCTGCTACAGAACCAGGAACACCTGAAGAATGTACTCCAAAATCACTCATACCCGGAATGACATTCCCTTTTTCATCTAAATACATGTCTTTGTCTGATGATAAAGGGGCCTTTTCTCTAAAATCTAAAGCTCCTGTTTTTCCATCGCTATGACGAAAAACCATAAATCCACCACCGCCAATATTTCCAGCTTGAGGGTATACAACAGCTAATGCCAATTGTGTTGCAATCATAGCGTCATAAGCATTTCCGCCTTTCTTTAAGATGTCAGATCCAACTTGTGAAGCCTCAACACGAGCAGAAACAACCATAGCTTTTTCGGCAATTAATCCGGTTACTTTATCTTCTTTAGTTGCTGTACAATTTGCAAGTAGTATTGCAATAAATAGTATTGAAAAAAATTTTTTCATGATGTTTGGTTATAATTGTTTGAGTTCTTTTAGTTTTAGGTTGGAAAAGATACGTAAATCTTTAAATAATGACGAATTATGAATTACGAATTTTAAAAATGGAAGTTTATTCATTTTCAATCTGAATATCCATATTACTAAGATTACAAGTTTGAAGACAACTCTTTTAATTTTTGTTTAGAAAATAATCTTAAATCTTCAAAGAAAAATGTGAAATCTTCCTCAAATTCTTTGTGTAAGTTTTGCAAGTCTTCTACAGCCAAATGCATTTGAGATTTTTGTTGGGTTCTATTGTTCATTCCGTTTAACACTTTTTCTATTCCTGCAATGTATTGATAATTGTATAGCCAATTGTGTTCTATCATAAAAGGCAATAAATGTTGTGTTTTCTTGGGAAGAATATCAAAATTGTTTTGTAATAGATCATAAACTGATTGTACAAATGTTTCTAAGGGTACATCAGAATAACTTATCCAGTTTTTAGCTAAATAATGATCATAAAATATATCAATAATCACACCTTTGTAATGCCTGTATCTTGGGTGCAATCGTCGTTTACTTTTACGTACAATTTTATGAGCATCTGTAAAGGTATCTATTTCTCTATGCAACAATATTCCTTTTTGAATCTCTGGATGAAAATGTGTAAAGTTATTTCCAGTAATATGATCTGCAATAAAATTACCCAATAAAATATGGGTGTTGTTTTCAGATAGGTATAGGTGCGCTAGGAAATTCAAGAAGGTTTTGTTTTGGAAGTTAAAAGTAATCAAAAAACGACAATTAAAAAGCTGTGGTTTGCTATTATATAAGATTTGCTCTTTAATTTACTCAATAATAGTAATTCCTTTTCTTACGAATTATGAGTACAAAAAAAGCATCGTAATTAAACGATGCTTTTAAATAGTATTAGTGAGATTGCCACTCCCGAGAAATCGGGATCGCAATGACAGTCTTTATTCTTATGAATTCAACATCACTGGCATCACCAACATGGTAACTTGTTCTCCTTCGTCTGTTCCTTGAATAGGTGTTAAGATTCCGGGGCTATTTGGCAAATACATTTCGCTTAAAAAAAGGAAGTTAAAGCCTATTTACATCAAAAATCAGATAGGCAATAAATATCAAGAAATAGATTGTAAGATAGAATAGGTAAAAGTTTCTAAACTTTTTATATTTGACATTTTCAGGATAGATATTTCCAAAAAGCCCTTTAATTTCTTTCCAAAAAACTGGGTTAATATTTATGAACCAACTATCAGTTTGATAGATGATTTTCCTAAATTTACTTCTATAATAGCTTAAAGGCATCCCCCAAATTATAAAAAGTATAAACCAAATATTTTTAGTGATAAAATCCATTGTCAGTTATTTTTTAGGAAACCAGGGCAAAAAAGAATTCGTTTTTTTAATGTAATGTCTGTATTGTGGTTTTGTTTCTTTTAACGTTTTTTCAAGCAAACTTACACCTGATATTTTGAGAATCAATAAAGTCATTATTATAGAGCCTACTATTTGCCAGTAATTTCCGGCAGCAATGCTAAAAATGGCATATGACCACCAAACTGCTGAGTCGCCAAAATAATTCGGATGTCTGGTATATTTCCAAAACCCCGTATTTAACACCTTTCCTTTATTTTTAACGTCTCTTTTAAATCGAGCTAACTGATAATCACCCCCAGCTTCAAAGGTAAATCCAATAAGCCAGACTCCAATACCGATGTAATCTAACAACTTAAGTTCTCCTGTATTGCTGCTGGAGTGAACTCCTAAAAATGGTAAAGAAACAATCAGAATCAAAACTCCTTGTAATAAGAAAGCTTGGAAAAAACTAAGCCACCAATATCTTTTAGGTCCATAGTTTCTTCGAAACTCTTGATATCTAAAATCCTCTCCTTTTCCAATATTTCTAAAAGCTAGATATATTGCAAGCCTAAGCCCCCAAAGACTAACCAATATTAAAATTAATATTTTTCTAGCATCTAATTCTCCCGACATAAACCCGTAAAAGGCATTAACAATCACAAATCCAACTCCCCAGAAAATGTCGACAATGCTTACATTCTTTATAAGAACACTCCATATCCATAATATAGTTACAAGAGATAAAATGATTAATGCTGCTTGAGAAAAAAGAGTTATCATTTCAGTGTAGGCTTTTTATTCAGAGATTATAGTACCTGTTTTTTTTGAATATTACTTATTGATAACCTAAAAGTACAAAAAAAAGCATCGTAATTAAACGATGCTTTTAAATAGTATAAGTGAGATATCTCGACTCCGCTCGATATGACAAGTTCTTATGAATTCAACATCACTGGCATCACCAACATGGTAACTTGTTCTCCTTCGTCTGTTCCGTCAATAGGTGTTAAGATTCCGGCTCTGTTTGGTAGAGACATTTCAATCAACACATCGTTAGAGTTTAAGTTGTTTAACATCTCGCTTAAAAAGCGTGAGTTAAACCCAATTTGCATATCGTCTCCATGATAATCACAGCTCAAACGTTCGTCAGCTTTATTTGCGTAATCTAAATCTTCAGCAGAAATATTCAATTCTGTTCCTGCCATTTTTAATCTAATTTGGTGTGTTGTTTTACTAGAGAAAATAGACACACGTTTTACAGAGTTTAAAAAGGAAGCTCTATCAACCGTTAATTTATTTGGATTTTCTTTCGGGATAACCGCTTCGTAATTTGGATATTTTCCGTCAATCAATCTACAAACCAATACAAAGTTGTCAAATGTAAATTTTGCGTTTGAGTTATTGTATTCAATAGCAACATCGCTATCCGAACCATTTAAAATTCCTTTTAATAGGTTCAATGGTTTTTTTGGCATGATAAACTCTGCACTTTCATTAGCAGTAACATCCGTACGTGTATATTTTACCAATTTGTGTGCATCAGTAGCCACAAAGGTTAAACTCTCTGGACTAAATTGAAAAAATACACCACTCATTACCGGACGTAAATCATCGTTACCAGCAGCAAAAATGGTTTTAGAAATGGCGTTTGCTAATATATCAGACGGAATAACAGTGGTGCTTGGAGCAGCTAAAGAAACTGCCTTTGGAAACTCTTCGCCACCAAAAAATGCCATGTCGTATTTTCCTTGATCCGAACTAATTTCAATAGTGCTTTCACCTTCAGTTTTAAATGTTAAAGGTTGGTCTGGAAATGTTTTTAAAGTATCCAATAATAAGCGAGCAGAAACAGCAATAGACCCTTTAGAGTCAGATTCTACTTCTACAATAGCACTCATGGTTGTTTCTAAATCTGATGCAGAAACTTTTAATTCGTTTTCTGATAATTCAAATAAGAAATTATCTAAAATAGGTAAGGTGTTATTACTGTTAATTACACCTCCAAGTACTTGAAGTTGTTTTAATAATTGCGAACTTGATACTATAAATTTCATTGATTTTATTTTAAGGTAAAGACTAAAAAGTCAAATACTTCATATTTAGATTTTCAAAAAAGATATGAACTACAAATATATTCTAAATAAGTGATTTTAAAAATATATTTATCAACAGTTTTTAACGGGTTTTTAATGATGTAAAGAAACGTTATAATTATGTTAATGCTTTTTGAAGAACACAGACCGTTGTATATAAATACTATATTTGTTTTGACTTTTTAAAGACTTTTTAATGAAGAAGTATACCTATTTCACAATTGCTGCACTGCTTTTTTCGGTGCTAATTCTTGCACAAAAACCTCAAAAACTATCTTCGAATCAGATTTACGAAAAAATACAGAAATTAAATTTTTTAGGATCTGCCTTATACATTGCTGCGCATCCAGATGATGAAAACACACGCTTAATTTCATATTTATCAAATCATGAAAAAGCGAGAACAGCCTATTTATCTTTAACAAGAGGAGATGGCGGTCAAAACTTAATTGGTCCAGAAATTAGAGAGTTATTAGGGCTCATTAGAACTCAAGAGTTATTAGCTGCTAGAAAAATTGATGGAGGAGAACAGTTCTTTACAAGAGCAAATGATTTTGGCTATTCAAAACATCCAAAAGAAACCTTAGAATTCTGGGAAAAAGACAAAGTTTTGAGCGATGTGGTTTGGGCAATTAGAAGGTTTAAACCTGATGTAATTATCAACAGGTTTGATCATAGAACTCCTGGAACAACTCATGGTCATCATACCACTTCAGCATTATTAAGTGTAGAAGCTTTTGATTTAGCCAATGATGCAACAAAATATAAGAGTCAATTAAAGCATACAGAAACTTGGCAGCCTAAGCGTTTGTTTTTTAATACAGGTCGTTTCTTCTATAATACTGAAGCAGAATTTAAAAAAGCAACTGAAGGGAAGTTAACCGGATTTGATGTTGGTGTGTATTATCCGTTAAAAGGATTGTCAAATAACGAAGTTGCAGCGTTGGCAAGTAGCCAACATTTATGTCAAGGTTTTGGTAGATTAACTACTAGAGGAGCACAACTTGAATATGTTGAGTTTTTAAAAGGAGACAAACCCAAAGATGTATCCGATATTTTTTCTGGAATTAACACTACGTGGAATCGTATAAAAGGCGGAGGAGAAATTGGGGCTATTTTATATGATGTTGAGAAAAATTTTGATTTTGCAAATCCGTCTAAACATGTACCAGAATTGTTAAAGGCCTATGATAAAATTCAATTATTAGATGATAATCACTGGAGAGAAATAAAACTTAAACAAATCAAAGAAATAATTGAAGCGACAGCAGGATTGTATTTAGAAGTTTCTGCAACAAGTGCTTCTACAACACCAAACGGAAATGTAGATATAAAAATTGAGGTTTTGAATAGAAGTGATATCACTACATTTTTTGATTCATATAGCATTGTTGGTAATGGCATCCGTTTGGTAAAAACTCCAGAAAAACAGTTAGAAAACAATGTTCGTGTTAATCTTACTGACAAAATTCAGTTAAAAAATAAAGCATATTCAGATCCGTATTGGTTGCAAAACAAAGGAACCTTAGGAATGTATGCTGTAAAAGATCCATTGCAAATTGGAAAACCAGAATCTGATAGACCTTTGCAAATTGAATTTCATTTAAATATTTGGGAACACGATATTACTTTTACAAAAAATGTGGTGTATCGATATTCTAAAAGTGATATCGGTGAGATTTACGAACCGTTTGAGGTATTGCCAGAAGTAACTACAAAACTAAATAACAAAGTGATTCTTTTTTCGGATGACACTCCGCAGAAAGTGCAGGTTTCAGTTAGAGCAGGAAAAAACAATGTAAATGGTTTTGTTAGCTTACAAGTTCCAAATAATTGGGAAATTTCTCCAAAACAGATTCCGTTTTCAATCACACAAAAAGGAGATAATTTAACGGTAGATTTTATGGTAACACCACCTGCAAATCAATCTGAAGGACTTTTAACGAGTGTTGCTACTGTAGATGGAAAAACGTATTCAAAAGAATTGGTGGAAATTAATTACAGTCACATTCCGAAACAATCTGTGTTGTTAAATTCTGAAGCAAAAATTGTTCGATTAAACATTCAGAAAAATGGAAGTTTTATCGGTTATATTGCAGGAGCAGGAGATGTAGTTCCAGAAAGTTTACGCCAAATAGGGTACAATGTAATTACTATTGATCCAAATGAAATCAATGAAGAAAATTTGCATAAATTTGATGCGGTTGTTTTAGGTGTTAGAGCATATAATATAGTGGATGCGTTAAAATTCAAGCAAAAATTCTTGTTAGATTATGTTGAAAAAGGCGGAAATATGATTGTACAATACAATACCAGTGGAAGAGGAGGGATAGATGTTGGAGCTCCCTACAAATTAAACATTTCTAGAGATCGTGTGACTGATGAAACGGCACCTGTTAGAATGCTAGCCAAAGACCATTCTTTGTTGAATTTTCCAAATAAAATGGAAGCATCAGATTTTGAAGGTTGGGTACAAGAACGCGGATTGTATTTTCCGAACACTTGGGGAAAAGAATTTACACCAATTTTATCGATGAATGACAAAGGAGAGCCCGCTAGAAATGGAAGTTTATTAGTTGCAAAACACGGAAAAGGACATTATATTTATACAGGATTAAGTTTCTTTAGAGAGTTGCCAGCTGGGGTTTCAGGAGCTTATAAACTCTTTGCAAATATGTTGTCTATTGGAAAGGAAAATATTCAAAAGCAAACTGAAATTAAAGAATAGTTAGCATGTTAGTTCGACTGATTTTCCTATCGGACATCAAATTCACTCGATATGACAATTTTAATGTAAATTATTGAATAAAAATTATGGAAATAGAAAAACGTCCTTGGAAAAAAATTTACAGTTTAGTGTTAATTGCTAACTTTATATATATCATCTTGTTTTATTTTATCACAACTTATTTTTCAAATTAAGCCTATAAATTATGGAAATCTTAGATTGGATTGTACTTTCTGTTACCTTATCATTCATTGTTATTTATGGTGCTTATAAAACTAGAAATACCAGTGTACAAGATTATATCAAAGGAGGGAACGACACAAAATGGTGGACTATTGGGTTGTCTGTAATGGCAACACAAGCCTCTGCAATTACCTTTTTATCTACACCGGGACAAGCATTTCATAGCGGAATGGGTTTTGTGCAGTTTTACTTCGGATTACCAATAGCAATGGTAATTATTTGTCTGGTTTTTATCCCTATTTATCATCGATTAAAAGTCTATACAGCTTACGAATATTTAGAAGGGCGGTTTGATTTAAAAACAAGGACTTTGGCAGCCATTTTATTTTTAGTACAACGCGGATTGGCAGCAGGAATTACCATTTTTGCCCCAGCTATTATTTTATCTGCTGTGTTGGGTTGGGATTTGGTTTCGCTGAATATTATTATTGGAGTATTGGTAATTATTTATACAGTTTCTGGGGGTACAAAAGCAGTAAATGTGACTCAGAAGCAGCAAATGTTTATCATCTTTATTGGTATGTTTGTTGCCTTTTTTATGATAATCGACAAATTACCACAAGATATTTCCTTTTCTAAAGCACTCGATATTGCAGGTGCTAGTGGAAAAATGCAAGTCCTCGATTTTTCGTTTGATTTATCAAATAGATATACAGTTTGGACAGGTTTTTTAGGTGGGACATTTTTAATGTTGTCTTATTTCGGAACAGATCAAAGTCAGGTTCAACGTTATTTGTCAGGAAAATCCATTAGAGAAAGTCAGTTAGGCTTGTTGTTTAACGGCTTGTTAAAAGTGCCGATGCAATTTTTTATTCTACTAGTAGGTGTAATGGTATTTGTGTTTTATCAGTTCAATGCTGCGCCATTAAACTTTAACCCGAAAGCAAATGAAGTTGTAATCAATTCTAAATACGCTTCAGAATATAAAGCGCTAGAAAATCAACATCGAGAAATTGAAAATGATAAAAAAACATTGGTTTTAGATGGAGTTCAACTAGAAGATAAAAACCGAATAAAAGAATTAGAGATTAAGAGTGTTGCTTTAAAAGAACAAGCTAAAGTTATAATTTCGAAAGCAGATGATTCTGTTGAAACAAATGATAAAGATTATGTATTTATTCACTTTATCCTAAATAATTTACCAAGAGGTTTAATTGGGTTATTGTTAGCGGTAATTTTATCTGCAGCTATGTCATCAACAGCATCAGAATTAAATGCATTGGCTTCTACTACAGCCATAGATTTATATAAAAGAAATGTAAAAGAAGAAAAAACAGAAGAGCATTATGTAAAAATGTCTAAATGGTTTACGTTAGGTTGGGGAATTCTTGCCATTTTAGTGGCATGTGTAGCCAATTTGTTCGATAATTTAATTCAACTAGTCAATATTATTGGCTCCATTTTTTACGGAAATGTACTAGGAATCTTCTTGTTGGCATTTTTCATCAAATATGTAAAAGGAAATGCCGTATTTATTGCTGCTTTAATTACTCAAATTCTAATTATCGGTGTATTCTTTTTAGATTGGTTACCTTATTTATGGCTGAATCTATTGGGATGTGTATTGGTAATGGGGATTGCAATTCTTTTACAAACTACGATGAAAAGAAAAGTAGAATTGATTCATTAATCATTTTTTATAGCATAGAGATATAGGCAGTAACTTAGTTACTGCCTATATTTTTGCTCATAAAGTAATTTTATTTTTACAAAAAGTAAAGAAAACTATACTTTATGTAAAATTTTTATTACATTTTCATTGTAATACTAAAATTATAAGATTATGGAAACAAATTATTTATTGCCAAACAAATTTAAAAAATTAGGTTGGGTATTGTTTGGTTTAGGTTTAATTGGTGGAATATTTATTTATGCTACCATTGGTTTAACTGATGAGTTTTTAAAAGTAAAAGTGCTTTCAGTTTATGACAATCAACTTTTTGGGGACAGCTCCTTTTTTAAAATTGTTGAAAATGGAATTTTTGATGAACTGGTTTCAGTTTTTATCATTGTAGGAGGTTTTTTAGTTGGTTTTACCAAAGAGAAAATCGAAGATGAGTTTATTTATAAACTTAGAAAAGACTCATTGGTTTGGGCGTTGATTGTTAATTATAGCATTTTATTAGTTGCTATTTTGTTTGTGTATGACATGACTTTTTTACACATTTTGTTTTTTAATATGTTTACTACATTGGTGTTTTTTGTGATACGATTTAGTGTATTAAAATATAAATATTTGAGTCATGAAGAATAGATTAAAAGTACAAAGAGCTATACACGAATTAACGCAAGCTGATTTAGCAGAGAAAATAGGGGTAACTAGACAATCTATAAATGCTATAGAAAAAGGAAAATATGTGCCCTCAACAGTTCTAGCATTAAAAATTGCAAAACTGTTTAATGAATCGGTAGAAAATATATTTACTTTAGAAGACAAAGATTAATAAAAACAGCCGAAAGGCTGTTTTTTTATTCCGTCATTCTAAATTTAATAACCAAAGATGATACAATCGTAATCACACCAATAGTTATAATTGCATATTCTATTCCCCATACATCTGCAATAACTCCAGATAAAATAGCACCAATGGCATAGCCTAAATCACGCCATAAACGAAATACACCAATACTTTCTGCACGTTGAGTTGGAGTAGTGGTCGCTGCTATTGCAGATAAGAATGTTGGATACACCAATGCAGTTCCTAAACCTAATATGATTGCAATAAAAATTAAACCATAAAAATCAGAGACATAGGAAATTGAAATAATTGCAATACCTTGTAATAACATTCCCCAAAACAACATCTTCTTTTTAGAGTAAATGTCAGACATTCTTCCAGTAAACAATTGTCCAATTCCCCATACAGAAGGATACACAGCAGCAATAATTCCGATACTACTTGTGTCAAATTGTAAACCCACTAACAAAATGGGTAATAAACCCCAAATCATTCCGTCGTTTAAATTGTTAACTAAGCCGGCTTGTGTAATAGAACTTAGATTTTTGTTTTTAAAAGTAGTTTCTATAAATACATTTTCTAAACTTTTAGAAGTCGCTATTATTTGTTCTTGATTGACAAATTTTCGAGTGTCGTTTACAAACAATATAGATAGCAATAAACCAATTACAGAAATTCCAATTCCGATATAAAACGGATACGGAGTAATGCCATACTTTTGAGCTACAATTCCAGTTAAAAAAGCAACAACTCCAACAGCAAAATAACCAGCAAATTCGTTGATGCCCATCGCTAAACCACGATCTTTTTCTCCAACTAAATCAATCTTCATTACCACCGTACTGCTCCATGTTAGTCCTTGATTAATTCCCAATAAAACATTGGCAAAAATTACCCAATTCCAATGCGAGGCATTCATCAAGATAAAAGGAATAGGAATTGCAAAAAGCCAACCTAAAATCAATAGATTTTTTCGTCCATATTTGTTTGCCAATTTCCCCGTAAAATAGTTGGTAATTGCTTTTGTAATTCCGAATGCAATGATAAAAGATAAAATAGCAGTTTTTGACGCTACGCCAAATTCAAGTTCGGCAAATTTTGGAAAAATGGAGCGCTCTAATCCAACCATTCCGCCAACAAAAGCGTTGACAATGACTAGGATTGTAAACTGAACCCAATTTTCTTTTAATCCTAGTGTTGGTTTTGTATTCATAAAGCTTTTTCGAAAATTCGATATTTCTTGTAAATTTCGTGATTCATACGTTCATAAGTAGCACGCATTTGAGTATTTCCTTCCATGGTAACATGACTATCCATAACGGTTAATCCTCCTTTTCTAGCGGAATCAAATAATGCAACTGCCATGAGCGCATCTAACCCAAAATTTCGAATATTTTGTTTTACACACCCCAATAGCATGTCTAATTGATTTGCTGTTTTCAAAGCGCTAATGATATGAAAAAAACCAAAAGGTAAAATTCTTCCATTTGCTTTTTTAAAACCTTTGCTAATGTTTGGCATGGCTACTACAAATGCAACAACAACATCATTTTGATCTTTTACTAATTTGATGTAATTCGGATTTAACAAGGGTAAAAATCTGCTTGAAAACTCTTTGGCTTCTGTTTCGTCTAAAGGAGCAAATCCGTAGATGTCTGTATAGGTTTCGTTGATTAAATCGAAGACTGTTTGTACATAAGGTTTTATTTCTGTTGATTTGGTAAATTCAATAATTTTAAAGCCTCTAGACTTAACTCGTTCAGCAATTTTTAGATAGATTTCTGGTGTTTTTTCTTCAAGTTGAACTCTATATTGAAATAAATCTATCTTCTTTTGATAGCCATTTCTTTGGGTATGAGAAATCATGTATTTAAAACTACAATTGGTAACCATCACGGTCATTGGATCATCAAATCCTTCTAATAAAAAACCTTGTGGATCCTTGTCAGAAAATCCTAGAGGACCAACAATGTTCACCATTTTTTTTTCTTTACCCCAAACCTCAATGGCTTCAATCAATATGTCAAAAACTTTAGCATCATCATAACATTCTAAATAACAGAATCGAACATTTTTTTCATTATTGCCTTTGTTGTATGCATGATTAATTATTCCCATTATTCGCCCAACAACTTCGCTATTTTTGCTTGCTAAATACATAATGGTATCGCAATGCTCAAAAGAATGATTTTTTCTTTTATCAAATACTTTAAATTCATCAGAAATGAGAGGAGGTAACCATTCTTTATGGTTTTTATGAATTTTATAAGGTAGTTTTATAAAAGTCCGTAAATCTTTGTATGTATTTACTTCTCTAAGATGAATCATAAATTAGCTTATATGAATTTTCTTTTTGGGTTGATAATGATACACAAATTCTGCTAAATACAAGATGAATGGTGCAATTAAAAAACCAAAAATTGCATCAACTGCATAATGCGCTTTAATATACACAGTTGATAGTATTAATATGATTGTTATTGGGATACAAATTTTAAAAAAAAGAGGAGAAGATTTCCTTGAAAGAGCTAATACAACAATGGTTACACCAACATGAGAACTTGGAAAAGCACCAGTTGGTTGTTCTGCTCCTTGTTGAATTGCATGTATTATTTTTTGAAAAAGATACCCGTTTGTTGGAACAGCTCTTTCAGATACATCAAAATAAAACTGTGGTCCAGCTGAAGGGAATAAAGCAAAAATAAAATAGAAAAATAAGAGGGAAAAAGCTACAATAAAATTGCTTTCTAAAAAAAATGATTTTCTTTTAAAAAAAGTAATAAAAATAAAACTAAGAATGATGCAATAGAAAGAGAAATAGCCAAAATACATGAGCTCGGCAAAACCAGCACTAGAAAAATATTTCGAAAACGTTAGGCTTGGCTGAAAGCCAAATAACCATTGATCAAATTGAATAAAAAGTGGATCTAAATTATCGAAAAAAAGTTTGTTGTAATGCACGGTTTCTGTATAGAAATAACCTGCTAATAAAATGGGGTAGATATTTCTAAATAAATTAAATACAGCAGAATTTAGAATAGAATTTAAAAAGATAAATCCTAAACTCACAACAAAAATAACTCCTCTAACAATTAATAGATCAACTACATTTTCGGTTTGTCTCCAAGAACAAATTAATAAAATGGTTGTAATCAATAGAAAACCTAGAAAAAGAACGTCTAATTTAAGAAATCTACTCATACATGATTAACTCATTTTTTCCTTGAAAAAATCAATCGTTCTTTTCCAAGACAACTCAGCTGCTGGTCTATCAAAACGAGGTGTGGTATTGTTATGAAACCCATGATTCACATTTGGGTAGAAATGTGCTTGATGCTCAATCTTATTAGCTTTTAATATTTTTTCATAGGCTTCCCAACCAGCATTTACTCTTGTGTCTAATCCCGCATACTGAAGCAATAAAGGTGCTTTTACTTTTGCAGCATCTTCATCATTTGGCTGTCTTCCGTAATAGGGAACTGCAGCTGCTAAATCAGGGATTTTTACTGCCATCATGTTTGAAATCCAACCCCCAAAACAAAATCCAACAACACCAATTTTACCGTTACAATCTTTATGATTTTTTAAATATTCATAAGCAGCAATAAAATCTTCTAGCATTTCATTCTGATTTCTTTTTCGTTGCATGGTTCTTCCATCATCATCGTTTCCTGGATATCCTCCAAGCGGACTTAAAGCATCAGGTGCCAACGAAATAAAACCATCCACAGCTGTTCTACGCCCAACATCTTCTATATATGGATTTAGTCCACGGTTTTCATGAACAACCACAATGCCGGGCAATTTCTTAGAAACATTTTTTGGAGTAGATAATAATCCTTTTATCGTTCCGCCCCCTTTTGGAGAATTGTAATTGATGTAATCAGAATCAATGCGTTCATCCTCTTTTTTTACCGTCATGGTATCTACATAATTCGGCGACATAAAACTTAGTAAAGACGGAACAGTAACTCCTGCTACTGCGTACATTCCTAGTTTTTCAACAAAACCTCTTCTGTCTATTTTATTATGGGCATAATCATCGTATAAATCAAATACTTCTGGAGAAATGTCTTCTTTAGTTAGTTTTTTCATGAGTGTATGTTTTAGAATGAAAATTAGTTTTTCTAAAAATACACAATCTTTATGAAACTAGAAAGGTGAAATTTTTTGTAAAAGTTTATTGGGAAATGATTTAGTTACTTTTTTTAATAAGGTTTCTTTCTTTGTGCATTCTGTGTGAAATTGCAATGCTAACAATAACAAAGGCCGTAAATGAAAAGAAACCGAATAAGACACTAGAATTGTTGGTTGTTAGGATATCGACAGATTCTGAAACTAATTTTAACTGACTAAGTTGTTCATTGATAATTCCTTGAAAACCGATAAAAGCCATAATAATTGCAATTACAAAAACATCTGCCATAGACCATTTACCAGTTTTAAATATAAAGAACTGTATGATTTTATTTCCCTTTAATTTATTGTTTATTATATATAAGATTGATGAAACTAATTTGGTAATTGGAAACAAAACACTAAACAAAAAGATTAAAATTCCAACTACAATTAAATCGAATTTACGTTGCGCCATCATTAAGGTTACAACTTCATAGATACTTTTGCTTTTGTAAAATAACACCTGGTTTTTAAAGCTAATAGTTTCATTTAAAAAGGAAAAACTAATTTCAGAGATGCGTGCATCAATTTCTATCATAGGTAAAGTAATACCTAAAAATAACAGTAAAAAACTAAATAGTATTCCGGCTAAATAATCAATTTTAGAGATTTTTTTAATTAAAAAGAAAACAACGATAAATCCTAAAAAAGAAATGGCTAACAAGACTTTGTAAATCTGACTTTCTTCCTGTTGTTTTTCAATCTTTTCATGTAAAACTGTTATTGCATTTTCACTAGTATCGCTTTCATGTTTCTTAACAATTGCATCCGTTTTTGAATAGTCTGTTCTTGAAAACGAACTTTTGGTGTATTTTTTTAAGAGTACAACAATGTATTCTTTAATTCCTTCTTTATTATTTTTAACATCTAAAAATGACATTACTTTTTCTGTAAGTGCTGGAATGTCTTCCCTAATTCCGTCAAAAGCAGAAGCGTATAATGTTTTTTTTACGGACGCAAAAAGACCTTCAGAATTTTTCTTTTGAACCGTTTTCTCGTAATCATCGATGAGGGTTTTTAGCAATACAGAAACGTTCTCTTTCATTTCGTCATTGCCTATTTCATCAGTCTTAAAATCTCCTAATTTATTTGCAATGATATCCGCTAAAAGTCTTTCCCATTTATCAACATTTAAAAGACCGTATTCAACATGAGAAAGCTCAATTAAATCACTTTTGAGTTGCAACTGTGTTTGTTCGCTTTTATACATCTTAAAAGATGCAAAAATTGATATCATAAGCAGTATGCTAAGAAAAAAGGTTTTAGTTTGATTCATAAATACATAAAATTGTTAGATATTAGTTAAACGACGAGGATTTGCTTAATTTGTTACAATACCTATGTTTCTAACTATGTGTATTTCTTTTTTCGTAAATAATTAAAAACTAGACCAAAAAGAGCTAACAATGCTAAAGGCAAAGCAATATTAAATAGTTGCCAAAAAGTACGTTCTTCAAAAGCTTTTTGCTTGTCTAATAGATTTATTTTTAAAGATTTATTTCTGAGGTTTATTAAACCATCATCGTCTAATAGATAATCTACAGTATTTAATAAAAGCTCTTTATTTCCAAAGGCTTCTTGTGTCCATTTGTCTATTGATAAATCGTAAGGTTGATTTTTTAAGAGTTGATTTTTAGCAATATCCCCATCGGCTATTACAACCATTTTGTTGGCAATACTTTGGTCTTTATAAAGTGATGTTTTAAAAGGCTTTATTCTGTTTTTGTAAGCCGAATTAAATGAGCCTTCTAACAAAACTGCCGTAAGTTGTTTTCCGCTATTATATTCGTTTGGATTTTGCTCATCAGCGATACTTTTTAGTTCCACAAAATTTGGCGTTCCCAGTTTTGCAGATAATAATGATGTGGCTAATAACGAAGTTTTTTTGATGTTGTTTTTTAACGTATCAATTTGTGTTGTAAATTGTAAGCGAACTGGGCGAATATTTTTGGTAATCGGATGATCTGCATTTCCATTTACCAATGGGTGAAAACTCCATGGTAGATTTTGAAACTGAGCCTGATTACCAACATTCCCTGTTGCTAGTGGAATTTTAGCAGCATACATGTCTTTAATTAAACTGGTATTTATTCTTACACCATAAGCAAATAATAAATCGGTTAAATTCAAATCTCTTGGATACGCTAACATTTTGCCAGTTTGCAATAAGCTATCTTGTTCTGCTTGTACGTTGTCAATCATCCAAAGAGTTTTACCACCATTTGTGATAAACTGATCTAACACTAGTTTTTCATTATCAGAAAACTTAATTGTTGGTTTTGCAATGATGGCTAAATCAAAACTAGTTAAATCTTTTAAAGTTTTTTGCGGATTTGCAGCAACAGAATCTAAGGTGAATTTTGCCAAACTATTTTTACTAGCAACTTCTTTTAAAAAACTATACAGATAAATATCTTGCAATTCTCCATTTCCAGTTAATACAGCAATTTTTTGTTTCTTTTTTCTGCCAATATTTTTAAGAGCACTAGCAAAAGAAAATTCTAAACTTTCAACAGCATTTTGTAGTTGTTCGTCTTGAGAACTGACATTAGAACTTGGTAATAAGTTTACAAACTCTGTTTTATTTTGATAAGAAATTTCTGCCCATGGAAAAATAATAGCTTCCGAAAGTTTGCCATTTTCTTCTACGGTTAATCTACTAGGAATCATTCCTTTTTTAATCAACTCTTCTCTAAGCGTATCCGGATTTACAAACTGAATTCTAATATTAGAATTTACAGCTCTTAACTCTTCTAAAAATTGTTTTGTTTCAATTTGCAAACGCTTAAATTCGGCCGGAAAATCGCCTTCTAAATACACTTTTATATGTAGAATATTACTTACAGAATTTACAATTGAAGTTGTTGTTTTTGTTAAGGTATAACGATTGTCCTGCGTTAAATCAAAACGTTTGTAAAATTGATTTCCTAAGAAGTTCATCAACAGTAAACCAACTACTATTTTTGCGAAAAATTTTAAATTCTTAGACATTACGTAACTGGTTTTTAGTTAGTAATAAAAAGAAAATAGTGAGAGAGATGAAATACAAAACATCTCTAGTGTCTATGACACCACGACTAATGCTTTTGTAATGTTCGTTGATTCCTAATAACTGAATGGTATAGCTATTGGTAGGAAAGATACCTGCAATGGCGTCAAATCCGTAAAATAAAAAGAAGGTGATAAAAACACCCAAAATAAACGCAACAATTTGATTTTTAGAAAACGTCGAGGTAAACAAACCAACTGATGTATACGTGGCTGCTAAAAACAACAACCCAATATAGGAACCAATGGTGCTGCCTAAATCGATGTTTCCAATCGGATTTCCCAATTGAATGATTGTGTACACATAGGTCATCGTTGGTGCTAAAGCAATAACAATTAAGAGGAGCGAAGCGGTAAATTTACCCAATACTATTTGCCAATCTGTAATTGGTTTTGTGCGCAAAGTTTCTATGGTTCCAGTATTTAATTCGTCTGCAAAACTTTTCATGGTTATAGCCGGAATTAAGAATACTAAAATCCATGGCGCTAAATAAAAAAAGCTGTTTAAATCTGCAAAACCTGCATTTAAAATATTGGTATTGTCTTTAAAAACCCATAAAAATAACCCGTTTACCAATAAGAAAACCCCAATCACCAAATAAGCAATTGGTGAAGCAAAAAACAAATTGAATTCTTTTCTTAGAATCGGAATCATATTAATTTTTATCAGGTCGAGCGCAGTCGAGATCTATTAGTTAACTTTTTAATACTGTATATCGAGACGAAAAATACGATTATTTTCAAAACCTTCGTCTCTTCTTTCTGGCTGAAAAACAAAAAGATGTTTTTCTAACAACGCAATAGAAGCTATATTATTTTTGTGTGTAAACGCTTCTATAACTTTTAATTTCATTTTTGAACCCCCAAACTCTAAAACCGCATTCATGGCTTCACTCATAAAACCTTTTTGATGAAATATTGGGTCTAATTCGTACCCAATTTCAGCATAATTAGTATCTAATGATATTTTATGATATACAATAGTACCAATAACTTCGTTGGTTTCTTTTGATACCATAGCCCAAAATATCCGGTTTTCTTTCTCAAATTCTTGATGACAAATAGTAATGAATTCGGAAGCTTCGTCTAAACTCTTAGGTGTATTTCTAGTAATTAGTTTGTTGCTTTCTTTATTAGAACGCAATTTAAAAATAGCAAGAGCATCATCTGAATGTAATTGACGTAGCAACAATCGTTCTGTGTTAATTTCTGGAAAATGAATAAAAGAAAAGAGCTTCATTAATAACTGATAATTGTTTAAGGCATGCTTACCGTTTTATCAACACTCCAAGCTTCTGGTTTGATATTAAATAATGCTTTAGTTTCTGCCCAAACAACTTTAAATAATTCAGAGTTTCTGTAGTTTTCTAAATCTTTTTCAGTTTCCCAATAACTATAAGTAAAGAAAATAGTTGGGTCGTTTTTATCTCGGTACAACTCTAATAATTGACAACCATTGTTTGCTCTAATTTTTTCTTTTTTGTTTTCAAAAATTTCTAAAAATGCCGATACATTTTCTTGATGAAACCCCATTTTTACAATTCTAACAAACATCTATAGTTTCTAAATAATTAATAAAATTCTACTGTAATAGTATCTCTGTAACTCAATCCCAAGAGAGAAGAAGCACTACCAACAGTGTTTAAATTACTTCTATAAATTGCAATTTCTAAAAAACCAGCAGAATTAAAAATAGCAAGTTTATTGCCGTCATAATGTTTTCTGTCTTCATTAATTGCATAGTTGATAATATCATTGTACTTATTGTTGATTTTATCAAAAGTATACCGTCTTGCTGTAACCTTATAATCTCTTCCTTTGCCTATTTCAGAAATGAGTTTTTTACTGATATTACTAATTACATTTCCATAATTGTCAATATAAATAACACTTCCGGTGATTTGAGTTTGGTTGGAGTTAATTTTTGGCTGAATTTCAGTCATTTCTTTATAGGTCTGAATTTCTTTACCAATTACACCTAAACTTCCTCCACGAGCAATAAAACATGCTACTTGAACAAAAACATCTAGTACAGGGAAACTACTTTCTATGCGATCATGAATGTTAATTTCTACAATTTGAGTTGGTTTTATTTCTGAAGCAATCATAGAAATCAATCCGTTATCTGGACAAATAAAATAATGATTGTCTAACAACAATGCAATGTGTTTGTTTTCTGGACTCAACTCAGAATCTACACCAATAATATGAATGCTTTTATCAGGAAAACTTTTGTAAGAATTTTTTAAAATATAGGCAGTTTCTGTAATGCTAAAAGGAGAAATTTGGTGGGTAATATCTACAATTCTAGCATCAGGTAACTCTGAGTAAATAGCCCCCTTTACAGCACCTACAAAATGGTCTTTAGTTCCGAAATCTGTTGTTAAAGTAATTAAAGACATGTAAAGACTACCTGTTAATTAGTTGTTTAAAAAATTACAAAAATTTTACACAAAGCTAATCAATTCTAATTTTTTATCCGTAATTTTCTTGTATAAAAAGCAGATAGATTTTATCTCATTTTATTTTATATAACTATTTACAATACACAGATTGTTAACCTATTAAAATAGAATCATTTGACAGAAAGAATTATTGAACTCACAGACATAGATCCAAAAGAATTTTTTGGAACTCAAAACAGCACAATAGCACACTTAAAAAAACACTTCCCGAAAATAAAAATAGTAGCTAGAGGTAATAATTTAAAAATTTACGGAGAATCTGACATTCTAGACGAATTTGAAAAACGTGTAGAAATGTTGATGAAGTATTTTAACAAATACAACAAGCTTGACGAAAATAGCATTGATCGGATTTTAATATCAACTGGAAAAGAAGAAAACGCAAATGTAAATGCCAAAGATGTTTTGGTTCATGGTGTTAATGGTAGGTTGATAAAAGCACAAACAGAGAACCAACGCAAAATGGTTTCTATGATGCAACAAAACGATATGCTTTTTGCAGTGGGTCCAGCCGGAACAGGAAAAACATATACTGCTGTTGCTCTAGCCGTAAAAGCCCTAAAAGAAAAAGAAGTTCGTAGAATTATTTTAACAAGACCTGCTGTAGAATCTGGTGAAAATTTAGGGTTTTTACCTGGAGATTTAAAAGAAAAATTAGATCCGTATATGCAACCACTTTACGATGCTTTAAGGGATATGATTCCGCATGAAAAATTAGAATCTTATTTAGAAAAAGGAGTCATACAGATTGCACCACTAGCATTTATGCGAGGTAGAACCTTAGACAATGCATTTGTAATTTTAGACGAAGCGCAAAATACAACCCATAATCAAATGAAAATGTTTTTAACCAGAATGGGAAAACATGCAAAGTTTGTTATCAATGGAGATCCTGGACAAATTGATTTACCTAGAAAACAAGTTTCTGGACTAAAAGAATCGTTACTGGCTCTAAAAGACATTGAAGGAATTGCACAAATTTATTTAGATGATAAAGATGTCATTCGTCACCGATTGGTAAAACGAATAATTACGGCATACAAAAGTATAGAAACAGAATAGTTTTTTGTTGTTCGTAAAAAGTCTTTAGTTTACTTTTGCAAGCAACAACAACACAACAATTAATGAATACAATTAACGAAACAAACTTTCATTTTCCGAAACAGAAATCAGTTTACAAAGGGAAAGTAAGAGAGGTTTATAATATAAATGACGAAGTTTTGGTAATGATTGCTTCTGACAGACTCTCAGCCTTCGATGTAATTCTTCCAAAGCAAATTCCGTTTAAAGGTCAAATTTTAAATCAGATAGCAACCAAAATGATGAATGCTACTGCAGATATTGTTCCGAATTGGTTAGTGTCAACCCCTGATGAAAATGTAGCGATCGGTCATTTATGCGAGCCATTTAAAGTAGAAATGGTCATTCGTGGTTATTTATCTGGTCACGCAGCAAGAGAGTACAAAGCAGGAAAAAGAATACTTTGTGGTGTAGAAATGCCAGAAGGTATGAAAGAAAATGATCAATTTCCAATACCAATTATAACACCATCTACTAAAGCAGCTAATGGCGAGCACGATGAAGATATTTCTCGTGAAGACATTTTAGCAAATGGAATTGTATCTGAAGAAGATTATGTAGTGTTAGAAAAGTATACTCGTAAATTGTTTGCAAGAGGAACTGAAATCGCAGCTTCTAGAGGGTTGATTTTAGTGGATACGAAATATGAATTCGGAAAAACAAAAGAAGGTAAAATTGTGTTAATTGATGAAATTCATACACCAGATTCTTCTCGTTATTTTTATGCTGATGGATATCAAGAACGTCAAGAGAAAGGAGAGACTCAAAAACAATTGTCAAAAGAATTTGTACGTCAGTGGTTGATAGAAAAGGGATTTCAAGGTAAAGATGGACAACAAATTCCTGAAATGTCTGATGAAAAAATTATTGAAATATCAAATCGATATATAGAATTGTATGAGCAAATTACAGGAGAAAAATTTGTAAAAGCAAATACTGTAAATGTCTTACAACGAATTGAAAAAAATGTGAATACTTTTTTGAATGGATAGTAATAAAATCAGCATTCGGCCTATATTAAATTTAACATCAACAGTTCCCGATGAAGATTTTCAAAATGGCACATTGCGTCCGATTTTAAAATTGCAGCACACAACTATATTGCAAATGTTTGAGCTTTTTTTAAAGAAACAAAAAACAGATATTAGTAGCTATTCAAAAGAAAAATTAAATATTTACGTAAATTTAAGCACTAAAAATAATACCGTTTTAAGAAATCAATTATTAGGAGTCGTTATTGGGCAGTTTACCAAAGAAGAGTTTGATACCTATAAAATACAAGATTTAGAATTTAATAAAAGAATAATACAGATGATTGTTCAAAGAATAAAAGACAGTCACTAAAGAAAAACTTAATTACCATGATTATAGAACCAAGAACAAGAGGATTTATTTGTTTAACTGCACATCCAACTGGTTGTGAGCAAAACGTAATCAATCAAATAGCATATGTAAAGTCTAAAGGAGCAATAAACGGCGCAAAAAAAGTGTTGGTGATTGGTTCTTCAACAGGGTTTGGATTGGCATCAAGAATTAGCAGTGCCTTCGGTTCGGATGCAGCAACTATTGGAGTCTTTTTTGATAAACCTTCTGCACCAGAAAAAACAGGTTCAGCAGGATATTATAACACAGCTGCTTTTGAAAAACATGCTCATGCTGCAGGTTTGTATGCAAAAAGTATCAATGGTGATGCATTTTTAAACGAAATCAAACGTCAAACAATGGACATGATTAAAGAAGATTTAGGTCAAGTTGATTTAGTTATTTATAGTTTGGCTTCGCCAGTAAGAACACATCCTGATACAGGAGAGCGTTTTAAATCGGTTTTAAAGCCAATTGGAGGTGTTTTTTCAAACAAAACTGTAGATTTTCACACAGGAAATGTAACTGAGATTTCTATCAATCCAGCAGAAGGAGATGATATTGCAAATACAGTTGCAGTTATGGGAGGAGAAGATTGGAAAATGTGGATGGATGCTTTAAAAGCTGAAAACTTGTTATCAGAAGGAGCAACAACTGTTGCTTATTCATACATTGGTCCATCGTTAACAGAAGCAGTTTATAGAAAAGGAACCATTGGGGCAGCAAAAGATGATTTAGAAGCAACTGCATTTACCATTTCAGACGACTTAAAATCAATAGGAGGAAAAGCATATGTTTCTGTAAATAAAGCGTTGGTTACTCAAGCTAGTTCAGCGATTCCTGTAATTCCGTTATACATTTCTCTGTTATATAAAATCATGAAAGAAAAAGGAATTCATGAAGGATGTATAGAGCAAATTCAACGTTTATATAGTGAGCGATTATTCGGAGGAGATTTATCTCTAGACGCAAAAGGTAGAATTAGAATTGATGATTGGGAAATGAGAGATGATGTACAGGCTGAGGTTTCTAAACTTTGGGAAATTGCTGCTACAGAAAACTTATCTGAAATAGGAGATTTAAAAGGATATAGCGATGATTTCTATAATTTATTTGGATTTAAAGTTGAAGGTGTAGATTATGATAAAGATGTAAACGAAATGGTAGAAATTCCTAGCGAGCATTAAATGAAAAGCAAACAAAAAAGCATTGGACTATTACTAGCTTTGATCCTTTTTAACGGAACTCTTTTTGCTCAAAAAAACAATTCAAAAAATGTAAGAGTAAAAGTGTTGAGTTTTAACATT
The DNA here is from genome assembly GCA_943788865.1 of uncultured Polaribacter sp. Taxonomy (GTDB): domain Bacteria; phylum Bacteroidota; class Bacteroidia; order Flavobacteriales; family Flavobacteriaceae; genus Polaribacter. The sequence continues at coordinate 245,981 of CALSRX010000001.1, read as the reverse complement.
CTTCATGGAAAAACAACCAATGGAAGTTTTGATTTAGACATTATTGCAAATGTGATTAAAAAGGCTGATGCAGATTTTGTTTCGCTGCAAGAAGTTGATTTTAAAACCAACAGATCAAAAAAATACGATTTACCTACAGAGTTGGGTTTTCGTACAAAAATGGCCTCAATTTTTGGAAGAGCAATGTATTATGATGGAGGAGAATACGGAGAAGGGGTATTGTCTAAATATTCATTTTTATCAACCAGAAATGTTGCTTTACCCTACACAGAAGGAAACGAACCAAGGGCAGCTTTAGAGATTACAACTGTTTTAAAATCTGGCGATACCATTTCATTTATCGGAACGCATTTGGATCATTTAATAGAAGATACCGATAGGGTTTCTCAAGCGAAAGCGATTAATAAAGCGTTTTCTAACAATAAGTATCCAACAATTTTATCAGGAGATTTAAATGACACACCAAATAGTACAACTATTGATATTTTAGAATCTTTTTGGAAAGCTTCATACACGAAAGCAAATCCACAATTGACTTTTCCATCAGATAAGCCAATTAAGAAGATTGATTATGTGATGTTCTACCCAAGAAAAAGTTGGAAAGTACTATCCAAAGAAACAATTTGTGACACCATTGCCTCAGACCATTGTGCCTACTTGGTTACTTTAGAATTACTAAAATAGATGAAAGCGGTTACCGTAAAAAAAATCAAAGACGAATTGAGTTATAAAAACTCAAAAGAATTAATTGATTTGTGTTTGCGGCTTTCCAAGTTTAAAAAAGAGAACAAAGAATTACTTACCTATTTATTATTTGAATCTTCTAGTGAAGAATTGTACATAGAGAGTGTTAAAGAGCAGATAGATGATTTGTTCTATCAAATTAATACTAAAAGCTATTTTTATATTCGAAAAAGTGTTCGAAAAATTTTAACACTGACAAAAAAGTTTATTCGGTATTCTCAAAAAAAAGAAACAGAAATAGAGTTGTTACTATATTTCTGTAAAAAACTAAAAAGCTTTAAGCCCTCAATCAAAAATAGTGTTCGTTTGCAAAATGTGTATAATAGACAAGTTGAAAGTATTCAAAAAACACTAAAAATGTTGCACGAAGATTTACAATACGATTATCAAGTAGAATTAAATAATTTATTAGAAGATTGAAATAAAAAGGGTGTTACATTTAAATGCACCACCCTTTAATCAACTAACCAAAAAACTTAATTTTACTCAGGCATTACAACACTGTCAATAGCGTGAATAATACCGTTAGATGCATTTACATCTGTAATTATAATTGTAGATACATTCCCTTTTTCATCTGTTAGAATTACCTTTCCATCTTTTAAAGAAGCTGTTAATTTTCCACCTTGTACGGTTGTAATCACAAACTTTCCATAATTCTTTTTTATAGCATTTACAACATCATTTGCCATAAACTTGCCAGAAACAACATGGTATGTTAAAATTGAAGTCAACATTTTTTTGTTTTCTGGCTTTAATAAAGAAGCTACAGTTCCTTCTGGTAATTTGTTAAAAGCGTCATTAACCGGTGCAAATACGGTAAATGGCCCTTTACTATTTAATACATCTACTAATCCTGCAGCTTTAACTGCAGCAACTAATGTTGAAAAAGCATCATTAGATGCTGCTACACTAACAATAGTTTTTTCATTTTTGTCTTTAATTGGGTCTGTATTAGACGCAAAACTTGGTGCAGAGATTAATACTGCTAATAAAAATACGGGTACTACTTTTTTTAATATCATCTTACTTTGTTTTAAGTTACTACAAATCTACAACCGAAAAATACAATTTTGTTTAATAAAAAGTTAAAATAATTAAACAAAATATTAAAATTATCTTAAATTGATATATAATTGTATATTGCTTTACTATTTTCAATAAAAAATTATAAAATGAAAGCACGTATTTCTCAATTTTCGATATTATTTTTTGTGTTGGGTTTGTTTTTAACAACTACAATTCAAGCTCAAGCTCCAGCTAAATCAATTAAAAGCTTTAAAGTTTCAGAAAAAGTTTTAAAAACCTATGTTGGTTCTTACAGTTTTGATCAAGGAATTGGAGCAGAAGTTACTTTAAAAGACGGAAAACTATATGGTAGTCAAGCTGGAACTGGTCAACCACCAATGGAACTAGTAGCAGTAACTAAGACCAAATTTAAAATTGAAGAAATGGGAGCAGAAATTGTTTTTACTACAAATGATAAAGGAGAGGTAATTGGCTTAACTTTTTATCAACAAGGACAAGAAATGTCTGCAGTTAAAGATTAAATCAAATATTTCCACAATATTCGTATACTTACAAAGGCAATCAATATAGCGGTTGCTTTTTTTAATTGGAGAGGATTGAAGAATTTATTACTCAATCTACTACCAATTTGTCCGCCTATCAAAACGGTAATTAATAAAACAGCTGTTAGATTCCAATCAATAGCAAATTCTGGATTTAAATACTGTCCGCTTAAACCAGCAATAGAATTTACTAAAATAAACAAACTGGCAGTTGCTGCAATTTTTTTTGGAGTATCCCAATGGGTTAAATGTAACAAAGGAGATAAGAAAATTCCGCCACCAATTCCAACCATTCCAGAGATAAATCCAATCAATCCGCCAAAACCAGCATTTTTTGAAGTGCTCATCTGAACTGGTTTTTCTTCAGAAGCAACAATTCTTTTAGAAATCCACATAGTTGTTGCTGCAAAAAATAAAGTAATACCCAATAAGACAAAAAAGAAATTCTGACTTATCTTTAAATATCCCCCAATAAATGCAAACGGAACGCTAAATAAGACAAGCGGAATAACTTTTTTATAATTATACGTTTTTTGTTGATGAAAAAAGTACACATTTCCTATAACAACCACAATATTACATAACAAAGCAGTTGCTCTTATTTGAGTAAAAGCTAATCCAGTTAATGCCAACACGGCTAAATAACTGGAGCCACCACCAAATCCAACAGAAGAGTACAATACCGCAATTGCAAAAAACAGGCATATGATATACCAATTATCTACTATAAGCGATAAAACTTCTTGAAAATTCATAAAGCAAATATAATTTTCTATTTTTAGAATGTCTAAGGAAAAACAAAAACAATAATGAGTAATTACCATATCAAGCATTTAGAAGAGTATTATCAAGTGTATCGAAAATCAATACGTGAGCCAGAAAATTTTTGGGAAGAAATAGCTGAAGAGCATTTTTTATGGAGAAAAAAATGGGATAATGTATTGAGTTGGGATTTTTCAAAACCCGAAGTAAAATGGTTTGAAGGAGCAAAACTGAATATTACAGAAAATTGTTTGGATAGGCATTTAGCAACCCGAGGAGATAAAACAGCCATTATTTTTGAGCCAAATAATCCAGATGAAGAGGCAGAACATATCAATTATAAGCAATTGTATGAACGTGTCAATCAATTTGCAAATGTACTTAAAAGTAAAGGTGTTCAAAAAGGAGATCGCGTTTGTATTTATGTTCCAATGATACCAGAATTAGCAATAGCCACCTTAGCTTGTGCAAGAATAGGTGCAATACATTCTGTAGTCTTTGCAGGATTTTCATCAACAGCATTGGCAACAAGAATCAATGATTGTGATTGTAAAATGGTGATTACAGCCGACGGTTCGTATCGTGGTGCTAAAACAATTGATTTAAAAGGAATAGTTGATGAAGCCTTAGAAACTTGTCCAGGAGTAGAAAATGTGTTGGTTGCAAAACGTATCAACACTGATGTTTATATGAAAGAAGGTAGAGATTTTTGGTTACAACCTTTATTAGACAATGCATCAAAAGAAAGAAAAGCTGAAGTTATGGATGCAGAAGATCCTTTATTTATTTTATATACATCTGGTTCAACAGGAAAACCTAAAGGAATGGTACATACTTCTGCTGGATATATGGTGTATACTGCATATACCTTTAAAAACGTATTTCAATACAAAGAAAACGATGTGTATTGGTGTACTGCAGATATTGGTTGGATTACGGGGCATAGTTATATTGTATACGGTCCTTTAGCAAATGGAGCAACGACAATAATGTTTGAAGGTGTTCCGAGTTATCCAGATTTTGGACGTTTTTGGCAGATTATTGAAAAACACAAAGTGAATCAGTTTTATACAGCACCAACCGCCATTAGAGCGTTGGCAAAACAAGGCACTGATTTGGTTGATGTCTATGATTTATCATCTTTAAAAGTCTTAGGCTCTGTGGGAGAACCCATCAATGAAGAAGCTTGGCATTGGTATAATGATAATATTGGAAAAAAGAAAAGTCCAATAGTTGATACTTGGTGGCAAACAGAAACAGGTGGAATTATGATTACTCCGATTCCGTATGTAACTCCAACTAAACCTACCTATGCAACTTTACCGTTCATCGGAATTCAACCTGCGTTGATGGATGAAAATGGAGAAGAATTAAAAGGGAATCAGGTAGAAGGACGCTTGTGTATCAAGTTTCCATGGCCGAGTATGGCGAGAACTATTTGGGGAAACCATCAACGATATAAAGAAACCTATTTTTCTGCTTTTAATAATATGTATTTTACGGGAGACGGTGCCTTAAGAGATGAGGTCGGTTATTACAGAATTACCGGTAGGGTAGATGATGTTATTATCGTTTCTGGTCATAATTTAGGAACCGCCCCAATAGAAGATGCAATTAACGAACACCCAGCAGTAGCAGAATCAGCCATTGTTGGTTTTCCACATGACATCAAAGGAAACGCCTTGTATGGTTATGTTATTTTAAAAGATTTTGGAGAGACCAGAGATCATGATAATTTGCGAAAAGAAATCAATCAAATTATTTCAGAGCATATAGGGCCTATCGCGAAGTTGGATAAAATTCAATTTACAGATGGACTTCCTAAAACGCGTTCTGGAAAAATCATGCGTAGAATTTTACGAAAAATAGCACATAATGAGATGGATAATTTAGGAGATATTTCAACCTTATTAAATCCGGATGTTGTACAAAGTATTATCGATAATAGATTGTAATTTAAATCAAAAATAAAAAGCTCCTTAAAAGGAGCTTTTTATTTTAACAGAAAGATCCTTTTATAAATATCTTTGCTATTCTGTCATGTTTTTATTCATGGCATATCATTTGACAGCTTGTAGAAATCAATTAGGAAAAAAATATATATGAAGCAGCATAGCGAATCATCAAAAAAGAATAAGAAATCAAAGGTTTCTATCGGAAAAGCATTTAAAACCATTATTTGGCCAAAGCGGAATTTGGTTTTTATTGGGTTAATTTTAATCGTATTAAGTAGGCTGTCAAGTTTGGTGTTGCCGTGGAAAAGTAAAGCCTTGTTAGACGATGTAATTCCGAATAAAGATTATGACCAGCTATATCAATTGTTATTCGTTGTTGGAATTGCCATATTGGTTCAAGCGATTACTTCATTTTTATTGACTCGTATTTTAAGTGTGCAAGCTCAGTATTTAATTTCAGAATTAAGAGCACAAGTGCAAAAGAAAGTTTTATCGCTACCAATTAGTTTTTTTGATAATACGAAGTCAGGAGCCCTAGTTTCGCGCATCATGAGTGATGTAGAGGGTGTTCGAAATTTAATAGGAACAGGGTTGGTTCAGCTGGTTGGTGGAACTATTACCGCAATAATTTCGATGATATTGTTAATAGGAATAAGTCCGTCTATGACATTATTTGTGTTAATACCTGTTGCAGTATTTGGTTTGGTTGCTCTAAAAGCATTCAAATATATCAGGCCTATATTTAGAAATAGAGGAGTTATCAATGCTGATGTAAAAGGAAGGTTGACAGAAACTTTGGCAGGAGTTAGAGTCATTAAGGCCTTTAATGCCGAACAGCAAGAAAATGAAGTGTTTGAAAAAGGAGTAGATCTGTTGTTTCAAAATGTAAAGAAAAGTTTAACAGCAACCGCAATTATGACCAGTTCATCTACTTTCTTGTTAGGAATTGCATCTACAGGAATTATGGGGATTGGTGGATATAAAATAATGACAGGTGAGTTAACTGTTGGAGATTTTTTATCATTTACATTATTACTTGGATTTATGATTGCTCCAATAGTTCAGATGAGCAATATTGGAAGTCAGCTAACAGAGGCATTAGCAGGTTTGGATAGGACCGAAGAATTGATGAATATGGAGGCTGAAGAAGATGATGAAAATAGAACCATTGCCCTAGAAAGCGTTTCAGGAAACATTAAATTTGACGATGTATCTTTTTCCTATGAAGAAGGTAAAGAAGTTTTAAATAATATCAGTTTTGAAGTTCCAAAAGGTTCGGTTACTGCTTTGGTTGGAAGTTCTGGATCAGGAAAATCTACTATTGCAGGTTTGTCAGCTACATTTTTAAATCCAAAATCTGGAAAAGTTACCATCGATAATAATGACATGTCTAAAGTTCTATTGAGTAGTTATAGAAAACATTTGGGTGTTGTTTTGCAAGATGAATTTTTATTCGAGGGAACTATTAGAGAAAATATTTTGTTTCCTAGGCCAAATGCTACTGAAGATGAATTGCAAAATGCGGTGAAGGCCGCCTATGTAAATGAATTTACAGATCGTTTTGAAAATGGATTGGACACCTTAATTGGAGAAAGAGGAGTGAAACTCTCTGGAGGGCAAAGACAACGGTTGGCCATTGCTAGAGCAATTTTAGCAAATCCAAAAATTATTATTTTAGATGAAGCAACCTCTAGTTTAGATACAGAAAGCGAAGCCTTGATTCAAAAAAGTTTATCTGAACTGATCAAAGATAGAACGACTATAGTAATTGCACATAGGTTGAGCACCATCAAACAAGCAGATCAAATTTTAGTAGTAGAATCTGGTTCTATAGTTGAGCGTGGCAATCATGATCAATTGATTGCAAAAGAAGGAAGATATTTTGAATTGTATACCTATCAATCTAAAATTTAATAGTTCATTTATAAAAGCTTTCCGGCTCGTTTTTCGATAAACCTAAAGGATTGAACTGATTTTATCAAAGATAAAATCATAATACCCATTCATATTAGGTACCATAAAGCTTCCATGTTTTGTGCTATCTTTTAATATCGAAAGATCAAACAACTGCAAGTCGTCAACTTCTCCAATTTGCATAGTTAGATTCGAAAGATCTTCGGTTAACTTGCAAATAAATATATGTTTGAATTCGTTATCTAGAATTCCATTGGAATGCACGATTTCATCTTTTCGCAATCCAATATTTGTTAAATCTGATTCTAAAATATGGAGTCCAATTTCTTCTTGAACTTCCCGAATGGCAGCAGAGATAGTCTCTTCTCCAGCTCCAATATGACCAGCAGCAGAAACATCCCAATGGCTTGGAAAAACACTTTTAACAGCAGCTCTTTTTTGCAAAAGAATTTGACCTTTTTCAGTATAAAACCAAACATGAATGGTTTTGTGATAATAGCCTTTTAAGTGCGCTTCAGATTTTAAACAAGTTGTATATGTATCAAATCCCTCGGGTGTGAGTATGTCTATCAGTTCATCCAAAATTATTAATTGAGAAGACCTATTAAACAGTCGCTAAGTTTTTTAAAATCACTTTTAGTATTATACAAATGACAAGAGACTCTCAAATAATTTCCCCGAAAAGAAACATAGATTTTTTCAGAAGCAAATTTTTCTTTTAATACCAATTGATTTAAGTTCTTTGGCATTTCAATACCAAATAAATGATGGGATCTGTCTTCGCTTTTTTCGATGTAAAACCCAGCTTCTTGTAATTCCTTAACCGCATCTTTTGTAGTATCTTCACAATACTCTTGAATGGCTTTTGGAGTCCAATCTATAATTTGTTTTAAAGCTGCAATCTGCATTTTTACATAGATAAAACTAGCGTGTTCACCTGCTGAATACCTATTAGCCAAAGGCTTATAAGTGCTCTCGTAATTGGTCAATCCACTTAAGTTTTCACTATCTAATCTGTTGGACCAATTTTCTTCTATGGGAGCTCCATTGTCAAAATAAGGACCAAAATATGCGTAGCCACAACCATAAGGGCCAAACAACCATTTATACCCTGCACAAATTAGGGCATCTGGCTGTATCTTCATTATAGAGAAAGGCAAAGCGCCGATAGATTGGCTTCCGTCTATAATTAATAAGGCATCGTGAAATGCAGTTTTTTTACGGATTGCCATTAAATCAAAAACAGTTCCATGAACCCAATGGATATTACCCAAGGCTATTAAGGCAGTTTTATCGCTAATTGCTTCAAGTATAGCAGCGTTCCAGAGTTTTCCGCAATTTTCTTTTTGATTGGGTTTGGCAATGATGGTAATCTTGGCTTTGTATTTTTGAGCAAGTTTTTCCCAAACATAATAATTGCTTGGAAATTGCTCCTCAATAACTATAATCTCATTTCCTTCCTTAAGCTTTAGGTTATTGGCAACAACAGCCAATCCATATGAAGCAGAGGGAATGTTTGCAATTCTGTTAAATTCTGGAGCCTCGATAAGCTTGGCAAATAACTTTTTTAATTGAAGTACTGGATCAAAAAAAGCAGTGGGTGGAATTAAATAAGGTCTACTTTTTTCTTTGACAGCAATCATTCCAGCTTCTTCTATCGCCTTAAAGGAAGGCGACAGACTGGCAATGTTCAAATAGGTAATCTCTGAAGGAATATCAAAGAGTTCTTTTTGCTCTCGTAGTTTCATTTTATTTAAAATAAGAAAATGTTTCTCCTTCCTTTATTTTCAATAAAGATTCGTAAATCATTTTAATCACATTTTCAACATCCTCCCGATGCACCATTTCTACAGTGGTGTGCATATAACGCAAAGGCAAAGAAATTAATGCCGAAGCAACACCTCCGTTGCTATAGGCAAAAGCATCGGTGTCAGTTCCTGTAGCTCTTGATAAGGCAGAGCGTTGGAAAGGAATCTTTTTTTCTTCTGCAGTTTCAGTAATTAAATCTCTTAATTTTTGCTGAACAGCTGGAGCGAAGGCAATGACAGGGCCTTTCCCCATTTCTATATGACCTTCTTTTTTCTTGTCAATCATCGGAGTAGTAGTGTCATGAGTTACATCCGTAACGATAGCCACATTGGGTTGAATACGATGGGTAATCATTTCTGCTCCTCGAAGACCTATTTCTTCTTGTACAGAATTGGTGATGTACAAACCAAAAGGCAAGGTTTTTTTATTTTCATGAAGCAGTCTTGCAACTTCGGCAATCATAAAACCACCCATTCTATTGTCTAGGGCTCTACATACAAATTTGTCGCCATTTAAAACATGAAATTCGTCTGGGTAAGTAATCACACAACCAACATGTACCCCCAGTTTTTCAATTTCTTCTTTGCTTGTGCAACCACAGTCAATAAAAATATTCTCAGGTGTTGGTGCTTCTTCTTTTCCTTTTAATCGTGTATGGATAGCTGGCCAGCCAAACAAACCTTTAACAATTCCTTTTTTGGTGTGAATGTTTACCACCTTGCTCGGGGCAATTTGATGATCAGATCCTCCGTTTCGGATTACATAAATCAATCCATTATCAGAAATATAATTTACATACCATGAAATCTCATCGGCATGACCTTCAATGACTACCTTATATTTTGCTTTTGGATTAATAACTCCAACAGCGGTGCCATAAGTATCCGTAATAAATTCATCAACATAGGGCTTTAAATAATTCATCCAAATTTTTTGACCCTCCCATTCATAGCCTGTTGGAGCAGCATTGTTCAAATAACTTTCTAGAAAAGTCAATGATTTTTTATTTAGTATTGATTTTTTTGACATTGTGTTTTCTGTTTTTTGTAAAAATAATACGATTTTTAATCATTAAATAATTTTTTTCGCATAAACTTTTTATGAATGTGATTTTTTAAATCCCTTAACAGTTTATCCTTTATTTCTAAGCTGATTTTGTAATATCTTTGCAAAATTAACGAATCATCTGCTGTTGAAGTTTTTAGTATACATATATATAATGTTGGTTTCTTTTGTTTCATTCGGGCAGAAGAAAGATTCTATTCCGCTTTCTGAACAATATATATTGATAAAAATAGGAGATACTTTAACTATTCATTTAGATGAAGTTACCTTGTTGCCTAAAACTAAGTTTAAGCATAGAGAGGATGTTAATTATTATTATTGGTTTCAGAAGAAAGTTTTTAAAGCATACCCTTTTGCTATTCTTGCTTCTAAGAGGTTAGATACATTAAACGCCAGATTACTTAAAATAAAAGGAAATAGAAAAAAGAAAAAATACATTAAGATTATTCAAAGATATTTAGAAGGCGAGTTTACAGATCAATTAAAGAGTATGACAAGAACTGAAGGAAGAATTTTGATAAAATTAATTCATCGTCAAACAGGTAAAACAGCTTTTGAACAAGTAAAAGAATTAAGAAGTGGCTGGAGAGCATTTTGGTATAATACCACAGCAAACCTTTTTAAGATGTCACTGAAATCAGAATACCATCCAGAAAGTGTGAATGAAGATTATTTAATAGAAGATATCTTACAACGAGCCTTTATTCAAGAAAGATTAATTGAGCAAAAACCCAAGCTTACTATTGATGTAGATAAAATGTATAGTATTTATAAAGGCTATATCAACGTAGAAGAGTACAAGCAAATGTTCTCTAAAATGAAAAAAAAGCGCTCTAAATAATTATTTTGTTTTTTTAAGTTCCTGAATTTTAGAAACTTGATTTTTTTATTTAAAAAAACATAATTTTCTTTGTAATTATTCTTGCTATATAATTTATTTCTCATATCTTTGCCGTCCGTTATTTCGGCACAAGTTCATTCAAAAATTGATAAACGAATTTTCTTTTCAAAAAAACATTAAAAAGTTTTTGTATTGTAAAAAGAGTTTATACATTTGCACCCGCTTTGAGAAACAAGTGAAGTTCTATAGAGATTTTGGAAGTTTTAATTACGGTTAAAATGGTTAGTTCGAGTCTAACATTTCTACAAAAGATTTAGAGTATGTATCGGTTGAAAGAGTACTGATTACAGCATCTAGAACGTTCATTGAAAATATTGAAATTGACAGCGTAAACAAAGAGTAAGATAACATGATTTTCGAATCATAATTCTTTTGAAACTATATCATCCAAATTATAAAAATATACGATGAAGAGTTTGATCCTGGCTCAGGATGAACGCTAGCGGCAGGCTTAACACATGCAAGTCGAGGGGTAACAGGGAAAAGCTTGCTTTTCCGCTGACGACCGGCGCACGGGTGCGTAACGCGTATAGAACCTACCTTTTACTGAGGGATAGCCTTTAGAAATGAAGATTAATACCTCATAGTATTTTAGATTGGCATCAATTTAGAATTAAAGATTTATTGGTAAAAGATGGCTATGCGTCCTATTAGTTAGTTGGTGAGGTAACGGCTCACCAAGACAGCGATAGGTAGGGGTCCTGAGAGGGAGATCCCCCACACTGGTACTGAGACACGGACCAGACTCCTACGGGAGGCAGCAGTGAGGAATATTGGACAATGGGCGAGAGCCTGATCCAGCCATGCCGCGTGCAGGAAGAATGCCCTATGGGTTGTAAACTGCTTTTATACGGGAAGAAACACCCCCTCGTGAGGGGGCTTGACGGTACCGTAAGAATAAGCACCGGCTAACTCCGTGCCAGCAGCCGCGGTAATACGGAGGGTGCAAGCGTTATCCGGAATCATTGGGTTTAAAGGGTCCGCAGGCGGTCAATTAAGTCAGAGGTGAAATCCCATAGCTTAACTATGGAACTGCCTTTGATACTGGTTGACTTGAGTTATACGGAAGTAGATAGAATGTGTAGTGTAGCGGTGAAATGCATAGATATTACACAGAATACCGATTGCGAAGGCAGTCTACTACGTATATACTGACGCTCATGGACGAAAGCGTGGGGAGCGAACAGGATTAGATACCCTGGTAGTCCACGCCGTAAACGATGGACACTAGTTGTTGGGATTTATCTCAGTGACTAAGCGAAAGTGATAAGTGTCCCACCTGGGGAGTACGGTCGCAAGATTGAAACTCAAAGGAATTGACGGGGGCCCGCACAAGCGGTGGAGCATGTGGTTTAATTCGATGATACGCGAGGAACCTTACCAGGGCTTAAATGTGGTCTGACAGCTTTAGAGATAGAGTTTTCTTCGGACAGATCACAAGGTGCTGCATGGTTGTCGTCAGCTCGTGCCGTGAGGTGTCAGGTTAAGTCCTATAACGAGCGCAACCCCTACCGTTAGTTGCTAGCAGGTCATGCTGAGGACTCTAACGGGACTGCCGGTGCAAACCGCGAGGAAGGTGGGGATGACGTCAAATCATCACGGCCCTTACGTCCTGGGCTACACACGTGCTACAATGGTATGGACAATGAGCAGCCATCTGGCAACAGAGAGCGAATCTATAAACCATATCACAGTTCGGATCGGAGTCTGCAACTCGACTCCGTGAAGCTGGAATCGCTAGTAATCGGATATCAGCCATGATCCGGTGAATACGTTCCCGGGCCTTGTACACACCGCCCGTCAAGCCATGGAAGCTGGGGGTACCTGAAGTCGGTCACCGCAAGGAGCCGCCTAGGGTAAAACTAGTAACTAGGGCTAAGTCGTAACAAGGTAGCCGTACCGGAAGGTGCGGCTGGAACACCTCCTTTCTAGAGAAAAGATGGTGAGTTACGAAAGAAGATTTTACTCTTTGCTGTTAATTTTAAAAAACAATATATATAAGCTATTATAGTCTCGTAGCTCAGCTGGTTAGAGCGCTACACTGATAATGTAGAGGTCGGCAGTTCGAGTCTGCCCGAGACTACTAACAGTTTTATATGTATAAGGAAATTCTAGAAGTTGAGTGGTAGTTGTACTAACTACTAACTACTAATTGCTAACTACTAGTAATTGGGGGATTAGCTCAGCTGGCTAGAGCGCCTGCCTTGCACGCAGGAGGTCATCGGTTCGACTCCGATATTCTCCACAATTAGCTTTTAGCCTTTGGTTATTAGCTATTAGCTATAGGCCAAAAGCCAACAGCTAATAAAGTTCATTGACATATTGGTATAATGATATCGTAAGAATCAAATAGATAGAGAAGGTTTAGACTTTTAATTAAGTTTAAGCAAAATTTTATAAAAATAATAAAAGAGCTCGTTGTAGCAGTAATGCTACAGCAAAAAGTACAATAAGCTAAATAAGGGCGTATGGCGGATGCCTAGGCTCTCAGAGACGATGAAGGACGCGATAAGCTGCGAAAAGTTGCGGGGAGAAGCACATATTTTATGATCCGCAAATATCCGAATGGGGCAACCCGGCATGTTGAAGACATGTCACCTTGTAAGAGGAGTAAACCCGGTGAACTGAAACATCTAAGTAACCGGAGGAAGAGAAAACAATAGTGATTCCGTTAGTAGTGGCGAGCGAACGCGGATTAGCCCAAACCAAAGTTGTTACGGCAATTTTGGGGTTGTAGGACCACGATATTCGATGCTAAGTGAATTAGAACTGTTTGGAAAGACAGACCAAAGAGGGTGATAGTCCCGTATAAGTAAGCGAAGTTATTGATAGTGGTATCCTGAGTAGTGCGGGACACGAGTAATCCTGTATGAATCCACCGGGACCATCCGGTAAGGCTAAATACTCCTGAGAGACCGATAGTGAACTAGTACCGTGAGGGAAAGGTGAAAAGAACCCTAAGTAAGGGAGTGAAAGAGATCCTGAAACCGTACGCCTACAAGCGGTCGGAGCACATTTACTGTGTGACGGCGTGCCTTTTGCATAATGAGCCTACGAGTTACTGTTTCTAGCAAGGTTAAGTGTTTAAGACATGGAGCCGGAGCGAAAGCGAGTCTGAATAGGGCGCATAGTTAGTAGTAGTAGACGCGAAACCGAGTGATCTACCCATGGGCAGGTTGAAGCTGTGGTAACACATAGTGGAGGACCGAACCAGTTGACGTTGAAAAGTCTTTGGATGACCTGTGGGTAGGGGTGAAAGGCCAATCAAACTCGGAAATAGCTCGTACTCCCCGAAATGCATTTAGGTGCAGCGTTGTGGTAAAGTTTTATAGAGGTAGAGCTACTGATTGGATGCGGGGGCTTCACCGCCTACCAATTCCTGACAAACTCCGAATGCTATAAAATATACACAGCAGTGAGGGCATGGGTGCTAAGGTCCATGTCCGAGAGGGAAAGAACCCAGACCATCAGCTAAGGTCCCCAAATATATGTTAAGTTGAACTAACGAGGTGAAACTGCTTAGACAGCTAGGATGTTGGCTTGGAAGCAGCCATTCATTTAAAGAGTGCGTAACAGCTCACTAGTCGAGCGGTTTTGCATGGATAATAATCGGGCATAAACATATTACCGAAGCTATGGATTTGTAATTTATTACAAGTGGTAGGGGAGCATTGTAACCTGCGTAGAAGGTGTACTGTAAGGTATGCTGGAGTGGTTACAAAAGAAAATGTAGGCATAAGTAACGATAATGCGGGCGAGAAACCCGCACACCGAAAGACTAAGGTTTCCTCAGCGATGCTAATCAGCTGAGGGTTAGTCGGGTCCTAAGGCGAATCCGAAGGGAGTAGTCGATGGATAACAGGTTAATATTCCTGTACTTCTTATAATTGCGATGGGGTGACGGAGTATTGAAAGCACCGCGTACTGACGGAATAGTACGTTGAAGAATGTAGCTATAGGACCAGATTAAGAGTTAGGTTTTGGCGAAGTTCGATAGTACCACAACTCTTCGGACGAGTGGATAGTGTGCCTAAAGGCTTCCAAGAAAAACCTCTAAGCTTCAGATTATAAGAACCCGTACCGTAAACCGACACAGGTAGTTGGGATGAGAATTCTAAGGTGCTCGAGAGATTCATGGCTAAGGAACTAGGCAAAATAGACCCGTAACTTCGGGAGAAGGGTCGCCCCGCTTTACGGCGGGGCCGCAGTGAAAAGGTCCAGGCGACTGTTTATCAAAAACACAGGGCTTTGCTAAATTGAAAGATGATGTATAAGGCCTGACACCTGCCCGGTGCTGGAAGGTTAAGTGGAGGGTTTAGCTTCGGCGAAGATCTGAAATGAAGCCCCAGTAAACGGCGGCCGTAACTATAACGGTCCTAAGGTAGCGAAATTCCTTGTCGGGTAAGTTCCGACCTGCACGAATGGTGCAACGATCTGGACACTGTCTCAGCCATGAGCTCGGTGAAATTGTAGTATCGGTGAAGATGCCGATTACCCGCAGCGGGACGAAAAGACCCCGTGAACCTTTACTATAGCTTAGTATTGACTTTGGATAAGTAATGTGTAGGATAGGTGGGAGACTATGAAGCGGCGTCGCTAGGCGTTGTGGAGTCATCCTTGAAATACCACCCTTTGCTTGTCTAGAGCCTAACTCAGAAATGAGGACAGTGCTTGGTGGGTAGTTTGACTGGGGTGGTCGCCTCCAAAAGAGTAACGGAGGCTTCTAAAGGTACCCTCAGTACGCTTGGTAACCGTACGTAGAGTGCAATGGCATAAGGGTGCTTGACTGAGAGACATACAGGTCGATCAGGTTGGAAACAAGAGCATAGTGATCCGGTGGTTCCGCATGGAAGGGCCATCGCTCAAAGGATAAAAGGTACTCCGGGGATAACAGGCTGATCTCCCCCAAGAGCTCATATCGACGGGGGGGTTTGGCACCTCGATGTCGGCTCGTCACATCCTGGGGCTGGAGAAGGTCCCAAGGGTTGGGCTGTTCGCCCATTAAAGTGGCACGCGAGCTGGGTTCAGAACGTCGTGAGACAGTTCGGTCTCTATCTGCTGTGGGCGTTAGAAATTTGCGTGGATCTGACTCTAGTACGAGAGGACCGAGTTGGACTGACCTCTAGTGTACCAGTTGTTCCGCCAGGAGCACTGCTGGGTAGCTACGTCGGGAAGGGATAAGCGCTGAAAGCATATAAGCGCGAAACCCACCACAAGATGAGATTTCTTTAAAGGGTCGTGGGAGACTACCACGTTGATAGGCTACAGGTGTAAAGGCAGTAATGTCATAGCCGAGTAGTACTAATAACCCATAAGCTTATGTAAGTCCACGCCTTCGGGCGTGGCGACACTCTTTTTTAAAAGACTAGATGATTTAAATGATATTATTAGACCAGTATGTTAATTTATACAGTTGTTATTAGAACAACTGAAAGATTTAAGGTGGTTATAGCGATGGGGCTCACCTCTTCCCATACCGAACAGAGAAGTTAAGCCCATTTGCGCCGATGGTACTGCCAATAGGTGGGAGAGTAGGTCGCTGCCTTTCTTTATATATTGATACAGATCAATATACTTTAAGTCCTCAATCAATAGATTGAGGACTTTTTTTGTTTAGAAACTAAAATAAAAAAGAATATTTTCGTTCTAGTTATTAATTGTCTTTTCTTTGCAGCTTGTGTATGAAAATAGTTAAAATTTTATTTATAGTCTTATTTTTTCCCAGCTTGATGTTTTCTCAAGTTGGAGGAGAGTCAGTATATAAGTTCTTAAATATTTCTACTTCTGCTAGACAAACAGCCTTAGGAGGTAAGACTCTTACTTTAATTGATGATGTAAATCAACCGTTATGGAATCCTTCAGTAATAAATGAGAATTTAGACAATCAATTGGCAGTTAATTACTCTTCTTATTTGGCGGGAATTAATATTGGTTCAGTTTCTTATGCTAAGACAATTAGTAGAAGGTTTGGTACTATACACGGGAGTGTTAAATATATTAATTATGGGAGTTTAATAGAAGCAGATGAATCTGGTGTGATCACTGGAACTTTTTCTGCTAGTGATGTGGCAATTTCAATTGGGTATGCTGTTAACTTGCCTTGGACAAATTTGTATGCTGGAGCAAGCTTTAAAGTAATAAATTCTACAATTAGTAATTACTCTTCAACAGGAATCGCTACTGATTTTGGACTTTTATATTACAATCCTCATCAGCCTTTTGTTATTACTTTGGTAGTTAGAAATGTAGGAACACAGCTATCATCTTTTAATAACGAATTAGAAAAGCTACCTTTAGAAGTAATGTTAGGGGGCTCTTATCAATTGGAAAATGTACCTATTAAATGGTATTTGACATTAGATAATTTACAAAAATGGAATGTTTCTGTTAGTAATCCATCAAATCAAATTTCTGATATTGAAGGAAATATTACAGAAGAAAAAGTTTCTTTTCTAAATAATGCAATGAGACATTTTATAGTAGGAGTAGAGTTATTTCCAGAAAGTGCAATCAATTTAAGATTGGGCTATAATTTTAGAAAGTCTCAAGAATATAAATTGCAGAATGTTCGAACTTTTGGTGGAATATCATTTGGTTTTGGATTAAAAATGAATACATTTAAACTTAATTATGCCTATTCTAAAGTACATACAGCAGCAAATGTAAGTACCTTTAGTCTACAAATAGATTTAGATAAAAAAAGGTAATGAATAAAAAAATTACGATTGCCATAGATGGGTTTTCATCAACAGGAAAAAGCACAGTAGCCAAAGAGTTAGCAAAAGAGTTGAAATATATTTATGTAGATTCTGGTGCTATGTATCGAGCTGTTACACTATTTGCTATGCAACATAATTTTGTTGGAGCTGATTTTTTTGATTTAGAATCTTTATCTAAAACGTTAAACTCTATTGACCTTTCATTTAAATTAAATACTTCTACAGGAAATGCAGATATGTATTTGAATACTATAAATGTAGAAAATGAAATTAGAACACTAGAAGTGTCTAATTTAGTTAGTATAGTTGCCGCAAATTCAATTGTTAGAAAAAAATTAGTTGCAATACAAAAAGAAATTGGCAAAAATAAAGGCGTAGTAATGGACGGGAGAGATATTGGTACAGTAGTTTTTAAAGATGCTGAACTTAAAATATTTATGAATGCATCTGCTGAAACCAGAGCGAAAAGAAGATACAACGAGTTAATTGAGAAAGGCGAAGAAGTGAGTTATGAGGATATTTATAAAAATGTTGTTGATCGAGATTTAATGGATACAACCAGAAAAGATTCTCCATTAGTAAAAGCCGATGATGCTATTGAAATTGATAATTCTAATTTAACCAAAGAAGAACAATTTAATTTAATCTTAAGTCTTGTTCAAGAAAAATTATAACTAAAAAAACAGCCATTTAGCTGTTTTTTTAGTTAAGGAATATCTAAATATTTATGGGTTTGTAAAGAAATTTTCCACTTAGGGTTCTTCATTACATAATTTACAATTTCTGGAATCATTTTATCTCTCTTGCTCCATTCTGGCTGTAAAAACAACTCACACCTCTCATTTACTTTTTCTGCTTGTTCTTCAGCAAACTTAAAATCATTCTTATTGTAAATAATCATTTTTAACTCATCTGCTTCTTTATAAACTTCTTCTAATGGTAATTTAGTCTTCTTTGGAGATAAACAAAACCAATCCCATTTTCCAGAAAAAGCGTAAGCCCCAGAAGTTTCTATGTGTGTTTTTATCTTGTTTTGTTGTAATTGATTAGTGATATAATCTAAACTCCACATTAGAGGCTCACCACCAGTAATAACAACGGTATCTGCATTTTTTTTAGCATTTTGAATGATTAAATCGGTGTGTGTTGGAGGATGTAATTCTGCATTCCAACTTTCTTTAACATCACACCAATGACAACCAACATCACAACCACCAATTCTTATAAAATAAGCAGCTTTTCCTGTATGTGAACCTTCACCTTGAATGGTGTAGAATTCTTCCATTAACGGAAGCATTTCTCCTTTCGTTATTAAATCTTGTACCTCTTTTTTCATTGGTTTGCAAAGATACTGAAACTAAAAAGAATAAATGTTTCAAAATAAATGTTATTAAGTTGTCTTTTTTATGAGATATTAACTTTTTATTGTTTTTTATCATTTAAAGATTGATTACTTTTATGCTTCTTAAATAAGAAAACTCTAAAAGATACGTTTAAACACTATCTAAAATAAATTAAAGAATGAATAAGAATATATACAAATTACTGATTTTCAGTTTGCTATCAATAGTATTTACTCAATGTGGAAATAGTGGAAAGTTTACAATATCAAAAGGAAAAGTAGGAAAGTTAACAACGATAACAACAATAAATGATTTAGATAACATTTTTAAGAATGACTCTATTGTTAAAAATTTAAGTGAAGGAACTTTAGGAGATAATTATTTTCAAGATGATGATGAATATTTAATTTATGAAAAAGGAGGAAAGCATTTATTAACAATCATACCGCAAGAACAATTAGATTCTACATCAACAATTAAGAGTATTCAAATTTATGACCCAAGATATTCAACCAAAACAGGAATTTCATTAGAGTCGTCTTTTGAAGACATTAATTTAAATAATAAGATTACGAAAGTAGAAACTTCCTTAAGTTCTGCAACACTATTTATAGATGATTTAAACGTAACAATTAGTTTAGATAAAGAAGATTTAGGATTGAAAAATTTTAGTACTCAAAAAATTAGTATAGAACAGATTCCTGGTTTAGCTAAAGTAAAATCTTTTATTGTTTGGTTTAATTAATTCCAAATTAGTAAAATAAATTCTTAAATGAGTAAAAAGTACACCATTCAAAAAAGGCCATTTGTAGTTCCAACTACAGACGGAAAACTTATCGAAGAGCATTTTGGAAATGCAACAACTCAAGATTCTAACATTAGTATTGCACATATGATTGCTCCTCCAAAATGGAGCGAGCCCTTTCAAACTCCAGAATTTGACGAATATACATACATTATCAAAGGGAAAAAGCAATTTATCATTGATGATGAAATAGTTGTGTTAGAAGCGGGGCAATCTATAAAAATTGATAAAAATACTCGAGTTCAATACTCTAATCCTTTTGAAAGTGA
This sequence comes from uncultured Polaribacter sp., assembly GCA_943788865.1. Lineage (GTDB taxonomy): Bacteria > Bacteroidota > Bacteroidia > Flavobacteriales > Flavobacteriaceae > Polaribacter. The sequence continues at coordinate 226,124 of CALSRX010000001.1, read as the reverse complement.
ATGTGAATATTTGGCAATTTGTTTACCCGCTTTTTCGATGGATTTAGTACATCGAGAGGAATAAGTTAACCTCTTCTTTTTGCTGCCAATAAAGTGTTCTTCATCAACATAGCAATAGTCATAGGCCCAACACCACCAGGAACAGGAGTGATGAAATTTGACTTTTTAGAAACCGACTCAAAATGAACATCCCCAGCTAGGCGGAAACCATTTTTCTTAGTCTTGTCTTCAATTCTTGTAATACCAACATCAATAACTGTAACGCCATCTTTTACCATGTCAGCCGTTAAAAATTCTGGGATTCCTAACGCAGCAACAATAATGTCTGCTTGCAAGGTAATTTCTTTTAAGTTTTTTGTTCTACTATGAGTAATCGTAACAGTTGCATTACCAGCGGCTCTTTTTTGAGACATCAATATGCTCATCGGACTTCCAACAATATGACTTCTTCCAATTACTACTACATGTTTTCCACTAGTTTCTACTTTGTATCGTTCTAATAATTCTAAAATCCCGAATGGAGTAGCAGGTAAAAAAGTGGGAAGATTTAATGCCATTTTTCCAACATTTGTTGGATGAAACCCATCTACATCTTTATCAGGATTTACAGCCATTAGCACTTTTTGTTCATCTATATGTTTTGGTAATGGTAATTGAACAATAAATCCGTCAATTTCTGGATTAGTATTTAGTTTTTCAATTTCATTTAACAATCCATCTTCAGAGATATCTAAAGGTAAAGTAACTAAAGTCGATTCAAAACCAGCTTTTGCACATGCTTTAACTTTTGCATTTACATAGGTTAAACTTGCACCGTTATCACCAACTAAAATAGCTGCTAAATGAGGAGCTCTAATTCCAGATTTGGTTAATTCTTGTACTTCAATTGCTATTTCTTCTTTAATTTTGTTTGATGTTGCTTTACCGTCTAGTAGTATCATGTTTCTTTAAAATGTAGATTTTAATTGTTGTGTTAAATTTATGAAATTGTTTTAGTACTGAATAATGTTTTGCTAACGATTTTTGTTCTTCTTCTGTTAAATTATAAACGGATGCGTAAAACACATATGTATTACTCCCATTAAATTTTGAAAAGGATCTTTTATCTTCTTTAAAATCGATATAATCTAAAATATTGTAATTCGGAAAAAAACTAGCAACTTCTTCAATATTGATGTCCTTTTCATTTAAATAATCAATGGCGTCTAATCTTAAGGAGTGGTAAGGTAAATGCCCTAAAGTTGCATTCCAACCTTGAGAAATATTTTTAGGATACACCCATAAATTTCCGGTTAATAACCCCATACACAATACCACATAAATAAGCCTTTTTTTTGTGTAGAATTCTTGAAGAATCATAAATGCTAAAAGAATTAACGCGATATACGAAACAATAAAATAACGATGTCCAAATGCATTGGTAGCTATTAAAACTGTAACCACAATAAAAAACACCGATGTGATTGCTAATAAGATCAGTTTTTTGTTTTTTTCTGATTGGGTGATTTTATTTCTAAAAAGTAAAAAGCTTATCAATAAAAATAAAAAAATAAATATTCGCCCAAAATCTAAATACCTCCAAATTAAAACAATACAATTTCTAATAAAAAACTCAAAATCTGCAAAATGCCAATAACCAGCCCAAGGTGAGTCTGGATGTGTTTGTAACCAGCCTTTTGTAGTCAATCTCCAAACAACAAAAAGAACTCCAGGTAAACTAGCTATAACATAGGAAGTAAAAAATTTTATGTTTAACACTGATTTGATTTTCTTCTTTTCAAACAAAAGATGATTGCAAATTTCAAATAGAAAAATTCCTCCAAAAAGCATCATACTTCTAAAAGAAACAATACTTAAAAAGAGTAACCCAATAAATTTCTGAACTTTTGACTCGAAGAGAATTCCGTTTAAAGCAAGGAAAAAGAAAAAAAGAATGATAATTTCTGGATTAACCAATACAAAAGCTGTAGAAATTGTTGGGTCAATAATAATCAACAAAAAAGCGAAAAATTGCAATCGAATATCAGCAATAAAATAACCGATAAATCGATGTAGTTGATAAAAAAATCCAATGATAAAAGGAAGTATTACCAAATGACTCACCCATAAATGATGTCCTAATATTTTCCAGCTTGCTGCTAATAGAAAACCTAAAAAAGGCGGATGTCCGGGATCAAAAGAATCTGGCATTGTCCAATTGAAAATGGAATTTTCATACAACTGGTTCCCCATTTTAGAGGCAAACAAAACATTGTCCCAAAACATGCCGTTTTGGTTAGAAACTAAAAAAATAAGAAATCCTAAGTATACAGAAAAAGAAAGAAAGCGAATCTTCTTTGTGCCGAATACAACTGGAATTATTTTTTAATAGCATAGGTACTAAAAGAGTATTACAAATAAAAAAGGCTACTGATTCAGTAGCCTTTTGTTAATTATTTCATTCCTTGCATCATTTGCATCATTTTTCTTCCGCCACCGCCTTGCATCATCTTCATCATTTTACTCATTTGGTCAAATTGTTTCATCAATTGATTTACTTCTTGAACTGTAGTTCCAGATCCTTTTGCAATTCTCTTTTTTCTACTTGCATTTATAGTGTTGGTGTGCTTCTTTCTACGGTGTCATAGAATGAATAATGGCTTCAATTCCTTTAAAAGCATCATCATCAATATCTACATCTTTCATGCTTTTCCAGCACCAGGAATCATACCCACTAAATCTTTCATGTTACCCATCTTTTTGATTTGCTGAATCTGATTCAAAAAATCATCAAAACCAAATTGATTTTTTGCAATTTTCTTTCTGTAATTTTCTAGCTTCTTCTTCATCATATTGCTCTTGAGCTCTTTCTACAAAGAAACCACATCTCCCATTCCTAAGAATACGATCTGCCATACGTTCTGGATGAGAATACATCAATCGCTTCCATTTTTTCTCCAGTACCAATAAATTTAATTGGTTTATCTACTACAGATTTGATAGATAAAGCAGCTCCACCTCGTGTATCACCGTCTAATTTGGTAAGAATAACTCCATCAAAATTTAAGATATCATTAAAAGCTTTTGCTGTGTTTACAGCATCTTGCCCTGTCATAGAATCTACAACAAATAAGTTTCTTGCGGATTTACAGCTTTATGAATGTTTGATATTTCATTCATCATTTCTTCATCAACAGCTAAACGACCAGCGGTATCAATAATAACTACATTTTTTCCAGTTGCTTTTGCGTGTTTAATGGCGTTTTGAGAAATTTCAACCGGATTGTTGTTCCAACTTCTGCATAAACTTCTACACCAATTTGTTCACCAACAACTTGCAATTGATTTATTGCTGCAGGTCTGTAGACATCACAACCAACTAATAAAACTTGTTTTGTTTTTTTAGTTTTTAAGAAGTTTGCTAATTTTCCTGAAAAAGTAGTTTTACCAGAACCTTGTAAACCAGACATTAAAATAACCGTTGGAGAACCACCAAGATTTAATACCTACAGTTTCTCCACCCATTAATTCGGTTAGTTCATCTTTAACAATTTTACCATTAATTGTCCAGGATTTAACGTAGTTAATACGTTTGCCCTAAGGCTTTGGTTTGAACTCTTTTGGTAAATTCTTTGGCAATTTTAAAGTTAACATCGGCATCTAATAACGCTCTTCGAACTTCTTTTAGAGTTTCTGCAACATTAACTTCTGTAATCTTACCATGACCTTTTAATGTGTGTAAGGCTTTATCTAATTTATCGCTTAAATTATTAAACATGTGCTTTGTATTCTTTTTTTGGAAGCACAAATATAAGAAAATAGCACGATTTTTTGAATGAAAATACGCTGTTATTTAGATTTAGATAATAGACTTGAAAAGAAATTTATCAAATGAAAAAATGTGGCTAAAAGAAAGATTAGAAACGAAATGAAAAGAATAAAGTTTGAGTTGTCTAAAACGATTCCTTTATTTGTTTGATTTACAGCATGCAACCAATTCCAATTGTTTCTTGCAATCAATAGAATCAATGAAAGAACTTGTAAAAACTATATGAATCAACGTTAAACTTTTTTTTTGGAGTTTTGTTTGCCCAATGAAGTGAGAAATAATTAAACCCAATCAAACAGAAAAAGAAAGCAGATAGATAATAAACGTATTTTAATTGAGCGACAATAGAAGAACCATAATAATTAATTGAAACTTCTTCATTTTTAAAAAAGAAGGACAATAGTATTGATATAAGAATCAACCCAAAAAAGAAAAGATGTGGTTTTTTAATAATTTTTCTCATTTAATAATTGTCTTTACGTTTGTTAGTCAACTGAAATAATTTTTTGTTTGGGGTTTTTATTTTAAAATAGAAATATACAAATAAAAGGAATTACTATGAAAACTTGGTTTTCTATAAAAATAGTAGTTGATTTGTTTCATACTCATTCAAAAAATGCCATTTCAAATTAAACATGTTTTTAATACAGAAAAAAATCTCAATTATGTTGAGCTGTATAATGATTTTTCTTCTGCGAAAATAATTTTAAATCAAGGTGCAAGTTTACAAGAATTAACTTTAAATGCAACTTCTGTAATCAAAGAGTTGCCTTCAATTCCCAATAAAAAAAGCTTTGCATCCTCTGTGCTATTTCCTTTTGCCAATAGAATTCAAAATGGAAAATACACTTTTAATAAAGTGTCTTATCAGCTAGAAATAAATCAATTAAAAGAAAACAATGCATTGCATGGTTTTGTGCTTGATAAAGAGTTTCAACTTGTAAAACAACAAACAACAAACAGCAATGATTCAGTTATGTTAGAATACAATGAAACTGAAATAACCAAAGGATTTCCGTTTACCTATACAATACAAGTCGAGTATACATTAACAAAACACTCATTAGAATTAAAAGTTCGTGTAGAAAACACTTCAGAAAACGAATTCCCTTTTACTCTGGGTTGGCACCCCTATTTTTATTCGGCAGATTTGAATAAAAGTATTTTAAAATTTAAAAGTTCAAAACAAGTAGTTTTTGATGAAACAATGATTCCAATAGGGACTTGTGAAATAACCAATTCCCAGAATTTTGAATTGAAAAATAAAAAACTAGATGATTGTTTTTACTTAGATACTAATCTTGTAGAGTTTGTAACTCCAGCGTATTGTTTACAACTTACATCATCTGAAAAGGAGAATTTTTTACAAATTTATACACCTAAAGTAAAAAACACCATTGCTATTGAGCCCACAACAGGAATTTCTAATAGTTTTAATACAGAAATAGGATTAAAAAAACTTTTACCTAAAGAAATTTATCAAGTAACTTGGAAATTAAATCTTAAAGATCTTTTTATTTAAAATTAGATTTCAAAAATATGACTTAATTATTTTTCTTTGGGACGAACTGTAATGCAGCTCCGTTAATACAATGTCTCAAGCCTGTAGTTTCTTTGGGTCCGTCTTCAAAAGAATGCCCTAAATGACCTCCGCAAACGGCACATTTTAATTCTGTTCTAGCATATCCAATTTCATAATCAACATCAAGTTCCACATTTTTTGTAATTGCTCTGTCAAAACTTGGCCAACCAGAACCAGAATCGTATTTGTATTTAGATTCATAAAGAGGTGTTTTACAAGCTGCACAAACATAGATGCCTGTTGATTTATTGTTGTTGTAAGGATGTGAAAAAGGTTTTTCTGTTCCAGATTCCCTTAATACGTTATATTGAGCCGGAGATAAGATGTTTCTCCATTCTGTGTCTGTTTTGGTTATTTTATAAGGCTGTTTTTGTGCTTTTTTTTCTTGAGCATTGGTAGAACAATTCATAAAAGTAATAATGATTATTAAAGAGAATAGTTTATTCATTTTTTATAGTATTTAAGCTGTATGTCGATGTTTGTAAAATCATCTTACAAGAAAATCATTTTATTTTAAATAGAATATGTAATTTTAACATTCGTTTAAAAGGATATTAATAATGAATAGATGTATGAAAAAAATAACGATTTTAATTTTTGTGTCAATATTTTTGGCAGAATGTAGTACCGTTCCAATTACAGGAAGAAAACGATTAGATTTGGTAAGCGACGCACAAGTTTTACCTGCAAGTTTTGCACAGTACAAAGGGTTTTTAGAAAAGAACAATACCTCTAAAGATGTAGAAAAGACAAATCAAATTAAAAGAGTTGGTAAAAAAATATCGATTGCTGTAGATAAATTTATGCGTGCAAATAATATGAGCAATGAAGCAGATGCTTATAAATGGGAATTTAATTTGATAGAGGACAAAACGGTAAACGCTTGGTGTATGCCAGGTGGAAAAGTGGTTTTTTATACAGGTATTCTACCAATTTGTGACAATGAAGATGGTGTTGCTGCTGTGATGGGGCATGAAGTTGCTCATGCGTTTGCAAGACACGGACAAGAACGAATGTCACAGGCAATGGCACAACAAAGGTTGTCTCTTGCAGTTGCCTATGGCACAAAAGATGATAAAAATTCTGAAATTTGGAATTTGGTGTATGGTATCGGATCTCAAGTTGGTATGCTAGCTTACAGTAGAACCCACGAATCTGAAGCAGATAAATTAGGATTGATATTTATGATCATGGCTGGTTATAATGGAGAAGAAGCTGCGCAAGTTTGGGTTAGAATGAGTAAAAGATCCGGAAAATCTTCTCAACCAGAATTTTTAAGTACGCACCCATCAAATGAATCTAGAATAAATACATTAAAGGCCTTTTTACCTGAAGCAACAGCTCTGGCCAAAAAATTTAATGCAACCCCAATTGCAAAATAAAAAGTTTATCTTGTGTTCTCAAACTAACTAAATTTTACTTTCATGCTTAAAATAGGAGATAAGAAACTGATCAATGGCTGGGCTTTTTACGATTGGGCTAACTCAGTGTATTCATTAGTAATTAGTACTGCAGTTTTTCCGCTGTATTATACAGCAATAACAAAAGGGAAAACCGTTCGGTTTCTAGGAACAGATTGGGATCACCCAGATACCTTGTATAGTTATGCCTTGTCATTTTCTTTTTTAATTGTAGCATTTATGTCTCCAATCTTATCGGGTATTGCAGATTATACAGGAAGTAAGAAAAAGTTTATGAAATTTTTCTGTGCTTTAGGATCTGTTTCTGTAATGAGTTTGTATTTTTTTGACAGTGTAGATACTGTTTGGATTGGAATTGTTTTTACCATTTTTGCAAGTATTGGTTTTTGGTCTAGTATCGTTTTTTACAATGCCTATTTACCTGAAGTTGCAAAACCAGAGCAACAAGATAGAGCAAGTGCAAAGGGTTTTATATATGGATATACAGGTTCGGTCATTCTTTTGATTATCAATTTAGTAATGATACAAATGCCAGAAACATTCGGAATCACTTCTGGAATGGCTTCACGTATTTCTTTTGTAATGGTTGGTTTATGGTGGATTGGTTTTGCGCAAATCACATTTAGAAGATTGCCAGAAGATATTTATGATAGAAAACCAGAAAAAGATTATATCTGGAAAGGTTTTAAAGAATTGAAAAAAGTTTGGAATGAATTGCGAAATTATTCAAATTTAAAGCGATTTTTAATTTCATTCTTTTTGTTAAGTATTGGTGTGCAAACCATTATTTTAATGGCTGCTATTTTTGGCTCTAGTGAATTAGAATTACCTGCTATGAATTTAATTGTCACTATTTTATTGGTGCAAATTGTTGCCATTGCTGGTGCAGCAATATTTTCTAGAATCTCAGAAAAATACGGAAATATCAAAGCAATTAAAATCACCATATTAACATGGATGTTGGTTTGTTTTTCTGCATTTATGTTAGATAAAAGCCAAGAAAATGTCGCGCTGTATTTTTATAGCCTAGGTGGCTTGTTAGGGTTAGTTCAAGGAGCTATACAATCGTTAACACGATCTACCTATTCTAAGTTGTTGCCAGTAACACAAGACCATGCAACATATTTTAGTTTTTACGATGTAACCGAAAAAATAGCTATTGTATTAGGGACTTTTGTTTACGGTTTGTTGTATTCTGTTACAGACTCCATGCAATGGAGTGTATTGTGTTTAGCGATTTTCTTTTTAGCCTCTTTTATTGTGTTAAGTACCATAAAGAAAACAAAATACGTTCAGTAATTATTTTTTAATTCCGTTGTATTTTTTTACAATTTCTAAAACCTTGTCTTTAGGTAAAGCTTCAATTTTGTGATTGTCTCGACCTATAGTTGTTTCTGCTGCAAAAAGTGAATTTAAAATGGCTTCTTCCGTTGCTTCTATGGTTGCTAAAAATAAAGGAGACATTACCCCATTTCGCAATTCTTTTTTGTCTAATAGTTTAGAGTTGCTTTTGTATGGAATTCTATTTTCTTTAGCAGTTGAAACAGCAATTACATAATCGCCACTTCCATTTGATGCTATTCCACCTGTTTTGGCCAAGCCCATAATTGCACGTTTTGCTAAGCGTTCTAAATTTCTAGAACTTAAAGGAGCATCCGTCATGACAACAATCATACAAGAGCCATCAACATCATAGGTGTAACTTCTAGGGTAATTGTCCAATTCTTTTGCAACAGGAACTCCATTTAATTCAAAAACACCTCCAAAATTTGTCTGCACTAAAACACCAACGGTATATCCTCCATGGTTTTTAGGAAGTACTCTAGACGATGTTCCAATTCCGCCTTTATAACCAAAACATATGGTGCCTGTTCCTGCGCCAACATTTCCTTCTGATACGATTCCGGTTTTTGCTTTGTTAATTGCATCTAAGACATGTTTTTCTTTTACGTGTCTTTCTCTAATATCGTTTAAATAACCATCATTTGTTTCTCCGACAACTGGATTTACAGAGCCAATATTTTTGTTTTCTGGTTGATTAATTGTATAGGTAATTAAAGCATTTGAAGCTGCAGGAACACTTAACGTATTTGTAAGAATAATTGGAGTTTCTATGTTTCCTAGTTCTTTAACTTGACTGTAACCAGCTAATTTTCCGAAACCATTCCCTAGATAAATTGCAGCAGGTACTTTATATTGAAAAAGGTTTTCTGAATGCGGAAGTATTGCGGTAACTCCAGTTCTGATGTTTTTACCATCAACAAGCGTTGTATGTCCAACTTTTACACCAAAAACATCAGTGATTGCATTGTTTTTCCCCGGTTTTAAGACACCTACTTCTATACCATAATCTCGAACTCTTTTTTGTTGAGAATAGGTGCTATTTACAATAAATACTAAAATGATAATACATGCTTTTTTTAAAAGTTTCATTTGGAAGTTTGATTACATATTGATGCTAATATTGCTAAGGTATGAAATTTAAGCTTTATGAGTTTATAAAAAAGAGGCTTTGCAAATTGCAAAGCCTCTTTCAAATTATTCTTTTTTAAAGAGTTTAAATTTTAAAACTCACTCCCAAAACAATATTTCTTCCTGCATTCAATATTCCATCCGATTTTAATCGAGATAAATGATGAATGTATTTGGTGTCAAATAAATTATTTATAGAAAAAGTAGTGTTGAATTTTAAAGAATTTAATTCAATGTCTCCACCAAAACCTAAAGAAACCAAATGATAACCATCAGAAGCGGTTTCAAATATGCCAACGTTTTTTTGCGATAGTGTAGATGTAACTGCTAAATTAGTATATCCATTTTTTATCCAATCGTTTATTTTAAACTCTGTTCTCAATGTGTTTTTAAATGTGTTTGCTGGTATTAAAGGTAGATAATCACCATTTTGTTGTTTACCAACAACCATTTCAAAACTGCTTTCTAAATGCAGCCAATCTATAGGGTGCGGATGTAAATGAAATCCAAATTCTCCTCCATACAATTTTGCATTGTGCTGTGTGTATTTAAAAACAGGTGCACCGTCTTCAATTGCTCCAGTTGGAGCTAAAAATATATAATCGTTTAGCTGATTGTAAAAACCATTACCAAAAAACTCTATATGATCTGTTTTGTATTCTAATGATACATCTAATTGAATGTTCTTTTCAGTGTCTAAGTCTGCATTTCCAACCTCAAAACGATTTGTACCGTGATGAACTCCGTTTGAAGTTAATTCTGCCAAATTAGGTGCTCTAAATCCACTAGCGGTGTTAATTCTAGTTGTAATTTTATCAAACAACGTAAATTTATACCCTAAAGAAGCGGTAAAGCTTGTGTAGTTTTTATCTAAAGGATTAAAAACATGTGTATCGGCACCATGAACTACAATATGCTTTTCGGTTTGTAGCTGTCTAGTGTCAAAACGAATTCCAGCTTGTAAAGAAGAACTTTTAAATTGTTTGTGAATGGTATAAAATAAACCGAGGTCATTCACTTTTGCATTCGGAATTAACAATTCTTCTCCAAAATTTTTATTCTGTTGAAACATTCCTTGTAAGCCTAAAATACTTTCAATACCATTTTTAAAGGTGGGTAAATTGTATTTTACATTGTAATTAAATGTTCTCAATTTTAAGGCCATAGCGGCTTCTTCATCTTCGTTATGCGCTTCTCCAACAGGGTGCTCTTCAAATTCTTTTCTATCATTTATTATGTATCCTAAATCGATATCTAATTTTGAATTTCCAAAAAAGAAATGATTGTGTAAGCTAAAAATCTGATTGTCTACTTTTTGATAAGGTTCTATAGGAGTGTAATCTGTAGATTGGATTCCAATTCCTTCTGTAATACCTAAAAACGATCTGTTTAAATTATATCTGAATTCGTTTGAATAGCTTTCTGAATTATACCCTAAACCAATTTTAAAATCTCTTTCTTTAAACCTTGTATTGCTTACACGATTGCTATTAGGCGTTTTGTAATCTGAATGAAAATTTTCACTAATACGTCCCAGTAACTTCCATTTTTCTGAAGAAGTTTTAAATCCAACCGAGGTATTGCTCCCTAATGTGTTGCTGTAGAATTGCTTATTAAAATAACCATTTGTTGTGTTTTCTGGAGCAAATCTTTCAGGATTTAAATACAGAACACCACCTAGAGCATCTGAACCATAGAGAAGAGAAGCGGGGCCTTTTATAACTTCTATGCTTTCAACTCCAGCATCGTTTAGGCCAAGCCCATGTTCGTCTCCAAATTGTTGATTTTCTAAACGTACACCTTGTGCATACACTAAGACTCTATTTCCACTTAAACCTCTTATTACAGGTTTTCCTATAGAAGTTCCTGTAGAAATTTGTGAAACACCAGCAATTTTTTCTAAGCCAGACATTAATGTTGGTGAGCCAGTTCTTTTAATTGCTAATGCAGTTAGCCGTTCTACCTTCATTACATTTTCTGATTGTAATTTATTAAAAGGAGTAGAAATGATAACTTCATCTATAGTAAATACAGCTTCTAATAAAGTTATATCTAAATTTCTGTTTTTAGAGTTAAAATCTAAAGTTTTTGTTTGTGTTTCAAAACCAATGAATGAAAAAGAAATTTTCACTTTTCCATTCGGTAAATTTTTTAGTGAATACTTTCCGTTTTCATCGGTAATAGTTCCCTTATGAAACTCTGTGGTGTAAATTTCAACTCCCATTAAAGGGTTTTTATTTGCGTCTGTTACAGTTCCGGTGATGTTATTTTGTGCTGTAGCAGAAATACAGCTTATAAAAAGCAAAGCTTTTAATACTATTTTCATGTGATATTATTTATTGTTATACTAAATTTTTTTGTCAATTTAATATTGACATTATTTGCTAAACAATAAAAGAAGGTGGGCCTCGAGAGGTTTTTTTGGAAACAACTTCAACTACTTTTTCTTGTGAGGTTGTTGTAAATACAGTTGTATAAAATTGTTGTGGTACTACATCGTAATTAGATGGAAAATCTATGCTAAATGTTTGTAGTTGTCTATGTAAAAAAGAACAATCTAAATCTTTCTGGTGTATGTGTTTTACTTCTTTAGAAAAACAAATAGTGTGTTTATGATTTTCTAAGGTATGCGCTAATTGTATTATTGAAGGCGTCAATAACAAGAATACACTGAAAAGGATGATATGTTTCTTAAAATTTTCGATAATTGGTTAGTCTCTTTTTTTTCTAATTCTCATGTTTAACGCTTCTACACCTAATGAAAAAGCGATGGCAAAATACAAATATCCTTTTGGAACAGTTCCTATATTATTGTTAAAAATTATGGTGTTTGCTAAGTGAGCTCCTTCAGTTATCAGCATAAACCCAATCAATATTAAAAATGACAAAGCAAGCATTTGTATTGTGGGGTGCGTATTTACAAATCGCCCAACTGGATTTGCAAACAACATCATAATAATCATAGAAACGACTACCGCTGTAATCATTATAATTAAAGCCCCCTCAGTTCCGTTTGTCATTCCAACTGCTGTTAAGACCGAATCAAATGAGAAAACGATATCAATTAATACAATTTGAATGATGACTTTTGATAGGGTAGAAGCCATTTTTTTGGGAGTATTTTCTTTTACTGAACCTTCTACTTTATTATGAATTTCACTAGTGCTTTTATAGAGTAAGAAGATTCCTCCGAGGATTAATATAATACTTTGTCCAGTAATATCGGTACTTAACCAGGAGTTATGAATGCTTAAAAAAGGATCTTTCATTGCAATTAAATATGAAACACCAAGTAGCAACAGGATTCTAAAAACCATTGCTAAAAGCAGTCCAATATTTGTTCCTTTTCTTTGTTGTTCTTTTGGTAATTTATTGGTGGCTATAGAAATGAAAACAATATTATCTATTCCTAAAACAATTTCTAAAAAAGTAAGCGTTAATAAGGCAATCCAAGTATCTATATCGGCAAATATCTCCATCAATCTTTAACTTTATAAACGGTACCTGTTTGTTTGTATTTAGAAAAACCAATTTTTGCAGTAAAACTGTATGAGCTGTCTGTAACCTTATTTATGTTGACAAAAATTTTGTCTTTGTCTAAGCTTGTTTTCGGGCTTTTCATTCGTAAGATGTATGAAAAGTTGTTTTTCCATTCAATAAACAATGTATCGATATGTTTTTCTGTGCGTTGGTAAGAACTACTATCTGTAGATATTTCAACAGTTTTTGTGTATTCTTCTATCTGCAAACTATCAATTCTTGTAATAATGGTTTTACTATATCCTTTTCCTGCTGGTATTTCGAAAACGCCAGTTTTATATTGATTGTTATTGTCAATGATAACAGGCTCTTTACAAGAAAAAACTACTGTTAAAACAAAAAGTGTAATGATGATTTTTTTCATTAGATTCCTGTAAAATTTGCGGGTGTTTATAACTTTTAGTTCATTTTTAATACTTTCTGAAACCTCTAGAGTGTCAATAAAGTTAGCAAATAGATTGTTGCGTAATTTTCTCATTTGTTCTTGTGAGTCCTTTTAAGGCTTCATAAGGGTTTGGATACCCTTCTCTTCTAAGAATTGTTTGAATTGCCTCGGCAACTACGGCCCAATTATTTTCTAAATCTTGCTCGAATTTTTCTTTATTCAATAAGAGTTTATTTAGTCCTTTTAAAGTAGAGGCAAAACCTATTAATGTGTGTCCAAACGGAACACCAAACATTTCTTAAAACAGTACTGTCAGTTAAATCTCTTTGTAATCTTGAGATTGGTAATTTAGCAGCTAAATGTTCGAACAACGCATTGGCAATTCCTAAATTTCCTTCTGAGTTTTCAAAATCAATCGGATTTACTTTGTGTGGCATTGCAGATGAACCAATTTCTCCAGCTTTAATTTTTTGTTTGAAATAATCCATCGCAACATACGTCCAAATATCTTTGTCTAAATCTAAGACAATGGTGTTGATTCTTTTTAAGCAATCAAACAAAGAAGCCATATAATCATAGTGCTCAATTTGTGTCGTTGGAAACGAATGATGTAACCCTAGTTTTTCTTCTACAAAACGAGTTCCAAATGCTTTCCAATCAATCGTTGGGTAGGCAACATGGTGTGCGTTGTAATTTCCTGTTGCTCCTCCAAATTTTGCTGCGTTTGGTATGGTTGATAAGGTTTTAAATTGTTCGTTTAAGCGAACAGCAAACACATTTATTTCTTTTCCAAGACGTGTTGGAGATGCTGGTTGCCCGTGTGTTCTAGCCAACATAGAAACCTCGTTCCACATCAATAGATAGTTCTTTTATTTTTTTTTATAAGTTCTTGATATAAAGGAATATAAACATCTTTAACTGAATCTTTAATTGAAAGCGGAATTGCAGTGTTGTTGATGTCTTGTGAAGTCAGGCCGAAATGAATAAACTCTTTAAAATCCTGTATGCCAAGTTTGTCAAATTCTTCTTTGATAAAATACTCAACAGCTTTTACATCGTGATTGGTAACCTTTTCAATTTCCTTAATTTTTTGGGCATCTGCAGTAGAAAAATCTTCATATATTTTTCTTAACTCAGAAAATAAATCTGTATTGAAATCATTTAGTTGAGGAAGTGGAATTTCGCATAAAGCAATAAAGTATTCGATCTCTACTTTTACACGATATTTAATTAAAGATTCTTCAGAATAGTAATCAGCTAATTTTGCTACTTTATTTCTATACCTTCCATCAATTGGAGAGATTGCGTTTAATTCAGATAAGTTCATTTTCGATGTGTTGTGTTGTGCAAAAATACTGATTTAAAGAAACTTTTATAGTGTAAATTCTAGATTTTTTGATGCTTTTTTATCAATGATAAAATATGTGTTCCTCTGGCTTTACAACCTTTACTTTCTTTACTGATTTTTGTTGTAATTAAATGCTCTAATTCTGGGTGAACCCAATCTTTTTGCAAACCAAATAAATATAAGGTATGCATTGTATAAGCTCTAACAGCAATTTTTTGAGGGGTAATTAACCAATCAAATCCGGTTTCTAAAATAGCATCTATATGTTCATGTGTTAAAGTTGATTGAAATTCATTTTCCTTTTTTGAAGTATATACCTTTGCTATTTGTTCGCAAATTTTTGCACAAGGTCTAATAGCGCTATCAAAATGTAGTGAAGAGATGTTCTTTGTAAATTCATCTAAATGGGGCAAGATCCATGGTAAATTGCCATGTGTACACATCCATTCTAGAATCCAAGCAGCTTTTATAGATATTTTATCATCAACTAAAAAAGTTAATTCAACCAAATAGTTAAACAATTCTTTATGATTGTACACAATATTTGCTACCCTATCTCTGTTTTCTCTTTTAGCGTTTTCAATAGATTTTAACGCAGAAATCAAAAATTCTTTATCCATAATATGCTTAGTTACGTATCTTTGAATGGTAATACTTTAATGATGATAAATATAAAAAGACTATTTTTTGTTTGTACTCTTTTTACGCTTTTTTTAAGCGGAAATGTTGTCGTTGCTCAGAGCTATAATCAGTTTAACGAAAACAAAAAGCGAACAGGACCTTGGAAAAAATACTACCCTAATAACAGAATTAAATATACAGGTCAGTTTGAAAACGGAAAAGAAGTTGGTACTTTTAAGTTTTACAATATTCGTTATTCTGCTCATCCAGAAGCCATAAAAATATTTAAAAAAGATTCTGATTCTGTTGCTATTACCTATTTATATCAAAACGGAAAAACAAGGGTGATAGGAACGCATATAGGCAAAAAAAGAGTTGGAAAATGGACCTATTACTTTAATAAGGGAACTGTTTTTTCTGAAGAATTTTATGATGACGGAAAATTAGAAGGTACAGTAACTATCTATTTTAAAAGTAATGGAAAGAAAGCAGAAGAATCTGAATACAAAAAGGGTAAACTACACGGTATTTCAAAAAAATATTCAGATAAAGAAATCTTGATTGAAGAAGCAACTTTTGAAAATGGTTTAGAAAATGGACTGGCAAAATACTATGAATTAAACGGGAAACTAAAAGAAAAGGGCGTTTATAAAAACGGGAAACGTATCGGGAAATGGGAGTTTTATATAGATGGAAAAATGGTAAGTGATAAAAAAAGAAAAGAAACCCTGAAGAATTCCGTAAAACAAAAAAACTAAATAGCTTTTCATTATCAATACATCAGTTAATTCAATAGGTTTATCTCCCAATTGATTTGTATCTTTGCAGTCAATTTTAGTAAAAATGAAACGTGTAATTGTTGGTCTTTCTGGTGGAGTAGATAGTAGTGTAGCCGCTTATTTGTTAAAAGAACAAGGGTATGAAGTAATCGGTTTGTTTATGAAAAACTGGCACGATGATTCTGTAACCATTTCTAATGAATGTCCTTGGTTAGAAGATAGTAACGATGCTATGATTGTTGCTGATAAATTAGGAATCCCTTTTCAAGTTGTTGATTTAAGTGAGCAATACAAAGAGCGTATTGTAGATTATATGTTTGATGAATATGAAAAAGGTAGGACTCCTAATCCAGATGTGTTGTGTAATCGTGAAATAAAGTTTGATGTCTTTATGGATATTGCATTAAATCTAGGAGCAGATTATGTAGCAACCGGACATTATTGTAGAAAAGGAGAAGAAACAATTAACGAAAATCCTGTATATAAATTATTGGCAGGGAAAGATGTCAATAAAGATCAATCGTATTTTTTATGTCAATTGTCACAAAAACAACTTTCTAAAGCGTTATTTCCTATTGGTGAACTCACCAAACCAGAAGTTAGAGAAATTGCTAAAAAAGCTGATTTAATAACTGCAGAAAAGAAAGATTCTCAGGGCTTGTGTTTTATTGGTAAGGTGCGTTTGCCAGAATTTTTGCAACAAAAATTACAACCAAAAGAAGGTGTGATTGTTACCATTCCAGCTGATTCAGAAATTTATAAGAGAACCATTCCGACTTTTCCAAAAAAAGAAGAAGAATTAGCCTTTTTCGCAACAAAATTTAACTATTCTCAAGAAGACGGAAAAGTTGTAGGGAAGCATCAAGGAGCACATTATTTTACCAAAGGACAGCGAAAAGGATTGAACGTTGGTGGTAC
Organism: uncultured Polaribacter sp.; assembly: GCA_943788865.1. Lineage (GTDB taxonomy): Bacteria > Bacteroidota > Bacteroidia > Flavobacteriales > Flavobacteriaceae > Polaribacter. The sequence continues at coordinate 209,250 of CALSRX010000001.1, read as the reverse complement.
CAAAGAAGCCTTATACGTTATTGAAACGGATGTTGTAGAAAATGTGATTTATGCTGGAGAAGGTAAAAATCATCCCGGATTGTATAGAAATGTGTTGTTTGTGTCTAATGAAGAATTGCATTGGATTCGTGAAGATTTAACCTTAAAAACAGGTGAATCTATAGAAGTTGAAGCTAGAATTCGTTATAGACAAGCATTAGAAAAAGCAACATTATACAAAGTAGAAAATGGTTTGTATGTAGAATTTGATAACAAACAATCAGCCATTACAGAAGGACAATTTGTAGCCTGGTATCAAAATGAAGAATTGTTGGGTTCTGGAGTTATTTCGTAATTACAATTCATAATTTTTAAAAAAGTAGTATTTTCGACTTATAAATTCAAGTTGATGAAAAAACTGTTTTCCCTAATAGCATTTTTATGGTGTTTTCAATTAGTTGCTCAAGAAGATGCTTGGGTTTTTTTGAAGGACAAACCCAATGCTTCAACGTTTTTAGCTTCGCCATTAACGATGTTGTCTCAACGAGCTTTAGATCGTAGAACTAGGCAAAATATAGCTTTAGATACTAAAGATGCACCTATTGAAGCTACCTACTACAACCAAATAAAAAATGCAACAGGAATTACAGTGTTGGCAAAATCGAAATGGTTAAATGCCATTCAAGTTCAAGGAACACAAACGAATATCAACAATTTAAAAACTACTTTTACTTTTATCAATAGAATTGAATTTGCAAATAGAAGCTTAAATGCAAAAGGGGTTTCTTTAATAAAGCCGATTCAAAAAACAAAGAAAAATAAGTTTGTAGAAACCACAACAACCTTTAATTATGGCAATGCAGCAAATCAAATAGAGATGTTAAAAGGCAATTTTTTACATGAAAAAGGTTTTACAGGAACAGGAATGTATATTGCTGTAATAGACAATGGTTTTCCGAATGTAAACACATTAAATGCTTTTAAAAGAGTGAGAGATAACAATCAAATTTTAGGTGGTTACGATTTCTTAAAACGAAGCAACGATTTTTATGTAAAAGAATACAATGGATCTACATTAATTAATAGCCATGGAACCAAAGTTTTTTCTACCATAGCAGGCTATATTCACAACCAATTTGTGGGAACCGCACCAGATGCTTTTTATTATTTATTTAGAACAGAAGACCCTGTAAATGAAGCTCCTTTAGAGCAAACACTGTGGGTAGAAGCTGCAGAAAAAGCAGATAGTTTAGGTGTAGATGTGATCAACACTTCTTTGGGATACACCACTTTTGACAACTCAAATTATAATTATACCTATGCAGACATGAATGGAAAAACAACCTTTATTTCTCGTGGTGCAGAAATTGGGGTTTCTCGTGGAATGATCATTGTTGTTTCTGCTGGAAATGAAGGAAATAAAGTATGGAAATACATAAATGCTCCTGCAGATGTATCCACTGTTTTTACAGTTGGTGCGGTTAATATTACAAAGGTAATCGCTCCATTTAGCTCATATGGCCCAACATCAGAAAACAACATAAAACCAGATGTATTGGCACAAGGTGAAAGTGCAACAATTATTGATGAGGTGTTTGATATCCCTAAAACAGGAAATGGAACATCCTATTCTTCTCCAATAATGGCAGGAGTTGTGGCTTGTTTTTGGCAAGCATTTCCAAATTTAACCAATCTGCAAATTATGCAGAAAATTAGAGAATCTGCAGATAGATATAACAATCCAAATTTGCAATCTCAATATGGTTATGGAGTTCCAGATTTTCAAAAAGCTTATACCGTGTTGGCAGTTGATCAAGTAGATTTTTTAAAAGACCTTGCTGTTTTTCCGAATCCACTTACCAATTCGTTTACCCTTCAAATTGATGGACAAAAACTAGAAAACACCCAAATTCAGATTTTTAATGTGATTGGAAAAAAAGTGTTTGAAAAAAGCAACTTAATTTCGAAAACCATAGATGTTTCTGAATTAAATTCTGGAATTTACATTTTAAAAATTACGAATGGAAATCAGCAAAAAACGATTAAACTGATTAAAAAATAATGGAGAATAATATCACGCAACTTTTTAATATACAATATCCCATTATTCAAGGTGGAATGATTTGGGTTTCTGGATATAAATTGGCATCAGCCGTTTCTAATGCGGGTGGTTTGGGTTTAATTGGCGCAGGTTCTATGTATCCTGAAGTATTAAGAGAACACATTCAGAAATGTAAAAAAGCAACCGATAACCCATTTGGTGTAAATGTACCCATGTTATATCCAGATATTGAAAAAATCATGGACATCATTGTAGAAGAAGGCGTTAAAATTGTCTTTACTTCTGCAGGGAATCCAAAAACGTGGACAGCTTTTTTAAAGGAAAAAGGAATTACTGTGGTGCATGTCGTGAGCTCTGTAAAGTTTGCATTAAAAGCAGAAGTAGCCGGAGTGGATGCTGTGGTTTGTGAAGGTTTTGAAGCGGGTGGACATAATGGACGAGAAGAAACTACTACGTTTACCTTAATTCCGATGGTTAAAGAACAGGTGAAAATTCCTGTGATTGCTGCAGGCGGAATCGGTTCTGGTCGTGCCATGTTAGCAGCAATGGTTTTGGGAGCAGATGGAGTGCAAGTTGGTAGCAGATTTGCTGCAACCAAAGAATCTTCTGCACATGCCAATTTTAAACAAACCATTGTCAATGTTAAAGATGGCGATACCGAATTGACCTTAAAAGAATTAGCGCCAGTGCGCTTGGTAAAAAATAAGTTTTACGAGCAAATCCAAGAATTGTATAAGCAAAACCCGACGATTGAAGAAATTAAAGAATTGTTAGGTAGAGCAAGAGCTAAAAAAGGAATGTTTGAAGGCGATTTAGAAAATGGCGAATTAGAAATTGGGCAAGTAGCCGGAATGATTCATGATATAAAAACTGCCAAAGAAGTCATTGATGAAATGATGACCGAATTTAATGCCGTAAAAGAACAATTCTAATGGACGGAACGAAAAGAGCAAATATTAAAGTTGGAGTAGAAGTGAATGTTGTACAAAAACACCATCAACGAAGTGGAGAACTGACTGATGGTATTGTTAAGCGAATTTTAACCAACTCACCAAATCATCCACACGGAATTAAAGTGCAATTAGAATCTGGAATTGTTGGTAGAGTGAAGGTGGTTTTATAATATTTGTCATTGTGAACTTGTGAAGCAATCTTTTAATAGTTAACAGGTGTTAATAAGCGTTTCCTAAACCCATTTAATTTGTCTTTTTATATTTTACTAGCGATATTAAAGACACTAAAGCCCATACACCTTCTAACAATACAAACGGAAGGTATTCCATTAATACGGATGCTAAACACGCCATCGTAGCACCCATAAAATTCAATAAAATAAAAGCTAAATGGTTGCTTTTTAATTTGCCAAATACATGTAATATGTAGGCTAGTAGTATTTGAAAAACTCCTATAAAACCAATCCAATCAATACTATTCATGTATTTGAACTTATTAACGCTATTTTAATAAAGAAATCTTTATTTCACCGGAATCTTAATCTCATACAATTTTCGAGACTTGTTGTTCAGTTTGTTTTCACGCAACCAAGGATTGTGCAGTTTTAATTCTTTGTAGTTGGTTCCGAAACTTTTTGCAAAATTGGCAATGTTTGTAATAACCGTGTCAACTTGTACCGTTCTAGTTTTTGGGTTGGTGTATAAATCGTTTTCATCAAAGATGAAACCGTATGCTTTCGGATTTGATAAGACTTCTTTTAAAGCGATAATTCTAAACACATAACGTTCTGTTTCGTCAGGTAGCAATGCATCGTAATAACTCGTTACACCTTGAGTTTTTAATCGTTTTTCAACACCATAATTCCCTGCATTATATGCAGCAGCAGCTAGAGTCCAACTACCCAAACGTTCTTTCGATTTCTTTAAATATTCTGCAGCTACTTTTGTCGCTTTTTCAATATTGTAACGCTCATCAACATTTCTATTAATTTCCAATCCATATTCTTTACCGGTTGCTTTCATAAAATGCCACATTCCGGCAGCACCAGCAGAAGAGGTTTCATCAATCAAAGCACTTTCTGCCACTGCTAAATATTTAAAATCATCTGGCAATCCATATTTTTGTAATAATGGCTCTAGAATCGGAAAGTATTTGTTGGCTCTTTTAATCAATAACAAACCGTTAGATTGCCAATAGGTATTGACCAACAACTCTCTATCCATTCGCTCTTTGATATCAGGTTTTTCTAGCGGAACGCGTTCACCAGCTAAATTTAAATCAGACGATAATTTCAACGCTTTAATTTGGTAAGTATCACTTGTGTTTTTTTGAGGCTGAATTTTCGCAGTGCTTATCGCATTGATAAAAACAACAGTTAAAATTAAAAAACTAATAATTGATAGAAAACGTGTAGATTTTGTCATGATAAAAAATGTTTTTTATAAAAGTATAAAAACCATGACGCTTTAGCAAATTAAAGCACTACTAATAGCAGAAGTAATTTTTTTAGCTTTAGTAATGATCATAACATGGGTGCCGTTTTCAATTTCTATACAATTTGTAATGTATTTTATTGGAAAAACTTCGTCTCTTGTTCCATGAATGTGTACAATGTTTTCTAACGATTCTGATTGTTGCCAATGTAGAATGGTAACAATTGCCCAATGTAAATAGTCAGCATTTCTTACAGACATGTACTTTTTATAGGTTTGAAATTTCTTCTTTTGATAATCACCTAAAAACATATCAATATAGGTATCTATGTTCTCGATAAACTTAGCAGGAAACAATTTATATACCTTTGTTTTTTCAACTAATTTTAAACGTTTTGGGAGCTCTTGATTGTTTTTGATGCTAGAGATGATAATAACTTTTTTAACAGCTATGAGTTTACTCATTTCTTGAACCACAACTCCTCCAAATGACACTCCAATTAACACCGGGTTTTTATGCGAAATGTCATCACACATTCTTTGTGCATAGGATGCAATGCTTTCGTCTTTTGAAAGCGGAATTTTCCATTCTAAAAAATGACATTCGAACAACGTTTTATCTAACGTTAAGAACTCATATATTTTGCTATTTGCAGCCATTCCGGGAACAAAATAGATGTGTGTTTTAGTCATTTTTAAATATAGTGATAAATACTGTGTGAAATTAAATTTTATTTTGTCATTCCTGCCTACGAAGAAATCCAAACCTCTTTTATGATAGATTCCTGCTTTCGTAGGAATGACAGTTCTTTGTTGATTAAAAAGTATTTAAATTAATGCTGCTTTTTCATTTTCAAAATCAAATCGAACCAAACCATCATCATCAATTGTTGTTAAGGTAATTTGGTGAATGGTATTTACCAATGCTGGATTCCAAGGCGATTTTACTTTCACGTAATTTTCTGTAAAGCCTTTGATGTATCCTTCTTTATTTTCGCTTTCAAACAGTACTTTAGTGGTGTTTCCTAGCTGACTTTCATAAAAAGATCTACGTTTTTTTACCGATAAACCACGCAACATTTTACTGCGTTTTGCTCTTACTTTTTTAGGAACAATTCCGTCTAGATTAACTGCTTCTGTATTGGGTCTTTCAGAATAAGTAAATACGTGTAAATACGATATATCTAACTCGTTTAAATAATTGTATGTTTCTAAAAATAATTCGTCTGTTTCTCCAGGAAAACCAACAATTACATCTACACCAATACAAGCATTTGGCATGGTTTCTTTTATTTTTTGAACTCTATCTGTATAGGTTTTACGTAAATAGCGACGTTTCATTTTCTTTAATAAGACATCACTACCAGATTGTAAGGGAATATGAAAATGCGGAACAAACGTATTCGAGTTTGCCACAAAATCAATTGTTTCATCTTTTAATAAATTAGGTTCTATGGATGAAATTCGCAACCTGTGAATTCCGTCTACTTTATCTAATTCGTTGACTAGTTCTAAAAAAGTATGTTCGTGTTTTTTGTTTCCGAATTCCCCTTTACCATAATCGCCAATATTTACACCTGTCAATACAATTTCTTTGATGCCTTTTTCGGAAATTTTTTTGGCATTTTTTAAGACATTTTCTACGGTATCAGATCTTGAAATTCCACGAGCAAGCGGAATGGTACAGTAGGTACATTTATAATCGCAACCATCTTGTACTTTTAAAAATGCGCGAGTTCTATCGCCAATAGAATAGGCGCCCACATAAGAATCGGCTTCTTCAATTTCACATGAATGAACTTCGCCAATATCATTTTTAGTTAAGTCGTTGATATAACTTGTTACATTGAATTTTTCGGTAGCACCTAAGACCAAATCAACTCCATTTACATTGGCTAATTCTTCTGGTTTTAATTGCGCATAACATCCAACACCAATAACAAAAGCTTCTTCATTTTGCTTTAAAGCAGATTTTACAATCGATTTAAACCGTTTGTCTGCATTGTCGGTTACCGAACAGGTATTGATAACATATACATCTGCTTTTGTGTCAAATTCTACTCGTTCAAAGCCTTCACTCACAAAATTACGTGCAATGGTTGAGGTTTCAGAAAAATTGAGTTTACATCCTAAGGTATAAAAAGCTACTTTTTTATCAGTGTTCATTCTAAAATCACATTATTGAAAAGTGGAAATAGGTATGTATAGTTTTTCCAAAATTCAGTATGTTCGTACTACATTTAATAACTAAACTGTTTAACTAGTTTAGCGATAGCAAAAATACTAATTATATTTATGATTATAGATCATTTACAACCGCCATATTATGCTGTCATATTTTCAACACTGATGACTGATAATTTAGAGGGATATCAAGAAGCCGCTGAAAGAATGGAAGCATTAGCAAGATTGCAACCAGGTTATTTAGGTATAGAATCGTCACGTAATGAAATAGGAATTACCGTTTCTTATTGGGAAAATCTAGATGCGATTTCACAATGGAAAAACAACGTTGAACACACTGAAGTTAGAGCATTAGGAAAAGCAAAATGGTATAGAAAATACCAATTACGTATTTGTAAAGTAGAACGTGAGTATGGATTTGAAAGTTAAAACAATAATTCTTTTATTTTTTCTTTCATTTTAGCTTTTACATTAGTTGGAAAAGGTTTGTCTCCTGCAAAAATATCTACCATTAAATCGCCAAAATGTTGACCGTATTTTTTAAGTAATAATTTTCTTAATAAATTTTTGGTATAGAAATATTTTGCCAATTCTACACCAGAATGTAATTCTGGCAATAACTTGATATTCAATTTCTCAGTATATAGTTGATTCGCTTTTTCAGAGTTTAAATCACTTTCAATCAACGCTTCAGCAACATATTTTCCGCTCAAAATTGCATTAGAAATCCCTTCTGCGGTAATGGGGTCAGCAAAACCAGCAGCATCTCCAATTAAGAAAACATTATTTTTGAAAAAACCATCTGTTCTTGGGGCAACAGGAATTTGAAAACCATGTTGAGATTCAGAAATTATTGTTGTAATTCCTAATTTTTTTAAATAGGTAGCATAATATTCTTTCAAGTTAATTTTACTACGTTTTGTTGTTAATACACCTAGCGATAAGTGATTTTTTTTCGGAAAACTCCAAGCATAACCATTTGGAACCGCATCTATATCAAAACGAACTTCTTTAGATAAACGATCAAAATCTTCTTCTGGTACTTCAACTTCGTATTCTAAAGCAGGAATTAATTTACGAGTATCTACTTTCCAGCCTGCATATTTAGCAGTTGGACTTAAAACACCATCTGCAGCAATCACAAATTTTGCAGAAATTTCTGCTTGAGATGTTTGTAATATCACTTTCTCTTCTTCAAAATTTAAGCCTGTTAGTTTGTAACCTTCCAAAAGTATTACTCCTAATTCTTGTGCTTTTTTTATAATTAAATGATCAAAAGCATCCCGCATAATCATAGAAATTACAGGCTTGTCTCTTTTTGATTTAAAATGCAATTTTGAGCTAAAATAAGTGTCAACTTCGAAAAATTCTCTTTCAACTACTTCAGAAATATCAAAAGGCATGCTTTTTCTACCCCTAAACACAAACCCGCCTCCGCAAGTTTTATAACGAGGCAATGTTTCTTTTTCAATAATAACTGTAGAGATTCCTTTTTCTGCTAAATAAAATGCTGTAGATGCTCCAGAAGGTCCACTTCCAATGATGGCAACGTCAAAATGTGTCATTAAAAATCAATTTATGCGAATATAACTAATCTTACCAATTTAAATTAGCTTGAATAGGAAAGTGATCAGAAAAACTCTCATTAAAAGTTTTAAATTGATTTATATCAATATCTGTACTTGTTAAAATAAAATCAATTCGCATCGGAAAAGGATAGTTAAATGTTTTTCCAAACCCATTACCAGCTTCTATAAATGCATCTTTTTTACCGGATTTAATTTTCTGATACACCCAAGAATATGCAGTATTATTAAAATCGCCTAAAATTATTTTTTTTCCTTTCCAGTTTTGCTCATGCTCTAAAAATTGTTCTGTTTGAAAGGCTTGTTTTTTAAAGGTAGTTTGCATTCTGCTCAATAATTTTTGATTGTTTTCCTCCCCAAAATGCTCTTTATTAGTGTCTATACTTAAAGACTCTAAATGCACATTGTACACACGAATTGTGTCTTTATTTTTAAGAAGATCAACATAAATAATATTGTTTCCACTTTCTTTAAAATCTAATGATCCAGAATTAATTATTGGATATTTAGAATAAATTGCTTGCCCGAATTTGTTTTTAGATTTTGTTTTTATGTATTGGTATGGGTAGTTGAAATTAATTTCTGACGATGCATAAAACTCTTGAATAGCTAAAACATCTGGACTTTTATTATTGATAAAGTTAAATGTTTTACTTGCCAAATTTTCATCTTTATTCCATTTATAGTAGTTAAACATTCTTACGTTGTAACTCATCACTTTTAAATCTTGCTCTTGTATTTCTTTATGATCAGAAAATTTATAAAATGGAGAAGAAGTAAACCAACCAATTATCAATACTAATAATGGTAAAAACAGTTGTTTTTTTAATTTTAGAAGCCAATAAATGAAGAACAAAAAATTTACAATAAATAAAATTGGAACAAAAAGACTAATTACTGCAAGTAAAGAAAATGACTTCGGAGAAATATAAGGTAAAAGATAAGAAAGCAGTAATAATGTAGCGAATAAAGAATTCAGTAGGAATAATAAGCTGTTAAAAAAGGATTTTTTTTTCATCAATTATTTTCCTTGTTTAAATAAAAAATCTTTTTCTTCTTTCGACAACGTGTCATAACCCGATTTGCTAATTTTATCTAAAATCTGATTTATTTTTTGTTGTTTGTATGTGGTGGTCGTTTGCTTTTTTGGAGCTGTTTTTTTTGACTTATAAACCGTTTTCAAGGGGTTCTTTTTTACAACAAAAAGCTTTTTAATTTTACTCCAAATAGAAATTTCTGTGTTGCTTGCTTGATTTACATATAAGAATCCAAATAAAGCACCTCCAATATGCGCCAATCTTCCACCAGCATTTCCTGCAGGAATTTGAATTACATCCAAAGCAACCCAAATAGCTGCTAGATGCCACAATTTTACATAGCCAATTAAAGGGATTTTAAATTGATAATTTGGAATGTACGTTGCCAGTCCTATAAAGATGGCAGAAACACCCGCTGAAGCTCCAAGCAATACACTGTTTGATAGATCATTTGCAAAAGCAGGGAAGAAGTTATAACTAAGCATAAAAACCATCCCGCCAAACAACGTTCCTAATATGTAAAAAGAAACAAATTGCTTTGGCGTAAAAAATTGAACAAATAAATTACCAATAAAATACAGCGAAATTAAATTCATTAGTATATGTATAAAACCTATATGCACAAACCCGTAAGTTATAATGGTCCAAGGTTTTGTAATAAATCCTTCAAAAGTTGCTGGTAAAACAAACCAACTTGCAATCGATACGTTTGCCTGAAAAAGGTATCCTAAAGTATTGAATATAAAAATCAGTAAAAACACTCCAACATTGATAGAGATAAGTTTCTCTACAATATTGGCATATTTAAATTTTGTTTGTAAGTTTTCTAATAGATTCATTTTCTGTCATTGCGAAGCAAATTTTAATTTGCTGTGGCAATCTTAATTTTGAGATTACTTCGTCATTTTTCCTCGTAATGACGATTCATTTACTGCATTCTAAATTGATTTTTCTTCCAGTACCAAGCAATGATAAAACCTATGATTGCCCCACCTATATGTGCAAAATGCGCTACATTTCCTATTGAATATTTTGTCACTCCAAAGAATAAATCTCCCAACAACATTACAGGGATAAAATATTTTGCGGCAATCGGAACAGGGAAAAATATGAGTGCTAATTTTGCATTAGGAAATGACATTCCGAATGCCACTAAAACCCCATAAACCGCTCCAGAAGCTCCAACCGCAGGCGTATGATATAGACTATAGAACTGACTCATTTCTTTATTGGTCAAAGAAATTAAGGCATCATTATATTTTCCAGTATCTAATATGTTTTGGATATCTGCACTCGAAACTCCCATGCTTAGTAACTGCTCATAAATACCATTAAACTGATAATAATTGACCAAAGAGTAAATAATACCGGCTCCTAATCCTGCAGAAAAGTAAAAAAATAAAAATTTATTTTTCCCCCAGATTTGCTCTAAAGGCGTACCAAATGCCCACAACGCATACATGTTAAATGCAATATGCATAAAACTTCCATGCATAAACATATGTGTTACATACTGCCAGATTCCAAAATTCTCATTCTTAGGGAAATACAAAGCAAAATATTGAGCAATGTCTAGTTGCATCATTTGCGGAACCACAAAAAAGATGACATTTATAATGATAAGGTGCTTTATTGCTTCAGTAATTCTACCCATTTTTTATCTATTTTAATGACTATTAAAAATAGCATCAATTTCTTTTATTGTTAATGTTTTAAATGTTGCTTTTCCAGAAGGAGAAGTTGATGGTTCTTTACACGAAAACAAATCGTGTACTAAGTTTTCTTGTTCTTTACTATTTAATGCTGTTCCGTTTTTAATAGCCAATGATTTTGCAAAAGACTTAGCCATTACATCAAAATGACTATAACTAGATTCTGGAACTTCAATTTTCATATCGTTTAATAATTCCTCTAAAATCAATGCAATTTTACTTTCTGTGATTGAAGTCGGAATTCCTTTTACAACAACTGCTTCATCAGATATCGATTCAAATAAAAACCCTGTATTTTCTAAATCGGCTCTCATGGCTTCAATCATTTCAATATCACTTTTAGAAAATGAAATATGTACAGGAAACAATAACTGTTGACTCATAGCTTCATTAACTGTAATACTTTCTAAAAATTGTTCGTATAAGATTCTTTGATGTGCTAAATTCTGATTGATTAAAACCATACCAGATTTGATAGAACTCAATAAATATTTTTTCTGAATTTGAAATGTTTTTCCTGTTTCAGAAGCTTCTTCATGGTTAAAAAGTGTTTCCTGCTTTTCTGACTCCGTATTTTCGATGTGTATTTCAGAAGAATCCCAGCGATTACTATTTCGTTTATAAGGAAAATGAATTTCTCTTTCAGAATTATCACTTTTAAACGGATTGAAATTTGGGTCCACTGTAATTTTTGGAGAAGAAGCAGTGGTTTTTGTATTGAATTTATAAGGTGTGTCTAAAGTACTATCTCTATTGAAATCTAATACTGGTGCAACATTGTATTGTCCTAAACTATGTTTAACGGTGGCTCTTAAAATGGCATAAATATCTTTTTCATTCTCAAACTTAATTTCTGTCTTAGTTGGATGAATATTAATATCTATACTACTTGTTGGTACCTTTAAGTATAAAAAATACGATGGATGTGCACCTTTATCTAACAAACCTTCAAAGGCATTTACAACAGCATGATTTAGATACGAACTTTTTATAAAGCGATCGTTTACAAAAAAGAACTGTTCGCCTCTCTTTTTCTTTGCAAACTCTGGTTTAGCAACAAAACCTTGTACAGAAATTAAATCGGTTTGTTCATTAATTGGTACAAGTTTTTCATTCATTTTTGAACCAAAAATGGCAACAATTCTTTTTCGAAGATTGCTTTCTTTTAAATGATACACTTCATTGCCATTATGATGCAATAAAAAAGAAATTGATGGATGCGCTAAGGCTACTCGCTGAAATTCGTCAATAATATGACGAGTTTCAATAGCATCAGATTTTAAAAAATTACGTCTAGCCGGAATGTTGAAAAATAAATTCTTTACAGAAACACTAGTTCCTTTGGGTGTAGAAACCACTTCTTGAGTAGTAATTTTACTACCCTCAATTTTTATGTGTGTTCCTAGTTGTTCGTTGGTTAATTTTGTTTTTTGTTCTACATGTGCAACAGCAGCTATTGAAGCCAATGCTTCTCCACGAAACCCTTTGGTGTTGATGTTAAATAAATCTTGAGCGTCTTTAATTTTAGAAGTTGCATGGCGTTCAAAAGATAATCGTGCATCTGTCGGACTCATTCCTATGCCATCATCAATAACTTGAATTAACGTTTTACCAGCATCTTTTATTAATAAAGTTACAGAAGATGCGCCAGCATCAATGGCATTTTCTAGCAATTCTTTAACTACAGATGCAGGTCTTTGCACAACTTCTCCTGCAGCAATTTGATTGGCAACATGATCTGGTAATAATTGAATGATATCTGACATCTATTTATTGTAAAAAGATAGATAAATCAAAGTCGATAATGTATAAGAAGATAAAAGTTAAAATAACAATAATGGTTACTAATGTTTTATTGACACCTTTTCCTCTAGATTCTTTTAATTCATCCCACGCAGTAATAAATTTTGTTTTTAACCCTTTGTTTTTTCCAGTTGTTGTTCTAAATTCATCGAACTTGTGTTTTATTTCATAAGGGTTTCCTTCTCCTTGATAAAATCTAGGTTTATAATCAAATTTTTTATTTGTGCGTTTTAAAAATCCCATAATTAGTGTAATAAATTAAGATTATTGATTTTTCATATTACAAAAATCAAACCAACTTAAGCTTGTAAGTCAAATTTACAGAATAAAAAAGAAGTGGTCAAGAAATGTTAAAAAGTATCGTGTTAAAACTCTCTTAATGCAGCCATTTTTATTGCCGCAATCGCACACTCAATTCCTTTATTACCTAGTTTGCCACCAGATCTATCGATAGACTGTTGTTTGGTGTTGTCTGTAAGTACACAAAAAATTACAGGAACATCGTATTTGATATTCAAGTCAACAATTCCTTGAGTAACCCCTTCACAAACAAAATCAAAATGTTTGGTTTCACCTTGAATTACATTTCCAATCGCAATAATGGCATCTACTTTTTGTGACACTATCATTTGTTTACAACCAAAAACCAATTCAAAGCTACCAGGAACCTCCCAAGAAACAATATTTTTTTCTTCTGCGCCACAATCTATTAAAGTTTCGATTGCTCCTTTTTGAAGATTTTTTGTAATGTCAGGATTCCATTCAGAAACAACAATCCCAAATCGAAACGGTTTCGCATTTGGGATTGTAGCTTTATCGTAATAAGATAAATTAGTTGTAGCCATGAAGCTTAGTTTTTAGCAGCAAATTCTGCGCTACTGATATATTTATCTATTTCTCCAGCTTGGTAAGAAGTTGGGAACTCAGATTTTATTCTTTTAAATAAGGTTAAAGCTTGACTATAATTTTTTAAATTCATTGAAAGCTGACCGGCTTTGAACAAAAACAACGGAGTTGTATAGTTGTTTACTTTTTTTGTTGCTTTTAAATAATAATCAACAGCATCATTGAATTGGTTAATATCTGCAAAAGCATCACCAATTGCTCCTAAAGCAACAGGCCCAATACCTATATCATCAGAAGAAAACTTACTTAAGTACTCAACAGCTTTGTCGTATTTTTTCAATTTCAAATACGAAAGACCTGCGTAATAGTTTGCTAAATTCCCGGCTTCAGTTCCTCCGTAAGTATTTGCAATATCTACAAAACCATATTTTCCGTCTGCTCCGTCTAAACCTAAGTTTAGTAAAGAGTCTACACCAATAGAAACGGTGTTTGCTTCGTTAAAATGTTTTCTTGGAAAAGACAATTCGTTTGCAGCTTCTTTTTCAGTTGGCTCTATAACGTATTTATTGTACCCTAAATATCCTAAAATGATAACTGCAACAAGCACTAAACCATAAAATAATGGTTTGCTATTTTTCTCTATCCATTGCTCAGATCTCGATGCAGTTTCGTCTAAAGTGTTAAAAACTTCTGCCGTTGTACTTTGCTCTTGAGCTTGTTCTCTATTGTCTTTTGGTTTTGATCCTCTTTTCTTGTATGTTGCCATTTCGCTAAAAAATTAGTAGGCGCAAAAATAGTTTATTTAATTGGATTTTAAAAACAGATAATTCGCAAAATTTTCAATAATTTGCAATTTCTTACTTTATATAATAAGTAAACATGTATTTACAGAAAATTTCTTTAGTCAATTTTAAAAATATAACTTCACAAACATTTGATTTTCAGGAGAAAATAAATTGTTTCGTGGGCGATAACGGCATTGGTAAAACCAATATTTTAGATGCTATTTATTATTTGTCTTTCGCAAAAAGTTACTTTAATCCGATTGCTTTGCAGAATATTAGACACGGAGAGGATTTTTTTATGATAGAAGGGAATTATATTTTAGGCGAAAGAGATGAAAAAATTGTTTGCAGTTTAAAAAAAGGACAGAAAAAAATATTAAAAAGAAATGATAAAGCGTATGAAAAATTTTCTGAGCATATCGGACAAATCCCTTTGGTAATTATTTCTCCTGCGGATAGAGATTTAATTGTTGAGGGAAGTGAAACAAGAAGAAAATTTATAGATGGTGTTATTTCTCAACAAGACAAAGATTATTTACAAAGCTTAATTCAGTATAACAAAGTGGTAAGTCAGCGAAATGCCCTCTTAAAATATTTTGCTGCTAATAGAACCTTTGATGCACTGAATTTAAAAATTTATGACGAACAATTGATTTCTTACGGTACGATTATCTATAAAAAGCGCGCTGCTTTTTTAGAACGATTTGTACCGATATTTAATGAAAAATATCAAATTATTTCTGAAGATAAAGAAACGGTTAATTTGGTGTATAAAAGTCAGTTGCAAACCATGTCTTTTGAAAAATTATTGACACAAAGTTTAGAGAAAGACAAAATTTTACAATATACTACGGTTGGTATTCACAAAGACGATTTAAGTTTTGAGATTGGCGAGTACCCAATAAAGAAGTTTGGGTCTCAAGGACAGCAAAAATCGTATTTAATTGCGTTAAAGTTGGCGCAATTTCAGTTTATCAAAGAGCAATCTAATGTGGTCCCAATTTTGTTGTTAGATGATGTTTTTGATAAGTTGGATGAACACAGAGTTTCTCAAATAATTAATTTGGTAAATAAAGACGAGTTTGGACAAATTTTTATTACCGATACGCATGCAGAAAGAACAGAAGAAGTGATTAAAAAGAGTAATAAACCCTATCAAATGTTTAAGTTGTAAAAAAAAATCACAAAGTGGTAAAGTGGCAAAGTTTCAGAGAAACAACGTAAAAGAGTTGTAAAGTTGCAATGATTTTTTTATTTTACTTAAAACTTAAAACTTACAAAACTTAAAACTTAAAACTTAAAACCTAAATATGGCAAAAAGAGAAAATGATGCTTTTTCGGTAAAAGATTTAATGGGATCTTTTATCAAAGAAAACAACCTTTCTAAAGGAATGCAAAAATTGAAGATAGAAGAGGTTTGGGCAAAACTTATGGGACAAGGAGTTGTTTCGTATACAGAGAAAGTGCAATTGCAAAACAAAACTCTGGTCATTTCTTTGTCATCTTCTGTTTTACGAGAAGAATTGAGTTATGGAAAAGAAAAAATTATAACAATGATGAACGAAGAGCTAGGAGAGGAGCTGATTTCTAAAATTATGTTGGTATAATTCCTGTTGTCAGTTATCAATTATCATTTGTCAATTTAAAAAACAAAAAACTCGATGCATTCGCATCGAGTTTTTATGTAGTTAAGCGTTATATTAAGAAAAATTCTTAGAACATTTCTCTTCCTGCAAAATGAAAAGCTCCTTCGATAGCAGCGTTTTCATCAGAATCAGAACCGTGTACTGCATTTTCTCCAATAGATGTTGCATATAATTTTCTGATAGTCCCTTCTGCAGCTTCAGCTGGATTTGTAGCCCCAATTAAAGCTCTAAAATCTTCAACTGCGTTGTCTTTCTCTAAGATTGCCGATACAATAGGTCCACGTGTCATAAATTCTACCAACTCTCCAAAAAATGGACGTTCGTTATGCACAGCGTAAAATGCTTCTGCATCTCTTTTTGTCATTTGAGTTAATTTCATTGCAACTATTCTAAATCCTGCTGCGTTAATTTTTTCTAAGATTGCTCCAACGTGTCCGTTTTCAACTCCGTCAGGCTTAATCATTGTAAATGTTCTATTTGTTGCCATTTCTAATTTTAAAAATTTTGTGCAAAAGTACAGTTTTATATGTTAATTACAAGTTAATTATAAGTTTGAATGTGTTCTTAGCGGAAAATAATGCCTTTTCTGCGTGTTTGCATTGTGATTCTGTTTGCTTTAAATTAGATTTTAAAATTTTAGTTGTTTTTTAATCACAATTCAGAATGTGTTTATTTTTAAAGTGTATGCTGTTTTTTAGAATTGATTTAACAGAAATCTAAGATTTATTTGTTTAGCAAATTTAGGATTATATCGTATATTCGCAGCTTATGGAGAAAGGACAATTACATAAATTACAATCGTTTTTATCAACAAAAAAAAACATTGTAATTGTACCGCATAGAAACCCTGATGGAGACGCAATGGGTTCTACTTTGGCATTGTGTCAATACTTTAATTCAAAGAATCATTTAGCAACCGTTGTAGCGCCAAATGAGTATCCAGAGTTTCTACATTGGTTGCCAGGAAGTAAAGATGTACTCTTATTTGACAAGCAGAATAAACAAGCAAAAAGAGCTATTGCTAATTCTGATATTATTTTCTTACTAGACTTTAATGCTTTGCATAGAGTTGGAGATGATATGGAAAAAACATTAGAAGCGTATGAAAACGATTTTGCTTTGATAGACCATCATCAGCAACCTGACGAGATTGCAACCTATTTATATTCTGATACCTCTATTTGTTCTACAGCGCAAATGGTTTATCATTTTTTAGACATGTTAAATGACACAGAAAGCATTACAAAAGATATTGCAACTTGTTTGTATACAGGTATTATGACGGATACAGGTTCGTTTCGATTTAGATCTACCACTGCTGAAACCCATAGAATTGTTGCACGATTAATTGAAAAAGGAGCAGAGAACGATAAAATTCATAGCAATGTGTACGATTCTAATTCGTACAATAGATTGTTGTTGCTTGGGCAGGCATTGTCTAATTTAAAAATATTTCCAGCATACAAAACAGCTTTTATCACAATTTCAGAGAAAGAAAAAAAGAAATTTCATTATAAAAAAGGGGATACAGAAGGGGTGGTTAATTATGCATTATCTTTAAATGATATTGTTTTTGCAGCTATTTTTATTGAAGATAAAGAGCAGAAAATAATCAAAATATCGTTCCGTTCTAAAGGTGATTTTTCGGTCAATCAATTTGCTAGAAGTTACTTTAATGGTGGTGGGCATGATAATGCTGCTGGAGGAAAATCTGATCTTTCTTTAGAAAAAACAGTTGCGTATTTCACATCGCTATTGCCAAATTACACAAAAGAATTACAAAACTCTTATGAAGAATAAACCATACTTATTTATAAGTTTGCTCTTGCTTTTTTCTTGTAATGAGCAAGAAGCGAGAAGACCTGTAGTTCAAAAAACAACAACTATTTTGTCTGAAACGATAGTACAAAATAAAAAGTTAGTAGCTCTAGAAAATAAGGCAATAGAAAGGTATATAGCACAAGATACTATAAAGCAATACAATGTAGCATCTTATGGTTTTTGGTATGCGTATGAAAGTAAAAAACCATCGGAAACATTAACGCCAAAGATTGGTGATGTTGTAGAAATAGCCTACAATATAACAGATTTATACGGAAACGTTTTTTATGCTAAGGACGACTTAGGAATAAAGAAATACACGATAGATAAAGAAGATTTTATACCTGCTTTACAAGAAGGAATAAAGTTGATGAAAATAGGAGAAACTATTACATTTGTCATTCCGTCTTATAGAGCCTATGGTTTGGTTGGAGACGAAAATAAAATAGGAATCAATCAAACAATAAAAAGTACAGTAACATTAATATCAATCAAACAAAATTAATTAAAAGATGAAAGTTTTTAAATTATTAGTATTTGCTTTTTTAAGCGTAACAATTGTTTCTTGTAATAACAAATACCAAACTAAAAAGTTAGATTCTAAATTAGATTCTGTAAGTTATGCCTTAGGTGTTGACATCGCTGTGAAAATAAAATCTAATTTAGGGAAAATTGATACAGATCTATTTATTCAAGGATATTTAAACGCAATAGATTCTTCAGGTTTGTTATTAAAACCTAAAGATTTAAATATCATCAATACCTACGCTAAACAAAAAAGGATTGAAGAGATTAATAGACAACAACTAAAATCGAAAGCCACAGTAGAGAAAAAATTTGCTGATGTTAAAAAAAGAGGAGAGCAGTTTTTAGCCTATAATAAAAATAGAAAAGGCATCATAACCACCAAAAGCGGATTGCAATATGAAATTTTAAAAGAAGGAAAAGGTGAAAAACCAACCTCAACTTCTACAGTTAAGGTACATTATACTGGAAAATTAATAAACGGGGCAGTATTTGAAAGTTCACGTAGCAATAATGAGCCTTCAACTTTTCAAGTAAACGGAGTAATCAGCGGTTGGACAGAAGGATTGCAATTAATGAAAGAAGGAGCACAATACCGCTTCTTTATTCCTCAAGAATTAGCGTACGGATCAACCTATAAAAGTAGTGACATTCAACCATTTACTGCTTTGGTATTTGACATTGAATTGGTAGAAATAGTAAAAACTAAATAACAATTAATACACATTATGAAATTTTTTAAATTCTTTTTTGTAGCTGCAATTTTACTTGTGGCTGCTTGTAAACCAGCAAAATACCCTGACTTAAAAGATGGGCTGTATGCAGATATCGAAACGAATAAAGGAGATATTTTGATTAAATTATATGAAGAAGATTTGCCTTTAACGGTTTCTAACTTTGTCTCTTTAGCCGAAGGAGAAAATCCAAATGTAACAGACTCATTAAAAGGAAAAAAATATTACGACGGATTAATTTTTCATAGAGTTTTAAAAGACTTTAAGATTCAAAGTGGTGATCCTTTAGCAAACGGAACAGGTGGTCCAGGTTATAAGTTTGAAGATGAATTTCCAAAAGATTCTTTAGGAAATTTAAAGTATAAACATGATGCCGCTGGAGTGCTTTCTATGGCAAATGGCGGGCCAGGTTCTAATGGAAGCCAGTTTTTTATTACCCATAAAGCGACTCCTTGGTTAGACGGAATTCATTCTATTTTTGGAAATGTTGAAAAAGGACAAGATATCGTCAATGCAATTGCTCAAAAAGATACAATCAAAAAAGTATCAATCATTAGAGTTGGTAGTAAAGCAAAAGGATTTGATGCAGCAAAAGTTTTTACAACAGAAATTGAAAATTCTGTGCTAGCAAAACAAAAACGAATTGAAGAAGCTAAAAAACCAGCAAAATCCCCTGACTTAAAAGATGGGCTGTATGCAGATATCGAAACGAATAAAGGAGATATTTTGATTAAATTATATGAAGAAGATTTGCCTTTAACGGTTTCTAACTTTGTCTCTTTAGCCGAAGGAGAAAATCCAAATGTAACAGACTCATTAAAAGGAAAAAAATATTACGACGGATTAATTTTTCATAGAGTTTTAAAAGACTTTATGATTCAAAGTGGTGATCCTTTAGCAAACGGAACAGGTGGTCCAGGTTATAAGTTTGAAGATGAATTTCCAAAAGATTCTTTAGGAAATTTAAAGTATAAACATGATGCCGCTGGAGTGCTTTCTATGGCAAATGGCGGGCCAGGTTCTAATGGAAGCCAGTTTTTTATTACCCATAAAGCGACTCCTTGGTTAGACGGAATTCATTCTATTTTTGGAAATGTTGAAAAAGGACAAGATATCGTCAATGCAATTGCTCAAAAAGATACAATCAAAAAAGTATCAATCATTAGAGTTGGTAGTAAAGCAAAAGGATTTGATGCAGCAAAAGTTTTTACAATTGAAAATTCTGTGCTAGCAAAACAAAAACGAATTGAAGAAGCTAAAAAAGCAGCCGCTGCTTTTCAGAAAACACAAGGAATTGATGACGCTACAAAAACAGCTTCAGGATTGCGTATTCTAACACTTAAAAAAGGGAAAGGGAAAAAATTCTCGGCAACCATCCCTACAACAATTCATTATAATATGATGTTGGCAACAGGAAAACCAATTCAATCTACTTTTGGAGGTAAACCTTATACATTTACGTTAAGTCAACAACCTATGATTGCTGGTGTCAATGAAGCAATAGTAAATATGGTAGAGGGCGAAAAAGTACGTTTGTTTATTCCATATAACTTAGGATATGGTGAAAGAGCTTATGGGCCTTTTCCAGAGAAATCTGATTTAATTTTTGAATTGGAAATTGTAAAAGTAGGGAAGTAATCTATGTTTGATAGTATATTACAAAAAGACAAACAAATCCTTATCTACTTAAATAATTTAGGAAGCGAACAATGGGATCCGTTTTGGTTGTTTATTACAAATCAACTGAATTGGTCTCCATTGTTTTTGCTTATTATCTTTTTAATATTTAAAAAATTTGGCTGGAAAAAAGGACTGTTTTTAGTGCTTTTTGTAAGCTTATTGGTTGCATTTTCTGATCAATTTACCAATGTTATTCGTGGTATTTTTGAACGCCTACGCCCCAATAACGATACAAGTATCAATCATTTATTAAGAACATTAATTACCCCACAGAGCTATAGTTTTACTTCTGGTCATGCAACGACTTCGATGACCTTTTCTGTGTTTGTGTATCTATTGTTGAAAGACAGCTACAAGTACATTAAATTCATATTTATATTCCCATTATTTTTTGCATATAGCAGATTGTATTTAGGAGTTCATTTTCCTATTGATATATTAACAGGTGCAACTATTGGTACAATTTTGGGCTGTTATGCCTTTAAGTTAGAAGAATTTTTAGCAAGAAAAATAGTTGCTACTTAGTTTTTTTGTTGTTGTAATACAAATACTTTGTAGCGTTATAATACCCTCTTAAAAGGCTATCCATTTGTTTGGCAACAATCGGATGGTCTTTTTTAATATCGGTCAAATCTTTTCCATTAAAATCATACAAATTAACAATATTGGAAACTGTAGTTAGTGTATAGTAATACTTGTCTTTTAGTAATCCTATAGCTGGTTCGCCATTGATCATTTTATAGATAAAAGCAAAATCTGTCGATTGTACAGAATCTAATGCATTAGAGCCTAAGGTGAAATTTGTATAGTTGATATTAGCTAAACTTGCTGCAGTTGGAACAATATCTACTATTTTTGTGAACTTTGATATGATTTTGGGTTCAGTAAATTTTGGTGCGTGGATAAAAAAAGGAACATGATACAATTCTGTGTCAAACTCAAAATCATTGGTTGATAAATAATCAGATTTGTTCATTTTTGTATTATGATCTCCAAAGAATAAAAATATGGTATTATCATAATAACCAGCTTCTTTTGCACGTCTTAAAAACACATCAACATTAAAATCTAAATAGCGAAGAGCATTGATTTGAGCTACCGATTTAAAACCGGATTTGTTCAAAGCCTCTTTGTTTATTTCGTTTTCTTTTAAAGGCCTGTAGTTTTCTTTTTCATCAGGTACGGTAAACGGCATGTGATTGGTTGCTGTCTGAATATAAGCAATAAAAGGCTTGTTTTGTTGCTGTAATTTTTGCAATTCTTTATCAGCTTCTTTAAAAAGCTCATAATCATCAATTCCCCAAACATCAGCTCTGTTTTCTTCCTGATAACTCCCTTCTTCAAAGATTATTAAATCAGTAATGTTAGATTGAAAAACACCACGAATGTTTGCCCAATTTGCACTTCCCCCTAAAAAATACAATTTTTCATACCCCTTAAACTGATCAAAAATAATACGTTGATCTATAATCATTGGATTACGTGATGCAGTTTCTACATTATCTACATCTGGCAAACCTGTAATACTTGCAAAAACACTTGCTGCTGTTCCTGTTTTATGGATATAAAAGTTAGAAAAAAGCGTACTATAGTTTAAAATACTATCCATTTTTGGAGTAGTATTAACAGGGTTTCCAAAATAACTCATTGGAGCCACACCAACAGATTCTAACATTACAATAACTACATTAGGTTTTACCTTAACTGAGTCAACCTTAATAAATTCTCTTTGAAAACTTAATGAATCTTTTGTCAATCCAAGTTGGTTTGCAACTGCAGGATAATATTTTTTTGTTTTTTCTAAATCAAAACCAGTGCTTCTAAAAGCAAAACTGTCGTAGAAATATAAAATAGGATTTAACGCAAACTGATTTACAGCCTGATTTTTAGAAAAAAATGCCTGACTCCAGCGCAACGGATAATGTGTAAAGCTGTTGTATATGCCAAATGCCAATATGAAAAAAGGAACCACAATAAAAAAGGCTTTTCTTTTTTTAGAAATTGGAGTGGTGGCAACTGCAAATTTTTTATAGATAAACGCGTTGAGTTTGTAAATTATTATTCCTAAAATAAGCAATCCAAATAAGCCTTTATACACAGGGTAACTTTCAAACAATACCTGGGTAGAAATATCTAAATTACTTAAAAAACGCAACGAAGCAGCATCTAAACGGATGTTTAAATAATCATAATAACCAAAATCTACCAAGTAAAACAAGGCGAGTACCAAATAGAAAACAGTAAAATATAGGGTACTAATTTTTTTATAAATGGTGTTTTTAAAAAAACGTTGATTGATAATAAATAATAAGATAGCCATTGGAAAAACCACCAATGTTGCTAGTTTGATATCAAATCGAATTCCCAAACCAAATGCTTGCTGAATTTCTGATGTAGAAACAGAATTTAATTGTGCAAAAAAGAAATAGAAAGCAATTCTAAAAAGAAAAGCAAATAGTGCAATAGCAAAGAGTTGTACAAAAATGTATTTTATATAATTAGGTATTCTTTGTTGCATTTTGTCTTTTAGAAAAAGCAAAGATATCAATTTTGTAAGATGAAGTAAAGAAATGTATTGTGTAAATTTTTTGTTTACTTTTTTAAAAGAGGTTAGTTATTTACTTCATTTGCTTTTAAAACACGTATAAAATTACTTCCAAGAATTTTAACAATATCTTTTTCGTTGTATCCTCTATCTACCAATGCTTTTGTAATTATTGGATAAGTAGTTACATCGTCTAATTGTTTTGGGGTCAAATTAATTCCGTCAAAGTCAGAACCAAGACCTACGTAATCTACACCAACAAGCTTAACAATGTAATCAAAATGATTCATAAGCATCGATAAAGGCGGTCTTAATGCTTGTACTTCTGTATTGTATTTTTTATACAAAGCATCCAATACATTCCAATCATCCAACCCACTTTTTTTTAGAGCATCACTTTCTTTAGCATGCTTTTTTAGAAAATCACTTTCTTTTGTGTCAAACTTAGGATCGATAAAACCTGGGTGAAAATTCACCATAATTACACCACCATTTTTGGCAATTGCTTTTATTTGATCATCTTTTAAATTTCTACGACTTGCTACAAGATTATACACGGAACTGTGTGAAGCAATTATTGGTTTGGTTGTGGTAGCAATGACATCTTTAAAAGTCTGTTCGCCAACATGACTCACATCTACCATCATTCCAAGTTCATTCATACGTTGTACAACTTGTTTTCCAAAAGCTGTTAATCCTTTTTGAACCAAATTAGGGTTTGTAGTTTCGTCTGCGGCACTTGTTGCCCAACTTGGCGCAACGTTATGCGTTAAGGTTAAATATCGCGCACCGCGCTTGTATAGTGCTTCTAGCTTCGTTAGATCATCTTCTATCATATGGCCACCTTCTACACCAAACATTGCCGCAATTTTATGATTTTTTACAGCATCCATCATTTCTTTAGAATTTGCCACTTTAACAATCTTCCCTGGGTTACGAGTTACCACAGCATCAAGGCTATCCATTTCTCTATTAGCGTAGGCATATGGATTTTTTGCTGCACCATCACAATACACAGAAAACACTTGAACGTCTAAACCACCTTTTTTCCACCTTGCAAGGTCGCTATGTGTTGTTCCAGTAAGATCTTTATCGAAAACTATTCCGTTGTCAACAGCTTTCATTAAGATATCGTTATGGGTATCTACCACAATTGCATTGGCATGAATTTCTTCATAAGTCTTAGATTTCTCTTTTTTTTCAGGTGAAGTTTTACAGGATACTAAAACAAGAAATAGTAGTATTAAAAATCTCATATTCTTTTAATTTTGGATTTGATTATCAACATAATTTTGGATAGTTCTGTTCCGTTGGCTAGAACTAATTTAGTAAATAAAACAAGAAGATGGGAGAATCTAGGATGATTTTTAAATGAGTTTAATTGTTAAGTGCTAGCTTTGTTAGATTAATTGCAGTCTGACGTGGGTTTTTACACGTACAGTTAGAAAATACTGCAACAAAAATATCTTTTTCTGGGAGGTATAATGAAAAAGTAAGAAATCCTGTAATACCCCCACTATGTGATATCGCTGAATTATTTTCTATGTCTTGTACATTCCAACCATAACCATATTGAGTATATTTTCCGTTATTTAATCTATAAGGACTATGCGCTTTCTTTAAAGAAGCTTTAGATAAAACTTTATAATTTAGCACTGCATTATTCCAAGCATACAAATCATCTACATTACTTATTAATGCTCCTGCTGCATAAGGATTTGACATGTCTAAAAAATCGGCATTTTTATAGGTTCTATTTTGTTTTTTGTAGCCTTTGGCTCTATTTTTTATAATGTTTGATGTTGATCCATAAAACGAATTATTCATTTTTAGGGGTTTAAAAAAATAGGTATCAATATATTCAGCATATTTCATTTTTGAAACAACTTCAATAATATACCCTAAAAGTACATACCCCGAATTGTTGTATTTATAGTTTTCTCCAGGAGCAAAATCCATAGGTTCGTTTTTAAAGAAATCAATTTTTTCTTTTGGAGAATACTGCATTTTTTTTAAATCAGAGGTCCATGTTTTCATTTGAGTAAAATCTTTGATCCCAGAAGTATGGGTAAGTAAATGCTCAATGGTTATTGCGTGTCCCTTCGTTGGATAATCTGGAATGTATTTTGTGATTTGATCTTGTAATGTAAGTTTGCCTTCTTCCATCAATTTAAGTATAGCAGATGCTGTAAACTGTTTGCTGATAGAACCAATTCTAATGATATTGTTTGGTGTCATTTTTACTTGCAGTTCCATATCAGCCATTCCAAAAGCTTTTCTATACAATACGTTGCCTTCTTTAACAACCAGAGCAATTCCTCCAGATCCATTTTCTTCAAAAACCTTCGTTATTAAACGATCTGCATCAACAGAGAATGTTTGAGCAACTCCTTGAAATGAAACAAGCAATGCAAGTATTAAGAATTTAAATTTGTTCATCTCTAGTCTTTTATGTTACTGTAAAGAGTTTTATCATGGGTTACTGGAAAGGTAATAAGGAAAGCTAACGTTTTTGTTTATACCCTTTTGTTACGCAACCCTTACTTATCATTCACAACAAAGGTTTTAAGTATGCCTTTTTTATCTGCATTTGGTGTTTCAGAAATTAAAAGATAGTTACCAGACTCTAAATCTACTTCAAAATAACCTTTTTCGCCAGCTTCACAATTGTTCATTCCAACCAAAAAAGTAAACCCTTTTGGTGTAGGTGTTCTTAACCCTGTAGGGTTCATCCAATTCATCCATTAAACTAAAGAATCAATGTTTGCGGAAGCATCATATTTAATTAAATTAACATCATGACCATTAAAATGCTCATGGGGAACTTGATCAATGAACTCTACTTTAAACCTATTTTTTCCTAATTTAGGTTGCGCATCAAAAACATATCCATTCGTACTAGATACGCTAATAGTATGATCTGCTTCAGTAGGAGAAAAATTTGTAGTTTCATCAACTACGGTTATAAATTTCCACATACCATGTGATGTATGCCACTCGCCATTAATAGCTTTTACGTAACATTCCATCATATATTTTCCAGGCTTTAGATTGATCGTTGAGATTGCTGTTTTACCTGGTGATATTAACCCTGTACCACCATATCGTTTTACATCATTGAACCAAGTTGGTATTTTACCAAAAGAAACCATGGCGCTATCTGCTTTTCCTTCAATTAAAAACCTCATGCCGTCATCAAATGGAGGCAACAAATGATCTTTAATATCACTCTCAACAATGGAGTCAGAAGGTAATTTATCCATTATAAAAAAGTGTACTTCACCAGAAAGGTTTTTATAAGCGAAGGTATTCCATCCAGATTTTATAGTGTCTGCTGTTTGGAAATTCATACTTCTTGTAATTACTTCAATAACGTTGTTTTGCTTTTGATCAGTTTTACATGCAATTACAATAAGTATTAATAAAATAATCCCAAAATGTTTGTAGTTGTTTTTATTGAGTGTCTTCATGTTGTTTTTAAATTAGTTACTATTATTTTAAAATTATAAAATAGGTTGTTTGTCTCTTAATTTTTTGAACAAATGTCTCTTTTTTTGAAATATGAATACAGGTTAAATTGAAATGTAAGCACACAATTTATATACCATATTCGGTGTTTTAAGAACCTAATTTAACAAAAATAAAACGAATACAGAAAAATACATAGTAGTTAAGAACAAGTAATTTCTAATAGGTGGCTTTATACATTCGTTCTGTTTACTTGTATTTCTATTTCTTTCGATTCTTCAAAAACTGTTTGATGGCAGCAATCAACGCTGGTCGATTATCATTAGAAGTAGCATGTCCGGCTCCTTCAATGATTACAAAGGTTGAATTCGGAACCATATATTTGAATTTCTTTACCGTCTGCGGTCTCGCTTCATCAAATTCTCCAGTAGTAAATAATACGGGTACTGTAATGTCTTTAAGGGCTTCATGGATGTCGTAATTTCTTAGTGTTCCTGTTGAAGTAAACTCACTCGGACCCCACATATAGTTGTATATAAATCGATCGCGTTTGTATTTTAGGGTATCATATGGGTGCTTTTTATATTCGGTTCTTCTTCCATGTTTTTTTGCAAAAACTTTGTTGGCATTTTCGTACGAATCCGTGTTAAAAAGACTGTCAGCTTCAGCAATTTTGATAGCAGTTTGAATAGAGTCTGGTAATCCAGCTACAAGAATGTCTGCATCTGCAGTCCAAATTTTGGTACTAAAATAAGGACTGTTAAATATAAGTCCTTTTATACCTTCAGGGTATTTATTATAGTACTCAAGAGCCAAGGCAGTACCCCAAGATCCTCCAGATAAATAAAATTCATTCAACTTTAATTCGTTTTTAACCGCACGAACTTGTTCAACAAGTTTATCTACTTTAAGTAGGGTAGTGTCTTTATGATGGTCAGACCTTCCATTTCCTAATTGATCAAATACAATTACTGGTCGCTCTTCAGCAATTTCAGACAAGTTAAAACTACTTGTACCACCAGGCCCACCATGAAGATTCAGTAACGGAGCGCTGTTGCCTTCTCCAGTTATTGCGTACCAAATTTTTCCACCTTCTACTTGTATGTATCCGTTTTTAGCTTTTAAATAGGGATTAGATGATTGCTCTTTAGGAGCACAACTAGAAATAATGAGAATTAAAATCCCCACAGCAACCATGTGAGTTAGCCCAAAGGTAAATTTAACCTGTCTGCTTGAAGTAAAGACAGGTTTTTTAGTGATGTTTTTTTTCATAATGTTTAAAATTATGTAGCCTTTATTCAGGACGGGTCAAAATGTTTGCCAACGTTTTGCGTGTATGAGAAGTAGCGGATTAAAAAGCACTTTACTTTCAAGCTGGTACTTACTTTTATTAAAAGCACAGACCTTTGATTTAGCACTGAACCCGCTATTTCTTATACACGCTGTTATGGGCTGGTTAGTTAGTATGTAGACATCGGTAATACTTTGAGAGTCTTAAGGTTTTCATCACAAAAATGGACGTCAACCTGCCCTCCATTAAATACTTCAGATGAAATTTCCGCAGCCATTAACTTACCTAACTCCGTGTATTCCGAGTCTTGTTCAATTCCTTTTTTAACAACCATTCTAAACTCGTATGTATTACCAGATTTATTTAATTGCACTGTTTTTTCCTCGCCATCGGCAAACTCACTTTCTATTAAATAATTACCCATTGAATTAGCTTCTGTTTCAGTGATATTAGAAGTATAAAAAAGTTGTACACCATTAAAGTTCTTCTCTTTCCCATAATTACTACAACTTGTCAGAATTACTGAAGCAATAAACATTGCTCCGAAAATTGTCATTACTTTTTTCATTTTATTTGAATTTAACATTTCTCCTACTCGTAAGGCTTTTCAGAATATGCCCCGTTTTTATAGTGGTTCCTAGTCTCCACTATTTTTCAGTCAGCAAATTTATGCTGTTATGATGAGTCGTTTCCGTTTTTCGGTGGCTCTCTTGTTTGTCTACTATGTCGTTTAAACTTGCCCATAACTGGTTATATAATTACATTTTATCCTGTTATCCCGTTCCATTTTCCGGATAAAGTTACTTTTTGGTTGTGTATTCGGTTTAAAATTACAGTTTATTTTTTAAATAAAGTTATAATTTTAACAACCGCTTGGCAGCATTAAAGGGTGTGGTGTTCCCTTCTTCTAATTTTTCTATTTCTTTTTCTAATTGTTTGGCAACTTTTTTATTGCTGTAAAATGCTTCTTTTAATTGTTGTTCTATGCTGGTTTTTAACCAATACATGTTTTGCTCGTTTCTGCGTTTTGTAAAATAGTGGTTTTTTGTAGTTAGTTGCATGTATTCAGAAATCATGCTGTCTATTTCGGTAATTCCACTGTGTTCTATAGCACTACAGGTTAGTACTTTTGGCTGCCACGTACTTTCTTTTGGAGGATACAAATGCAAGGCTCTGTTAAATTCTGTTTTCGCAATCTTGGCATTTTGCACATTGTCTCCGTCTGCTTTGTTAATTACTATGGCATCTGCCATTTCTATAATTCCTCTTTTTATGCCTTGCAGTTCATCGCCAGCACCAGCAATTTTTAGCAACAAAAAGAAATCTACCATAGAATGTACCGCCGTTTCTGATTGTCCAACGCCCACTGTTTCTATTATAATGGTATCAAAACCTGCTGCTTCGCACAAAATAATAGATTCGCGTGTTTTTTGTGCCACACCTCCTAAAGACGTTCCTGAAGGCGAAGGTCTAATAAACGCGTTTGCATCTGTTACCAATTCTTCCATGCGGGTTTTATCGCCTAAAATACTTCCTTTGTTTACAGAGCTTGTTGGGTCTATAGCCAAGACCGCCACTTTTTTTCCTTGCTGGGTTAAGTGTTTGCCATAACTTTCTATAAAGGTACTTTTACCAACCCCTGGTACACCGGTAATTCCGATTCTAACAGATGTATTTGCATAAGGCAAACAACGTTCTAAAATTTGGTTGGCTTTTTCTTGATGTGCTGCATTGGTGCTTTCTACCAAAGTAATTGCTCTGCTTAAAAAAGGAATGTCTCCCGCAATAATTTTTGTTACAAAATCATCTACAGAAAATTGTTTACTTCTGCTTTTTTTAATTTGTTGTGCAGCAGAACTATTGGTAGTTTCTGGCTGAAGAACGCCTTGTTTTTCTTGAAGTGCAGATTTTTTTTTGAGAGCCATAGTAGCGTTGAAAAAATAATATGTGTAAATTTAGGAATAAATTAATAGCATTTTGCAACACAGCGAAAAAAGGTTCGTCTTTAGGGTAATTAATCAATAATGAATCAAACAAAAGAATTACACAATCATTTAATTGATGCTTGTAAAAACAATGATGCAAAAGCACAAATGCGCTTGTATGATTTATACTGCAAAGCTATGTGTGCCATCGCAAATAGGTATGTAAAAGATTCTTTTGTGGCAGAAGATATCATGCAAGATTCATTTATCAAAGCATTTCAGAACATCCATTCTTTTAAAGGAGAAGTTAGTTTTGGAGCTTGGTTAAAACGAATTGTAATTAACAATAGTTTGGATTGGTTAAAGAAACGAAAATTAGAAATTGTTTCTATAAATGAAGAGGTGTACGAGCGAGTAGAAGAAAATGATGATTGGAGTGTTTCTCAGAGTTTGCAAGCAGAATTTATTGCAAACGCCATTAAGAATTTAAAAGAAAAGCTTCAAATTTTACAGGCTGATAAAGTGAAAACGAATAAGACTATTTCTAAGGATTTTACCTTAAACGGTAAATTTTATTTAAAGAATAGTAGTGTTGACATTAAGGGAAATCAAAGTAAAATCACCATTAAAAAACAATAATATATTTGGTTACAGAACTACTTTTTATTTTATCAAACTTCTAACAAATTCTGATTTTCTCTTTCCGCAAAACTCCCTATCTTTACATTTCTATAAATGCATATTCATAAATGGAAATCTATAAAGAGAATCAGCTTAAAATTTACAATTCACTTAGCAAAAGCAAAGAGCTTTTTAAACCACTTACAGAAGGTCGTGTAGGCATGTATGTTTGTGGGCCTACTGTTTATAGCAATGTTCATTTAGGAAACGTAAGAACATTTATGTCGTTTGACATGGTGTTTCGTTATTTTTTGCATTTAGGATACAAAGTACGATATGTCCGTAACATTACCGATGCGGGTCATTTAGAAAATGATGCTGATGAAGGAGAAGATAGAATTTCTAAAAAAGCACGCATAGAAGAAATAGAGCCTATGGAAGTTGTACAACGTTACACCTTAGACTTTCATGAAACCCTAGAGAAATACAATTTTTTACCACCAAGTATAGAACCAACAGCTACGGGTCATATTGTAGAACAAATTGAAATGATTAAAGAGATCATGGAGAAAGGTTTTGCTTATGAAGTAAATGGTTCTGTGTATTTTGATGTTTTGGCGTATAACGAAAAAGGAAATAATTACGGAATTCTTTCTGGGCGTAAAATGGAAGATGCCATTCACAATACCAGAACCTTAGACGGACAATCGGATAAAAAGAATCCACAAGATTTTGCACTTTGGAAAAGAGCCGATGAACGTCATATTATGCGTTGGCCTTCGCCTTGGTCAGATGGTTTTCCGGGTTGGCATTTAGAATGTTCGGTAATGAGCACAAAATACTTAGGAGAACAATTTGATATTCATGGAGGTGGAATGGATTTAAAATTTCCACATCACGAATGTGAAATTGCACAGTCGCAAACTTGCTCTGGAGAAAAGCCAGTAAATTATTGGATGCATGCCAATATGCTATTGTTAAATAGCCAAAAAATGGCAAAATCTACAGGAAACTTTGTGTTACCTAATGAGATTTTAACAGGTAATAATAACATCTTAAGTAAAGCCTTTGCGCCAAGTGTAGTTCGTTTTTTCAATATGCAGGCGCATTATAGAAGTATTTTAGACTTTTCTAGTGATGCATTAGAAGCATCAGAAAAAGGGTATTATAAATTGATGGATGCTGTAAATTCATTGCAAAATATTCAAACGAGCAAAACATCTTCTGTAGATATAGCTAGTTGGAAACAGCAATGTTATGATGCTATGAACGATGATTTTAATACACCAATTTTAATTGCGCATTTGTTTGAAGCGGTTAAAATCATCAATCAATTAAAAGAACAGAAAGCAACTATTACAGCTGATGATTTGGCTGTTTTACAAAAAACAATGCATGCCTTTGTTTTTGATGTAATGGGATTGACCAATGAAACCAAACAAGATAGCTCAGATAAGATTGATGGAGTAGTAGCGTTGTTAATTAAACTGCGAAAAGAAGCAAGAGACAATAAAGATTGGGCTTTGTCTGATCAAATTAGAGATGAGTTATTGGCACTAGGAATCCAATTAAAAGATGGGAGAGAAGGGACCACCTTTTCAATCAACTAATAAATAATTACGAATTGAAAATTATAAATTACGAATTTCAGAGTATCAACGGGTTGTTATTTCGAGCACTTCGACTTCACTCAGTACAAGCTCTGGCGAGAAATCTCAATCACAGCAAATGAAAAAGATTCTTGTATATCCGTTTATTCTATTAGTCCGTTTTTATCAAACAGCCATTTCTCCTTATACGCCATCAACATGTAGATATTCACCTACCTGTTCGCATTATACAGTAGAAGCCTTGCAAAAACATGGTTTGTTTACTGGTGGTTGGTTGGCAATTAAGAGAATTTTTAGTTGTCATCCTTGGGGCGGACAAGGGTATGACCCCGTTCCAGAAAAAAAAGAATAAATAATCGTCATTACGAGGAGAAACGACGAAGTAATCTCATTAAGATTAACAGTTTGTTTCACTTTGTTTACTATGACAAAAAACATAAAGTATGAAATTTTTATCAATAGTTTGGGACCCATCATTAGGCATCGATTTAGGATTTTTTGTCGTTAGATGGTACAGTTTAATGTTTGTCATTGCTTTTATTTTAGGATTGCGATTGATGAAGAAAATCTTTATTGAAGATAAGGTTCCTGTTGAAAAATTAGATGCTCTATTTATGTACACATTCATTTCTATGTTGGTAGGAATGCGTTTAGGAGATGTGTTTTTTTATAGCTGGGATTATTACCAACATCATTTATTAGAAATTGTTTTACCCTTTAAAGAAAATCCAAATTCTTCTGCAATATTCGGACTGATTAAAGGATGGCAGTTTACAGGATTTACCGGTTTTGCTAGTCATGGTGCTGCAATCGGGATTATTTCTGCGCTGTATTTTTACAGTAAAAAAATAATTGATAAACCGTTCTTATTTATTTTAGACAGAATGGGAATTATGGTGGCTTTAGCTGGGTTTTTTATTAGAATGGGAAACTTTTTCAATTCTGAAATTTACGGAAAACCAACAGGAAGTAGTTTTGGAGTTATTTTTAAAAGTGCTGGAGAAACAGTTCCAAGACATCCAACACAATTATACGAAGCATTTAGTTATTTAATCTTATTCATTGTTCTTTGGAGAATGTATTGGAAAACCGATGCAAAAGAGAAATCAGGATATTTATTTGGAATTTTCTTTGTTGTGTTATGGTCTTTGCGTTTTGTGATCGAATTTTTGAAAGAAGCTCAAGTAGATGGAAGAGAAGACTGGGTTTTTAATTCATTGAATACAGGACAGGTGTTGAGTATTCCATTGGTACTTATAGGATTGGTTCTTATTTTTAGAAAGAATAAAAAATAAGGCCACTACAATTGAAACAAGTTGACTTGTATGCCGAAATGAAAACTATGGCGTACAACGTTTTTTTGATATTTAAACTTTAGATCTGTTCTTTGCATAAACTGATTGTTAAACCCTAGTTTAATTCTATCATTTAGCTTATATACTAAATTGGCATTTATAGACCAGTTGTTGGTTTTTGTTCCAAAACGATCTAAAACTCCAAAGCCAATTGTAGAAGTAGCTTCAAACTTTTTTAAGTAACGATATAATCGCTGTAATTTATTAAACGTAAACCCTGCATTTAAAGAAAATCTTCTGAGAGATGAATCACTAATATTTGCATTTTCAAATTCTGGAAAGAAAATAAAATAGCCATGTTTTTTTTGTGAGCTCTGAAATTGTAGGTTAAAAATAATGTCTATGGTTCCTCTTGGATTGGTGTGGTTGTCGCCTAATAACAATAATCTTGCATCTTGATAAAAGCCAAAAGAGAGCTTTTCTTGAGAAGTTACATTACAATAATTAAATAGCATACTTAAAAGTATAACTACTTTAATGTGTTTTTCTAGGGCAATCATCTGGGGGAAAATGATTAAATTATATGACTAAAATATAAAAAATAACTTAATAAAACCTTTGAAACGGTATTTGTTTTTTTAATTTAATACTTCCATAATTGCTAAAAATCTCTTTTACAAGAAACTATCAAAATCACATTTTTTTAATTAAAAAAGGAATATAACTTTACAGCTAGAAAATATATTTGATTACTACTTCCATAGAACCATTATCGTTTATTTGATTAATTTTTGAAGTTGTAAAATCGTACGAAGCTACAAACAATACATTATCAAAAATGTTTAATAACCCAAAAACAGAATACATTTCATCAATACTCTAATTCATATATCATAAAACGATTGTATTAAAAAAGCCCAATCGTAAGATTGGGCTTTTAGCTTTATAAAAAAAGGTTTATCCTTTTACTTTCTTTTTCATTTGATCAAACTTTGTTTCTTCTTTTTTAGGCCAGCTATTGTTAGAAGTATCTACATCTGCTGTTTCAAAATCAGGGTCAACTACAATGCTCTTAATTTCTTGTGAAGAAGCGAAAACTCTAGTCGCAACATTGTCATTTTTCATCCAAATTTGAGCTGGAAACGTTTTTCTTTCTGTGGTTCCATCTGCATAAGTTAGCTCCACAATAATTGGCATTACCAATCCGCCCGGTTTTTCAAATTCTACTTGATACATATAAGTAGGAATCTTTTTTCCATCTTTTACATGCTTAGTTAATGCATTTGCATTGGCGTCTTCTTTTTTATCAGTAATATAAACTAATTCTCCTAAGCTATCAAAATAATCTTTAGCCGCAGCGTTTGTTTTAATGATGTTTTTAATTTGATCACTTTGTTTGTCTGTAACATATAATGGCTTTACAGATTTAACACCGATGTCTGTTACGTCAGTTGTATAAAACCAACCTCTCCAGAACCAGTCTAAATCCATACCAGAAGCATCTTCCATTGTTCTAAAGAAATCTGCTGGTGTTGGGTGCTTAAACATCCAACGTTGAGAATAGGTTCTAAATGCATGATCAAATAATTCTGGACCCATAATCGTTTTTCTTAACATGTATAAACCAGCAGCTGGTTTAGAATACGCATTTGGTCCAAATTGCTTTACATAATCTCCTTGAGACATGATAGGAGAGATGTTAGATTGATCTCCACCCATATATCTTGTAATGTTTTTTGCTGGATTAATAGCAAACAATACTGGGTCGTATTTTAATTCTGCTAAAATTTCTACAAAAGAATTGACACCTTCATCCATCCAAGTCCATTGACGCTCATCAGAGTTTACAATCATTGGAAAAAAGTTGTGACCTACTTCGTGTGTAATAACGCCAATCATCCCTTTTTTAGTTCTGTCTGAATAGGTTCCGTCTGGATTTGGACGACCAAAGTTGAAACAAATCATTGGATATTCCATTCCTTGTCTTTCTGAATGTACAGAAATTGCTTTGCTATAAGGATAATCAAAAGTTAATTTTGAATACTCAATTAACGTATTAGCAACCGCTCTTGTAGAGTGCTCTTCCCATAAAGGATTTCCTTCTTTTGGATATAATGAAACAGCCATTACAGTTTTACCATTTACATTGGTTGCCATTGCATCCCAAATATATTTACGAGAAGTTGCAAAAGCAAAATCACGAACTCTCTTAGCATTAAAATGCCAAGTTTTCATTTTTTTAGAACGTCCTTTTTCTGTTTTTTCTGCTTCTTTTTGAGTCACAATAATTACAGGGTCTTTAAAAGATTTTCTTGCTTGTTCCCAACGTCTTTGTTGTGTTTTTGTTAAAACATCTTTTTCGTTCTGTAATTCTCCAGTTGCATCTACAATATGATCTGCTGGTACAGTTAATTTAACATCATAATCACCAAATTCTAAAGCGAACTCACTTCTTCCCCAGAACTGCATGTTTTGCCATCCTTCTACATTGTTATATACTGCTAAACGTGGAAAAAACTGTGCAATGGTATAGTTGTTGTTTCCGTCAGGAAACGTTTCTAAACCAGAACGACCACCATCTTTGTTAATATCATTAATTTTATAATTCCACTTGATTCTAAACTTAAAAGTACCTCCTGGAGCTAATGCTTTTGGCATATTGATACGCATCATTGTTCTATTGATAAAATGCGATAATGGTTTTCCATTGCTTTCAACTAATTCAATTTTATGTCCAAAACCTTTGCCTTCTTTCATGTAGGTCTTCTTGTAGTTATCAGGTGTAATGAATGCTGAGGCTCCTCCAGAAATAGCATCAGGTGTTTTAGAGTCATCTGCTCTCATGTTTTGGTCTAACTGTACCCATAAATATTCTAAATGATCTTTAGAATTGTTATGATACGTAATTGTTTCGTCTCCGTAAATACGATTGTCGTTTTCATCTAAACGAATGTCCATTACATAATCCACTTTTTGTTGTGAATATTCATGTCCTGGAGTTCCAGAAGCAGTATGAACAGTATTTGGCGTAGCCAATAAATCTTTCATCTGTCTGAACTTGTTTTGGTCTGTATGTCCTTTTTGAGTTTTCTTTTTAGTATTGTCTTGGGCAAACCCAGAAGCAACTACAAAGAAAATAGAAAATAGGAGTAATCCGATTTTTTTCATTGTGTGTAAAATTTGTATTGATTTGTTTAATTAATTACGAAAAGTAATCATATTCTATTATGAGTACTAATTTACAAATTTTATTTAACATACTTTTAGTAAAAACAAAAAGAGGCACTATATAATTATAGTGCCTCTTATGAGTTTTAATTGAATAATTTCTTATCCTTTTACTTTGTTTTTAAACTTACCAAACTTATTGTCTTGTTTCTTTGGCCAGCTATTATTTGTCATATCTACATCTGCAGTTTCTAAATCAGGATCTACTGTGATGTTTATGATTTCTTTGTCAGAATGAATGGCTTTTGTAACCTCTTTGTCATTCAATCTCCAAATTTGAGCAGGATATGTTTTTCTGCCTTTCGTTCCGTCTTTATAGGTAAACTCAACAATAATTGGCATTACCAATCCGCCTGGTTTATCAAAAGTAACTTCATAAAAATATTTAGAATTTGCTCCTTTTCCTTTTTTGAAACTAGCTCCTTCTGTTGTATCTTCTACGAAGTCTACACGATCACTTCCAGGTTTTGCGTAGAATTTTTTAACATTTTTAATTCCGATGTCTGTTACATCAGTTGTGTAAAACCATCCTCTCCAAAACCAATCTAAATCCATTGCTGATGCATCTTCCATAGATCTAAAGAAGTCTGCAGGAGTAGGGTGTTTAAACATCCAACGTTGAGAATACGTTCTAAAAGCGTGATCGAATAATTCGTGTCCCATAATGGTTTCACGTAAAATCCATAAAGCTGTTGCAGGTTTTGCATAAGCGTTTGCACCAAAACTGTATACATTGTCTCCTTTAGACATGATAGGAGCAATTCTAGATTGATCACCAGACATATAAGGCACAATGTTTTTAGGTAAACCTCTTCCTAGTGGATAATCTTTTTCATAATCTCTCATAGCTAACATTTGCACGAAAGAGTTTAAACCTTCATCCATCCAGGTCCATTGACGCTCATCTGAGTTTACAATCATTGGAAAAAAGTTATGTCCAACTTCATGAATCGTTGTACCTAACATTCTGTACTTCATTCTATCTGTATAAGTTCCGTCTGCGTTTGGTCTTCCAGGATTAAATGCAATCATTGGATATTCCATTCCCATTTGTCCATCTACAGAAATTGCTTTGTGATAAGGGTAATCAAAAGTATATTTTGAATATGTTTTTAATGTTTGAGCAGCTGCTCTTGTAGAGTGATCTCCGTATAATGAATTTGCTTCTCTAGAATAATAAGAATATGCCATTACTGTTTTACCATTAATATCTACAGCCATTCCGTCCCAAATAAATTTTCTAGAAGTAGCAAATGCATAATCTCTAACATTTTCTGCGAAGAATTTCCAAGTTTTTGTTTTCTTAGATCTGCTTTTTTCAATTTTAGTTGCTTCTTCTTGCGTATGAATTACTACCGGGTCTTTATAAGATTTTTTAGCTTGTGCTAACCTTCTTAGTTGTGTTTTAGTAAGTACTTCACTTTCGTTCATTAAACGTCCAGTTGCACCTAACATATGGTCATCTGGTGTTGTAATGTTTACCGTATAATCTCCAAATTCTAGTGCGAATTCACTTCTTCCCCAGAATTGGTCATTTTGCCATCCTTCTACGTTATCGTATACACATAACCTTGGAAAGAATTGTGCAATTACATAGTTGTTGTTTCCGTCAGGAAAATGTTCAAAACCAGATCTTCCACCTTGAGTTCTGTGGTTGTTGATTTTGTACCACCATTTAATTTTAAACTGAAAACTTTCTCCAGCTCCTAAAGGTTTTGCTAAGTTGATTCGCATCATTGTTTGATTGATAGTGTGTGATAAATTACTACCGTCTACATTCGTAACGCTCATAATTTTAAATCCACCATCAAAAGGCTGCTCTTCGTATGTTTTATCATATCTGTCTTTAGAAAGTCCTTTCGGAATTCTATTCGGATTGATATCTGGAGTTTTAGAATCTGCAGCACGCATATTTTGGTCTAATTGTAACCATAAATACGCCAATTCATCTTCAGAATTGTTGTGATACGTGATAGTTTCACTTCCAGTAATTGTTTCTTTATCGTCATCTAAAACGATATCCATTACATAATCAACTTTTTGTTGAGTGTATTTTTTTCCTGGCGCTCCAGAAGCTGTTCTTTGACTTGTAGGTGTTGCTAGAACATCTTTAAGTTGTTTAAACTTGTTCTGATTTGTGTGCCCTTGTTGGGTTTTCTTCTCTTGTGCAAAAGAAGAAGCTGCAACAAATACTAGTGAGAGAACTAGTAAACCGATTTTTTTCATAATGTTGGGTTTTGTTGAATTAGTGATTTATATTAATATTTTAAAGTGCCTGTTTGTTCTTTTTTAGTGAGTAAAAGACTTTTGTACTTTTTATTTACTTTCGATTTTACCAAATTTTGTTGCTCCGGAAAATGTTTCAATAAAATGGTATTGTTAATTTCTATTTCTTTTAATGCAGGTACATTTTTTATTTCTAAATAGAAAAAAACCACATCTCCATCATATTCTTTGCCAATATAACTATAGTCATACGCTTTACCATCTAGTTTAAATTTTACGTTCTTTTTTAAATAGTCAAAAAAGTAAGTATCTATATCTGCAAATTCTTTTTCAGTATCTAACTCAAACTTTTTATCATGAATCTTAGTAAGCGCTGTTTCAATATCATCAATAAAAACATTGATAATTACTTCTACAGATTTATTTTTAGAATTGTATTCTATTTGAGTTAAACTCAAATAATATTTATGTGCTGTAAAAGCAAAAAGAGGAACTATTAAAAATAGTAGCAGAAGCTTTTTTGTTCTCATGAAGTAGTTATTGTATGTAAATTTGAACAAATAAACTTTGTTACACAAATTATTTATTGTTTTCTAAGATAAGTAAGTATGATTTACTTTCTTTTAACAAAATTTTAAGAATATCAAGGTGCTTATTTTTTTATACAGCTCTTCTATTCTGAGCGGATTGCAATATGCTAAGAAATGTTTGCCTATTTTTTGATGTACTAATTTTAGATTCTTTATTTTTGAAACATGAAAAAACTCATTATAGCAAGTACCTCAACCATCCACGGTAGTGGATACTTAGAATATTTATTACCAATACTTTCTACCCATTTTACAAACGTTAAAAATATGCTTTTTATTCCGTATGCTAGACCAAGCGGAATTTCGTACGATGAGTATACAGCAAAAGCAAGAGCGGCTTTTAATACCATTAACATCGATGTAAAAGGAATTCATGAATTTGAGAATCCGAAGGAAGCTATCTTAAATGCTGAAGCTATTTTTACTGGCGGAGGAAATACATTTGAACTTGTAAACCAGCTGTATAAACAAGCTATTTTTGATATTTTACAGGAAGTTGTAGAAAACGGAACACCTTATTTAGGAACGAGCGCGGGAAGTAATATTTGTGGTGTAAGTATGATGAATACCAATGACATGCCTATTGTATATCCACCAAGCTTTAAAACCTTAGCATTTATTCCTTTTAATATCAATGCACATTATTTAGATCCTGTTGAAGGTTCTACACATATGGGAGAAACTAGAGAAACTCGAATTCATGAGTTTCATGTTTTTAATGACACACCTGTGTTGGGATTAAGAGAAGGTTCTTGGTTGGAAGTTTTAGGCAATTCTGTTGTTGTTAAAGGAGAACTCTCTGCAAGATTTTTTGAAAAAGATAAAGAACCTGTAGAAAAGCAAAGTGGTTCAAAAATTATTTAATACTTTTAACCTAAATCTGACTTTATGAAGTTTTTAAAAAAAATTGGAACTTTAAACTTAGCAATTTTATTAGTTTGTTTAGTAATAATAATTTTTGCTGAGTATCTTTTTTTAAGAGGTGATCAGTTACATGGAATTTTTGTTGGTTTATGGGCTCCAATGTTGATAGGCCTATTAATATTCTTTAATACAATAATGAATGGAGATAAATAAAATAATATTATATTTTTCCTTTTTTATTTTTGCTTTTGTAATTCTATGGGCTTTACTTTTTATTAGAGCTTACGAGAAGAGGAGGTAAGTTTTTTTAATACTTTACATACTCTACAATTTCCAAACCATAACCAATCATACCCACACGTTTTTCTTGGGTGGTATTAGAAACCAATCTAATTTTATGAATGTTTAAATCGTGTAAGATTTGTGCACCAATTCCAAAATCTTTACTGTCCATTTTTATTTGTGGCGCTTTCATTTCACCTCTAGATTGCGATTCTTTTAAAATATCTAAACGATGTAATAAGTTTTGAGACTGATTTTGTTGATTGATAAATAAAATAGCTCCTTTACCAGCATCGGTGATGGTTTTAAACATCATGTCTAATTTTTTATCAGCATTGTTGGTTAAGGTTCCTAAAATATCGTTGTTGACTAAGGTAGAATTTACCCTTGTAATAACAGGCTCGTTCTCTTTCCATGCACCCTTGGTTAACGCCAAATGTACTTGATTGTTTGTGGTTTGTTGATAAGCTCTTAATCTAAAGGTGCCGAAACGAGTTTCAATATCAAAATCTTCTTTCTTTTCAATTAAAGAATCGTGTTCCATTCTATACGCAACTAAATCTTCAATAGAAACAATTTTTAAATCAAACTTTTTAGCAACTTTCATCAGCTGAGGTAAACGTGCCATTGTTCCGTCTTCATTCATGATTTCTACAATAACTCCAGCTGGTTCTGAACCCGCTAAGCGTGCAAAATCTATAGCAGCTTCTGTATGCCCAGTTCTACGTAATACGCCACCTTCTTTTGCTTTTAAGGGAAAAATATGCCCTGGTCTTGCTAAATCAAAAGGTTTTGTTTTTGGGTTGATAATGGCTTTGATAGTTAATGCCCTGTCTTTTGCAGAAATTCCAGTTGTTACACCATTACCTTTTAAATCTACAGAAACAGTAAAAGCAGTTTCCATCGGATCGGTATTGTTGTTTACCATCATTCCTAATTGCAATTCTTTACTGCGTTCTTCTGTGATTGGCACACAAATTAAACCACGTCCATGCATTGCCATGAAATTAATCATTTCTGGAGTTACTTTTTCAGCGGCTGCAACAAAATCTCCTTCATTTTCTCTGTCTTCATCATCCACAACAATAATTACTTTTCCGTTGCGAATATCTTCAATAGCTTCAGCAATTGAATCTAGCTGTATGTTGTTTTCTGTTTTAGTATGCTCCATTATATCTGATTGTCTTTTTTAGACATTATTTTTTTGAAAAAAGTTGTAATTGGCTGCAAAAATACATCAATATTAAATAATCCCATATCTTTTGTTGCTCTTCTTGTTAATAAAAAGGCTATGGGCACCATTAAAATTGCAGACACCCAAGATCCTAAAAAGGCAGTAATTGAACTTTCTTCTGCTAAGTTTCTTCCAAAAGTATTGGTGAAAAAGTAGAGCACATAAATTGATATTGCTAAAATCATTGGCAAACCAAATCCTCCTTTTCTGATGATAGACCCTAAAGGAGCGCCAATAAAAAAAAGAATTAAACACGATAATGAAAAAGCAATTCTATTGTAATACTCTGTTTCATAGACATTTAAAACCTTCCTTTTAAATTTAAAAGTTGCTTTTTTATTTTGAATAATATCTAAAGCGGTTTTGTTTTTTGAAATTGAAGAATTGACTAAACGTAATTGCGTTCTTTCATCAAAATTGTTTAGAACTTCTGGCTGTAATTTCGAAATTATTGAGTCATTTTTTGCTGAAACTAATTTTTTAGCATCTACATTTATATAAAAGCTTTTCGCTCTTCCTTTTACATATTCTCTAAAGTCATCATTG
The DNA here is from genome assembly GCA_943788865.1 of uncultured Polaribacter sp. Taxonomy (GTDB): domain Bacteria; phylum Bacteroidota; class Bacteroidia; order Flavobacteriales; family Flavobacteriaceae; genus Polaribacter. Next base: position 166,738 of record CALSRX010000001.1, on the reverse strand, counting down.
TAAAAAGGAATGGTATCTCTTAATTTACCTAAAGTTTTCATGCTATGAAGCCCCTTAAGGTTTTCTTCTTCTAATAAAGCATCATCTGGCATGGTAATAATAATAGAATATTCTTTAAAACTTGCAGTAGAAGCTGGCATGTTTTTTTCAGTCTTTACAGTTAAATATTCTTCAAATAGTTGGCCATTGTATAAAACCAACGTCATGTATTTGCTACCTTCTTTATTAATAATTTTCCCTTTTTCGGCCGTTATAATCTTTTTATTCCATTTTTTTTCAGACAAATCATAAATCATGACATTTTTTAACAAGTCATCATTTTCTCCATATTTCTCATCAAACTTAATTTGATAACCAGGAATATCTGTATTAAATCCACCCGGAATTAAAGACATTGCAGGTTTTTGCTTTTTGATATTTAGGTATAAATTTTTTTGTTTAAACATTGCATACGGATATATGTTGTTTAAAAACAAGAAATTAACAAAACTTAAAACAATGGTTAAGAGTATTAAAGGTCTTATTAGTCGCTGTAAGGAAACTCCAGCAGATTTTGACGCTGCAAACTCATAGTTTTCAGAGAAATTACCCAGAGCCATAATTGAAGAAAGTAATACGCCAATTGGCAATGCTTGTGGTGTTACAATAAGTGCAGTGTAAAAGAGAAATTTTAAGATAAAAAGAATATCAATTCCTTTACCGGCAATGTCTTCGAAAGCTAGCCATAAGGTTTGCATAACCAAAACAAACAATACAATTAAAAAAGTAGCAACAAAAGGCTTTAGAAAACTTTTTAATATGTATTTGTCTAGTATTCTCATAAAAAGTTTACTGTAAAAAAGTATTAATCAATACTATAGTGCTTTTTTAAATAGCTTTCTCTATTAAAAACAAAAGTGTTTTTTTGTAAGTTTTGATTGCTTTTTAAAGAAGTGATTGTAAATGTGGTTTTAGAAGAATTTGCTCCAGTCTGAATTAACTTGTAAATATGTTTTGTTTCTAACTCAATTCCTAACTCAACCTTTACAATATCAGAATCACTATCAATCGGGGTTAGTTCTACAAACTGAATTTTTTTTCCTTTTACAGTTGTTGTTTTACCTAATTTAAAGGTGTATCCTTCTTTGTAAAAAGTTAATAATTTAGACGGATAGATAAATCCATCATCAGTATCAAAATCACCATCATTGATTGCAATTTCTTTTTCGTCATGATTTATAACATATAATTTTTTTCCGTCAAAAATAAAGCTGTTTCCAATATAATCTAAGCTGTATTTTTCGCCTTCTAAAATAATGTTTCCTTTCATAGGAGGTTCATCACCTTCTTCAATTCCGGCATCAGCATTACTCAAACTTGTGGTAAATGCAATTTCCATATTTGTATAAGAAGTCATTTTTGTAGAAACCTCATGTAGTAAATTTTCGGCTGTTTTGTCTTGGGCAAAACCTTGTATTGAAACCCCTATAAAGAAGAGTAAGAAATATGATGTTATTTTTTTCATTGAATTTAATCCTAATTTTGTTCGTTTTCTAGTAATTGATCTAATGCAACTAAGTCTGAAACTAAAACTTGTCTAGCTTTACTTCCTTCAAATCCACCTACAATTCCTGCAGCTTCTAGTTGATCAATTAATCTTCCTGCTCTGTTGTATCCTAATTTTAATTTTCGCTGTAATAAAGAAGCTGATCCTTGTTGTGCCGTAACAATTATTTCTGCAGCTTCTCTGAATAATTTATCCCTATCTTCTATGTCAATATCAAGATTTGTGCCAGCTTCCTCACCAACATATTCAGGTAATAAGTAGGCCTCTGGATACGCTCTTTGCGAACCAATAAAGTCGGTAATTTTATCAACTTCTGGGGTATCTACAAAAGCACATTGAATTCTATCAATATCATTACCGGCTGTATATAATAAATCTCCACGACCAATTAATTGATCTGCGCCACCTGCATCTAAAATGGTTCTAGAGTCTATTTTTGAAGTTACTCTAAACGCAATTCTTGCAGGGAAATTTGCTTTGATAATTCCAGTAATTACATTTACAGACGGACGTTGGGTAGCAACAATTAAATGAATACCGATGGCACGGGCTAATTGTGCCAAACGCGCAATTGGAGTTTCTACTTCTTTACCGGCTGTCATGATTAAATCGGCAAATTCATCAATCACCAATACAATATATGGCAAAAATTGATGTCCTTCATTCGGATTTAACTTACGTGCTTTAAATTTTACGTTGTATTCTTTGATGTTACGAACCATTGCGGTTTTAAGCAAGTCATAACGATTATCCATTTCTATACACAACGAATTAAGTGTATTGATTACTTTGGTTGTGTCTGTAATGATTGCTTCCTCACTATCAGGCAATTTTGCTAAATAATGACGCTCAATTTTATTAAATAATGTCAGTTCTACTTTCTTTGGATCTACCAATACAAACTTAACTTCTGCGGGATGTTTTTTGTATAATAAGGATGTTAATACAGCATTTAATCCAACAGATTTTCCTTGACCTGTTGCACCAGCCATTAATAAGTGTGGCATTTTTGCTAAATCAACTACAAAAGTTTCGTTAGAAATGGTTTTCCCTAAAGCAATAGGGAGTTCCATCGGAGATTCTTGAAACTTCTTTGAAGAAATTACAGAATGCATCGAAACAATGGTTGCTTTTTTATTCGGTACCTCAATTCCGATAGTTCCTTTTCCAGGGATAGGAGCGATGATACGAATACCTAATGCCGATAATGATAACGCAATATCGTCTTCTAAGTTTTTAATTTTTGAAATCCGAACACCAGCATCAGGAACAATTTCATACAAAGTAATTGTTGGTCCAACGGTTGCTTTAATTTTTGCAATTCCGATTTTATAATTCTTAAGCGTTTCTAGAATTTTATTCTTATTAGCCTCTAGCTCATCTGGATCTATAGAAATGCTTTCGTTGTATTGTTTTAATAAATTAAAGGTTGGAAATTTATAGTTTCCTAACTCTAAAGTAGGATCAAATTCTCCAAAATCTTTTACTAGTTTTTCAGATAAATTTTCTGTAGAATGCTCTTCTTCTTCGGTTTTTTCAATATCTATTTGAACTTCTTTCTCATGAGTTTCTTCAGCGTCTGTTGTTTCATTTTTTAAAACAACATCAAGCAAACTCTCATCTTTATCTTCTTTGTTATTGGTAGTTTTTACATTATAAAAATTGCTAATTGTAGGTTGTAAATTTGTTACAGATTTTTCAAATTCTGATTTTTTTTCTGTTGAGTTTTCTAGTATAAATTCGTTTTCAATAACAGGTTCTTCAATAGGTTCCTCAACATTTTCTTCTTCAGAAATGTCTTTTTTCTTCGTTCTAAATTTAGATAAAACACTTTCTGGTGTTACTTTAAAACGGATAATAATGTAGGTTAAAAACAGAAAGCTTAATGCCAGTGTTAATCCTGTTTTTCCTAAAAAAGTTTGTAGGTATTCGTTAATTTCTAAACCGATAACTCCGGCTAGTACAACAAATTTGTCTGGCACAAAGCCTAAGGTTATCGAAAACCAAAGCATTACCAACAAGCCCCAGTTCCATGTTTTAACTACTCTTCTAAAAGGCATTTTAGAAAGCCAATATAAACCACTGATAAAAAGTAATACAGGAATAATAAATGCTGCAATACCAAAACCTTCATAAATAAAAAAGTTACTTAAAATTGCTCCAACTTTTCCTAGAAGATTTTTTGTTTCAACAGCTCTATCAGTAAATTGAGTTAATGTACTTTGGTCTGCTTGCCAAGAAAAAAAGAATGAAAAAAATGCAATGATTAAAAAAACAGAAAACAATGTTAAAAACAAACCAAAAACAGTATGTGTTTGCCTATTGTTAAAAAACGCTTTTGTTTTTTGAAACTTAAGTTTTTTCTCTGTTTTTTGCTTTGTCGTTTTTGCTTTTTTAGCCATTAATTAGGTGTAGATTGTAAAAATGTAAATATAAGTATTTGCTTAGAATAACTCTAAGATTTTAGGAACGTATATAATTCCGGTAACAATTATTGCGAATATAGCAGCAAAACTTGGAGCTCCAGCAGCAATATCTTTAATAAAACCTATCTTTTCATGATATTCTGGATGCACAAAATCTGCCATTTTTTCTAGTGCTGTATTACAAGCTTCAGCAACTAAAACAAGTGCAATAACAATTAATTGAAACATCCATTCAGTTGCAGAAATATCAAAATAAATTCCAATAGCTAGCGATATGATTCCTAAACAAAATTGAGTTTTGATACTGTCTTCTGTTTTTAAAAGTAACCACATTCCTTTTAATGCATACTTTATACTTCTAAGTCTTCCTTTTAAAAAACCATCATTTGGATTTTTCATTTAAAAATAATTCTTAATTAATGTTTAACTCTAATAAAAATTGTTGAAGCTCAAAAGTACAGTTTTTTAATGAAATATTTATGTAGGGATTTTGTTAATATGATTGACGATAAACTTCAATTATTATGAATATCTTTGCCTTGATAAAATCAACGATCAATTTTCTTGAATATTTCTTTATACACTTCAGAATTTAAGTACAATTGGAAACTTGCTGCCCCTGTAATGCTAGGGATGTTAGGACATACCTTTGTTAGTTTTGTAGATAATATAATGGTTGGCCAATTAGGAACAGCAGAATTGGCGGCAGTTTCTTTAGGAAACAGTTTTATGTTTATTGCCATGTCTCTAGGAATTGGTTTCTCTACCGCAATAACCCCATTAATTGCAGAAGCAGATTCGGCAAATAATTTTAAACAAGCAAAATCTACTTTTAAACACGGATTGTTTTTGTGTACAGTTTTAGGAGTTGCATTGTTCTTGTTGGTGTTTTTTGCCAAACCATTAATGTATTTAATGGAGCAACCCGCTGAGGTTGTAGAATTGGCAATTCCGTATTTAAACCTAGTTGCTTTTTCATTAATTCCCTTAGTTGTTTTTCAAGCATTGAAACAATTTAGTGACGGAATGTCTATGACCAAATATCCAATGTATGCTACTTTGATTGCTAATATTGTAAATGTGGTTTTAAACTATGTATTGATTTTTGGGAAATTTGGTTTTCCAGAAATGGGAATGGTAGGAGCCGCTTATGGTACTTTACTTTCTCGTTTTGTTATGGTTGCTTACTTATGGAGGTTATTAGCAATCAAAGAACGCTCTAAACGTTTGGTAACCAATATTAAGTTTTTTGTATTGGACACCTTAATGATTCGAAAATTGATCAGTTTGGGTGCCCCAAGTGCAATGCAAATGTTTTTTGAAGTAGCTATTTTTACAGCGGCAATTTGGTTGAGTGGTTTGCTGGGAAAAAATCCGCAAGCAGCAAATCAAATAGCATTGAATTTATCTTCTATGACGTTTATGGTTGCAATGGGGCTAAGTGTTGCTTCTATGGTCAGAGTTGGAAATCAAAAAGGATTACACAATTATAAAGAACTAAGAAGAATTGCCTTTTCAATCTTTTTTATGGCAATTTTGTTGGCAATTTTCTTTGGAACAATCTTCTTTTTATTCCACAAACAATTGCCTAAAATCTATTTAGATTATAATGATGTGCAAAACCTAACTGATAATATGGAGGTGGTTTCCATTGCAGCTCAATTATTAATAGCTGCAGCCATTTTTCAGATTTCTGATAGTATTCAGGTTGTAGTTTTAGGCGCATTACGTGGATTGCAAGATGTGAAAATTCCAACAATCATTACTTTTATTTCGTATTGGTTGATTGGCTTTCCTGTGAGTTTTTATTTTGGAAAAGAAGAACAATTGGGTAGTTTCGGAATTTGGCTTGGCTTGTTAGCTGGATTGTCAACAGCCGCCATTTTATTATATATTCGTTTTAATTATTTAACTTTAAAACTCATTAGAGAAAAAGCATAAACTATGGAATTACCTAAATTTTTATTGGCAGACAACAGCAATTTTCCGGATGATATTTTTGTCTTACACACAGAATATCCACGTTTTTTAATCAACTTAAAAGATGATGAAGTAGAATGGTTCGAAGATTTATCTGGAGAAAATGAAGAAGATATTGCTACAGAATTGGCAGATTTAATGGATAAAGCAGGTGAGTTTTATGATACAGAAATGAAGCAATTTGAGTGATAAGTAAGTTTTAAAATTTCACAATCCACACTATACTTTAAGCCATTACAGCTGCTTTCTTAGATTTTCTGTAGGTAAAAGAATTGAAAATATTTCTTTTACCAAAGTTGTTAATTGATTTTGCGTTTATAAATTTTCCGAATAAAATCTTATTAACACCAAAATACTCATAGGTATTGCCATCGGTAAAAGTAACTTCCAATAACATGCTTTTATGATACCAGTCTGCAACTTGAAATTCTGTAATTGTTGTTGTATAATCTACTAAGTTAGCAGCTTTTGTTTCTGGAGCAATGCTTACTAAAAAATGATAGCCATCAATAATTTTAGTACTTTCAATTTCTGCAATTTCCTTTTCTTCTTCGTCTTGAAACTTATCTGGATGCCATTGTTTTACTAAACCTCTATAAGTAGATTTTAGTTCTTTTAAATCGATAGCGCCTTCTACATTAAAAAGCTTTTTGTATTGATTGATACGTTTCATTTACTAGTTTTTCAAATTGGAGTGCAAACCTATTCATAATATTTGAAATAGAACCAATTACATCACTTTTTTATCAGTGCTTTTTCGGTAAGTAAAGTATTGATTTTTAAGGATGTGTTTCTTTTTTTTGATTGATAGAGATTTTACTGTTTCTAACACTATAACGAAGTAAATCAGTAAACTAAGTTGTATTTATATAAAAAAATGTATATTAGCAATGTTGTTTTGAATAATAAATTAATCTGAAACAAGAATATTTAATTATGAAAGTACTAAAAATCATTTTAATTTTTTACAGGGATATTTTTTTACTCTAATACAGAAAGTGATACTAAAGTATATATAACCAAAAAAGCCGAAAAAGGTGCTAAGTATCATAAAAAAGAATGTAATTTACTACCAAAATCGTACACAGAAATAACTTTAAAAAAAGCTAAAGAGAAAGGGTATTTAGAGTGTAAAGTTTGTATTCCAAAAAAACCTACATTTGATAAAGTCAAAGACAAAAATTCTACTGCTACAAATGCTACTGCAATAAAATACTGTTCTTCAATCAAGAAAAATGGTAAAGTGTTTGGGAAAAACAAGAAATCCTTCAGGGAGATGTAAAGCCCATAGTTAATCTTATTTCCCTTTTTCAACCAATTCTAACTGTTCAACTTTTGCTTTGGTTGTAAACATTCCATAATTGATAAAAACGTTATTCTTTTCAATTTTATCAATGGTGCCAACAGCATTACCGTCTACTAATCGAACTCGATCGTTTATTTTAAAGACGTATTCTGCTTTTGCTTTTGCAATTTTTGTAGCTTCAACTTTCTTTTCTTTACGAACTTCAACCACTTTTTGTAAGACTTCTTTTTCTACTTGTTGAATAACTTCCTGCTTCTTTTTCTCAACAATTTTTGCAGACATCTTTTCTGCCTTGGTTTTTGGCTTAGGTGGATTCTTCTTTAAATATTTCGTTTTTTCTGCAGCAATCCACTTTTGCAATTCAGCATTCAACAATTTTTTGTTATTTGTCTGTAAATAATGATTTAAGAGCTCATTTACTTTTCTTCCAATGGTTAACATTTTTTGATTGCTGTCATACAGCTCTTGAAAATCGGCTAATTTATCTTGAATTTTTTGTTCTTTTTCTTGTAAACTATCAATGTGCTCTTTCCCTTTTGATTGCTGTCTTTCTAAGCTATCAGAATTTTTTTGTAACCGATTGCGTTCTTTTTGTAGTTTAGAAATGGTTTTGTCTAACCTGATTTTTTCAGTTTCAACACGTTTTTTTGCTTGGTTAATGATGCTAAATGGTATTCCGTTTTTCTGAGCAACTTCAAAGGTAAATGAGCTTCCAGCTTGTCCAACATACAACTTGTATAAAGGCTCTAATGTACGTTCGTTAAATTGCATGTTAGCATTGGTAACATTTTCTAATTCGTTTGCCAATACTTTTAAATTAGAGTAGTGGGTAGTAATTATTCCGAATGCCTTTTTGTTGTAAAACTCTTCTAAGAAAATTTCTGCCAAAGCACCTCCTAATTCAGGATCAGAACCGGTACCAAACTCATCGATTAAAAACAAGGTATTCTTATTACATTTCCGTAAAAAATAGCGCATGTTTTTTAAACGATAACTATAAGTACTTAATTGATTTTCAATAGATTGATTATCTCCAATATCGGTTAAAACAGTGTCAAAAATATAGGTCTCACTACCTTCGTCAACCGGAATTAACAAGCCGCTTTGCAACATTACTTGTAACAATCCGATGGTTTTTAAAGTGATACTTTTTCCGCCTGCATTCGGGCCAGAAATTACGATGATTTGCTGTTTTTCGTTTAAAGTAATAGATTGAGGAACCGTTTCAATAGTGTTTTTTTGATTCTTTTTCCATAAAATCGGATGATATGCTTTTATAAAATGAATCTTCTTTTCAGAAGTAATTTTAGGTAAAACGGCATGTAAACTGTGTCCATATTTTGCTTTAGCAGCAATAACATCTAAATGGGTTAGAAACTGTAAATAAGAATGTAACAACGGAACAAATGGTTTAATTTCAGAAGCTAATTCTTTCAATATTTTTGTTACCTCTTGTTGCTCCTCATAGATTAGGTTTTGTAATTCACGATCGTAATTTAATGTTGCTTGTGGCGCTATATAAACGATATTTCCAGACTTCGAAGCACCTAAAAAGTTTCCTTTTACTTTTCGTCTGTGCATGGCTAATACTGCCAAAACTCTATGATTGTCTAGTACAGACTCTCTAATGTCATCTAAAAAACCAGCTGCTGCATATTTGCTTAAATCTCTTGTAAAACTTTCACCAATTTTCCCTCGTATTTTAGCAATGTCTTTTCTAATTTCTTTTAATTGAGGAGAAGCATTATTAGCTACTTCCCCGTAAGAGGTAATAATTTTATGAATTGCATTTGATATGCTTGAGGTGAATTCAATTTCTTGACTGATGTGTTGTAAGGTTGGGAAATAAGACTCAAATTTTTTAAAGAATATAAATAATTCATTTACTGTTTCAGAAACCCCAGCAATCTTTAAAAATGCACTGGCTTCTAAAAAGCTATTTTCAATATTTAAAGTGAAAATTTCTTGAGAAATATCTTCAAAACCGTGATTTGGTATTTTGTTTTCACTAATAAATGAAGAAACATATTCATTGACTAAATTTAATTCTTCTTTGAGTAATTCAGAATCTTCAATAGGTTTGATCTGTATAACAGCAGCTTTACCTAAGGTAGAAATACAATAGGTTGCTACATGTTCTAAAACTGTAGGAAACTCTAAATCTTGTATTGTTTTTTCTGAAATATTTTTAGACAAAATACTATCTTTGATTATAAAGCAAAAATAAGAAAGTATGCAGCTAAATATTGCTGATTCGTGGAAAAATATTTTACAATCAGAATTTGATAAACCTTATTTTAGAAGTTTGGTCAATTTTGTAAAAGATGAATACAATAAAACAGCTTGTTTTCCTGTAGAAAAAGACATTTTTGCTGCTTTTGCTGCTTGCTCATTTAATGACTTAAAAGTAGTAATTATCGGACAAGATCCTTATCACGGAGTTGGACAAGCAAATGGTTTGTGTTTTTCTGTTCATGACGGAATGAAACATCCACCTTCTTTACTCAATATTTTCAAAGAATTAGAATCTGATATTCAAAAGCCAGTGCCCATTTCTGGTGATTTATCTTATTGGGCAACACAAGGAGTTTTGTTATTAAATGCAACATTAACCGTAAGAGCACATGAAGCTGGAAGTCATCAGAAACAAGGATGGGAAACATTTACAGATGCAGTAATTTCAAAAATATCTGAAAAAAAAGAGGGAGTTGTTTTTTTACTTTGGGGTGGATTTGCACAAAAAAAAGGAAAAAAAATTGATGCAAAAAAACACAAGATTTTAACCTCAGGTCATCCATCTCCATTAAGTGCAAACCGTGGTTATTGGTTTGGAAATAAGCATTTTTCTAAAACAAATGAGTTCTTAGAGAGTTTGGGCAAATCAACAATTGATTGGTAACAAAAATCCGCTTAAAAAGCGGATTCATTGAATTTGAATAAGACTGTCAACTACCTAGCCGTTGCAATAGCAACAACATTAGTAAATTGAAAGTTTTGTTGAGTTTGTTTCGTTGATGTGTTTTCTGCTAAACCACAGCTAGCTGAAGTACTTCTACATGATGTGATACTCAAAATTCCTACTGTACAAATTGCAATAAATATGACTTTTTTCATTTTAAACTAAAATTTTAAAAAGCTAAATGTACAAATTTTTAATGAACTTCCTAATTTCACACTTCTAGATTATAACGCACAATAAGATGATTTTATTTTGTGCCTCGCCAATTACTTCTTGAAATATTTATTTTTACTTATTTAACTCTATACCAGGTTTGAGTTCTATAAAACATGGCTACCCAACCACGAACCTTTAGAGTGTTTCCCGCTTTATCTGAATCATCCATCCAAATTGTACAGGTATATACTTTTCCTTTTTTAGGGTCAATAATACTTCCTCCAGCATATTTACTTCTCTTTTGCTGCATGTTTTTAACAATTTCTAGCCCTATAAGAGGTTGATTTATGCCATAATCAGCAGGGCATTGATCACATTTGATATCTTCAAAGCGTTCTTTTCCACTATTTTTTAATGTTTCTGGGTCAAGTAGTTTAATTATTTTACCATGATATTTTGCGCCTTTTTTAAAAATTTCGATGTGTGATTTGGTTCTTCCTGTTTCGTCATCAACTGTTTTCCAAACACCAACAATATCTTTTTTATTGATAGAGGTTTGAGCAAAAAGAGTAGTTGTAATTAGTAAACTAACAAATACAAGTATATTGGAAAGACAAATTATTCTTTTCATGGGAATTGATTTATTTTAAATAAATTTTTTAGCATTTACTTTAACTTTAGAGCTGATTACTTTAAAAGTAATCATTTTATTCTGTATGTCTTCAATGAACTCTTTAGAGATTTGATTTTTGCTCTCCCATTCTGTAATTGACAACCATTTCTGAACATCTTCTAATTTCTGTTGATAGCGTTTAGAAAGAATTGCATCAATGTTTTTTAGTTGTTTAAAACCAGTCGTTTCTTTGTTGATAATAGTTAAAATAGTTTTTATCACTTCTAAGTGCTTCTCTAAAATTTCATTTCTCACAGCAATTACAAAACAAGGCCATGGAGTAGGACAGTCTCCAATTCTTCTAAAAGTAGCATCATCAACGAAAGGTTTTGTTGTAAAATGCTCCCACATAAAATAATCTGCTTCACCTTTTGTCAATGCATCAATTCCTCCTTCTAAATCACCCACAACTTTAAACTGTAAGGTATTCAAATCCCAACCCTGGTTATAGGCATTTACAATAGCCATTAAATGCGATCCAGAACCAAATCTACTAATAGCTATGGTTGCATGTTCTAAATCTGAAATTTGCTGAAAAGAAGAGTTGTTTGCTACATGAATTCCCCATACCAAAGGACTCTTAACAAAAGTTTGAACAATCTTAGAAGGATTCCCTTCGCCGATATCTTTGATGATTCCTTCGGTTAAAATAATGGCAATATCAATTTCTGCATTTCGAAGGGCAGCGTTCATTTCTACTGTTCCACCAGGAAAATCTTTCCAACGTAAATTGATATTGTGTTTTGTATATTCTTTATTTTTTAACGTTAGATACCAAGGGTAATTAAAGTGTTCTGGAACGCCGCCAATAGTGATGTTAACCATCTATTCAGCTAATTTATTCAATGTATACACAATTAAATCGGCCACAACTTTTCCTGGATCTTTGCTAAAGGTACCATTTGCTCTATTGGCAATAATTGCATTCAAAGAACAAGCATGGTGACCTAATAACTTAGACAATCCATAAATAGCAGAAGTTTCCATTTCTAAATTGGTAATTCTAATTCCGTTGAAATTAAAACTATCAATTTTATGATTTAGGTTCTTGTCTTCTAATGGCAATCGAAGAACTCTTCCTTGCGGTCCATAAAAACCTCCAGCTGTTGCTGTAATTCCTTTGAATACTTTTTCAGAAATTAATTTATTTTCTAGTTCTAAACTATTTTCTACTAAAATTGGATGTGCTTTTTTGTTACTCCAATTGGTATGGCTTATAAAAGCGTTTTCTACTTCTAAATTAGAAATAGCATCAATTTGATAGGAGTGTAGCATTCCGTTTAAATCCAGTCCATGAGAACCAATTACAAAGCTATCTACAGGAATATCTGACTGCAAAGAACCAGAAGTTCCAATGCGAACAATATTTAATTTGGTAAGTGTTTTTTTTGGTTGCCTCGTTTTTAGATTGATATTCACCAAAGCATCCAACTCGTTCATCACAATATCGATATTATCTGGCCCAATTCCGGTTGAGAGTACAGTTAATCGTTTTCCTTTATAAACCCCTGTTGAAGTCTTAAATTCGCGCTTTTGTGTAGTGAATTCAACCACATCAAAATGTTTAGTCACCTTGTCCACACGATCTTGATCGCCCACAAAAATGATGTCAGAGGCAATATTTTCTGGATGTAAATTTAAATGATAAACGCTTCCATCTGGATTTAAAATCAATTCTGATTCTTGTATCATAAAGAGGTAATTTTCAACAACTTTTGTGTAGTGTCGTCGTATAAGAAATTGTATTTTTTTGCCCCTCCTAAAAACGAGAAATCATTTCTCATATTGGCATAGGTGTTTAATAACTGTTGCTGTACTTTTATTCCTGTTTTATTCAATTTTACTGGTGAAAATGAAGAAAAATAATCTTTTAAATCATTGACCTGTTTTTTGTATTGAAGATCTCCAAACCCGTATTGATTTTCTTGTTGTAATAGTTTGCGAATCAATTCATCTTGTGAGTTTAAGGCTGAATTTACAGTAATGTCTAGAATGCTATTTTCAACATTGTTTAATCCGTTTCCTATAGAAGGGAAGCGTTGTAGGTGCACTAATAAACTATCTATTAAATACTTAAAAGTTGTGTTTTGTTGATATTGATAAACGTTTTGTAACTTAATTGGGTTGTCTGAGCAATACAATTGCCAAACATAATCTGCATATTCTATATCATCAATAGTTAGTTCTGTTTTGTTCTGATACTGAGTTTTAAGTTGTTTTTCAGTAAGTTCTGCTAAACCAAGTAATTTGTTACTTCCTTTAACTTCTCCACTACAGACCAATGATATTTTTCTACCTTTTCTATAACGTTTTAACCAACAGATAACAGCAATCATGTTTATTTGACAAAACAAATCGTACTCAAACCACAATACAATTTCTTCTTGCGATTTGTGATTACATAAATTTCGATATTCTTTAAGTGTTAAATCTATAAATTGCTTTTTGGTAACTTTATATGATTGTTTTAAAAAATCGAATCTAGATTTCCAAAAATGTTCACTACCAACATCTGTACTCGTTTTGCCTTCGCAGAGTATTTCTCTCCAGGTTATAAAATCTCCTTGAAAGTTAAGTTTCTTTAGATAGTTTGTAGTGCTATCACCATTTGTAATGTGTAAAATTGAAGTTTTCATAATTAAAAAACGATGCTATAGTTCTTTTATTTTCTAGTTGTGTTGTTTTAACGTTTTGCGTTATCCACCAACGCGTTTTACGTTAAACCCTTTTTCTTTTAATAGAGTCATTATTCGATCTCTATAATCACCTTGAATAATAATTTTATCATCTTTAAAACTTCCACCTACAGAAAGTTTTGTCTTAATTTCTTTTGCTAATATTTTAAAGTCTGATGTTGCTCCAGTATACCCTTCTAAAATAGTAATGGGTTTTCCTTTTCTCTTTTCATACTTACAAATTATCGGATCATCTTGTAACCAAATAGTTGATTTTTCTTCAATCTCTTCTGGAATCTCTTCGTGTTCAGGGAATAAATTTTTAAGTTGATCTTTTAAGTCCATTTTTTGTTGCCTATTTTTTAGTTAGATTATTTAATCAGACCTAATTCTTTCAAACGTTCATTTAAAAACTCACCCGCTGTAATATCATCAAATTGTTTTGGGTTTTTAGCATCAATACAACTTTCTAACACATCTAATTTCATATCACTTATAGGATGCATAAAAAACGGAATTGAATAACGCGATGTTCCCCACAATTCTTTTGGCGGATTTGTCACTCTATGGATGGTAGATTTTAATTTGTTATTGCTATGTCTTGATAGCATATCACCAACATTAATCATCAATTCATCTGGTTCTGCAACTGCATCAATCCAATCTCCATGATGATTTTGAACTTGCAATCCTTTTCCTTGTGCTCCCATTAACAAAGTGATTAAATTGATATCTCCGTGGGCTGCAGCTCTTTCTGCACCTTTTGGTTCGGTTTGTATTGGCGGATAATGAATAGGGCGTAGAATACTATTTCCGTTTTCGATATATTCATCAAAATAGTTTTCTTCGAGGCCTAAATGTAAAGACAAAGAGCGCAATACATATTTGGCTGTTTTTTCTAACATCTTATAGGTTTGTTTTCCTATTTCATTAAATCTAGGTAACTCTTCTACAACTATATTTTCTGGATATTCTTTTGCGTATTTAGAATCTGCATCTACATATTGACCAAAATGCCAAAACTCTTTTAAATCTCCTTCTTTTTTACCTTTAGCGCTTTCTTTACCAAAAGACACATAACCACGTTGACCACCAATACCCGGAATTTCATATTTCTCTTTCACCTCGGTAGGTAAATCAAAAAAGTTTTTGACTTCTTTGTACAAATCGTCAACTAAAGTGTCGTCTAAAAAGTGTCCTTTTAAAGCAACAAAACCTATGTTTTCATAGGCGTGTCCTATTTCTTGTATGAATTTTTGTTTTCTGTGAATGTCATCCGACAAAAAATCGGCCAAATTAACACTAGGTATTTTATTCATTTTAAATAAATTTTAATAAAGGAAGATAAAGTTAATAAAAACAAGGAATAAACAAAGGATTACTTGCTAATAAATGGAATTGTATAAGAAATGGTATAGTTAAAGCCAAAACCCGTTTCTGTTTCAAAAACTCTGTTAAATCCAGGTACATACAAGGTTTTGAAATTTGTTGGTTGGTCTACACTAAGCATAATTTTATAGGAGAAACTAAAGCCTAAAAATAAATTCTTAAAGGTTTCTACTTTTATTCCTAAAACAAATTCTGTCCAATGTGCAGTTAACTCTTTTGTGGTTATTGGTGTTGTAACGGGATTGCCAGAAAAATAATCGCTACCTGTATTAGATCTAAAACTATTCAACGTTTGCTCAAAAGCACTAGTTGCATATCTAAAACCTACAAAGATTTCGTTATTCATATCCAACCAATTATCATAGGCATTGTAATTAACTCCGATTTTATAAAAAGATCCTTTTGAAGTTGAGTTGGTGTAATCTTCTACCGTAATTTCTTCTTGAGTACCAAATTCTGCTGCGATGTACCAATTTTTTGTAATTCTATAATCTGCTACAAATTCTAATCCGCTCGAATTTGAATCTATCACTCCCATAATCGGTTTGCTAATGTCTATTCCCAATCGTAACCCATAAGCGGTTTTATTAGAAACAGTATCTAAAGCTTCTTTTTCTTGAGCAACATTACTTAGTGAAGTAATGAACAAACAAAAACTAATGATATATTTTAACATGCGCGCTTGTTTGAGTGTCAATTTTAGTTAAAGATGTTGGCGTAAAAGATTGAATCCAACCATTATTAGAAGAAATAGTTACGTTGTTAAAAATGGTTTTAAAACCACAAGAACGCGAAATATATTCTTCTGTTGTTGTGTAATTTATAGTAATTGTATTTATAAGGTTGTTTGCCTTATTACCATCTACAGTATTCGTTTTTAAATGATAAATAGTTTGTGTTGTATTTACATTTAATGGAATTGTAACAGAATCTAATGAAACACTTTTATAAATTGATAAAGTATCCTTTCCATCAGCCCAAATAGACAATCGTTCTACGCTTTTTAAAGCAGTTTGATTTGCATTATCGTAAAAGCGCACTACTAATTTTGGCGTTGTCGGAGACAAACAGATATCATCTTTTTCACAGGCAGTAAATACCAATGCTAAAAATAAAATATAGATGCTATTTTTTTTCATAAAAAATTAAATCAATTCCAAAAGTACAACATTTTCTACATGATGTGTTTGTGGAAACATATCAACTGCTTGAGTTTTTACAATTTTGTAATGTTCTTTCATCAATGCTAAATCTCTTGCTTGTGTTGCAGAATTACAACTTACATACACCACTCGTTTTGGAGCAATAGCTATAATTTGTTCTACCACTTTTTTATGCATACCATCTCTTGGTGGATCGGTAATAATAACATCTGGTTTTCCGTGTTGTTTGATAAACTCTGATGTAAATACATCTTTCATATCACCAACATAAAACTCACAATTATCAATAGCATTGAGTTTGGCATTCTTTTTTGCATCTTCTATGGCTTCAGGCACAGATTCTACACCCACTACTTTAGCCGCTTTTTTAGAAACAAATTGTGCTATGGTTCCAGTTCCTGTATATAAATCATACACAATTTCTGAGCCACTTAAACCAGCAAAATCTCTCGTGATTTTGTATAATTCATAAGCTTGTTCTGAATTGGTTTGGTAAAAAGATTTTGCGTTAATTTTAAAACGCAAGCCTTCCATTTCTTCAAAGATATGATCTCTCCCAGCATACAAAACTACTTCTTGATCGTAAATGGTGTCATTTGCTTTTCCGTTGATAACATATTGCAATGAAGTAATTTTTGGAAATCTTTCTGTAATGAAGTTTAATAATAACTCACGTTTTGTTTTGTCTTCTTTGTAAAACTGAATAACCAACATGATTTCTGATGTAGAAACAATACGCAACATCATCGTTCGCAACAAACCATCTTGCTCTCTTGGATTAAAAAAAGCAATGTCATTTTTTATGGCAAACTCTTTAATGGCATTTCTAATTTCGTTTGACGGATCTTCTTGTAAATGACAGGTATTAATGTCTAAAATTTTATCCCACATTCCAGAAATGTGAAACCCTAAAGCATTTTTACGATCAATTTCTTCTTCAGAATTTATTTCTTCATAGGTCAACCAACGATTAGAAGAAAAAGAAAATTCCATTTTATTTCTATAAAAATAGGTTTTATTACAGCCTAAAATTGGCGTAATTTCTGGCAATTCTAAATGCCCGATTCGAACTAAATTCTGAGTTACTTCTTTTTCTTTGTAAAACAACTGGTCTTTATATTTCATATGTTGCCATTTACAACCGCCACAATATTCGAAATGCTCGCAAACAGGTGTTGTTCTTTTATCAGATAGTGTATGAAAATGGATTGCTTTTCCTTCGTAATAGGCTTTTCTTTTTCTGCCTGTTTCTATATCAACAACATCACCAGGAACTGTATTTGTTAAGAAAATTACCCTTCCATCTGGAGCTTTGGCTACAGTTTTCCCTCTAGCACCAGCATCAATCACTTCAATATTTTCAAAAATCTGTCTTTTATTTCTTCTACTCATGCTGCAAAAATAATAATCGCCCAAAGATTTTAGCCTAATTATTTTAATTATCTTTAAAAAGCAAGAAATATAATTTATAGAGATAAACAACTAGAAATTCAAATTTCATCACTTTCGGGAAAAATGTCTGAATAAGTTTTTATTTGCAAACGAATATTTAGTAATTTGCAACTCTTTTAGGGGTGATTTCTTTCCCACGCTGAATTTTCGAACTCTTCGAAAGGATAAAGGTAGAAGAGGAATAGTTTTTTATAAATTAAAAATTATTTTAAAATGGCTGTTTTAGACCAATTAACTTCGCAACAAGCGATCGAATTAGAAAACAAGTACGGAGCACACAATTATCATCCACTTCCAGTGGTACTGAGTAGAGGAGAAGGCGTATATGTTTGGGATGTAGAAGGTAAAAAGTATTACGATTTTTTATCGGCGTATTCTGCAGTAAATCAAGGACATTGTCACCCTAAAATTGTAGGAGCAATGGTGCAACAAGCAAAAACATTGACCTTAACTTCTAGGGCATTTTATAATGATATGCTTGGGAAGTATGAAAAATTTGCAACAGAACTTTTTGGTTTTGATAAATTATTACCCATGAATACGGGGGCAGAAGCTGTAGAAACTGCTTTGAAAATTTCAAGAAAATGGGCTTATGAAGTAAAAGGAATTGCAGAAAATGAAGCGCAAATTATTGTGTGTGAAAACAATTTTCATGGAAGAACTACAACAATCATATCTTTTTCTAATGATGCTGTAGCACGTACTAATTTTGGTCCATTTACAGATGGATTTATTAAAATAGAATACGATAATTTACAAGCATTGGAAGCTGTTTTAAATTCTAGTAAAAATATTGCTGCATTTTTAGTGGAACCTATTCAAGGAGAAGCAGGAGTGTATGTGCCTTCTGAAGGATATTTAGCAGCTGCTAAAGCGTTGTGTGAAAAACACAATGTGTTATTTATTGCAGATGAAGTGCAAACAGGAATAGCAAGAACTGGTCGTTTGTTAGCAACTTGTGGAAACTGTTCTTGTGCTGATAAAAATTGTTCTGGAGAACCAGAAATTAAAGTAGACATTTTAATTTTAGGAAAAGCACTTTCAGGAGGAGCCTATCCTGTTTCAGCGGTGTTGGCAAATGATCATATTATGAATGTTATCAAACCAGGAAATCACGGTTCTACTTTTGGAGGAAACCCAATTGCTGCTGCAGTAGCAATAGCAGCATTAGAAGTCGTGCAAGAAGAAAATTTAGCTGAAAACGCTTTTAAATTAGGTGAAATTTTTAGAGCTGAACTAACTGAATTTGCAAAGCACAATGATTTGGTTAAATCTGTAAGAGGTAAAGGCTTGTTAAATGCTATATTAATCAATGATACAGAAGAAAGTTCAACCGCTTGGGATATTTGTATCAAATTAAGAGACAATGGTTTGTTAGCAAAACCAACTCATGGTAATATCATTCGTTTTGCACCACCTTTGGTAATGAATGAAGAACAGTTGTTAGATTGTATTTCTATTATAAAAACAACCATTTCGACATTTAATAAATAAAATAGACTTGAATATTTGAGCATAAAAAAGGAGCGAAAATTTTCACTCCTTTTTTGTTTTTAATAAGTTTTCATTATCTCTTCAGACTGTCGCATTAATTCGCTCCAGCCAATTGTGTAAATGCTATAAGCTACATACATCATATACAAGGCGTTGATAATTAGCACCACCAAAGCGATAATTTTTCCTGTATAAATATTGTCTTGATTTGAATAGGCATCTGGGTTGTCATAAAATTTATTCAATTCAGATCTAGCTATAAAAAAAGCTATACCTGCAGTAATAATTCCAAATCCACCACAACAGCAAAGAGGTAAAGATATGATGGCTAAAATATAGATGAGTGTTGAGTATTGTAAAGGTTGTTTTTCCATATTAAGAATTTATTTTTATGATATAACTAATAACAATCACTAAGATGTTGATGATTGCTAGGATTTGAATGATTTTTTTTCTGTGTTTAAATTTAAACTTTAAGTTAAGAATGATAAAAATCAAAAATAACAATAAAGTATATATTGCCGGATAGAGATGAAAAGCTTCTGCAAATTCACCTCTTAGTAGATGCAAAACTGAACGTTGAAAACCACACCCTAAACATTCAACTCCAAAAAGCTTTTTGTTTAAACAAGGTATCAAGTAATCTTCAGTTTGTATAAACATTAATTTTTATTTAAATAAATCCATTCCTGGAATAGTTGGCATACCACTTTTTGCAGCAATCGCTAGTTCTTGCTCGTTTATTTCTGTAGCTTTTTTAATAGCGTTGTTTAAGGTAACAATTAAATAATCTTCTAATTCTTCTTTATTATTAAGCAAGCTTTCATCTATTTGAACAGCTTTAATTTCTCTATTTGCAGTAATGGTTACCTGTATTTTTCCATTTACAGATTTTTCATCAATCAACACATGGTTCAATCGCGCTTTTGTTTCTTCTACTTTTTGTTGAGCTTCTTTTAGTTTACTCATCATTCCAGACATATCTCCAAACATAATTCTATAATTTAGTATCTGCCACAAATTTAGTATTTTCACAGATACAAAAAAATTTAAAAAATGAGAAAGATATTATTTTGTACTACGGCTTTTAGTCTTATTTTTGCAAGCGCTTGTAAAAACGATTCCATGAATAATAAAGATATAAAACCGCCGGTAGCAATTAAGATTCCTACAGAAATAGAAACCCATGGCGATATTAGAATTGACAATTATTTTTGGATGCGTTTGTCTGACGAGCAAAAAAACGCCAAAATAAAAGACGAGCAAACTACTAAAGTTCTCGATTTTTTAAATGCAGAGAACGATTATTACAACCAAATTACTGCACATACCAACGATTTTCAATCTTCTTTATTTGAAGAAATGAAGTCTCGTATCAAAGAAGATGACGAGTCAGTTCCATATAAAAAGAACGGTTATTTTTACATTACGAAGTATGAAAAAGGACAACAATATCCAATTTATACGCGTAAGAAAGAGTCTTTAGATGCTGAAGAAGCATTGCTTTTTAACGTGAATGAATTAGCTGAAGGGCACGATTATTTTCAATTAGGCGGATTAAATGTGAGTCCAAATAACGAACTAGTAGCTTTTTCGGTTGATACTATAAGTAGAAGGCAGTATGTACTTCATATCAAGAACTTGAAAACCGGTAAAGTTTATGACGATGTTATAACCAATACAAATGGTGGTTCGGTTTGGGCAAATGACAACAAAACCTTGTTTTATACCAAAAAAGATCCTGTTTCTTTACGTAGCTATAAAATATACAAACATGTTTTAGGGACCTCTGAATCTGATGACGTTGAAGTTTTTCATGAAAGTGATGATACTTTCGGGACTTTTGTAACTAAATCAAAATCAAACAAATACATCATTATTGGATCGTATAGTACGGTTTCATCTGAATATCAATTTTTAGATGCAGATACTCCTAATGGAACCTTTCAAACAATTCAAAAGAGAGAGCGTAATTTAGAATATGACATTGCGCATTACAACGATCATTTTTACATAAGAACCAACAAAGATGGAGCCATCAACTTTAAGTTAATGAAAACTCCGGTTACTAAAACATCCAAAGAAAATTGGACAGATGTAATTCCGCATAGAGAAGATACTTTATTAGAAGACATGTCGATTTTTAAAAACTTCTTGGTGTTAGAAGAACGTAACAACGGTTTGAATAAAATTAGAATAAAACGTTGGGACGATACAAAAGATTATTATTTGCCTTTTGATGAAGAAACGTATTCTGCAAGCGTACATTCCAATTCAGATTTTGATACGAATACCATTCGATACTCATACAATTCAATGACAACACCTAGTACGGTGGTTGATTTTAACATGAGTACAAAAGCAAAAGAAATTAAAAAAGAGCAAGAAGTTCTGGGAGGAACATTTGATAAAAACAACTATACCAGTAAGCGTGTTTGGGTAACAGCTAGAGACGGAAAGAAAGTTGCAGTTTCTTTGGTGCACAGAAAAGATACCGAGTTAAATGAAAACACCCCTTTGTTGTTGTATGCTTATGGTTCTTATGGCGCAACGATGTCTGACGGTTTTAGCACAGTGCGATTAAGTTTGTTAGATAGAGGATTTGTCTTTGGAATCGCTCATATTAGAGGGAGCGAATATTTAGGAAGAAATTGGTATGAAGACGGAAAATTACTGAACAAGAAAAACACCTTCAACGATTTTGTTGATTGTTCTAAGTTTTTGATAGAACATACGTATACCTCTGCAAATCATTTATATGCAATGGGTGGTTCTGCTGGCGGATTGTTAATGGGTGCAATTGTAAATATGAACCCTGAATTGTACAACGGAATTATAGCTCAAGTTCCGTTTGTAGATGTTATTTCTACCATGTTAGACGAAAGCATTCCTTTAACTACGGGTGAATTTGATGAGTGGGGAAATCCGAAGAACAAAGAATATTACGATTACATAAAAAGTTATTCTCCTTACGATCAAGTAAAAGCACAAGCATATCCAAATATGTTAATTACAACAGGTTATTGGGATAGTCAAGTACAGTATTGGGAGCCTGCAAAATGGATTGCAAAATTAAGAGAATATAAAACAGACGAGAATGTTTTATTATTGCAAACAAATATGGAAGCTGGTCATGGCGGTGCCTCAGGTAGATTTGACGCCTTAAAAGAAGTGGCTAGAGAATATTCTTTTATTTTAGATTTAGAGGATAAAATTGAATAATGACGAGAAATCAGCAAACAAATAAAAATATCTTAGAACTAGTTGGTCAAACGCCATTGGTTCAGTTAAACAACATCACAAATCAGTTAAAAGGCTCTTATTTTGCAAAATTAGAATCTTTCAATCCAGGACATTCGGCAAAAGACAGAATTGCCACATATATTATTGAAAATGCTGAAAGAAAAGGGTTGATTCAGCCAGGAGATACTATTGTAGAAACAACTTCTGGAAATACAGGTTTTTCATTGGCAATGATTTCTATGGTGAAAGGTTATAAATGTATTTTGGCTGTAAGTTCTAAAACGTCTGAGGATAAAATTGATATGTTAAAGATAATGGGAGCAGAGGTGCATTTATGTCCGGCAAATGTTGCCGCAGATGATCCTCGTTCTTATTATGAAGTTGCAAAAAGAATCCATAAAGAAACACCCAATTCTATTTATATCAATCAATACTTTAACCAGTTAAATTGCGAAGCACACTACCATTCTACAGGTCCAGAAATTTGGAAACAAACTGAAGGTAAAGTAACTCATGTAGTTGTTGCAAGTGGAACAGGAGGAACCATATCGGGAATTGGTAAATACTTAAAAGAGCAAAATCCGTCAATTAAAATTTTAGGAGTCGATGCTTATGGATCTATTTTAAAGGCATTTCATGAAACAGGTGAAATTGATGAAGACGCAATTTATCCCTACAGAATTGAAGGTATGGGCAAGAACTTGATTCCAACTGCAACCCATTTCAATGTTATTGATCAATACGAAAAAGTAACCGACAAAGATGCCGCAGTTAAAGCAAGAGAAATTGTAACTGAAGAAGGTATTTTTGCGGGCTATACAAGTGGAGCGGTAATGCAAGCCACTGTGCAATACAACACTAAAAATTTGTTTACCAAAGACAGTTTTGTTGTGTTGGTTTTTCCAGATCATGGATCTAGATACATGAATAAAATTTATAGTTATGCTTGGATGCAAAAACAAGGGTTTTTAGAATAAACGTTCTATTTCTTTACATTTTATTATACAACACCTTTTATTCAGATGCTTATTTATTTGATTAACTCCCAAAAAAGCATTTAATTTGCATTCTCAATTTTGAAGATAAAAAAATACATGACGAAAGATTTATTTGAAAGAATAAAAGGTGATAAAGGTCCCTTAGGGAAATGGGCCGACAAGGCAGAAGGCTATTATGTTTTTCCAAAATTAGAAGGACCTATTTCTAACAGAATGTCTTTTAATGGAAAGAAAGTTATTACGTGGAGTATTAATGATTATTTAGGCTTGGCAAATCATCCAGAAGTGTTAAAGGTTGATGGAGCAGCTGCTTCAGAACACGGAATGGCATATCCGATGGGTGCAAGAATGATGTCAGGTCACACTGTTTTTCATGAACAATTAGAAAAAGAATGTGCTGATTTTGTTGAGAAAGAAGCTGCATATTTGGTGAATTTTGGTTATCAAGGAATGGTTTCTGCCATTGATGCGTTGGTTACTAAAAACGATATTATTGTATATGATATGGACACCCACGCATGTATTATTGATGGGGTTCGTTTGCATGCAGGAAAACGTTTTGTTTTTAAACACAACGATATAGAAAGCTGTGAAAAAAACTTAAAAAGAGCAACAAAAATGGCTGCTGAAACTGGTGGCGGAATTTTAGTGATTTCTGAAGGTGTTTTTGGAATGCGAGGGCAACAAGGAAAATTAAAAGAAATTGTTGCTTTAAAAGAAAAATATAATTTCCGTTTGTTAGTAGATGATGCTCATGGATTTGGAACCTTGGGAAGAGACGGAAAAGGAACCGGTTTTGAGCAAGGAGTTCAAGACGATATAGATATTTATTTTGCAACCTTTGCAAAATCAATGGCTGGTATCGGTGCTTTCTTTGCGGGTGATAAAGATGTAATTCAGTATTTACAATACAACATGCGTTCTCAAATGTTTGCAAAATCATTGCCAATGGCAATGGTAAAGGGAGCGTTAAAACGTTTAGATATGTTGCGTACAATGCCAGAATTAAAAACAAAACTTTGGAAAAACACCAATGCGTTACAAAGTGGTTTAAAAGATGCTGGTTTTGACTTAGGAAATACCCAAACGTGTATTACACCTGTGTTCTTAAAAGGTGATATACCAGAAGCAATGGCTATGGTAAACGATTTAAGAGAAAATTATGGTGTTTTTTGTTCTATTGTCGTATACCCTGTAATTCCTAAAGGATTGATCATTTTAAGATTGATTCCGACGGCTACTCATACTCAAGAAGATATTGATGAAACGATTTCAGCATTTTCTGGAATTAGAACCAAATTAGAAAACGGAACCTATAAAAGAATTGCTGCTTCTATTATGAAAGAATAGTAGTTTAAAGAATAGATAAAAAAAGCCTCAAACACTGTTTGAGGCTTTTTTTATCTTAATTGGGTTATATAGAGAACAAAGTTCTCGTTTATTGATTATTATTTTAGGATAACCTTCTTTTTTATCTGTTTTTCTATTCAAATATAACAAAATATAGACACAAAAAAAGCGCATCGTTGTTAGATGCGCTTTTGTTTTATATAAGGTGTTTTTTAACTTTCTCTACGTCTTCTACCGAATCCGCCCGTTTTTTTATCTGCAGTACCTCTGTCTGGTCTGTCTCCACCAGCTCTTGGTTTTCTATCAGAAGAACTACTTCTTCTTGGAGAAGAGCTTCTATCACTACGTTTTCTTCCAAAGCCACCGCCTTCAGATCCAGAAGGAGATCTTTTCCCTCCTCTTGCACCACCACGACCTCTTCC
The DNA here is from genome assembly GCA_943788865.1 of uncultured Polaribacter sp. GTDB lineage: Bacteria > Bacteroidota > Bacteroidia > Flavobacteriales > Flavobacteriaceae > Polaribacter. Next base: position 141,506 of record CALSRX010000001.1, on the reverse strand, counting down.
GCCACCAGTGCGCTCTTTTTTAGTAATTTCTATATTTACCCCACGTCCGTTAAACTCAGGTTCATTTTCTTCAAAAGCTGTTAACGTTTGCCCTTCAAAGTTTTTATCCAACTCAAAAAACGAGAAAGTATCTAAAATATCAATGGCACCAATTTCTATATTATCTGTAATACGTTGTTCGTTAATTAAACCAATCAATCGTGCAGGATTTAAATCGTCTTTTCTTCCTAAGTTGATAAAGAAACGCGTCATGTTTTCATCTCTTGGTCTTACTCTTCCAACAGAATCTCTAGAATCTCCTCTAGATGAAGCTAAATCGTTTAAGTCTTTGGCATTTTCGTAATAGGCTAAGAACGTATTGAACTCTAACGATACAAATTTTTGGATCAATTGTTCTCTGTCTAAACCTTCTAATTTTTCGTAAATACTTGGTAAAAACTCTTCAATCTGACTGGTGTTTACTTCTGCATTTTGCACTTTGTCAATCAAGTGCATTAACTGATTTTGGCAAATCTCTTTTCCACTAGGGATATTCGTTTGAATGAATTTCTTATTGATGATTCTTTCAATCGGACGTAATTTCCCTTTTTCTTTACTGTTTACCAAGGCAATCGAAATACCTTTTTTACCAGCTCTACCTGTTCTTCCAGACCTATGTGTATAGTTTTCTATCTGATCAGGTAATTTGTGATTAATGACATGTGTTAATTCTGTAACATCCAATCCACGTGCAGCAACATCTGTTGCTACTAATATTTGAATGCTTTTCTTTCTGAATTTATCCATCACACCATCACGTTGTCCTTGAGACAAGTCACCATGCAAAGCATCAGCGCTATAACCATCTTTAATTAAGTTATTAGCAACTTCTTGTGTTTCTCTACGTGTTCTACAAAAAACAATCGCGTAGATGTCTGTATTAACATCTGCAATTCTTTTTAGTGCCTCGTAACGAGTACGCTCGTTTACTACATAATACTCATGACTTACATCATCAGAACCTTCGTTTTTTTGACCGGAAGTAATTTCTATAGGCTTGTGCATATAGTTTTTAGCGATCGCTTCAACTTCTTTAGGAAAGGTAGCAGAAAACAGTAAGGTTTGTTTTTCTTTTGGAGTAACTTCTAATACTTGATCCAATTCATCTTTGAACCCCATATTTAACATTTCGTCGGCTTCATCTAAAACAATCCAACGAATGCTTCCTAACTTTAAAGCTCTACGCTTAATTAAATCTACGGTTCTTCCTGGAGTACCTACTACTATTTGTGACCCTTTTTTCAATGAACGGATTTGCTCATCGATATTTGCACCACCATAAACGGTTGTAGTTCTTACACCTTTTATGTATTTAGCAAACTCTTCAATATTTTTACCAATTTGAACGGCTAGTTCTCTTGTTGGAGATAAAATGATTGCTTGAGTTTCTTTACTATTTACATCTAATTGTTGTAAAATAGGCAAACTAAAAGCCGCAGTTTTACCGGTTCCGGTTTGTGCAAAAGCTTTTAAATCTTGTGTAGATGCAATTAGTTGTGGAATTGCTTTTTCTTGAATTACTGTAGGGTTTTCATAACCCAAATCAGTTAAGGCTTTAGAGATTTCTTCTCTAAGCCCCAACTCTATAAATGTTGACATGCTGTGAACAATTGTGAATTCACAGACGCCAGTATCTGTAAACTCGGTTTATAAATTTCGCAATAGATGTGAATACGAATAACTGGGTATTAACAATCTACGTGTTTAAACCCACCTTGGGTTTAAAGGGTGCAAAGGTAGTGAAAATTTAATTGATAGCCTTAACAAATTACTCTTTTTGTAAAGCCTTTAGTTGTTTAACTATTTTAGAGCTGTTGATAGAAGCATAGCCGTTAACTATTTTTCCTTTTTTATTAACTAATAAAGTTCTTGGTAGTTCACTTGATAAAAAATCGTTTGCTTTACTATCTGAATTGATAAAAAATTGTTGTTTAATATCTACTCCTTTTATAGGTTTTTGAAAAGAGTCAGAAGAAATTTTTACGCCAATAAAATTAAGTTTCGGGAATTCTTTTAATAAATAATTAATTCTAGAAGCAAGATATTCTCTACTAATATAACCAGGATTCCAAATATAAATAACAGTATTCTTATTTTTAGAAATAGTCGTTATTTTATGTTTAGTTTTGTTGTAATCTGACACTTCAAATACTGGTAATTGGTTACCGCCATGTAATTTTTTTACATCATTCAATAAACGTTGAACTTCCTTTTTATCTTCAATGTTTGTGCTTAATTTAAAGTAAGTATAAAAAGCCTCTTTATTTATGTTGCAAGTTGATTTATCTAAGAAGTCATTGATAATCATTTGTCTTAAAAAAGTGTTTTTTAATTTTTCACTTTTAATGTTTTCATTAACGGTATTTAACAATGCAATTGTAAATTCATTTGATTTACTTGAATATCCTTGATCATAAATATTGTTATAAAGCCTGTTTACAATATATTGAGTGTAAGGTCTCAAATACATTAAATCGCCATTGTTTAAATCAATATTTTCTCTGTATGAGTAAAACTTAGCATCTAAAGTAGGGAACTGATTTGCTTTATGAATATCTTTATATCTAGCAGGGTAACTTTCAAATCTATTATAAATAGGATATTTTGCTATTATATCTAAAATTTTAGAATAATTTTTAGGTAGATTTAGTTGTCTAGATTTAAAATCATCAATTTTATTTTGTCTTAAACTCAATAACGAATCTAATTTTACTTTAAAACTCTCTGGTTTTAGACTGTAAAAAGAATAAATTGTATGATTATAACGCTCTTTTTCATTTTCTAAGAAATAATCAATTAAAATATTGTTCTTTTCTGCGCCAATCCCGCTAAAAACTAATGATTCATCAAAATCCCAAGTATTTAAACGAATAGAAATACTATCTTTTGGTTCAAAATAGATGTATTGGTTTTCATTTCCATGTAAGAAGTAATAAAAACCTTCTTCAAAGTTTTTAAAGCTTCCTATAAATTTATCTTCTTTGTCTAAAAATAAACTATCAATTAATTGTTCATTTTTATACAGTAAAACAAAATCAGTTTTGGGATGAATTATTTTACCTCCAAAATAGGTTAGCTGTTCTTTATTTGAAGTAGTACAACTACCAATAAAAACAATGGCTACAATTAAAAAACAATATTTAAAAAACCTATTCATTTATTCGTTTTAACTCAACATCAAAATTACATATACATTCGCTAAAAACTTGTTAATTCGTTGTTAAAGTATTCAAAAAAAATCATGATAAATTATGGAGTTTTATTCTTTTTTAAAAGTAAAAAAGGCAAAAACTCCCTTTAAATTTTATACTTTTGCCAAAATTTAAAATTACAAAAAATGCTTTCAGTTTCAAACTTATCTGTACAATTTGGAAAAAGAATATTATTTGATGAGGTTAATACAAAATTTGTTCAAGGAAATTGTTACGGAATCATTGGTGCAAATGGTGCTGGAAAATCAACTTTTTTAAAAATAATCTCAGGAGAGCAAGATCCAACTTCTGGTCATATCCATCTAGAACCAGGAAAAAGAATGTCTGTTCTATCACAAAATCACTTTGCTTTTGACGATATTCCTGTGTTAGAAACAGTAATTATGGGAAACAACGAGTTGTTTGCAATAAAAAAAGAGATGGATGCTTTGTATGCTGATTACACTGATGAAAATGCAGAGAAAATTGGTGAATTGCAAGTGAAATTTGAAGAAATGAATGGGTGGAATGCAGATTCTGATGCAGCTGCAATGTTATCTAACTTAGGAATTAAGGAAGATTTGCATTACACATTGATGAAAGATTTGGATGGTAAACAAAAAGTACGTGTATTATTATCGCAGGCTTTGTTTGGTACTCCTGATGTCTTAATCATGGATGAGCCAACAAACGACTTGGATTTTGATACGATTTCTTGGTTAGAAAATTTTTTAGCAAATTACGATAATACAGTAATTGTTGTTTCTCACGACCGTCACTTTTTAGATGCGGTTTGTACACATATCTCTGATATCGATTTTGGAAAAATTAACAATTATTCTGGAAATTATACATTTTGGTATGAGTCTAGTCAGTTAGCTGCAAAACAAAGAGCACAGCAAAACAAAAAAGCGGAAGATAAAAAGAAAGAATTGGAAGAATTTATTCGTCGTTTTTCTGCAAACGTAGCAAAGTCTAAACAGGCAACTTCTCGTAAAAAAATGATCGAAAAATTAAATGTTGATGACATAAAACCTTCAAGTAGACGCTATCCTGCAATAATTTTTAAAAGCGAAAGAGAAGCTGGAGACCAAATTTTAAATGTAGAAGGGTTGTCTAGAAAATTTGAAGGAGAATATTTATTTGATGACATTCACATCAACCTAAATAAAGGAGATAAAGTTGCAATTATTTCTAAAAATTCTAGAGCTGTAACAGCATTTTATGAGATTTTAAATGGTAAACAAAAAGCAGATGCAGGTAGTTTTGATTGGGGTGTAACAACAACACAATCTTATTTACCATTAGAGAATGCTGAGTATTTTCAAAATGCAGAATTAGATTTAGTAGATTGGTTACGCCAATATGCACAAACAGAAGAAGAGAGAGAAGAGGTTTTCTTAAGAGGATTTTTAGGTAAAATGATTTTTAGTGGAGAAGAAGCTTTAAAAAAATGTAATGTGTTGTCTGGAGGTGAAAAAGTGCGTTGTATGTTGTCTAGAATGATGATGACTAGAGCTAATATTTTAATGTTTGATGAACCAACAAATCATTTGGACTTAGAATCAATTCAAGCGTTAAATAATTCTTTGATTAATTTCAAAGGTACTGTATTGTTATCTACTCACGATCATGAGTTTGCTCAAACTGTTGCGAATAGAATTATAGAAATTACGCCCAAAGGGGTTATTGATAGATATTCAACTTTTGATGATTATTTATCAGATCCAAAAATCAAGGAACAAAGAGAAAAAATGTATTCATAACCCAAAAAAAAGGGAGCTAATTAGCTCCCTTTTTTTATACTTATTTATCTAATGTCACCCCGAGCGGAGTCGAAAGGATTTATGAGTTCTCGACTCCGCTCGAACAAGCAAAAAGATTTATTTCTTTTGCAGCGGACTGATAATTTTAACATCAGAAAAAGAAATAGCGCCTCTAATAACACCATCAATTGTATTTTTTAATGCTTCTATTAATTGCATTTTTAATTGAGACTTATGGTAAATTAAACTCACTTCTCTTGCTGGTGGTGGACTAATAAATTCGCGCAGGTGACTTTTGTCTACATCATTTAAGTCTAGTGTATGTAAATAAGGTAGTAAGGTCATGCCTAAACCTTCTTTGGTTAATTTTATCAGTGTATCAAAACTTCCGCTTGCCAATTGAAACGATTTCTTATTATCAGTTTTATAAGTTCTACACAAGTTAATAACGCTCTCTTTAAAACAATGCCCATCTTCTAATAACAAAATATCATCCATTTCTAATTCATTTGTATTGATCATTTTTTCTTTAAAAAGACGGTGATTTTCTGGAATCAAACCAACAAAAGGCTCGTAATATAACGGTCTTTCTTTAATCGCTTCATTTTCTAAAGGAGTAGCAGCAATGCCTGCATCTATATGCCCATCGGTTAGTTTTCTGATAATTTCTTCTGTTGTTAATTCTTCTATGATTAATTTTACTTTTGGATATTTTTTTGTAAAATTGTTTAAGAACATCGGCAATAATGTAGGCATAATGGTAGGGATAATTCCCAGTTTAAATTCACCTCCTATATACCCTTTTTGCTGATGTATAATATCTATGATTCTTGTACTTTCATCAACAATAATTTTTGCTTGTTCAACAATTTTTTTACCGATATCTGTTAACTCAATTGGTTTTGTAGATCGATTAAATATTTTGGCATTCAGTTCGTCTTCAAGTTTTTGTATTTGCATGCTTAGTGTTGGCTGTGTAACAAAACTGTGTTCTGCAGCGATTGTAAAATTTTGATATTCTGCAACAGAAAGCACGTATTTTAATTGTGTAATAGTCATTTCATCAATATTTTTGATAAAGATATTAAAAGCATCAATAATATTTATAGTTTTTCTGCAGAATCTTATTGTAATTTTGGGGTGAACAAAAAAACAGAATAACAATGAACACAATGATTTTAGGATTAGACAAAGAGAAAACAATAAAAATTGCGAATGATTTAAATGTGTTATTGGCTAACTTTCAAGTGTATTACCAAAGTTTAAGAGGATTGCACTGGAATATCAAAGGAAAGAATTTTTTTGAACTACATGTAAAGTTCGAAGAATTTTATAACGATTCGCAATTAAAAATTGATATGATAGCAGAGCGAATTCTAACGTTGCAAGGAAAACCATTGCATACTTTCGAAGAATATACCGCTTTAGCAAAAGTACCTGTAGCAAAAAACATATCTAATGATATTGAAGCAGTTGAATTAATTGTGATTTCGATTTCTGAATTGATCGCCATAGAAAGAATAATTTTAGAGATTTCTGGTGATGCAAATGACGAAGGGACAAATTCTATGATGAGTGATTTTATAGCAGAGCAGGAAAAAACAATTTGGATGATGAATGCTTGGTTAGGAAAGTAGTAAAAATCAATTTAGTTAAAAAAAGCAGCAACATTTCTTGCTGCTTTTTTTAGCTCCAAAACTCTCGTTTTTTATTTAATTCATCTTCATTTTTTGCGTATTCTTCTGGTGATAATACTTTTAAAAACGAATGATGTTGCTCAATAGCAAATTCAATTTTTTTAATAATTTCTGGTATATCTTCATTGTCATAATCAATCTCTAAAGGCTCTTTAATAACCATAGATTGTAACACATTACGCTTTTTTATTGCCAACCCTTTTTTATCAAAAGAACGTCTAAAACCATCAATAACTATTGGAATAACAATGGGTTTATGTTTTTTTATGATATGAGCTGTTCCTCTTCTAATTGGTTTAAATGGAGTAGTAGTTCCTTGTGGAAACGTAATCACCCAACCATCATTTAACGCTTTTCCAATATTAGAAACATCAGACATTTTTACTTGTCTGTTTACATTCTTTCCATCACTTCTCCATGTTCTATCAATAGAAACAGAACCTGCATAGGCAAATAATTTTGGTAATAAACCATCGCGCATTGTTTCTCCGGCTGCAACAAAATACATGTTTAATTTAGGATTCCAGATATAACCAATATTTTTAATATTATCAACTCTTCCTTTTAAGGCAGCATTAAATACATGAAACATTGCAGCAACATCTGCAAAATAGGTTTGATGATTTGAAATAAAAAGCACATTGTTTTCTGGTAAATTTCTTAAAATTTCAGAACCTTTTATGTGTAAATTATTAAATCGTCTGTATCTACCATGAGAGATTACACCAAAAATTCGAATAATCCATTTTTTGATAAACAAAATATGTCCAAAAGGATTTCTCTTAAATAAAGGCATTAATAATTGGTTTAATTTTTACTAGTTAGTTGATTGCGAAAGTACAAAAGAATATAGTAACTCACTATTTTAATAATTCTTTAATTTCGTTTAAAATCATAGCAGTTGCTCCCCAAACTATATAATTGTTTAATTTAAAGCAAGGTACATCAATATTTTTTGCATAGGAAGTTGAAATATTTATTGATGCAATATTAGTATCATCTAAGAGATCTTTTAATAAAACTTCAATGGTATGATCTACTTCATGATTTGTGTTAAAAACTGGTTTTTCTTTAGTAAATGCAATAAAAGGTGTTGCTAAAAAATTACTTGGCGGTATGTAAACATCTGTAATTTCTCTAATAACAGTTATATTTTCTTTTAAAATTCCAACTTCTTCAAAAGTCTCTCTTAAAGCTGTTTCTTTTAGATTTTTGTCAGATTGTTCAATTTTTCCTCCAGGGAAACTTATCTGTGCAGAATGGGTTCCTTTGTAGCTGGCTCTTTGTGTTAGTAAAAAACAAGTTTCACCTTTTTTGTTTGGGTAAAACAATGCCAAAACAGCAGCTTTTTTAGGGTTGCTAGCCGCAATTTTTTCAGCATTGTAATTCAATCGCATTTTTGGAGCCAATCTAAATTGAGATGCTAAACCTCCAATTTCTGCAGTTTTTATATGATTGATATTGTTAATAAATGAACTAAAATCCATTATTTTTCTTCGTTTTTAAAAAGCCATTTAAAACCCAATCTACTCAACATTTTCTTTTCAAAATTCCAAAAAAAACGAAATTGCCCGAATAGCCAACCATAAAGTACAATTAAAATTTGATAAAAAGGAAAGATTAACAACACTCTTAAGGGTCTATAAATCCAAGGATTTGTATTTGATTGCTCTAATCCAATCAAACTTAAAATAGGTTTTGCAATGACTAAAGATGTATAGCCAGTAATAGAAAACACTAGTAAAATTATACAAACTTGCCAATTAGAAGTTAATCCCCAGCGTTTTTTTAATTTTTCCATTTTTAAAAAATATGCGGCAAAAATACAACATGATTCTAGTTATATAAAATTTATAGGAGTAGAATTCAAATTAACGCCAAGAAATTTGGATGATGGTTTTAATTTTTTTTACCTTTCAAAACTATAATTATAATTCTACTAAATGAAAAAATTAGCACTACACTGGAAAATACTATTGGGAATGTTGTTAGGAGTTGTTTTTGCTCTGATTATGACAAATTTTGATTTTGGAAAAGATTTTATCAAAGATTGGATAAAACCATTTGGAACCATCTTCATCAACTCATTAAAATTAATTGCAATACCACTTATTTTAGCTGCATTGATTAAAGGGGTTTCAGATTTAAGAGATATTTCTAAACTTTCTAAAATGGGAGGGCGAACAATTGGTATTTATCTGGTAACAACTGTAATAGCCGTTTCTATAGGATTGGTACTTGTAAACATTATAAAACCAGGGAAACAAATTACCGAATCTACGAGAACCGAAATGGTAGAAAGTTATAGTACAGATACAACAAAATACAAAGATGAAGCTGCCAGACAAAAACAAGGTGGCCCATTACAAGCCCTGGTTGATTTAGTTCCAGAAAATATTTTTGCAGCTTCAACAAGTAATACAAATATGTTACAAGTAATCTTTTTTGCTATGTTTTTTGGAATTGGATTGATTTTAATTCCGGAAGAAAAAGGAGCAACGGTAAAGAAATTTTTTGATGGATTTAATGAAGTCATACTCAAAATGGTAGATTTAATTATGTTGGCAGCGCCTTATGGAGTTTTTGCATTATTGGCTGCTTTAGTTGTAGAATCGCCAAGTTTAGATTTATTTAAAGCACTGGGTTGGTATGCCATTACTGTAGTTGGTGGTTTATTTATAATGATAATAATTTACAATATTTTAGTAGTGGTTTTTACAAAGAAAACCCCAAGCTTTTTTATGAAAGCAATGTCACCAGCACAATTATTAGCTTTTTCTACTAGTTCGAGTGCAGCAACTTTACCAGTTACAATGGAAAGAGTTACAGAGCATATTGGTGTAGAAGAAGAAGTAGCAAGTTTTGTATTGCCAATTGGCGCAACAATTAATATGGATGGAACCAGTTTATACCAAGCAGTTGCTGCTGTATTTATTGCACAAGCATTTGGAATGGATTTAGCATTTTCTACGCAGTTAGGAATTATTGCAACAGCAACATTAGCCTCTATTGGTTCTGCTGCTGTACCTGGTGCAGGAATGGTAATGTTAGTTGGTGTATTAGGATATGCTGGAATTCCAGAAGCTGGTTTGGCATTGATCTTTGCTGTTGATAGACCTCTCGATATGTGTAGAACTATTGTAAATGTAACTGGAGATGCTGCAGTTTCTATGTTGGTAGCAAAATCAGTTGGAAAATTAGGCGAGCCACATGTGCAGGATTGGGACGATAATTACAAAGAAGTTAAATAAATAAGAACGAACTAATTTTATCTATAATGAATATTTGTTTTTTAATGTATCCATGGGAAGATATCAAATCACCAGAAAATGATACTTCCTTAGCGATAATTCATGAATGTGCAAAAAGAGGTCACGGTGTAGCCATTTGTACTCCTGCAAATTTAACCATAAGAAATAGTGTAACAAATGCGTTTTGTACCATTATTAATAGAATGGATAAAATTCCGGTGAGCCTTAAATCCTTTTACAATAAAGCCTCAACTAGAGAAGAAATGCTTCCATTAGCTGGTTTTGATGCCATTTTTATGAGAGCAGAACCACCTTTAGATCCTTTGATGTTAAACTTTTTAGATTCTGTTAAAGATGATGTAGTTGTGATTAATTCTGTACAAGGAATGCGAGTAGCAAACAACAAATTATACACAGCTGTTTTTGAAGATCCAAATAATGAAATTATTCCTGTTACTCATGTCTCTAAAAATAAAGAGTATTTAATAAAAATGATTGAAGAATCTAATTCAGATAAAATGATTTTAAAACCACTAAATGGTTTTGGAGGTTCTGGAGTTATTTTAATAGAAAAGTCTGCAATGGGAAATATTAATTCGTTGTTAGATTTTTATATCAATAAAGGAGATGGGAATTCTGATTATGTAATTTTACAAGAATATATAGAAGGAGCTGATAAAGGAGACGTTAGAATTTTATTGCTTAACGGATTACCAATTGGAGCAATGAGAAGAGTTCCTGGAGAAAAAGACCATCGTTCAAATGTCTCAGCAGGAGGAAGTGTTCAAAAACATAAACTCACCAAACAAGAAAAAAAATTATGTGAAAAAATTGGACCAAAACTAGTAAAAGATGGGTTGTTTTTTGTGGGTATTGATGTAATTGGCGGTAAGTTGGTTGAAGTTAATGTAATGAGTCCAGGTGGAATTACCTATATTAATAAAGTATATAAATTAAAGCTTCAAGAAAAAGTAGTTGATTTTTTAGAAAGTAAAATTTTAGAGAAAAATGCAGCTTTTAGAAGAATGACAGATTTAAAAAAGAAAGTAGAACAAGCTTAATTTTCAACTAAAATTAATGGATGATTTATTACAAATAGAAAAATCATTGGTTTCTGTAAATTGGTTGTATCAACATAAAGATGCAACCAATTTAATAGTTTTAGATGGTACTATAGCTAAAGTTAGTTTGCATGAAACGGATGGTGTTTTTAATGAATATCAACTTCCGAATGCCCATTTTTTTGACTTAAAAAAGGTGTTTTCTATGCAAGGGGCAGTATTTCCAAACACAGCATTACCACCGAAAGATTTTGAAAATGAAGCTAGAAAATTAGGGATAAATAATACTTCTTGTATTGTTGTTTATGATGATCACGGAGTTTATTCTTCCCCTAGAGTTTGGTGGTTGTTTAGAACAATGGGTTATACTAATATTGCTGTTTTAGACGGCGGTTTTCCAGCTTGGAAAAAAGCAAATTATCCAATAGAGAAAAAACAAATCCAAGATGTTGAATTAGGCAATTTTAAAGCAAGTTTTGAACCAGAAAAGCTGATTGATTCAGAGATTGTTTTAGAGTCAGTTAAAAATCGATCAAAACAAGTTGTTGATGCTCGCTCTAAAGGAAGATTTAACGCAACTGAACCCGAGCCAAGAAAAGAAATAAGAAGTGGTCATATACCAACATCTACAAATTTGCCTTTCTCATCACTTTTGAACAATACAGAATTAAAATCGAAGGAAGATTTAGAGCAATTATTTAAAGAGGTCAATCCAGATTCTATAGAAATGATTTTTTCTTGTGGTTCTGGAATTACAGCTTGTGTTTTAGCTTTAGGAGCTTCTATTGCTGGTTATAAAGAAATGGCTGTTTATGATGGATCATGGACAGAATGGGGTAGTTTAACACATTTGCCAATTGAAAAATAATCGTATGTTAAAATTATCAATTGAAGAGATCATCCAAAAAATTGATCGAGAAGAAACATTTGAAGCTGTTTCTAATGATTATTCTTTTACCATAAAGATTGATGAATATGTTCCTTATGCATGTGGAGCCGTTCATGATGGTCATCAATTTAGAAAAGAATTATGGGGCAATTGTTTGCATACAGCATATGATCGTTGGTTTGAAGAAGATCCAGCAACCAAAGAAATGGTAAAATCGCATCCAATTCTAATTGCCGCAATGGATTCTAGATTCGAATACGATTTAAATAGAACTCCAGAAACCGCAATTTATACAGATGCTTGGGGAAAACAACTTTGGAAAAATCCATTACCTAAGAAAATGCATGAAAAGAGTATGCAAAAACATACAAATTTTTATAAAGTTGTGCATGCATTGATTGCAAAATTAGAAGAAAAATTTGGTGTTTGTGTTGTTTATGATATGCATTCATACAATTGGAAACGTTGGGATAGAGAAGTGCCAACTTGGAATTTAGGGACTTCAAATATAGATAACAATCGATTTGGTAAAGAAGTTGAATCTTGGAGGGCAATTTTAGAAAAAACACCCTTGCCAAACGGAATTACATCTACTTCAAAAATCAATGACACTTTTCAAGGGAACGGGTATTTCTTAAAGTACATCACTCAAAATTTTAAGAATACTTTAGTCTTGGCAACAGAAATTGCTAAAATATATTGTGATGAGTTAGAACAAATTATGTTTCCAGAAGTAGTTTCTGCTGTTGAAAATTATTTGAAAAGCGAATTAAAAAACCATGCAGAAGCTTTTTATAAAGCGCATAAATTGTAATTTTGTGATGCTATTTTTAGATATTGATTTATGATGAACGAGACCCAGGTAAAAAATAAAACCCTTTTTGAGATAGACAATCATATAGATGAGCTTGTAAAGAAAATCGAGTTGTTAAACTATGTGAATCCAATTAATATCGAATCGGAAAAAGAAAAGTTTTTTAACTCTAAATACCTTACAGATCCAAGCTTTAAATATCCTAAAAGAGATTTTGATAAATTTAAATTGCATAAAGAGTTTTTTACTCAATCAATAGATAAAATTGAAGATGAACGGTTAAGAGAAATATATGAAGATATCATTTATTTTTACTCAGGTTTAATTCAATGTATAGAAACAATTGGAAAAGGTAAAAAATTCTATTACAATAGTTTACATTCTTTCGGAACACCCACAGAACAGGATGTAGAAAATGCAAAATTCATTCTTCATTTTGAGAGTGAAGATGCACATTCAGACATTTTTAAGCCTCAATATACAGCAAGTGAATCTGCTCATTTTTTTAGAGAATATTCTAAAAAATACGATTTTACTTACGAAATAAAAAACTCCTCTACAATGGGAGCGATTGCAATGGTTTCTAACAGTATTAAAGCGTTGGTTTTAAACGAGAATCATGTTTTTTCTGACAACGAAATTAATGTATTAACTAATCACGAAATTGGTGTGCATATGGTAACCACAATGAATGGTTTATTGCATCCGTTAAAAATATTTTCTCACGGTTTTCCAAATAACGAAGAAACTCAGGAAGGTTTAGCAGTTTTTAGTGAATACATGTCTGGAAATCTAACAGTAAAACGTTTAAAAGAATTAGCATATCGAGTTTTAGCTGTTGATAGTTTAGCAAAAGGATATTCTTTTTCTAGAACATTTAGAATGTTACACAACGATTACGATTTAGAAAGAGAAGAGGCATTTTATATTTCTATACGAGCACATAGAGGTGGAGGTTTTACAAAAGATTATTTGTATTTAACCGGACTGAAAAAAATCTATGATTATTACAAAAAGGGAAAAGATCTAGGATTGCTATTAACCGGAAAAGTTTCACTAGAATTTGTTGATGATATTCAGTATATGATTGATAAAGGATACGCTGTAAAATCAAAACATTATACAGATTCTTATTTGCAAAACAACAATACAAGCAAAACAGTAGACTTTATTTTAAAAAGCTTAAAGTAGTTTTTGCCTATAATTAGTTGTAATATTTTTTTCGCAGCCAAAAAGAAACCCGAACCAATAAAATTAGTGCAGGTACTTCAACTAAAGGCCCAATTACTCCTGCAAAAGCTTGTCCAGAATTTAAACCAAAAACTGCAATCGCAACAGCAATAGCTAATTCAAAATTATTTCCAGCTGCTGTAAATGCTACAGAAGCAGTTTTATCATATGCTGCTCCAGTTGCTTTTGTAACGAAAAACCCAATGATAAACATCAACGTAAAATAGATGAGTAATGGTACGGCAATAATCAACACATCCATTGGAATTTGCACAATCAATTCGCCTTTTAAAGAAAACATGATTACTATTGTAGATAACAAAGCAATTAAGGTAATTGGAGAAATAGTAGGTATAAACTTTTCTGTATACCATTTTTCACTTTTTATTTTCACTAAAACAAGGCGACTTAAAATCCCTAATACAAAAGGGATTCCTAGATAAATAGCGACACTTTCTGCAATTGTTCCAATTGAAATAGCTACAATAGCGCCTTCAAATCCAAAGTAGGGAGGAAGAATGGTAATAAAAATCCATGCATAGAACGAATATGCAAACACTTGAAATATACTATTCAATGCCACCAATCCAGCTCCATATTCGCTACTTCCTTCTGCTAAATCGTTCCAAACCAACACCATTGCAATACATCTAGCCAATCCGATCAATATTAAGCCAACCATGTATTCTGGATATTCTCTTAAAAATGTAATTGCTAAAATAAACATCAGTATTGGACCTATTATCCAATTTAAGAGTAGTGAAATAGATAAGATTTTAGTATTCCTAAAAACTTTAGGTAAGAGTGCATAATTCACTTTTGCTAAAGGTGGATACATCATTAAAATCAACCCTATTGCAATAGGAATATTGGTTGTTCCATTACTAAAGGAGTTAATAATATTTGGAAATGAGGGCATAAAATATCCTAGTCCAATACCAATAGACATTGCTATAAAAATCCACAATGTGAGATTTTTGTCAAGAAAACTTAATTTTTTGGTTGCCATTATTTCTGAGTTATTTGAGAAAAAACATAAAATAGTTCTGTAGCTATTTGCAAGCTTCTTTCATTGTATTTTTCCTTTTGTTGTGGAGTGTTGTCAAATACCTTAGGGTCCTCAAAAGGAATCGGAATTCGTTTTTCTGCACCGTGAATAAACGGACAATCTTCATCAGCTTGAGAGCAGGTCATAATTGCAGCAAATTCTGATGTAGGATTAAAATCTGAATCTATTGTTTTTGAAAAACCAACAATAGGGGATTCGCTCTCAGAATACTTGATGTTGTAAATTGGATTGATGTTTTCTGATTGCTTTTTAATTTTAAAGCCTGAATTTTGTAGCGTTTCAATAATCATTGGAAAGACTGCTGTAGCTTCCGTGCCAGCTGAATAACAAAAAACATTTTTAATATTGAAATGATGTGCCATGGTTTGCGCCCAAACTTGTGATAAATGACTTCTACGGGAATTATGTGTACAAATAAAATTCAAACGAATTTTTTTGTTGTCATTCATTTTCATTTTGAGATAATCAACCAAAGGTTGTAAAGTCTCTTTTCGTTGGTTTGTAATTGTTTCAAGATCTAATGTTGAAATAATTTCATCAATTTTAGTAAATAAAGCCATTTTAACAGGTGTTTTTAAAATTAGCAACATCCACTGCCTGGAGAGCAGCTATTAGCCGATTGAAGCTCAGCAATTTTCATTTTAGGTTTTGAAGGAACTTCACATTTACCTCTTGCCAAACAATCTGTTTGTTTGGTTGTTAATAAAAAGTTTTTCCCGTCGAAATCTAATCCAAACTTCTCAATAGTTTGCCCTTGATATTCTACTTCTATTTCTAAATCGTCAATTTCTAAAACCTTTTCTGAAAGGTTGATGATATGTACCAGCTTCTCTGGATGTAATCTATGATCGTAATCGTTAGCATCCCAAAGTTGAAAATTAACAACTTCTTCTTTGCGAATTGTTCCTCCACAATCGATAAAGTTTTTTGTAATCTTACCTATTTCTGTAACATGAAAATGATTTGGAACTAATTGTCCGTTTGGCAATTGAAACGCTATGGTTTCTAGGGTATTTAATACTGATTTTATTTCTGATAATTTCATGATCTGATTTATTTTTTTCTAATTTTTATATTAACAACAGCCTTGTTTTTCTAATATGTCTTGATTTAAAAATTGAAACATTACTTCTTTCATTGTTGTCCAATTTTCTGAGTCAATACAATAACAAACACGTGTTCCTTCAACATTTCCTTTAATCAATCCTAATAACTTTAATTCTTTTAAATGTTGTGATATTGTTGGTTGTGCTAGCTTTATTTCTGTTACCAAATCTCCACAAACACACGTATCTATTTTAAATAAATGTTGTAGTATGGCTACTCTTGCTGGATGTCCAAATACTTTTGCAAATAAGGCAATTTGATTTTGATCTTCTGTAAAAATTTCTGTTTTTGCTAAACCCATTTTAACTATTAATTGTTTCATTGCAATATTACGATTAATAATAAAAACAACAAATTATTTATTCTTTTATTTTTAAAAATTAAATATATTTTTTCAATTCACTGAAATCAGTAATGATTTTGTCAGCATTTTCAAGAGTTTGATCTGCTGCTAACGGATTTCTATATCCAAAAACAAAGATACCAGCATCATTAGCTGCTTTAACACCATTGTCAGAATCTTCAATAACAATACAATTTTCTTTTGGAGTATTTCCTAATACAGCTGCTTTTTCAAAAATTTCAGGATGTGGTTTAGAGGCTGTTAAATCTGCTCCACTAATTTTTGCAGTAAAATATTGGTTTAAATGAAACCGATTAAAAACACGATCAATATTTATCATGGCAGAAGAAGAGGCTAAAATCAATGTGATTCCTTTATCATAGAAATAATGAATAATTTCTTCAACACCTTTTACTAAATGCAACGTTGGATCATTTTCAAAGAAGTTTACATAGCGTTTTCTTTTTTGTAGTACCAACTCATTTGGATCTTCATTCAAATTAAAATGTGCTACTAATTTTTGAAAAGCATTGATTGTAGAAGAACCAGTTAAGGTTTTATACAATCCTTCTGATACTTCTAAACCTAAAGAAACAAAAGTTTCGTAATAAGCTTTTTTATGCAGTAATTCAGAGTCAATGATAACTCCATCCATATCAAAAATTACACAGTGTATGTTTTTCATTAGTCGATGAATTTAGATTTTATTTCTGGAGTTGGTATCATGCAACTTTCTTTTTTTCCAAACCATTTGTATCTGTTTTTTGCAATATAATCGTAAAAGAAATCTCTGAAGGATGTTGGCAAAATCCAAAAAAATTGAAAAAGCCACCATAAACCACCAAACTGTTTTGCAATTTTTAAAGCTGCAGTAGATTTAATCGCGAAGCTTGTTTTAGATTCAACTAAAATAATTGAATCTATTAAATTTGTATCAATATTAAAGTGTTGAGTGATTTCTTTTCCTATTTCTGATTGTAAAGAGGCAAACAAGAATATGTTTTTCTTGTCATTTTTTATGATTTTTAAAATTGAAGCATTGCAAAAGTTACATACTCCATCAAAAAGTACTATTTGCTTGTTATTCGGTAAGTTATCAAAAGTATACATCAAAAATAATTTTGATTAAAAGAAATCTCCTGCAAATTTCTATAAATTTTCTGAATTAGATGTAACAAATTTTGATTTAAGACGTCAGATACACAGAAGTAGTTAAGTAAAAAGGATATTTGCATAAATTGATTTATCTAAAAATACTTTTAAAGTAAAAAAGATGATTATTACTTCACATAAAAATTAACTAATCAAAGATGATAGAAATTAAAAAGCTACACAAATCTTATCCAATCGGAAAAGATTCTTTGCATGTTTTAAAAGGAATCGATTTACATATTAAAGAAGGAGAGTTTGTTTCAATTATGGGATCTTCTGGTTCTGGAAAATCCACATTGTTAAACATTGTTGGTTTATTGGATGAACATGATGAAGGTGAATATTATTTAAATGGAAAGTTAATTAAAAACTTAAATGAAAAAAAAGCGGCGATTTTGCGGAACAAATTTTTAGGATTTGTTTTTCAATCGTTTAACTTAATTTCATACAAAACAGCGTTAGAAAATGTTGCATTACCACTTTATTATAAAGGAGTTCCAAGAAAAGAACGATTAAAAATTGCAATGGAATATCTTGATAAAGTAGAATTAAAAGATTGGGCTAATCATTTACCAAACGAATTATCTGGTGGTCAAAAACAACGTGTTGCAATAGCAAGAGCTTTAGTCACAAAACCAAAAGTTGTGCTGGCAGATGAACCAACAGGAGCATTAGATTCTACTACTACTGATAATGTTATGGATTTATTGAGAGATATTAATGATGAAGGAATGACTGTTTTTGTAATTACCCACGAAGAAGAAGTTGCAGCACAAACCAAAAGAATTGTTCGTTTAAAAGACGGTATTATTATTAGTGACAACTTAACTAGCAAATCAAAAGCTGTATAATATGTTCGATTTAGATCGTTGGAGAGAAATTTTTCAAAGTATCAGTAAAAACAAATTACGTTCTGTAATGTCTGGTTTTACAGTAGCCTTTGCAATTTTACTTTTTACATTGTTGTTTGGTATTGTTAGCGGATTGAGTAATTCATTTAAAGACGCGTTTGCAGACGATGCTCAAAATTCAATGTTTGTTCGTGTTTGGAAAACATCGAAACCTTATAAAGGATTACAAACCGGTAGAAGAATTCAATTAAAAAATAATGATTTTGACTACGTTAAAGATGAGTATGACAGTAATATAGAATTGTTAACAGCAAGAGTTAACAGAAACGTAAATATTTCATACAAAAATAATCAAGACAATTATAGTTTACGAGCTGTTCACCCAGATCATCAATTTTTAGAAAAAACAATCATTGATGAAGGTAGATATATCAATCAACGAGACTTAAAAGAAAAAGCCAAAGTAATCGTTATTGGCCGTTTGGTTAAAGAAGATTTATTTGGAGAAAAGCCTGCGTTATGGAAACGTGTTAACGTAAACGGAATATCATATCAAATTATTGGTATTTTTTCTGATGACGGGGGAGATAATGAAGAACGAATGACATATATGCCAATTACAACAGCTCAAATGATTTATGGAAACAACGATGAAATCAATTCGATTAGTATTGGATACAATCCAGATTTAAGCCTAGATGAAGCCATTGCATTTGGAAATAAATTAGAGCGAGATTTAAGAAAAAAATTAAACATACATCCAGATGATCAAAGTGCTCTAAGGGTTCAAAATATGGCAGAAGCAAATAAAGGAGTAGGGACATTTATGTTGGCCCTGTATTTTATTGTAATTTTTATTGGTTCAGGTACTTTAGTAGCAGGAATCATCGGAATTAGTAACATTATGATTTTTGTTATTAAAGAGCGCACAAAAGAGTTTGGTATCAGAAAAGCTTTAGGAGCACAGCCTTCATCAATTGTTGGTATGGTAGTTCAAGAGTCTGTTTTAATTACCACCATAGCGGGTTATTTAGGATTGTCTTTAGGAACTTATATTTTGAGTCAAATTGGCGATAGTTTAGAAGATTATTTTATAACCAACCCAAGTGTAAGCCCCGGAATTGTAATAGGCGCAACGGTTGTTTTAATTTTATCGGGATTGATTGCAGGATATGTACCAGCTAAAAGAGCTGCGAAAATTAAACCAATTGTAGCATTAAGAGCAGATTAAGATGAAGTTTTTATTTGATTCAGATACATGGCAAGAAATTTACGGAAGTATCCGTAAAAATAAAACGAGAACAGCAATTACTATTATTGGTGTATTGTGGGGTATTTTCTTGTTGGTCGTGTTATTAGGTGCAGCAAGAGGTATAGAAAATAATTTTAATAAGATTTTTGGAAGCTTTGCTACCAATAGTGTTTTTGTTTGGACACAATCTACCGATACTCCTTTTAAAGGATTTCAAAAAGGAAGAAGATTTAGTTTGACATTAAGAGATGTTGAAATTTTAAAAAGTGAATTCAGTAAAGAAATTAGATTGTTAGCTCCAAGAAATCGAACTAATAATTTGATTATTAAAGATTTTAAATCAGGTAATTATCAAGTCAGTGGAGACTATCCCGTTTTAGATAAAATTCAGAAAAAAGATTTAATGTATGGTCGTTTTTTAAACGATAATGATATTTTATCTTACGCAAAAGTTTGTGTAATTTCTGAAGACATGTACAAAGACTTATTTGATAAAGGTGAAGAACCAATTGGTCAATATCTTAAAATTAATAGTATAAACTACAAGTTAATTGGGGTTTATAAAAGGTCTAACGGAATTAGTTTTGACGGTAATGCAGCCTACATTCCTTTTACTACTTTTCAAAAAGTATACAACAGAGGTGATAAAATTGATTGGATGATGATAACAGCCAATGAAGGTGTAGATATTGAGCAAATGGAAGCTGATGTTTTATTAACCTTAAAGAATTTACATAAAGTGCATCCAGATGACAAAAGAGCCTTT
This sequence comes from uncultured Polaribacter sp., assembly GCA_943788865.1. Taxonomy (GTDB): domain Bacteria; phylum Bacteroidota; class Bacteroidia; order Flavobacteriales; family Flavobacteriaceae; genus Polaribacter. The sequence goes on along the minus strand of CALSRX010000001.1, from coordinate 121,028 downwards.
GGAAGTGTTAATCTTGGTGTAGAAATTGGAAAAGTAACTGGTTTTTTAACAGGTATGCAATTTTTGACCTGGTTTGTAGGTATTGCAACCCTAATTGCTGGAGTTTTTGCAATTGGTAATATCTTATTAATTACAGTAAAAGAACGTACTAAAGAAATCGGAATTAGACGGGCGCTGGGAGCAACACCCATTAGCATTAGAAGACAAATAGTTTTAGAGTCAGTGTTCTTAACAACAGTGGCAGGGATGTTGGGAATTGTCTTTGGGGCTTTAGTTTTATTTGGAATTGATTCTATGGTTGGTAGCGGAGATGATGCGATTATGATAAATCCAACAGTTAACATTCCAATTATTTTAATAGCATTTTTAACATTAACGGTATTAGGTTCTTTAATAGGATTGATACCTGCATATATGGCAACAATAGTAAAACCAATAGAAGCATTAAGAGAAGAATAAAAAATAACAATTATGAGTAAAAGAGCAAAAATTATTTTAGCAATTATAGGAGTCTGTTTTGTAGCTGCACTTATTTGGTTCGGTAAAAAGAACAAAAAAAACATTATAGAATTTGAAACTGAAACAGCTTTCATTACTACAATTGTTAAAAAAACGGTAGCAACTGGAAAAGTTGTGCCTTTAGAGGAAGTAGAAATAAAACCTCAAATTTCCGGAATTATAGATGAAATATATTTAGAAGAAGGAACAATCGTAAAAGCGGGCGATTTAATTGCGACTGTAAGAGTCGTTCCAAATATTCAATCATTAAACAGTGCTAATGGTAGAGTTAAGAACGCACAGTTAACCTTCGATAACGCAAAAAATTCTTTCAATAGAACGAAAGGGCTTTTTGACAAAGGAGTTGTTTCTCGTCAAGAATTTGAATCTGCAGAGTTAAGTTATAACAATGCAAAAGTGAATTTAGACAATGCACAGTCTGATTTAGAGATTATTCAGAAAGGATCTACAGCAGGAAATGGTAGTACTGCAAATACTAATATTAGAGCAACTGCTTCTGGTATGATTGTAGAGATTCCGGTTAAAAAAGGATATCAAGTAATCCAATCAAATAACTTTAATGCAGGTACTACAATTGCTACAATTGCAGATATGACGAAGATGATTTTTGAAGGAAAAGTTGATGAATCTGAAGTAAGCAAATTAATAGAAGGAACAAAAATTCAAGTTTCTTTAGGTGCAATAGAAGATAAAAAATTCCCTGCAACCTTAAACTTTATCGCTCCAAAAGGAACTGAAGAAGGAGGAGCAGTACAGTTTAAAATAAAAGCGGATGTTACCTTAGATGACAACAATTTTATTAGAGCTGGATATAGTGCGAATGCCGATATTGTTCTTGAGAAAAAAGAAAATATTTTAGCCATTAAAGAAGCATTATTGCGTTTTGATAAGAAAACGGAAGAACCTTATGTAGAAGTAAAAGTTGGAGATCAATTTGAAAAGAGAACTGTAAAATTAGGAACCTCTGATGGGGTAAATGTAGAAATACTTTCTGGCGTTACTAAAGAAGATCAAATTAAAATATGGAACAAGGCTTCTAAAGATGATAAAAAAAGTTAGTAACAACTAATTCCTAAATCAATAAAGTTAAAAGAGGGAGTTTCGAAAGGAATTTTCTCTTTTTATTTTATAGAATACAGCAACCCTAAACCTGTGCTAAAAATATTGTAACCACTATTTGGTAACTGAAAATCAAAATTAGAAACATGTCCAACCCCTCCAAAAAATTGAATGGATACTTTTGTGTTTAACTTTATCTCAACACCCAAACTACCATTTTCAACAAAGGTAAATCCTTTTGCTAAACGCTCTGTTGCTGTATCTATATAAGTAAAACCGAGTCCGGCTTGTAGAAAAACACTTAAGTTTTTAAATAGCTGCTGTTTCGCTTCTACACTAAATTCAACTCCAGTAATCGAAATATTTTTTAATTGAGTAAATCGTTGTCTTTTTTCAATATAATTAGCTTCAGTAGGTAATACAAATTGATCATTGTACAATTGATGCTGAACAAATTGAATTTGAGGCTGTACAATAAAAGAAACCGCTAGAGTTTTTAATGAAGCTACTGGAAAATAAAGTTGCCCTTTTAGTGTATTTGTTTTGTAGAAATAATCAACATCATCAAACAAAAAATTATTTTCATTTCCTTGTGAAAACTGAATTCCGACTTTAGTTGGAGAGAAAAAACTCTTAGTTGATTTTTGTCCGTAAGATGTAGAAATCAAACAAACAAAAATCAAATGTATTAAGAGTTTTATTTTCATTTTTAAGCAAATTGCTTTGCTACTTTTTCTGCTTTTCTGCTTTCAGAATAATCGTAAAATCCTTCACCAGACTTAACGCCAAGTTTTCCAGCTCTTACCATATTAACTAATAATGGACATGGAGCATATTTTGGATTTTTAAATCCGTCATACAATACATTCAAGATTGATAAACATACATCTAGTCCAATAAAATCAGCTAACTGTAACGGTCCCATTGGGTGTGCCATTCCTAACATCATTACTGTATCAATTTCTTTCACATCAGCAACATCATTGTATAATGTTTCTATAGATTCGTTAATCATTGGCATCAAGATTCTATTGGCAACAAAACCTGGATAATCATTTACTTGAACCGGAATTTTATTAATTTTTTTAGTTAAATCAACAATAAAAGACATCACTTCATCGGAAGTATTATAACCCCTAATGATTTCTACCAATTTCATAATGGGCACCGGATTCATAAAATGCATTCCAATTACTTGAGTTGGTCTGTTAGTAACAGCTGCAATTTGGGTAATAGAAATAGAGGAAGTGTTTGTTGCTAAAATGGTATCCTCTGGACAAACTTCATCCAACTCTTTGAAGATTTTTAGTTTTAAATCTACATTTTCTGTTGCAGCTTCTAAAACTAAACTTGCATATTGCACACCTTCTTTGATAGAGGTATAGGTTGTAATATTGTTTAAAGTTTTATTTTTATCTGCTTCAGAAATTTTTTCTTTGGCAACCATTCTGTCTAAATTTTTTGTAATGGTTGCAATTCCTCTCACTAAATTAGCTTCAGAAATGTCAATTAATTGAACTTGAAATCCAAATTGAGCAAATGTATGCGCAATTCCGTTTCCCATGGTTCCTGATCCTATTACTGCAATGTTTTTCATGTATCTGTTTTTATATTAATTATCGAAACAATCAATGATTCGTTGTGCAATTCTTAAAGCTTCAGTTCCTTGTGATAAAGAAACTATTGGTGTTGTGTCATTTTCAATGGCATCCGCAAACGACTCTAATTCGTCTAAAATGGCATTGTTCGGTTGTATTTCTGGATTGTCAAAGTAAATTTGTTTTTTAATGCCTTCTGCGTTTTGTAAAATCATGGCAAATTCATCCTGATTTTCTGGCACATCTTTCATTTTTACAACTTCTGCTGTTTTTTCTAAAAAATCTACAGAAATATAAGCGTCTTTTTGAAAAAATCTAGATTTACGCATGTTTTTCATTGAGATTCTACTTGCAGTTAAATTAGCGACACAACCATTCTCAAATTCAATTCGCGCATTGGCAATATCAGGTGTTTCACTAATTACCGAAACACCACTAGCATGTACGTTTTTTACAGGTGATTTAACAACGCTTAAAATGATATCGATATCATGAATCATTAAATCAAGCACAACAGGTACATCTGTTCCTCTAGGGTTGAATTCTGCCAAACGATGTGTTTCTATAAACATAGGTGAATCTATCATGTCTTTAACAGCTGTAAATGCAGGATTAAAACGCTCTACGTGACCAACTTGACCTCTAATATGTTTTTGACTTGCTAACGTTCTAATCGCTTCTGCTTCTAAAACCGTTTTTGTAATTGGCTTTTCAATAAAAATATGACAACCCTTTTCTATGGCTAATTTTGCACAGTCAAAATGAGATAATGTTGGAGTTACTATGTCTATTACATCAACCTCATCTATTAAACTTTCTACAGAATCAAACAAAACATATCCAAATTCTTTGGCTACTTTTTTTGCATTTTTTGTAAATGGATCATAAAATCCTACCAACTCGTATTTATCTGATTGTTGTAATAAGCGAAGATGAATTTTTCCTAAATGACCCGCGCCAAGAACACCTACTTTTAGCATATAAATATTTTTATGTCTCCTCGAGCGCAGTCGAGAGGTTAATAATTTAATTGTCTAAGTAGTTCTCGACTGCGCTCGAACAGACAATTATTTCAATTTTTTGAAATTGAAAAATTACGGTAACAAAGATACACTTTTATAGCTATTTTTTTAGATTTATTACTACTTTTAGAACTCCAAATTTTACTTAAAATTGAAAGATACTCATAAACATCAAGGCCTTAGAAAAAAATTGGCTACCGTGTTAGAAGCTAAAGGTATAAGTGATAAAAATGTCTTAAATGCCGTTCGTAAAATCCCACGTCATTTGTTTATCGATTCTAGTTTTGAAGCGCATGCTTATCAAGATAAAGCTTTCCCTATTGCTGCAGAGCAAACCATTTCTCAGCCTTATACTGTTGCTTTTCAATCTCAAACCTTAGAAGTAAAAAAAGGAGAAAAAGTATTAGAAATAGGAACAGGTTCTGGTTATCAAACAGCAGTATTGCTAGAAATAGGAGCAGAAGTATACTCAATTGAGCGTCAACTTGAACTCTTTAAAAAAACGTCATTATTCTTACCAAAATTAGGCTACAGAGCTAAAAAATTGATTTTTGGTGATGGTTATAAAGGATTGCCCGAAATTGCTCCGTTCGATAAAATTATTGTGACTGCTGGAGCACCTTTTGTTCCAAAAGCATTGTTAAGTCAATTAAAAGTAGGAGGAAGTTTGTTAATTCCTGTTGGAGAAGTAACTCAAATAATGACGTTGTTTATTCGTAAATCATCCAAAGAATTCGAAAAACATGAGCTAGGCGATTTTGCTTTTGTACCAATGTTAGAAGAGAAAAACTAGCAAAAGTTAACTATTTTTTATCATTAACGCGATACCAGTAATCGGTTCTTCCAAAAACGGAAAACCCAATATAACCTCTAAGCTTCATCGTATTTGCATCTTTTAGACTGATAGTACATTTATATTCTTTTCCATTTTTTGGATCCAAACTCATCCTCCTGCCGATTCATTTTTATCCTTTTTTAAATCTCTAACGATTACCATGCCTAAAATGGATTTATCTTTTAGTTTTCCTTCACAAAGACTACACAGTTCATCTCTACTACTTGGATTTGCAATGGCTATTATTTTTCCAAATATTTTGCCTTCATCTTCATAAATTTCAATGACGGATTCTATGTTTTTTGTATTTTCATAAAGGGAAGCCCATTTGCCTAGTATAGTTTGTGAGTTTCCTGCAAAAGAGTAAAATAAAAAGATGAAATAAATTATTTTTTTATTTATAAGATCTGTGTTTATTAGATTTTAAAACCAATCAAGACAAAAAATTAATCATATTTAGAATCAAAGTTGCCATCCCATTTTCCTTGCACTTTTAAAACCTGTTCTATGATGTCTCTAGCGCAACCATCTCCACCTTTTTTATAAGAAATATATTTAGAAATTTTCTGAATTTCTGGTGCAGCATCATTCGGACAACAAGGCATTCCAACTAATTTCATCACTGGAAAATCAGGTATGTCATCTCCCATATACAACACATTTTCAGTTTTTAAATTATATTTTTCAACAATTTCGTTGTATTGCTTAATCTTGTCATGAGCACCTAAATAAATATCTTTGATTCCAAGTCCTTCCAATCGCTTGCGAACTCCTTCGTTTGTTCCGCCAGAAATTATACACACATTCAAGCCAGCATCAACTGCTGTTTTTAAAGCATATCCGTCTTTGATATTCATATGTCTAACCAATTCTCCATTCGGAAAAACGGTAACGACTCCATTGGTTAAAACACCATCAACATCAAAAATTAAAGTGTCTATTTTTGATAAATATTCTTTATAACTTTTTTCCATAATTAGCTTTCTTGGATATATTTTGTAAGCAATTGATATATTTTTTGCTGTTGTAAATTTAAATCTTCTAAATGATTTTTTATTGTTTGGGTATCATTTCTTTTTGCAGGACCTGTTTGAGCATCTCTTGGAGTAATTGATTGTACTTTTTTAGCAGTTTCTTCAATTAATGGATATAAAATCTCAAAAGGAATCTTGTTTTTTGTACAAATATCGTTTGCAATTGTATACATATGATTGGTGAAATTATTAACAAAAACAGCTGCTACATGTAATTTTTTTCGTTGCTCAGAATTAATTTGATAAATGTTTGATCCAAGAGTTTTTGCTAAATTTTCTAATAATGTATAATCCTTATCATTTTCAGTTTCTAGACAAAAAGGAACCTTATTAAAATCAATTTTTGCATTTTTTGTAAATGATTGTAATGGGTAAAAGACACCTTTTCTTCTGTTTTCAAGTGCGTTTATACCTACTGCTCCAGAAGTGTGAACAATCAATCCTTCTCTATTAATAATTGCCTTAGAAACTTGTTGTATAGCATCATCAGATACGGCAATGATTGTTATCTCTGAACCTTGAATTGTAGTTAATGTTCTCGAGTTAATTTGTTCAACTGAAATATTCACTGCTTTAGAAAGCGCATTGAACAAATGAGTTGCTACATTTCCTTGTCCGATTATTACAACCTTTATCATAATTGCGAAGATATTGAAATTAATTTTCAACCCTTAATTATTTAAAAATATTTTTGCATATTTGCAGCCTTATGATTGTTTAAATAGACTTCAGTTTCGTCGTTTCTTACACTACCCAAAATTATCAGCATTGAAATTTACTTCAAAGCTGAGTCTATTATTTTATATTTTTATGTATATCATGTCAGAAGACAATCAACTAACAAGAAAGAATATTTTTCAACTTTTTAAAGACGCAGTTAGCGGTAAAGAACAAGATTTTACAACGGGTAGTATTCGTAAAGCAGTTTTTTTATTATCCATTCCGATGATTTTAGAAATGCTCATGGAATCTATATTTGCTTTGGTAGATATTATTTACGTTTCTAGAGTTAGTGTTAATGCAGTTGCAACTATTGGGTTAACAGAATCGGTGATTACTTTAGTATATGCAGTTGCAATCGGTTTAAGTATGGCTGCAACAGCAATTGTAGCTAGAAGAATTGGAGAAAAAGATACTAAAGGAGCAAATCAAGCTGCAATACAAGTACTTATTTTAGGAGTTACAATAGCTCTTATTATTAGTGTCATCGGAATTCTATTTTCAAAAGAAATTTTAGGATTGATGGGTGCAGAACCTGATTTAATTGAAGAAGGTTTTGGTTATACAAAAATTTTATTGGGTGGAAACATAACGATTATGTTACTGTTTTTGATCAACGCAATTTTTAGAGGTGCGGGGAATGCTTCCATAGCAATGTGGACGTTAATTCTATCAAACGGACTAAACATTATTTTAGATCCAATTTTTATTTTTGGACTAGGACCTATTCCGGCTTATGGAGTAGAAGGAGCTGCAATTGCTACAACCATTGGTAGAGGAACCGCTGTTGTATGGCAATTGATTGCTTTATTTTATGGTTTTGGAAGAATTAAAATTGCTCTAAAAGACATTGTAATTAGAGTATCTATAATGCTTAATTTGATTAAAGTTTCTTTAGGCGGAATTGGACAATTCTTGATAGGAACTTCTAGCTGGGTTTTCTTAATAAGGATCATGTCAGAATTTGGTAGCGAAGTATTAGCAGGGTATACTATAGCTATTAGAATTATGATGTTTACAATGATGCCTGCTTGGGGGATGAGTAATGCAGCAGCTACTTTAGTTGGGCAAAACTTAGGAGCAAAAAAACCAGATAGGGCAGAGAAATCTGTTTGGAAAACTGGAAAATATGCAGCCTATTTTATGGGCTTTGTTTCTATAATTTATGTCGTTTTTGCGTCCACTTTTTTGAGTTGGTTTAGCGATAATCCAGCAGTGATTAAAAGTGGAAGTTTATGTTTGCAAATTATTGCAGCAGGGTATGTTTTCTATGCTTACGGAATGGTTGTAATTCAATCATTTAATGGTTCTGGAGACACAAAAACACCAACCTATATCAACTTTGTTTGTTTTTGGTTATTTCAATTACCCTTTGCTTATATTGAAGCAATAGTGCTTGATGCGGGACCAATTGGTGTGTTTTTATCCATAACCTTTGCAGAAATTTTGATTGCTATTATTGGAATCTGGCTCTTTAAAAAAGGAAAATGGAAAACAGTACAAGTCTAATTGTTTTCTTATCTTAGCGTAACATTAATATTAGAAAATGAAACCACTTAATAAATTAGGAATCAACACGATTTGTACGCATGTTGGAGAAGTTAAAGATGAACAGTTTAAAGGAGCTATTTCTCCTATCTACATGTCCACTTCTTATGCTTTCGATGGTGTTGATGTAAAACGATATCCGCGTTATTTAAATACACCAAATCAAGAAGCTTTGGTCAAAAAAATTGCTGCTTTAGAAAAAACTGAAAATGCATTGATTTTTGGCTCAGGTATGGCAGCTGTTAGTACTACAATTCTTGCATTTTTGAAGCAAGGAGACCATATTGTTTTGCAACAACGTTATATGGAGGAACCTATAATTTTGTGCTAAAAGAGTTTGAAAAATTTGGTATTGAATATTCCTTTACAAAAGATTATCTATTGATTCTTTTAAAGAAGTTATCAAACCAAATACAAAGGTATTGTATATAGAAACACCTTCAAATCCATTGTTAACCATTACAGATATGCAAGCGGTTGCAGATTTGGCAAAAGCAAACGGAATTGTAACGATGATTGACAATACATTTGCATCACCTATCAATCAAAATCCTGTTGATTTTGGTATTGATATTGTAATTCATTCTGCAACGAAATACATGGGTGGACATTCGGATATTTTGGCAGGCGCTGTTGCTGCATCTAATAATCATATTGAAATAATTTGGAACACTGCAATTAACCTTGGAGGAAGCTTAAGTGATTTTACCGTATGGATGCTAGAACGAAGTTTAAAAACAATGAATTTGCGTGTAAAATGTCAAAGTGAAAATGCATTAAAGATGGCCGAATATTTAGATTCAAACCCAAATATAGATAGGGTATATTATCCAGGATTAAAATCACATCCAGATCATGAATTGGCAAAAAGCAAATGAAAGGTTTTGGAGGAATGTTGTCTTTTGAATTGAATGAAGAAATAGATACCATGGAATTTCAGCGTAAGTTAAAGTTGATAAAACCGTCTATGAGCTTAGCAGGAGTTAGAAAGTACTACCATGTAAACCCAGCCGTTGCAAACAACGCATGCACTAATGGGAGCTGAAGAAAGAGCGTTAATCAAGGGAATCAAGGATGGATTGATCCGTTTTTCAGTTGGAATAGAAGAACCAGAAGATTTAATAGCAGATATAGAACAAGCTATAGAAAAAATTAAACAAAAGAATAAATGAAACTAGATATACTAGCTTTTGGAGCACATCCTGATGATATTGAATTGTGTTGTGGAGCAACAATAGCCAAAGAAATTTCTTTAGGTAAAAAAGTAGGGATTGTAGATTTAACTCGAGGTGAATTAGGAACACGAGGTTCTGCGAATTGCGTGATAAGAGAGCTGCAGATGCTGCAAAAATATTTTAGGAGTATCGGTTCGTGAAAATTTAGGTTTTGCAGATGGCTTTTTTGTAAATGATAAAAAACATCAATTAGAAATCATTAAAATGATACGTAAATACCAACCCGAAATTGTGTTGTGTAATGCGATTGATGATAGACATATTGATCATCCAAAAGGGAGTAAACTGGTTTCTGACGCTTGTTTTTTAAGTGGTTTATTGAAAATTGAAACTGAATTAGATGGTGCATTACAAGAAAAATGGAGGCCAAAACAAGTGTATCATTACATACAATGGAAAAATATAGAGCCTGACTTTGTAGTAGATGTTACTGGTTTTATGGAAACAAAAAGCATCAGTTAAAGCGTATAGTTCACAGTTTTATGATCCAAACAGTAACGAGCCAGAAACACCAATTACAAGTAAAAACTTTATGAAAGTATTGAATATAGAGCTAAAGATTTAGGGAGGTTAATTGGAGTAGAATCTGCAGAAGGTTTTACTACAGAACGTTACGTTGCAGTAGAAAATTTAAGTAAATTAATTTAACTTTTCTTTTCTTGCAAATAAAAAAATAAATTATATTTGCAGCCGAATTATATGGTGGTTGTAGCTCAGTTGGTTAGAGTATCGGTTTGTGGTACCGAGTGTCGCGGGTTCGAGTCCCGTCTTCCACCCAAAAGCAAAATCCTTCTCGTTTTGAGAGGGATTTTTTTGTGCTCAATTTTTTAAATGTATTTTCAGCATTTATAGTACTTATTTTTTATATTTGAGAAAACACACATTTATGCAAAACTTACTAAAAGTCTACCAACGAATTGAACCACATATCTATAATACTCCAGTTTTGCATTCAAGATTGTTAAATGAAGCAACACAAGCTACTGTTTTTTTAAAATGCGAAAACTTTCAAAAAACAGGATCCTATAAAACAAGAGGAGCAAGCAATGCAATTTTAAATCTGTCAGAAGAACAAAGAAAAAAAGGTGTTGTAACACATTCCTCGGGTAATTTTGCAGGAGCATTATCGTTGGCAGCAAAAAACTTAGGTGTTAAAGCTTATATTGTGATGCCTTCTTCTGCTCCAGAAATTAAAAGAAAGGCAGTGTTTGAATATGGTGGAATCCTAACGATTAGCGGACCAACTTTAGCAGAAAGAGAAATGGCTTCGGATAAGATTCAGAAAGAAACAGGTGCAACTTTTATTCATCCTTCTAATGATTTAGATGTAATAGACGGACAAGGGACTGCTTGTTATGAATTGCTACAAAAAGAATCTAATTTCGATTATATCATTGCTCCAATTGGAGGTGGCGGATTAATTGCAGGAACCTGTTTGTTTGCAAATGCTTTTTCTCCTTCTACAAAAGTAATTGGTGCTGAGCCTTTAGAAGTTGATGATGCTTATCGTTCGTTAATTAGCGGAAAAATTGAAACCAATGAAACGACCAATACTTTTGCAGACGGGTTGAAAACACAACTCGGAAGTCATAATTTCCCAATTATATTAAAACACCTAGAGCAGGTTGTTAGAGTTTCTGAAGATGAAATCATTGCTGCGATGCGCTTTGTTTGGGAGCGCATGAAAATTACCATAGAACCTTCTAGCGCAGTTGCTGTAGCAGCAATTTTTAAAGAACCAGCATTGTTTAAAAATAAAAAAGTAGGTGTTATTATTTCTGGCGGAAATGTTGATGTTACAAAACTTCCTTTTTAACTAAAATTTACTCAACATTTCAATTACTTCAGCACGTTTTCGAACCGAAACCGAAACCGTACTTTTATCTTTTAAGACCAAATAACCACCATCAGATTTTATAAATTCTTTAATGTATTTGGTGTTTACCAAATGACTTTGATGTACCCGTAAAAAAGAATTGTCTTTTAATAAATCTGCATAAAACTTCAAGGTTTTGGTAACCATGAGTTTTGTGCCATTTTCAAAATAAAACGTCGTGTAATTATTATCTGATTGACATCGGATTATTTCATCTAAAGAAACCACTACAATTTTATCTAATGTATGTAATGATATTTTTTTTGGTAATTGATTTGGAGCAGATATAGATTCTTGTAAGACTGATAATTGTTCATTTTTTGGCTGAACTTGATGGATAGCTTTTTCAATAGCATTCTTCAATTCTTCATCAGAATAAGGCTTTAAAATATAATCTATAGCAGCAAACTTAAACGCCCTAATAGCAAACTCATCACTTGCAGTAACAAAGATAATTTTAGAGGTTAAATTCGGTATAATTTCTAATATATCAAATCCGGTTCCGTCTCCCAACATGATGTCTAAAAACAAGATGTCTGGTTGGTTTTTTTGTAAGATTTTAGCAGCAGAAACCACACTATTTGCAGTGCCAATAATTTTTATGATTGGATGGTTATTAGAGATGTCTTTTTGTAACATTTCTAATGCTTGTGGCATATCGTCTACCAAAATGGCTGTTTGTTGTTGCATCTTAATAATCTGTTTTTAACGGAATTTGAAATTCAACTTTTGTTCCATTTATTTGATTTTTTTCAGAAATTTCTTTGATTTCTAAATGACTAGTTTTTGATAAATTTTCAATGCGCTCTTTCGTTACTTTTAAGGCTACTGAATTGTGTGCTGAATGTTGCTTTTCTTTTTTTGACTGCTCAATTCCAATTCCGTTATCAATAATAGTACAAATTAAGTGATGATTTGTGGTCTTAAAATATATTGTTAATTTTCCTTTTGCATTTTTAAATCCGTGTTTAATGCTGTTTTCAACAAAAGGTTGCACTAGCATTGGCGGAATTAAAATTTCTTCAATTAAAATATTTTCGGTTTCTGTGGTGATTTCATACCCAAAATTTGAGTTTATCTTTTTCTCTAAATTTAAATAGTTTTTTAAAGTTTCTATCTCTTCAGAAAGATTAATTTCTTCTTTCCTTGAATTATGTAATAGAGAGCGGAGCAAGCTTGCAAACTCACTTATGGTTGAGTTTAATTCAACTGTTTGTCCAGTATTTCCGTAGGCTTTGATTCCGTTTAATACATTAAAAATAAAATGTGGATTCATTTGTAATTGCAATGCTTTTTGTTCTAGAGTACTTAAATGGTTTTCCAAGGTGAGTTTTTCAATTTTTTGTTGATTTTCTTGTTGTCTTCTTTTGAAGTAGAAATAGATGACTAAAAATAGTATAAATGCAAGAACTCCAATAGTTACAGTTATAAACCACCCTTTCTGATACAACGGTTTATCAATAAAAAAATAAAAAGTTTTTAGCTCACTTTCTGTTTTTGAAGCGTTTCTAGATTTTATAGAAAACGAATAATTACCAGCAGAGAGATTTGCAAAATTGATAGTGTTTTTTGTAGACCAATCACTTTGAGTTTCGTTTAATTGATATTGATATTCAATTCTTTTTGGTTGATTGATGTCAACAGTTTTAAAGGAAAAAGAAATATTATTTTGTGTTGGAGAAAGCAGTAACACATTATTTTTGACTTGGTTTTGAATGCTATCTATAGCGATATTAGAAACTTCGATAGTTTCAAAATGTATTGATGGTTTTAAAAGTTGTCTTTGATTTTCACTGGGCGTAAACTTTGTCATACCGTTTTTAGTGCCAAACCAAATATTCCCATCTTCATCTTCTATTATGGTATTTTTTGTGGTTTCTATTCCTGTAAATCCGTCATTGGCATTGTAATAGGTTGCTTTTGAAATGACATTTTCAGAAAACTCAATTTGATCTACCCCCTTTTCGGAGCCATTCCATAATTGATTTTTAGAATCAACCAATAACTGATAACTGTTTTTTGAACTTAAAAAGGTATTACTTATTGGTTTTGGAGCACTTAAAATAGAAATTGTTGTACTCCAAATACCCTCTCCTAAGGTTCCTATAAATAGATTGTTTTTTGAAAATGCTAAATTGCTAATAGCTGTATTTTGATTGAGAATCTTTGAATGATGAGTTACCTTATTGCTGTTGATAAAACCTATATCACCATTTAAAGTTCCATACCACAATCTATTATTGTAGAGCAGAGAAGTAGTTATATGTTCATCTTTCAATCCGTTATTTTGATTAAAAACAGAAATCTTTTTTACAAAACTTTCTTCAAAATTATAATCAAGTTTTAGAACTCCAACCTTTTCTGTTACAACCCAAATACTGTTGCTTTGAATGATGATATTTTGAATTCGATCATTTGGTAAACCATTTTTTGAGTACAATCTTTCAATGTTATAATTTGCTGTAGATAATGAATCTTTTTGCTTTCTATAAATATAGATTCCTTTATTTTGAGACCCAAACCAGAGGTTGTCATGAATATCTGATGTAATTATGGTTGCTTTAAAGTTGTTCTTTCTTACAAATCGAATTCCCAAGCTATCAACAATAAATAAATTTCTATTGGTATCTGTAAACCAAATGTTTTTGTTGTTCTTATGTGTAGCGGTAATTTCAGTAATTGCTTTGTTGTTTGCGTAGTTAACGTGTTTAAAATTAGAAGAAACCGATTTGTAAACTCCATTTCCTTCTGTTAACAACCAGGTATTGTTTTGATTGTCAACAATTATTTTTTTAGTAATGGATTTGATTGTGCTATCAATTTCTAATTTATTTAGAAGTGATTGTTGAACATTAAACGGTGTTAAAACTTCTTTTAAAGTGCTTTTGTGTATTTGAGTTTTTGTGTTTAATGATGTTGATTTCCAAGTTTGATTTGTTGTCTTAATCCAATAAAAACCATTCGAAAATTTAATATCTATTACCTTAGATAAATCAATTTTTAAATTGATTTTTATAGGAAAAACAAAATTTTTATTAAACTGATAAACCCCTTGATTGGTTGCTAAATAGATTTTTTTATCTAGCCAAAGAACCTTATTTACTTTTGGGGTTTTGTAATTTGTAAACTTGTTTTTAATTTTTATTGACACTCCATTATTTGTTCCTATAAATAAGCTGTCATTTTTTATCAATAGAGAATTTGTAAAGTTTGATAGCAACCCGTTTTGTTGATTAAAAACTTCAAAATCAGTTCCGTCAAAACGAGCAACACCACCACCTTGAGTAGCAAACCAAATATAGCCAATAGCATCTTGAACTGCATCAACCACATCAGATTGTGGCAATCCGTTTGCAATTGAATAGTTTTTGAAGTTCACTTTTTGTGCATTGATGTTTACTGCAAAAAGAAACCAAAAAAAGAATGTTGTAAATCTAAAAAAAGTCATTATATACTACTTGAACACCTTAAAAATAACATTTATTGTGCCATACTATTATTTTAACATTTCTAGAAGAAAGATACTATTTATAATTTAGTAAATTCACGTTTTTAAACTAAACTTTAGAATTATGAAAACTTTAATAAGTTCATTTTTATTGCTTTTTTCTGTAGCGATATATTCACAAAATGGTAATGTACATTTTACCTTGAAGCCAACATTAACTCCAGATGCATCCAATGTTATTTTTAGTTATGAAGGCGATCTATGGAAAGTTTCTTCAAACGGTGGAGAAGCATTTCGTTTAACCGCTATGCAAGGTGTAGAAACCGATCCAAGTGTTTCTCCAGACGGAAAATGGTTGGCTTTTACCAGTAATCAATATGGAAATAATGATGTATATATTATGCCATTGAATGGAGGTAAAATTCAACAATTAACTTTTCATCAAGCAAATGACGCTGTTTCTTCTTGGAATTGGGATAGTAAGACTATAAACTTTACCTCTAGCAGGTATAATTCTATGTCTAATTATACTGTAGATATCAACGGTAGCACACCAAAAAGAACTTTTGAACATTATTTTAATACGGTTCATAATGTAGTTGAGCATCCAAAAACGGGAGATGTTTATTTTAATGAATCTTGGGAAAGTTCAAGATTTGCTCATAGAAAAAGATACAAAGGAGATTACAATCCTGATATTAAATCGTATAATGAAAAAACCAAGAAGTATACACAGCATACAACGTATAGAGGTAAAGATTTTGCTGCAACCATTGATAAAAACGGGAATGTTTATTTTCAGTCAGATGAATACAAAGGAGAGTATAATTTATACAAGTTAGAAAATGGCACAAAAAAAAGGCTGACCAATTTTTCTACTTCTATCATGTGGCCAAAAGTTAGTGCAAATGGTGAAAAAATAGTTTTTAGAAAAGATTATCAATTGTATGTGTATGATGTAGCTAAAAAATCTTCAAAGAAGTTAAAAATTGACATCAATAATAACTCAACAACACAACAAGAACAATCATTTGATGTTAAAGGGAATGTTACTTTTTTTGATGTATCAGAAGACGGAAAGAAAATGGCTTTTGTTTCGAGAGGAAAATTGTTTGTTTCTGATGTTGCAGGAAAATTTGTAAAAGAAATTGAAACAAATCCTAAAGAAGCAGTAAAAGAAGTAAAGTGGTTAAAAGACAATAGTTCGTTATTGTTTTCTAGATCTGTAAATGGATATTATAACTGGTTTGTTACAAGTGCAAATAATGCTTTTAAAACAAGGCAATTGACAAAATCAACAGAAAACAATAGGCAACTTACATTAAATGAAGATAGAACTAAAGGGGTTTATTTAAGCGGAAGAAATGGATTGTATATTATAGAC
Source organism: uncultured Polaribacter sp. (assembly GCA_943788865.1). GTDB lineage: Bacteria > Bacteroidota > Bacteroidia > Flavobacteriales > Flavobacteriaceae > Polaribacter. The sequence goes on along the minus strand of CALSRX010000001.1, from coordinate 104,750 downwards.
TTAAACACTTATAAAACTGAAGCTATTGTAAAAGATGAATTTTGGGCATTTTATAATTCGAACCCATATTTCTCTCCAGATGGAAAGCACATTCTTTATAGTGCGCGTAGAGATTTTGAAGAAGACATTTTTGTATATAACATTGCTACAAAAAAAGCCATTAACTTAACAAAAACGAAGGTATCTGAATCAGACCCACATTGGTCTCCAGACGGGAAGTATATTTATTTTTCATCAGAAAGAACAGCTCCAAGCTTTCCAAGCGGTGGTAATGGTGCTTCAAAAGTATATCAAATGGCTTTAGATAAGTACGAAAAACCATTTTCAATTGATAAAGTAAATGATTTGTTTGTTGAAACAAGTAAAGACAAGAAAGATAAAAAAGAAGAAATTGAACCCATTACAATAAATGAAAAAGGGTTGATGGATAGGTTAACTACAATAAGCCCAAGGTTTGGTGGTCAGCGTGATGTTTCAATTATAAAAGAGGGTTTAAAAACACATGTGTTATATTTATCAAACCACGATCAAGGGAGAAATAAATTATGGAAAACAACCATAGAACCTTTTGAGAATAACAAAACAGTAAAACTAAGCGATTCACCTTCTTTTGGATATCAGTTAGTAAGTGCTGGTAAGAAACATTATGTGTTGTCTAGAGGAACAATAAGTACTATTAATTTAGGAACCAATAAATTAAAACCAATTGCTATAAGTCACAGTTTTAATAAGTCATTATCAGATGAGTTTGAGCAAATGTATTATGAAGCTTGGGCAGGAATGGAGCAGAGTTTTTATGACGAAAATTTTCATGGTCAGAATTGGCAACAACTAAGAGATTCGTACGCTAAATTTTTACCGAATGTTTCAAGCAGAGCAAATTTAAGATTGATTTTTAATGACATGTTAGGAGAATTAAACACATCTCATTTTGGTTTTAATTCGTTTGGCAAAGAAGAACAAGTGTATTACGGAACGCAGACACTAGCAACAGGAATTTTGTTTGATAATGAGAATCCATTTACAGTTGAAAGAATTGTTTCAGAAAGTCCAACCGATGTTAAAGGTAAAAACCTTAGAAAAGGAGATGTATTGACAGCTGTAAATGGTAAAAAAGTAGATCCAAAATCAAACAGAGAGCAGTATTTTACAAACCCTAAATTTGCCTCAGAAATAAGCTTAACGTTTGTTAGAAATGGTAACGAGTTTGATGTAAATATTCATCCAACAAGTTACAGAGCAATTAGTACTTTATTTTATGATGAATGGCAAGACGACAATCAATCTTATGTCGATAAAAAATCGAATAACAAGATTGCCTATGTGCACATGAAAAATATGACTGGTGGCGAATTGACAAAATTTTACCATGATTTAGTTAGTGATGAGGCCTATAAAGAAGGTTTAATTTTAGATTTAAGGTTTAATACAGGTGGAAATGTACACGATGCTGTTTTAAATTTCTTAAGACAAAAACAATATTTAAATTGGAAATATAGAGAAGGAAAACTAACAAGTCAATCTAATTTTAGTTACGGAAATAAACCAATTGTATTGTTAATTAACGAACAATCGTTGTCGGATGCAGAAATGACAGCTGCCGGATTTAAAGAGTTAGGTTTGGGAACCATAGTTGGAACAGAAACCTATAGATGGATTATTTTTACCACTAGTGGTTCTTTGGTTGATGGTTCTAGTTATAGATTACCAGTTTGGGGTTGTTATACATTAGATGGAAAAGATTTAGAAATCAATGGAGTTTCTCCAGATGTATATGTTGGTAAAAATTTTAAAGACAGGTTAGAAAATAAAACCCCGCAATTGGATAAAGCAATAGATATTATTTTGAAGAAATTAAAGTAATAAGATTCTAAAAAATAAAAAGGCTGTTCAATTTGAACAGCCTTTTTTATTAATTTATTGTATACAACCGTAGATTGTCAATTTCTGGCTCTACATGTTGTAAATCTCCGTAAGGTTTAATAAGCGGCTTTAAAACACATACTACTGTTGTAATTCCGCTTACAATTAACTTGTTGTCTTTTACAGCTGTTTTCCATCTAAATTTTTCAATCGGAATTTGATAACTTTTAAATTCATTTAAAAGTGTTTCATCAGCTTCAATGAAATCCATTATTGCTTCTTGAGAAGTAAAGGTTGGCATTACATTGTCAGAATCTGTAAAATCAACTTCCATTTTTATTGGAAAGTTAAACTTTGTAGTATAAGCTTCGCCAACATAACGCTCACTTTCATTGTATAAAGTTTCAAGCCAGTCAATATCTTCATTTGGATATTTCTTAGCAAACTCTTTTGAAAGGTCTACTTTTCCAGGAGAATGTGCTGTTGGGTAAAATCCGTAGTATGGTTTTTCTAAGTGGTATTTAGAAAACTCACCACCAAAAACAGTATAATAGGGAGTTGCCACAATATTCGGTTGTTTATTCGTGCTAAAAACATTTTTAAGTCCTTGCATTAAATTTACCTGATTAGCCAAAGCTGGCGCATGAAAAACTACATTTGTTTCTTCTGTAATTCCTTTTTCTAGTTTTGGAAGCTCGTCATTAATTAATGTGTTTCTTAGTGTTCTTTCATTTACAATTCCCCCGTTTATAGTTGTTTCTAGTTGCATTCCTTTCCAAGGATTATTTTCGCTTACAATATGAATGTTAGAATATAATCTGTCATCATAATTGTTGTTTAGCCAAGCAATGATTTCTTGTAGTGAGAATGCTTCTGTTACCACTTCAAACTGTTTTTCTTCAAAATACATTTTGGCACTTGTATAATAATTTGAGTGTTCAGAATCTACACCCGTTATAAAAACAATAGATTCTCTGTATACAGGTACTTCTTTCACTTCTTCTGCAAGTACTGTTGGAGTATTTATTGCAGTTAGTTTCTTTTTTCGATTACAGCCTGTAAAAGATATGCTTACAGCAAGTAAAACGATTGCGATTACTTTTGTGTTTACGATTTTTTTCATGATACGTAGGTTTTAGATTAATAATTAAGATTACTCAAATCTAGTATCAGAAAGCAGTTAAATTTGGTGCGTTTTAGAATTCGTAGGAATGTAATTAGAATTCGTGTTATTTATTATAAACTACCAATTTTGTAGGATTTTTAATTGTAGTATTATCAGTAAAAGACAACAGGTATTGCTCCACTTTTTTTGCAACTCTAGGTTGTGGATAGAGGAGTACCTTATTAACATCTCCTGCCCACTCATTCAAGTAAAGAACGGTCATGTATTCATTTGTTCTGTAGTACTTCTGTACATTCTCTGGGAGTTTGTCTTTTAAAGAAGCATCAATCTGAATGTAATAATAATCTAATTTTGATGTAAAAAAACTAAAGGATAATAGATGATCCCAGCCACCAAATAAATTGCTTAAAGGTAAGATGAAGGTGAAAATAAAAATCAACCCTTTTTGGTAAGACTTTGAGTCTGTAAAAACTTCAGTAAAAGAACTTGTTTTGAGTGTCCAAAAGATAATCAATACACTTAAAATGTTTTGTAGGTTCCAAGGAATTACATTAAAACCATAACCTAAATACAACAACATAACAATAATGATTGAATGCATCAGTACAATTCCGTATACTCCTAATCTCCTTGTTTTGTTTGATAAAATGAGAATTCCTAGAATTGCTTCTAACCATGGAACGGCGTAGGTAAAAGCTAACAAGATACTTTCTGGAATAAAACTAAAATGTTTTACCAAAGCGTGCATCCATTGTTCGTAGAAGATTTCGTTTAACTTATGAATTCCGCTCCAGAAATAGGTAGCAATAAATATCAATATAAGTGTAAACAACACTTTTTTAGCTTCCGCATTTTTGGGATAAACAACAATGGCTAAAATGGTTAAGAAACTTTGATAAAAATATGGCTGTAATCTATTTTGATCTACAAAAGCTAAGTAGCTTTAGAGCAATAATACAAACCAGCCTAACAAGCGTTTTGGTTTAAAAATATAGACAACCTGACTCATAAAAAAGAGTCCGGCAAAAATGGTATCAAATGGAGAAGTGGGAATTGGAATCCAGTCAAATAAAGGAATTACTGGAAAGTCTTTTTCTGTAATCCACAGTTCTGGTGCGTACAACATCATAGACAACGTAGATAAAATTGCAATAATTCTAACTGCATTTACTTTTTGTTTGTCTGTTAAGTTGAGTATCACTTTTTTAAAAACTTAATGTCAGTTCGAGCGGAGTCGAGAACGAATAAGAACCTCTTGACTGCGCTCGAGGAGACATCTAAAATACTAATTTCTCTTTTAAATATTTAGATGTGTATGATTTTTTATTCAAAATTAATTCTTCTGGTGTACCTTGAAATAAGAGATTTCCGCCCTTTTTTCCGCCTTCTAAACCTAAATCTATGATGTAATCGGCACATTTTATCAATTCGATATTGTGCTCAATAACAATAATAGAATGTCCTCTTTCAATCAACGCATTGAATGATTTTAATAATTTTTTGATGTCATGAAAATGCAAACCTGTTGTAGGTTCATCAAAAATAAATAAGGCTTTGTCTTTGGTATTTCCTTTTCCTAAAAACGAAGCCAATTTAATTCGCTGAGCTTCTCCACCAGATAATGTAGATGAAGATTGCCCTAATTGTACATAGCCTAAACCAACATCTTGCAAAGGTTTTAATTTCTGTACAATCTTTGTTTGTTCGTTGTCTTCAAAAAATGCAATGGCATCATCTATGGTAGAAGTTAAAATATCGTCAATAGATTTGTTGTCAAAAGTAATTTCGAGCACTTCTTTTTTAAAGCGTTTTCCATCACAATTTTCGCATTGTAAATGCACATCAGCCATAAATTGCATTTCTATGGTTACTTCGCCATCACCTTTACAAACCTCACAGCGACCACCTTCTAAATTAAAAGAAAAATGCTTTGGTTTGTAATTTCTTATTTTTGCTAATTTCTGATTTGAAAACAAATTCCGAATATCATCATAGGCTTTTATGTAGGTTACAGGATTTGATCGAGAAGAACGCCCTATAGGGTTTTGATCGATAAACTCAATGTGTTTTAAATTGCTATAAGAACCTTTTATTTCTGTAAACTGACCTAGTTTATCACCGTATCCGAATAATTTCTTTTGCATGGCAGGATACAAAATCTTTTTCACTAGCGTACTTTTTCCGCTACCAGAGACTCCAGTAATCACTGTAAGGTTGTTTAGTGGGAAAATAACATCAATATTTTTTAGATTGTGTTCTCTTGCGCCAATTACTTCGATAAAATTCGTTGATTTTCTGCGTGATGTAGGGACTTCAATTTTTAGTTTTTCAGTTAAATATTGTGCTGTTAACGAATCGGATTTTAAAATTTGCTTAAAATTTCCTTCAGCAACAACATGTCCGCCAAACGTTCCTGCTTCTGGACCAATATCAATAATGTAATCTGCAATTTTAATGATATCTTCATCATGTTCAACCACAATAACCGTATTTCCTAAATCTCGTAAATCTTGCAATACGCCAATCAAACGTTCTGTATCTTTTGGATGCAAACCAATACTAGGTTCATCTAAAATATACATGGAGCCCACCAAACTACTTCCTAGAGAGGTTGCTAAATTGATCCGCTGACTTTCTCCTCCAGAGAGTGTGTTTGAAGTTCTGTTTAAGGTTAAATAGCTCAAGCCAACATTTAATAAGAACTGTAGTCGGTTATTGATTTCTGTCAGTAAACGTTTTCCTATTTTTAATTCGTTGTTTGTTAAGTTGATGTTGCTAAAAAACTCCGCCAATTCATCTATAGGTAAGGTTACTAAGTCAGAAATTGTTTTGTCATCAATTTTTACATAATTGGTTTCTTTACGCAAGCGTTTTCCATTACAATCTGTACATTTTGTTTTGCCTCTATAGCGAGAAAGCATGACTCTATTCTGAATTTTATAACTTTTTTCTTCTAAGGCAGCAAAGAAATGATTGATTCCTTTAAATTTCTTAGTTCCGTTCCAAACCAATTCTTGTTGTTTTTCTGTCAATTCAAACCAAGGTTTGTGAATGGGAATATCAAATTCAAAAGCATGTGTAATTAAATCATCTTTGTATTTTCTAAACGAATCTGATTTAAACGGAACAATAGCATCTTCATAAATAGACAATCCTGTATTTTGAATGACCAATTCTTCATCAATTCCGATGACATTTCCGTATCCTTCACAAGTTGGACAAGCTCCGTAGGGATTGTTAAAACTAAACAAATGCGTATTGGGTTCTAAAAATGAAATTCCGTCTAACTCAAACTTATTAGAAAATTCAACTGTTTTATTAGTGTTTAAGTTTTCAATTGTACAAGTTCCTTTGCCTTCAAAAAAAGCTGTCTGAATGGCATCAGCCAAACGGTTGTAAAAATCTTCATCCTCTTTTAAAATAATACGATCTACCACCAACTGCAAAGTTTCATTATTGTAAGAATCAAAAGGAAAATCTTCGATTCTTAAAACGGAATCACTCATTTTAATTCTTGCATACCCTTGTTGAGAGAAAATATTTAACAAGGTTTTTAAATCTCTTTTTTTATCTAAATATACAGGCGCAAGTAACAATAACTTAGAACCGATTTCGTATGTTTTTACATGTTTGATAACATCTGCAACGGTATCTTTTTTTACTTGGTTTTTAGAAATAGGAGAGTAGGTTTTGCCAATTCTAGCAAACAATAACTTCATATAATCGTAAATCTCTGTAGAAGTTCCAACTGTTGATCTTGGGTTTGTAGAGTTTACTTTTTGTTCAATAGCAATTGCAGGTGCAATTCCTTTGATATAATCTACTTTTGGTTTGTGCAATTTTCCTAAAAACTGACGTGCATACGAAGATAAGCTTTCTACATAGCGTCGTTGCCCTTCTGCATACAGCGTGTCAAAAGCCAAAGATGATTTTCCAGAGCCAGATAAACCAGTAATAACTACCAATTTATTACGTGGAATAATAACATCAATGTTTTTTAAATTGTGCAATCTTGCACCTTTAATGATGATATTTTCTTTTGGATTTATGCTGCTGAGGTCTCGTTTCATTTCTAAAAAAAAGTAAGCGATAAAAATACCATTTTTTAAGAGAAGAAAAACAAAAATTTCTTTTAAAAAAAGAACAACTTATTTGTATTTGTAAAAAATTATCATCATATTTGAATCATTAATCCACAAAAAATCACGTGCGTATAGAATAAAATTACTTTAACTATTTAATAAACAATAGAAACCAGAAAGCAAACTTGCTTTCTAAAAGTAATTTATGATGCGTGATAATTTAACCCCAGACAGCAAATTAGTTAGCGATTACATTAATGGTAATGAAACGTCTCTTGAAATTTTAATTAAGAGACATCAACAGCGTTTATTTAGTTTTATCTATAGTAAAGTTAAAGATCGAGACATTACCGAAGATATTTTTCAAGACACATTCATTAAAGTCATTAGAACTTTAAAGAAAGGAAATTACAACGAAGAAGGGAAGTTTTTACCTTGGGTTGTGCGTATTTCTCATAATTTAATCATCGATCATTTTAGAAAATCGAATCGAATGCCAAAATTCAGAAATACAGATGAGTTTGATATTTTTTCTGTATTAGGTGATGATGTCTTAAATGCAGAAAAAAAGATCATCAAAGAACAAATTCATGCTGATGTTAGAGAATTGATCAATGAATTGCCTGAAGAACAAAAAGAAGTGTTGGTAATGCGTATTTATAACGATATGAGTTTCAATGAAATATCAGAAAACACAGGAGTAAGTATCAATACAGCGTTAGGTAGAATGCGGTATGCATTGATTAATTTAAGAAAACTAATAGAAAAAAATAAAATAATTTTGGTGAACTAACAATAAAAGTAAAAAAGCATCGTTATGTGATTAAGAAACAAGTACTAAAACACACTATATGATGCAACTTTACTCTAAAAAGTCTCCTGATTTTAAGGAGCAACCAAAACAAGAAACAATTCAATTTTTAATTAACTTTTCCAAATCATTGAAAGTTATTAAAACCAGACCAGACCTAAACATTGAATTGAATTTGAATTAAGAGGGAAAAGCCTTAACGAAAGTTGAGGCTTTTTTTATGTTCTATTTTTTTTGTGATAATCCTCTAATACAGCTTTTCTTCCAATGGTTTTGGTAATGATGTCGTTTTCTAAATTCCAACCCCGAGCAGGAGAATATTCGCGACCATACCAAATAATTTGTAAGTGTAAATCGTTCCATAATTCCTTCGGAAACAAGCGTTTGGCATCTTTCTCTGTTTGAACCACATTTTTTCCGTTCGTAAAACCCCAACGATATAGTAGTCGATGAATATGTGTGTCCACAGGAAAAGCAGGTACTCCAAAAGCCTGACTCATTACTACACTTGCTGTTTTATGTCCAACTGCCGGCAATTCTTCCAAACCATCAAAACTTTGTGGCACTTCTCCGTTGTATTTTTCAATCAATATTTTAGACAAACCATAAATGCCTTTGCTTTTCATTGGCGATAATCCACACGGACGTATAATTTCCTTGATTTCTTCCACAGACATCTTTACCATATCAAACGGATTGTCTGCTTTCGCAAATAAAATAGGTGTAATTTGATTGACACGAACATCGGTGCATTGTGCAGATAATAAAACCGCAATTAACAAGGTATAAGGATCTTTATGGTCTAACGGAATAGGTATCTCTGGATATATTTCTTGAAGCGTGTCAATTACAAATTGCACTTTTTCTTGTTTGTTCATTTAATGGTGTTGCAAAGTTTAGCGTTTCAAAGTTACAAAGTTAAAATTGAAATGAATTTTAATTTATGGCTAAAAATTACTTTGCTACTTTGTACCTTTGTTGCTAAACAAAAAATTATGACGACACTAAAAATAGGAGATAAAGCTCCAAATTTTTCAGCAAAAGATAACCAAGGAAATATCATACAGCTTTCTGATTATACAGGAAAAAAACTAGTCTTGTTCTTTTATCCAAAAGCAAGTACGCCAGGTTGTACAGCAGAAGCATGCGATTTAAGAGACAATTACCAAACGTTTCTGTCTAAAGGGTATGATGTGTTAGGTGCAAGTGCAGACTCTGCTAAAAGACAGCAAAATTGGATTGATAAACACGAATTGCCTTTTCCGTTATTGGCGGATGAAGATAAAACCGTAATTAACGCTTTTGGTGTTTGGGGACCAAAGAAATTTATGGGAAAAAAATATGACGGAATTCACAGAACGACTTTTGTAATTGATGAAAAGGGTGTGATTGAAGATGTGATCTCTAAGGTGAAAACTAAGGAGCACGCTGCACAGATATTGTAGTTTTTTTGAAGTTTCGCTAACGGTTTTGTATAAGATTAGTTGCGTGTTTTAAGCACTAAAGTTAGCAAATAAATTACGGACATAAAGTCCGCGAGGACTTTCATAAACAGGCTCTTACCAGCAATTAATTTTATACTGTGTTGGCAGTAGTTTTTTAATTATATTATTCAGCTTCCTTTACTGTTAATTTTTTATCCTTTTCATAGAAGTCGTAATCCAAACCTTTTTTAAGACCTAAGAAACTGGCATTGAGATTTGAAATTCTATATCTATTTGATTTATAGGAATATTTTCCATTATATTGAAGTTTAAGCCAAACTTCATAATTATAAGAATAATTATCATCAATTTCCACAAGCCACCTTCCTATCACATTTTCATCATATACTATCTCTTTTTGTTCATTAAACTCACGACTATAAGTAGATGATTGCCAATTACCCGGTAACATTTTATGGATTGCCTCAATAATATCAATTGGTTTCGTTGAAGAATCAATATTATAACTATCAAATTCAGTCATGGTTTTTTCTTGTTGATGAGATGGACAGCGACCACTAAGGCCATTAGTCCAAACTTCTTGAGCGCATAGATTTCCACCCCATATATAACCTTTTGACGATTGGTTATAAGCTACTTGAAACCATGGATAGCCATCTATTATGCTATCTGTAATCCTCAGTAACATTATAGAAGCATTAGGCTTAAGCACCTTAACTTTATCCTCTGTAAAAGCTGGTCCGCTATAGATGGTCCCATCTATAATTCCCACGGGAATAGGATCTATAAAACTGCCAGAGGGTACAAATAATTTGTAAACAAAAAAGCTTAATCCTATTATACCGATTGCCAAAAAGACAGCTTTAAAGCCAAAACGATTTGTTAATGTCCCAAACACCCATGAGATAAATGTTATTATAGTTAAAAGTGCACCTCCTAACATAAACAAGATGCCTAAAACAACAACCATAACCCCTATCAATCCATTATTACGGACAAAATCTGATTCAATCATGTTTTGCCCTATCCAGACAACCAATAATCCAGTTATAATTAGGATTATGGCAGTAATATGTCCAATTTTTTTAAGGTTTATAGCCATCTGATTTTCTTTATTTTGTGATTACTGCCAATGCATTTTGATATGAATGCGTTTTAATGATTTATATCAGCAGTTAGCGAAGTTATATTTTTTAAAGTTTAGAAACAAACCAAATTAGTTGTTAAAACTGCATGCCAATTTTAAAATTCAATACTCTGCCTGTCATGTAATTCGGAATTCCGTACATGGTTTTAGAGTACACATCGCGCACCCAAGTATTGGTAATGGAGTTGTTAATGTCAAACAAGTTGAACAATTCCAATCCGGCAGTTAATTCTTTAAAATTGCGAAGCCAGCTAGAAGTTGCTTTTTTGTTTTTATCAACAAATACATAAGAAACACCTAAATCGGCTCTTTTATATGCGCTTAATCTACTTTGAAATTTATAGACATCGGCATAACTAGGAGAACCGCCAGGAACGCCAGAATTGTAAACCAAGTTTAAATAGGCTTTTAAATCTGGTAAATTGGGCACATAATCTTGAAATAAGATTCCCAATTTAAAACGTTGGTCTGTAGGTCTGTCTATATATCCTTTTCCGTCAATATTTTCTTGTGTCTTTAGCAAGCCCAAACTAATCCAGCTTTCGTTACCCGGCACAAACTCTCCGTTTAACCGAATATCAATTCCTGTTGCATAGGCAGTGGCGTTGTTTTTTGCTTGATAGCGAATTCGAACGTTATCTACCGTATACGGATTTACGTTGCTTAAATGCTTGTAATAGAACTCTGTGGTCAATTTAAAAGGTCGCTCCCAAAGCGTAAAGCTATAATCGTTTCCAATTACTGCATGAATGGATTGTTGCGCTTTAACTCCAGGGTGAATTCCACCTAGATTGTCTTTGAGTTCTTTGTAAAAGGGTGGTTGATAATACAATCCTCCAGAAATACGAAATAACATGTCTTTTTCCCAATCAGGTTTGATGGCAAATTGTACTCTCGGACTAAAGATAAAATGACTTTCAGATGCAATTCCGTTTGCTTTAACGGACCAATTTTGAAAACGCATTCCGGCATTATACCAAATCTGATGTTCATTCCAAAAATCTTTTCTACTGTATTGTACAAAACCAGAGATTCTATTGATAGTTACATTGTTGGTTGCTCTAATGCTTTGAAATGGTTGTAAAGCTCCGCGATACGGATCGTAAGGCTGATTGTTAATGCTGTGATGTGGTGGACGAATGGCAAACCCGACAGAATCAATTACTTCCCATTCTATGATTCGATCTTTGATGTCTTCGAGTTGGTATTTAATTCCGGCTTCCAATAGATTATTATCCTTTTTATAAATTCCTTTCAATTGTAAATTGGTAATTAAGGCATCTAAATCGTTCCGAGCATGATTTAGTTGTGAGCCAATTCCGGTAGAAAATTCGACTTGACCAAAATTTTCTGAGCCTAAATTGCTATTCACTTCACCTAAGTTGTATGAAGCCAAAATATCAAAATATTCTTCTTCTTGTGTAGTGTACAAAGAGGCTGTTGCATTTAGTGTAATTTCATCATTTAGTTTGTAGTCAGCTTTAAAAGCGCCAAAACTAGTAATATATTTATCTTTCTCTTGTCCGCTATAAAACACAATTAGCTCAATTGGGTCTACTAAGGTTCCGAAGCGAGTTCTACGAGAAATAGGAGTATAGTTGTAATTGTTTAAAGAGAAATTTCCTAAAAAATCAACATTTAATTTGTCGTTTATCTGATAACTTGTAAATGCTTGAACATCTGTAAAACTAGGTTTGTAATTGGTTTCTATTTGCTTACTATTTACAAACAAGCTGTTGTTTCTATGACGTAAACCAATGATGGCACTTCCTTTTTTATTTTTAGTTTGCCCTTCTATGGTGGCGCTACCACCAACTAAACTCAGTTCTACTTGTGTTTTAAATGTTGTAGGTTTTCTATAACTAATGTTTAAAACTGATGATAATTTATCGCCATATTTAGCTTGAAATCCACCAGCAGAAAAATGAATATTCTGTACCATATCAGAATTGATAAAGCTCAATCCTTCTTGTTGCCCAGAACGTACCAAAAAAGGCCTGTACACTTCAATTCCGTTTACATAGACGAGGTTTTCATCAAAATTTCCGCCTCTTACATTGTATTGGGTACTCAATTCGTTGTTGTTGTTTACACCCGCTAGTGTCATTAATAAATTTTCTACACCAGCATTTACACCAGGTAAACGCTTTACTTTAGCGACCTCAATGGTTTTAATTCCTTTTGCCGAATTGTTGTTATTTTTTACAACAACTTCGTTAAGTTCTTTATTTAATGAGATTAAAATAGGTGAGTAGGTAAGTGTTCTATTGCTACGTAAGGTTATTTTTTTAGTATGTTTTATATAAGAAACATGGCTAAAAACAACTTCAATGGTTTTTCTAACGGGAATTGTGATTTCATAATACCCTTTTTCATTGGTTGTTGTTCCGTTGTTTAAGAAAGATACCGCTACATCTTTAATAGGTGAGTTCTGTTTATTGGTAACAACACCTTTTAAGGTAGTTGTATTTTGTCCTTGTAAAACAAAAGGGATGATGAAAATAAAAAGAAAAAGTTTTTTCAATGAGGTGTTGTCTTTAAAATGCTAATTTATTCTTTTTTATAGAACGTTGCACTAAGAGTATTCGTATTTCCAACATTATCTTCTACTTCAATTTCTAAGAGATGTTTAGAACCTACCAATTTTTTGTCTTTAAACTGATACACGATTTGCTTCTTTTTCAAGTCGTATTCCATTAAAATCCACTCTCCATCTATAGTTGCATTATACGATTTTATCCCAGTTTCTTTGTCATCAATTTTTACGATAATTTTAGAATGTTTTGTAACCCATTGTCCATTTTTAAAGTTTTTCAAATAAATTGTAGGTTTCTGTTTGTCAGAAAGTAAAGTAAAATTACCTAAAGTTTTAGTTGTGGTATAAAATGTGTTTTCTTTTTTTCGTGTATTTTGAAAAGAGGGGTATTTTTTATTGTTGATGTTGGCAATATAAAGTTGTTTTTTTTCTTCTTCAGTGTACTTAGAGACATCAAAAGTTAAGGTATAACTTTTATCTAGCGGAAGAGTGGGTTTGTGTATTTGAGCAATCTTATTTTCTACTTTAAAATCTAGATAAAAACCTTCGTAAAACGTATTCTTTGGAAAAGCAATGCTAACACCATTTTGCTCAAATTTATGAAATTTACTCGCTGTAATTTTATATGCAGTAGTATCTATTGCAGGTTTAAAAATAGTATTGCTTTGTAACCCTTTTACAGGGATTTTAAGAGTTGTTTTGTTTCCATTGAAATCAGAGGCGATGATTTCAACGTTATAATTATATCCATTTTTAATATCTATAAATCCATCATTAAGTAACGACTTGTAGATTTTTAATTTATTAGCTTTCTCCTTAAAGGTTTTTTGGAATTTGTTTTTAAAACGTGCATAATTCTCATAATCGATTAACAAATTGACGTATTTACTTTCGGCGAACGAAAAAGTCTCTAAAACGTGATGGTAAACTTTATGTCCGTTCACTTTCATTTCTAAACTGTAAATTCCGTTTTTATTATATGAACCATTCAATTGATCGTATACCTGTAAACCGAAGCCAATCGGACCTTTGGCTGTTATTCTACTTGTAGTGTAGGTGTTTTTACCAATAGATTTAAACGATAATAAGGCTTTTTTTACAGATTGATTAATTCGTGAAGAATCTGCTAGAGGATAGACAAACAATCCTTTGATTTTGGGAGCAATGGTATCTTTGACTTTTATACCAAATAAAAAAGGATTGATAATTTTTGCGGTTTTAGTATCTCTAATTTCATAATGCAAATGCGGAGCAACGAATCCTCCCGTACTTCCAGAGTAGGCTATGACTTGCCCTTTTTTAACCGGAATTTGATCTGCTTTTAAAAAAATATTCCCTGTCTCGTAGCTTTCTTTTTTATATTGAATTGATTTTACATAGTCTTCAATACCGTCACCAAATTTACTTAAGTGTGCATACACAGTGGTGTAACCATTAGGATGCGTTACATAAAGCACTTTTCCATACCCCCAAAGGGCTACTTTGATTCTAGAAACATAACCATCAGCAGCGGCATACACATTTAAACCTTCTTTACGCTGTGTTTTGATGTCTAACCCGGCATGAAAATGATTGCTTCTAAGCTCACCAAATGTTCCTGCTAAAAAAGGTTTAATGTCTAAAGGATTTCTAAAATCTTTAGCTGGATACTTTTTTTGCCCGAAAAATGATGAAGTAGTAAAGAGTAGTACAAAAAGTATTAATAATCTCAAAATTCCTATTTTTAGCTAAAATAGTAAAAAATTAAAGCAGACAAAACACAAAATTTTAGTAGCCTAACTAACAGTAGTTTAGAAATAATATTTTAAAAAGAGTGTATTTTTTTGTGTTTTAGGTTTCAGAATGTTAACTTTGTTGTAATAGTTTCGATTCAGAAAATTGATGAGTAAAACACTAGAAGCAATTCAGTTACTAGAAGATAGATTAAAAAATCTTTTAGCGAATTATGAATTTTTAAAAGAAGAAAATGAAATTCTTCTTCAAAATGTTGGTGAATTACAACTTCAAATAAATAAGAATCAGCAATTAATAGAAGATCAAAATAAAAAATATGATCTTCTAAAAATAGCAAAAACTATTGATGGCAGTAACGAAAGTACACGAGAAACAAAACTCAAAATAAATGCTTTAATTCGAGAAATCGATAAATGTATTGTTCAATTAAGCGAATAAAAAAAGTTCATTAACAGTGTCAGAAAAGTTAAAAATTAATGTAGTCATTGCAGGTAGATCATATCCTTTAAGTGTTAAGAACACAAAAGAAGAGGAAGGGATGAGAAAAGCAGCAGCAAACATTAATAACTTAATTTCTTTATACGAACAAAATTATGCAGTTAATGATAAACAAGATGTCTTGGCAATGTGTGCCTTGCGTTTTGCATCACAAGTAGAAATTTCGTCAATTGATAAAAATGATACAACAGGAAAAGCTTTAGAAAAAATAAATAAACTAAATGAAATGTTAGCATCTCATTTAGAGTAAGTTCATTAAAATAGAATTAAAATACACTGCCTACGTTAGTATAAGTTTATTAAACTCAACACTATTCAATTATGAAGGATGAGTCTTAATTGTAAAAGCAAGCCACAAGCGCTGAATTATTTCAGTATCTAAATGGATCCTTGATCAATTAGTTAGTCCTATAAATGTCATAATGGAGTTTAAAAAAATCACTGATGTAGGCTTTTTTTATATATAAATAGAAAATTATGAATGGAATGATACTTCCTTTTGCACTTGGTGTAGTAGGAGCAGTTATAGGGTTTATTATTGCAAAAGCAATAGAAAAATCAAAAGGAAAAAAACTTTTAAATAGTACTAGAAAAGAAGCAACTGCTATTCTTAAAGAAGCTAAGATTGATGCAGAATCTCTAAAGAAAGATAAAATTTTACAAGCAAAAGAAAAGTTTATAGAACTTAAATCTGAGCATGAAAAAGTAATCTTGGGTAGAGAGAAGAAAATGTCTGAAATTGAAAAGAGAATTCGCGACAGAGAATCTCAAATAGCTTCAGAACTTGATAAGAATAAAAGACTGAATACATCTTTAGAACAAAAAGAAGCTGACTTTACGTATAAATTAGATTTTTTAGAAAAGAAAGAAAGCGACTTAAACAAAATGCACAACAGGCAAGTAGATATGCTTGAGCAAATTTCTGGTTTATCTGCAGAAGAAGCCAAAAAAGAATTGGTAAACACGCTAAAAGAGGAAGCAAAGTCAGATGCAATGGCATTTATTCAAAACTCAATAGAAGAAGCAAAATTGACAGCAGAGCAAGATGCTAGAAAAGTTGTTTTAAACACCATTCAAAGAGTTGGAGTAGAACAAGCCGTAGAAAACTGTGTTTCTGTATTTAACTTAGAATCTGATGACTTAAAAGGTAGAATTATTGGTAGAGAAGGAAGAAATATTAGAGCGCTTGAAGCAGCTACAGGTGTAGAAATTATTGTAGATGATACTCCAGAAGCAATTATTTTATCGTGTTTCGATCCAGTAAGAAGAGAAATTGCACGTTTGTCTTTGCATAAATTAGTTACTGACGGAAGAATACATCCTGCTAGAATTGAAGAAGTTGTTAAAAAGACAGAAAATCAAATTACACAAGAAATTATAGAAGTTGGTAAGCGTACCGTAATCGATTTAGGAATAAATGGATTGCATCCAGAGTTGATAAAAACAGTTGGGCGTATGAAATACCGTTCTTCTTACGGGCAAAACTTATTGCAGCACTCAAGAGAAGTTGCAAATTTATGTGGTATTATGGCCGCAGAAATGGGCTTAAATGCTAAAATGGCAAAACGCGCTGGTTTATTACATGATATTGGAAAAGTACCAGATGCAGAAAGTGAATTACCACACGCATTATTAGGAATGCAATGGGCAGAAAAGTATGGTGAAAAACCAGAAGTTTGTAATGCTATTGGAGCACACCATGATGAAATTGAAATGAAGAGTTTAATTTCTCCGATTGTTCAAGTGTGTGATGCAATCTCTGGAGCAAGACCAGGAGCAAGACGTCAAGTGTTAGATTCTTACATTCAACGTTTAAAAGACTTAGAAGAAATTGCTTTCGGATTCACAGGTGTACAAAAAGCGTATGCGATTCAAGCTGGTAGAGAACTAAGAGTAATGGTAGAAAGCACCAAAGTAAGTGATGAGAAAGCATCTGAATTATCATTTGGAATTTCACAAAAAATTCAGAATGACATGACCTATCCAGGTCAAGTTAAAGTAACGGTGATAAGAGAAACAAGAGCTGTGAATGTAGCTAAATAATTAGTTTACATACCATATTTACATAAATTGTCATTCCCGCGAAAGCGGGAATCTTTTTTTACTGATATTTTAATTTCTTGGATGGTATTTCTCAACCACATTTTTTAAATACGATTTATCTAAATGTACATAAATCTCTGTTGTGGTTATGCTTTCGTGTCCAAGCATTTGTTGTATGGCCCTTAAATCTGCTCCACCTTCCAATAAATGTGTTGCAAATGAATGTCGTAAAGTATGTGGCCCAATTTTTTTATTCAAATTGATTTTTATTGCTAAATCTTTGATAATCATAAAAATCATTTGTCGCGTTAAGCCTTTTCCTCTTCTGTTTAAAAACAAGGTGTCTTCATATCCTTTTTGTGGCGAAATATGATTTCTAATGTCTTTTATATAAAAAGCAATATACTTTTGAGTGTTATAGTTAATAGGCGTGTATCGCTCTTTATTTCCTTTTCCAAGGACCTTTATAAACCCTTCTTCAAAAAATAAATCGGAAATTTTTAACGAAATTACTTCACTAACTCGTAAACCACAGCTATAAATCGTTTCTAGAATGGTTCTATTTCGCTCTCCTTGCTTAGAGCTTAAGTCGATAGCGTTGATTAAATCGTTTATTTCATTTTCAGATAAAGTATCTGGCAGTTTTCTTCCAATTTTTGGAGTTTCAATTAAATCTGTAGGATTGTCAGAACGGTAATCTTCAAAGATTAAATAATCAAAAAAATTACGTAAACCAGAAATTACCCTAGACTGAGTTGTTGGTTGAACTTTTTTAGCAATTTCATAAATAAATTGTTGAATACAACTGACATCAATCTTTATTGGAGAAACACTAATTTCGTTTTCTTCCAAGAAATAGATCAACTTTTG
The DNA here is from genome assembly GCA_943788865.1 of uncultured Polaribacter sp. Lineage (GTDB taxonomy): Bacteria > Bacteroidota > Bacteroidia > Flavobacteriales > Flavobacteriaceae > Polaribacter. The sequence continues at coordinate 86,595 of CALSRX010000001.1, read as the reverse complement.
AATATCTCGAGTATAACTATCTATGGTGTTTTTAGAAAGACCTCTTTCTATTTTTAAAAACAACTGATAATCTTTTAATGCGTTTTGCCATTTCATTGAACTAAAGGTATAAAAAAAGCGCTACAAAATGTAGCGCTTTTAATTTTATAAGGTAATTAAAAATTACCAAGCGTAACCTAATGAAACACCTAGTGAAATAGCTGTAGCATTTAAACCCGCTAATTTATCTCCTCCAGTAACATAACCAAGTCCTGCAAAAACATCAACAACAAAATTGTTGTCAAAAATCCATTGATGACCAGCTTCACCACCAAAAGTAAAAACGGTAGCCTTTGTATTAGCATTGTCTTTTAAAGAGAAAAAACCAACTGTCGGTCCAGCGTGCCATCCTTTTAAAACTTCTTCTCCAAAATACCATCTGTATTCTGCACCAGCTCCAATACCGCTAATGTCAGAAACTTTGTAATAAGTACCTGATACGGTTAGAGAGTTTTTTTCTCCCATTGTGAATTCGTAGCCTGCATTAGCTACACCAACTGCTAATCCTAAAGGATTTGCTTTAATTACACTTGTTTGAGAGTTAACAGCACTAAATGAAATTAATGCAACAACTAAAATTAAAATTCTTTTCATTTTATAAATATTTGTGTTTATAATATAATATATATATAAAAAAAAATGCATATTTACTTAAAATTTAAATTATCATGAAAATTATAATCATCAACGGCCCTAATTTAAATTTACTTGGTAAAAGAGAACCAGAAATATATGGTTCAGAAACTTTTACCGATGTTTTTAAAAATTTACAAGATCAATTTCCTCAGGTTGAGTTGTCATATTATCAATCGAATATAGAAGGTGAGTTGATTGATAAATTACACGAAGTAGGCTTTGATTACGATGGAATTATTTTAAATGCTGCAGCCTATACTCATACGTCAATCGGAATCGGAGATGCAGTTAAAGGAATAGAAACTCCAGTTGTAGAAGTACACATTTCTAATGTACATGCTAGAGAAGAGTTTAGACACCTAAGTTATATAGCACCGAATGCTAAGGGTGTTATTTTAGGATTTGGAATTAAAGGTTACGAATTAGCTATTGAAAGCTTTCTATAACATCAATTTCATTTTAATATCGGAACGTTCATAATGGCAATCAGCTTCGACTTCTTGCTCAATAAATCCAACTTTTTTATATAAATTAATCGCAGGAACTAACTTTCTGTTAGAATACAAAGTAATGCTGTCCCATTTTTTTTCTTTTCCAAATTGGATACAATAATCTATTAATTTTTGACCAATTTTTAATCCATGATATTTCGGTGAAACAGCCATTTTACTCAACTCATAAAACTGTTGTTGATTGATTAAAGCGACTGTTCCCACAATCTCGTTATTATAAGTTGCGAAAAAAATAAAACCACCTTTATCAATTATATAAGTTTTAGGGCTGCTTAAAACTTTTTGGTCGTAAGGTTCTACATAAAAATATTTTTCAAGCCATTCTACATTTAAATTGTAAAATTGTTTTGCGTATTTTTCTTCAAAAGGAATAATAGAAACTTCAAGCATTGACTAAATTTTAGCATCTACAATTGCCATCATTTCTTGTTCTAAAGCAATTGTTTTGTTGTAAATATCTTTTGCGTCATTTAATATTGTATCGGCAAAAGCTCTATCCTTAATGTCTTTTGCATTGATGCGAACATTAAAATATGCGCCAATTACAGCGGTTCTTGCACACAAGGCACCTACACCAGCATCAGAAAGTGAATTTTGCAATCCGTTTTTTGCCATTTCTAACATTACTTCCATAGAATTAGATGCAGTTTCCATTACCTTAAACGGAATTTCAGTTGCATATTTTGTTGCATCTTCAATAGCTTTTTTTCTAATCTCTATTTCTTCTTGAGAAGATTTTGGCATTCTAAATCCGTCTATAATTTTATTAAAGGCATTGGTGTCTTCATCTACTAAAAACAATAATTCATTTTTATATTTCTGCCCTTTTTCTGCCCATTGAGAATAGTACTCCCATTTAGCATCCCAACCAGGTTTATGAGCAGATAAATTAGCAACCATTGTACCGAGTGAAACACCTAAAGTTCCAACATACGCAGCAATACTTCCACCACCTGGAGCCATAGATTCTGAAGCTGTTTCTTCTGCAAAATCTTTTACTGTAAAATCAACTAGTTTTTTATCAGCATTAGCATTCATTACATATTCAATAATACGTTCTTGCGGATTGAAAGGTTTTAAATCGTCTAATCCGAGAGATTTTACTGCAATTTTTATTTTCTCGCTTTCGCTAATCCCAAGGGAGCGTTCTTGTTTTTTTAAGTAAAAGTCTGCACAATCTAACATTGCTTGTAAAGGAACTAAGCCAACTAATTCAGAGCCAGTTACTCTTAATCCGCGTTTTGTAGCTGCCAAATCAGTTTCATAAAAAGCTTCGTGCATAGAGGTAATTGAAATGTTGGTTAAATTATATGAAATTTGTGCTATACCATATTCTTCAATAAACCAACCAATTCCTTTTACAGCTTTTAATTTTCCAGGAATTCTTTCAGCTTCCCCATTTTTATCTAACACTTTTTTTCCATCTACTAATTTTGCTCTTCCGTTTTCTCGAATGTCAAAAGCGATTGCATTTGCTCTACGTGTAGATGTAGAGTTTAAATTTACGTTATAGGCTATTAAAAAATCTCTAGCTGATATCGCTGTAACTCCAGATGAAACAACTTGTTGATTAAATTCTGACGGACCAAAATCTGGTTTCCAATTTTTATTTTCAAACTTTTCTTTTAACCCTTCATATTCTCCAGAACGAACCGTTGCTAAATTTTTTCTTTCTTTAGAAGTGGCAGCATTTTCATAAAAATAGCCCGAAATTCCCAATTCTTCACCAACCCGTTTACCTAATTGACGTGCATATTCAGTAGTTTCTTCCATCGAAATATTTGCAATAGGTACTAAGGGACAAACATCTGTTGCTCCAAACCTTGGATGCTCACCAGTATGTTTACTCATGTCTATTAACTCAGAAGCTTTTTTTATCAATCTAAACGCAGCTTCTATTACGTTTGCTGGTTCACCCACAAAAGTAATCACTGTTCTATTTGTTGCTTTTCCTGGATCAATATCCAACAATTTAACACCTTCAACTTCTTTAACAACATTTGCAATTGCATGTATTTTGGTAATGTCTTTTCCTTCGCTAATGTTAGGAACACATTCTATAATTTGCTTTTTCATTTGTGGTTTTGTTTATGGATTCAAAAGTAAAGAAATATGAATTTATAATGCACAAGAATTGTTAAAAATTCATGAAAATGGTTATATTTGTTACATACCTATACTTTAAGAATGAATAAGGAAAAGTGGCTTTTTGAAATTACTCCTAAAAAAAATCTTTTTGATTTAAATTTAAAAGAATTTGGAGGTATAAAGACTTGTTGCTTCTTTTTGTTAAACGCGATGTAATTACCTTATATAAACAAACAATTCTAGGGCCGTTATGGTATGTTTTACAGCCTTTATTTACATCTGTAATATTTACATTAGTATTTAATAATATTGCAAATATTCCTACAGATTAAGACCTGGATTGACAGGTTGGGCTCAAGTTAATTACCCTTACGCAAATACCATAGAAGAGCAGCAAATAAAATTGAGATATGATTTGTACTATATCAAAGAGAGAAATACTTTTCTAGATTTTAAAATACTTGTAAAAACGATTTCTACAGTATTATTTTTTAAAGGACAATAAACCTTTAATAAAATATAACCTAATAAAAAGCAGTAGTAGAAAAGGTAAAATAGCAAATGGCATTAATTGCACTTTCCCAAACCAAATTACTGGAATTATTACAAGTAAAAAAAGAAGTGCTTTTACATAGAACCTTACCCAAAGCTTAGGAGTATCTTTAAATAGATAAAAGGCAACAACTATATTTGGAGCGAAAGCCCATAGAAAATTAAAGTTGGTTGGAGTAGTGGAATGATCGGTAAAAAACCATAAAAAAACTATTAGAACTCCTATAATACCTGTTGAAAAGAACAACAAAAAATCGAGCCATTTTGTTCTTTGTTTTCTTTTTACGTCTCTGTAGGTAATATATAATCCCATAAGTAATATAAAAGTAAAAACAAAAAAAGGATTGAAAAAAGAAGGCTTAATTGTTAACTCCTCATAATTTAAAATAAAACGATCTTTTTTAATTAAGCTTTCTGTTTTTGCACCACGAGTTACGTCTGCATTTTTAAACCCACTATATACATAATCTGGTAAATACATGTATTGTTTTGCTGTAGCAATGTGATCTAACTTACTTCCTAAAGCTAAATTAATTCCAAAACTCCCCCAGGTGTTCCAAGGAATTTCTAAATTCATTAATTGCCTAAATGATTTCTTTTCAAGAATATGATTGTCTTTAAACGTGACTTTATCTTTTAAGATTTTTTCAGTAATTTCTCTTAATATTGTAGCGCAATTATTAAAGAAGGGATCGTATAAATAGGTAGCGTTTTTTGGCTTCGCATTGTTTTCTAAATATTCAAAAAATTGTTGTTTTTCTGATTGATTTAAATTTAATATTTGCTCTTTAATCCAACGTTTATCTCTTTTATATCCTCTTACAAAATAATGAAAAGGGTAACTTTCTAATTTATAAATTAACTTCCCTTTTGTGAAATTTAAATAAAAATTTGGAGCATTAAAGTCAAAAATTCCATAGTTATAAGCGGTATCAAAATCTATGTCTTTAATTCTAATTGTGCTATGGCCAAATCCTTCGTATAATTCTTTTCCAGGACCTGCTGTTATTATACTTACTTCAGCTTTGTCTGATAGTTTTTTATACTGAGAAAAAGTAATTTGTATTACAAATAGAAAGAGAAAAAAAGTAATAAATTTAGTTTTCATATCAGCTAGTTTCTAAAAAACTTATAATCAATTTTAATTGAAAATATATTTGAATATAGTGCGTTTCCAACACTTCCAATATTTGTCAATGCATAATCTACTTGAATTCCGTTGTATTTAAAACCTACGCCGAAGTTTGGTTGTATAGATAAAGATTTACTACCGTCAAATTGGGTTGTGTTTTGAATGTTTCCAATTCCGCCTCTTAAATATACCAATTCAGTATAATCTAGCTCAAAGCCAAAAGTTGGATCAATACTGATAATACTAGTAGATATAATGTCATTAGTTTGAGCAAAACGCATGTTTAAATCGATTTCTGTTACTAAGTGAAAATCTCTTCCAATAGAAAATTTACGTGCAGCACCAAATTGTACTTTTGGTTTTGTAATTTCTGTTGTTTCGGGTAATTGCTGGTTTTGACCTGGAATAGAGTTTTTAATTTTATCAAATTCTTCTGAATTGATATTCCAAGTATTATAGGTTGTGGTAATATCTCTAACCATTAAACCAAATTTCCAATTATTTCTTTCAAACTGAATTCCGGCATCAAATCCAAATCCCCAAGAAGAAGCAAAATCACCAATAACTCTTCTAATTACTTTTGCATTTACACCAAAATACATGTTTTTAAAAATCAAGTTTCTTGCATAGGCAAATGTAAAAGCATAATCTGCAGCAGAAAACAAACTGATTTTATTAAAATTAATATTTCCTTGATTGTCAATAAGTTCGGTTGTGTTTAAAATATCATCAACTCCAAATCGAATGATAGAGATTCCTATAGCACTTTTATTGTCAATCGGAAGCGCAACAGCTGCAAAGTTATAATTGGCAATTCCAGCAAAATAAGAAGCATGCATTAATGAACCTTCATAATCTTCTAAATTCATTAAACCAGCTGGATTCCAGTAAATTGCATTTACATCATTACTTGTTGCTGCAACAGATTTACTCATTCCTAACGCTCTTGCATCAACACCAATATTTAAAAACTCGTTAGAATAATTTCTAAAAGTTTGAGCTGTTAATTGGATAGAACAGAAGAGTAAAAAAATGAAATAAATTTTTTTCAAAATATCAAGGTTGTTAGTTACAAATATCTAAAATCCTATTGTAATAACCATTGTTAACCTAAGATATTGTTTGTTCAATTTGTATTTGAATATTTTCTTTTATAAAACGGCTAATTCGTTTTTCTAACCACCTGCTTTCGTTTTGCTTAAAACTAGATACAAATCCAACATGACCTCCATATTTTGTGACCTCTAGGAAGAAAAACTCAGAATCTCTAGCTTCTTCATAAGGAAAACATTCTTCACCTAAAAAAGAATCATCTTTTGCGTTTATAAGCAATGTAGGTTTGTTGATTTTTGATAAATAAGGTTTAGAACTTGCTTTTACCCAATAATCTTCTGGACTATCAAAACCGAAAACAGGAACTGTATACAGTTTTTCTATATGTTTAAATCGTTTGGCTTTAAAAAGTTTGTCTTTATCTAGCTCAAACTCTGGGAATTTAAATGATTTTTCCAATACTTTTAATCGGATAGTTTTTAAGAACTCTTCTATATATAATTTGTTTTTCAGTTTATCCATTTCTTGCTCAGAACTTGTAAGATCTATAGGCACAGATGTTGTAATGGCTCCTTTTATTTTTGGTGATAATACATCCGCATATTCCCCCATATATTTTAAGGTTAAATTACCACCTAAGCTAAATCCAACAATAATGATGTTTTCATAATCATAATTATTTAAAACATGATTGACCACAAAATGTACATCTTCAGTTTTTCCACTATGATAGGTTCCAAGAAGCCAATTATCTTCGCCGCTACAGCCCCGTAAATTAAAAGAAACAGTATCAATCCCTCCACCATTTAATTCGTTTGCTGTAGATAGCATGTATTTAGATTCAGCACTTCCTTCTAAACCATGAATTAATATTGCTATCGTGTTTGAATTAGCCTTTGAAAAATCTAAATCAATAAAATCATGATCCCAAGTAAAAATTCTTTTTCGAGAGTAAGAACAGAACTCTTTCATAAATAACGGACGATACATGGTGTTAAAATGACCATTTCTAAAAGGAAGAGAAGGATTAAAATCTGATTGAAATAGTGGCATTAGATAATTTTTTATACAAAGATGATAAAAAAAGAAAGAAATTGAAATAAGAGCAATTTGATTTTCTTATTTTAGCTATATAATACCAATCAAAAAATATGAAAAAACACATTCCGAATACGATAACCTTAGGAAATTTATTAAGTGGAACAATCGGAGCAATTGCAGCGGTTAATGGAAATTTTGAAATCGCAGCACTGTCTGTAGCGATTGGAGTTGTTCTTGATTTTTTTGATGGATTCTTTGCAAGAATGTTAAATGTTTCTGGCGAGCTAGGGAAGGAGTTAGATTCTCTTGCAGATATGGTTACTAGTGGTGTGGTTCCAGGTATTGTGATGTTTAGTTTGTTACAAGAAAACGCATTAAGTTTATTTGAAAAATCAGCAGATACTTTACACTTAGCTTCTTTTAGCACTGGATATTTACCGTATTTTGGTTTGTTATTAACTCTTGCAGCGTGTTATAGATTGGCTAAGTTTAATATTGATACAAGACAAACCGATTCATTTATTGGAATGCCAACACCTGCTATGAGCTTGTTTGTGGTTTCATTGCCTTTAATTCCAATGTATTCTGACAATCAATTTTTTATTGATTTGATTCAAAACAATTATTTTTTAGTTGGAATTACTTTAGTTTTAAGCTTTTTAATGAATGCAGAAATTCCGTTATTTTCTTTAAAATTCAAGAACTATGCTATAAAAGAAAACATGCTGAAGTATGTTTTTTTAATTCTTTCTTTAGGTATGCTCTTGGTATTGGAAGTAATCGCTATTCCTTTGGTAATTATCTTATATGTACTCTTATCAATCGGAAGTAATTTGATGAATAAAAAAACTTAAAGTTTTTTGTAAAAGACTTAATGTTCTTGACTGAGCTCGAACTGACACTCTATTAAAGAATTTCTGATGCTAGAATTTTTTCTTTTTTAATTCAAAGTCTTTTCCTAGATATACTTTTCTAACAGTTTCATCAGCAGCTAATTCTTCAGGAGTTCCTTCTTTTAAAATACTACCATTGTACATTAAAAAAGTTTTGTCTGTTATTGCCAAGGTTGCTTGTACATCATGATCAGTAATTAAAATACCAATATTTCTGTTTTTAAGTTGAGCAACAATACTTTGAATGTCTTCAACTGCAATTGGGTCTACACCAGCAAATGGTTCGTCTAATAAGATAAATTTTGGGTCTGAAGCTAAACAACGTGCAATTTCTGTTCTTCTACGTTCTCCACCAGATAATAATTCTCCTTTGTTTTTTCTAACGTGACCTAAACTAAACTCTTCTATTAAAGATTCTAATTTTTCTTTGCGTTCTTTTTTTGTTCTCTCCGTAAATTCAAGAACAGACATAATATTATCTTCTACAGATAATTTTCTAAAAACAGAAGCTTCTTGAGCTAAATATCCAATTCCTTTTTGAGCACGTTTGTACATAGGATCATTTGTAATCTCTTCATCGTTAAGATAAATATGACCATCATTGGGTTTAATCATACCCACAATCATGTAAAAAGAAGTTGTTTTTCCAGCTCCGTTAGGGCCTAATAAACCTACAATTTCTCCTTGAGAGACTTCTAAAGAAATTCCTTTTACAACCTTTCGGTTTCCATATATTTTTTCAATATTATCTGCTCTTAATATCATGTATCAAATATACTAATTGAGATTTAGCAAACTCTTAAATTAATTATAAATCGTTTTGCTCTAAAGCCTCCCAAAACTCATAAGCTCTACGTAGATGTGGAATCACAATAGTACCACCTATTAAAGTAGCAATCGACATGGTTTCCATCATTTCTTCTTTTGAAACACCATTTTTATAGGCAGTTTCTAAATGATATGCAATACAATCATCACAACGTAAAACAGCAGAAGCTACTAGACCTAGAAGTTCTTTAATCTTAACCGGTAAATGACCTTCTGAATAGGCGTTTGTGTCTAAATTAAAAATTCTCTTAATAACTTTATTGTCGTTACTTAAAAGCTTATCGTTCATTTTTTGACGATAATCGTTAAATTCTTGTACTTTATTTGGCATTTTTTAATTGTCTTTTTAAAACAAAACCAGAAATATAGATACTGATTTCATATAAGATTAATATAGGAATAGAAACAATTATTTGACTTGCAACATCTGGCGGTGTAATAATTGCTGATAAAATTAATACCAATACCAATGCATGTTTTCTATACTTTCTTAAAAACGTAGGAGTAACCAATCCTAGTTTTGACAAGAAATAAATAACTACAGGTAATTCGAAAACTAACGAAATACCCAACATTGTATTTGTAAACAAACTTATATAAGAGTCTAAGGTAAAGTTATTTACAATGTTTTCGCTAATCTGATATCCATAAAAGAAAGATACCGACATCGGCATAATTACATAATAACTAAATAAAACACCAATAAAAAACAGCAAAGAAGCAATAAATAAAAACCCTTTCGATTTTCTTCTTTCTGTTTTGTGTAATCCAGGTGCTATAAAACGCCACATTTCCCATAATAAGTATGGAAAAGCTAAAATGACCCCTAGAATTATAGAAACCCAAAGAGAGCTCATTAATTGTTGTGTAAGAGACAAAGCTTGAAGCTTGCTCGGAAAGTCTATGGTACAAAAACTACTATCTATCCCCATAGTGCCAAAAAAATGACAGAAAAAACGATAAGTAATAAAGTCTGAATGTGTATGTGCTATAATGAAATCATTATATACTCTTTCTTGAAAAATAAAAAGAACAATTGCAATTACAAATACAACGGCAAAACTTCTTACTAAGTGCCAACGCAATTCTTCTAGATGTCCTAAAAAAGACATTTCTTTTGGTTCATCACTCATTTAAAAAATTCCTTCTTTTATTAAATCGTGTAAATGTATAACACCTAGGTAATCACCAGTGTCGTTTGTCACTAAAATTTGTGTAATGTCATTACTTTCAAGAGCATCTAATGCGTCAATGGCCATGGCATCAACAGAAATAGTTTTAGGATTGGTAGACATAATGTCGTTTGCAGATAAAGCACTAATTTCTGTCGATTTACTTAACATTCTACGTATATCTCCGTCAGTTATGATTCCAACAATTTTATCATTTTCTATAACGGCTGTTACTCCTAATCTTTTTTCGGTGATTTCTACAATAACTTTAGAAATGCTACTGTCTTTTTGGACTTTTGGAATTTCGTTATTCTTGATAAGATCAGAAACTCTTAAATACAGACGTTTCCCCAAAGCTCCTCCAGGATGGTATTTTGCAAAATCGGTGCTAGAAAAACCTTTTAATTTTAATAAACAAACAGCTAAGGCATCACCCATAACTAATTGCGCTGTTGTACTCGTTGTAGGTGCTAAATTATTAGGACATGCTTCTTTTTCTACAAAAGTATTTAGTGTAAAATCTGCATTTGATCCAAGGAATGAATCTACATTTCCTGTAATTGCAATGATTTTATTACCGTAATTTTTTATCAATGGAACCAAAACTTTAATTTCTGGGGTATTACCACTTTTAGAAATACAAATTACAACATCATCATTTTGTATAGTACCTAAATCTCCGTGAATCGCATCTGCAGCATGCATAAAAATTGCAGGTGTACCAGTAGAATTGAAGGTAGCAACAATTTTTGTTGCTATGTTTGCGCTTTTTCCAATACCAGTAACAATAACTCTTCCTTTAGAATTTAATATATATTTAACGGATGCTTCAAAATTGCCATCAATTAAATGTGTTAAATTAGCAATAGCATTGCTTTCTATAAGAATTGTTTCTTTAGCAGTATCATTGATTGAATTGATCTCTTTCAAGGTTTTATAATTTTAGTAGTAAAAAAAAAAGTTATATCTTTAAGATATAGAAAAAACACTTTTTATTTATTTCTACAAATTTACTATAAATAATGATAGACTCAAACCAAAATATGGTTTTTAAGCGTACACTAATAAATACTCCGATTGATTGATAAGCATGAGTGATGAAATTGATTTATATGGACCTTTAAAGAAGTTTTTTGGATTTAATAAATTCAAAGGATTACAGGAAGAAGTGATTAAAAGCATTTTACAGAAGAAAGATACCTTTGTAATAATGCCAACGGGTGGAGGAAAGTCTTTATGCTATCAATTACCTGCTTTAATGACAGACGGGACTGCAATTGTTGTTTCTCCGTTGATTGCTTTAATGAAAAATCAGGTAGATGCAATTCGTGGTATTTCAGAAAATAGAGGAATAGCACATGTTTTAAATTCGTCTTTAAATAAAACAGAAGTAGCTCAGGTTAAAAGTGATATTGAAAACGGGATTACAAAATTGTTATATGTTGCCCCAGAATCATTGATAAAAGAAGAATATGTAACTTTTTTAAGAACGCAAAAAATCTCTTTTGTAGCGATTGATGAAGCACATTGTATTTCTGAATGGGGTCATGATTTTAGACCTGAATACAGAAACCTTAGAACAATAATTAAACAAATCGATAATGTACCTGTTATCGGACTAACAGCTACAGCAACAGAAAAAGTACAAGAAGACATTTTAAAAACCCTAGGTATATCTGATGCAAAAACATTTAAAGCGTCTTTTAATCGACCAAATTTGTTTTATGAAGTAAGGCCAAAAACAAAAGATGTAGATAAAGATATTATCCGTTTTGTTAAAAAACGTATAGGAAAATCAGGGATTATTTATTGTTTGAGTAGAAAAAAAGTAGAAGAAATAGCTCAAGTATTACAAGTTAACGGTATAAAAGCTGTTCCATATCACGCAGGATTGGATGCGAAAACAAGAGTAAAACATCAAGACATGTTTTTAATGGAAGACTGTGATGTGGTTGTGGCTACAATAGCTTTTGGAATGGGTATTGACAAGCCAGATGTTCGTTTTGTAATTCACCATGATATTCCTAAAAGTTTAGAAAGTTATTATCAAGAAACAGGAAGAGCTGGTCGTGATGGAGGTGAAGGCTATTGTTTAGCATTCTATGCGTATAAAGATATTGAGAAGTTAGAAAAATTTATGTCAAGCAAGCCTGTTGCAGAACAAGAAATTGGACATGCATTATTACAAGAAGTTGTTGGATATGCAGAAACCTCTATGAATAGACGTAAGTATATTTTACATTATTTCGGTGAAGAGTTTGATGAAGTAAATGGGTTAGGTGCAGAATTAGATGATAACACAAAAAATCCAAAGAAAAAGCACGAAGCAAAAGACGAAGTTGTAAAATTACTTTCTGTTGTAAGAGATACAAAAGAAAAGTACAAAGCAAAAGACATTGTTAGCACTATTATTGGTAAAGAAAACGCCATGTTAACTTCTCATAGAACACATCGTCAGCCATTTTTTGGTATAGGAAAGGACAAAGACAAGACCTATTGGATGGCATTAATTAGACAGGTATTGGTATCTGGTTATTTGCGTAAAGAAATAGAACAGTATGGTGTTATTAAAATCACGAAAGAAGGGTTAGATTTTATAAAAACTCCTAGCTCTTTTATGATGACGGAAGATCATAAATATGATAAGGAGAATGATAGCTCAATTATTACAAATGCGAAAGGAAGTTCAGGCGGTATTGATGATGAATTGATGGCCATGTTAAAAGATTTGCGAAAAAATATTGCAAAAAAATTAGGTGTTCCTCCTTTTGCTGTTTTTCAAGATCCGTCTTTAGATGATATGGCATTAAAATACCCAATTTCTTTAGAAGATTTAGCAAATGTCCATGGAGTTGGAGAAGGAAAAGCAAGTAAATATGGAGCTGAATTTATAAAGCTTATCGCAAAATATGTCGATGAAAACGATATTTTAAGGCCAGACGATTTAGTGGTAAAAAGCACGGGTGTAAATTCAGGGTTAAAACTATACATCATTCAGAATACTGACAGAAAACTGCCTTTAATGGATATTGCTAATTCAAAAGGGTTAAGCATGGAAGAATTGATCAAAGAAATGGAAGCCATTATTTTTTCTGGAACGAAATTAAATATTACTTATAGTTTAGAGGATTTGTTAGATGAAGAGCAACAAGAAGAAATTTTTGATTATTTTATGGAAGCAGAATCTGATAAAATTCAAGATGCCTTAGATGAATTTGATGGAGATTATGATGAAGAAGAATTACGATTAATGCGAATTAAATTCATAAATGAAGTTGCTAATTAATTCCATCACAGTCTATTAAAATATTCATTATTCCTTTTAACATTCTTTTGACAAGCATTTAACATTTTTAGGATTCTATAATTGTACTTTTCGCTTCCTAAAAGTTAAACATGTCAACGAAAAGAATTATTTTCATTCTAATATTATTTCTTACTATTTCTCCAATTTTCTCTCAAGAAAAAGAATCAAAACTAAACATTTTTCTAAATTGTAATTTTTGTGATCAATCCTATATTAAACAAAATTTAGAGCATGCAGAATTTGTCAGAGATGAAAACTTTGCAGATGTCTATTTATTTTTCACCAATTAACAGAATGGTAGTGGTGGCAGAGTATATGAAATTGATTTTGTTGGGCAAAATGATTATAAAGAATTTAAAGATAAAATTACTTTTTCTACAAACTCAAATACTTCTGGAGATGAAGTACGTAGTCAAATGTTAAAAAATATTCGCTTAGGATTGATTAGATATTGGTTAAAAGCAGGATTAGAAGATAAAATATCTATAACTATAAAAAGATCTAAACCAGCAGATTTAGTAGAAGAAGTTGACCCTTGGAATAATTGGATTTTTAGCATAGGAGCAAGTGGTAATTTTAACGGGCATGAAACATACAGTAAAAGGAATTTAAATTTTAACGCATCAGCAAGAAGAATAACTGATAAAAATAAATTTATTTTTAGATTAAGATATGGAAATGATAGGTCTGAGTATAAATTTGATGGAGAGCCAGATCAAGTTTATAATAACAGCAATAAAAATATAACATTATATAATGTATTTAGCCTAAATAGTCATTGGTCTGTTGGGTTTTTTAGTTATTTCGGAGGTTCTGATTATTCTAATAAAGATCTGTATGCAAATGTATCACCGGCAATTGAATATAACTTTTTCAATTATAAAGAATCTTTTAAAAAACAATTGACGATTGCTTATAGAGTTGGTGGAGTTTATAATGATTATATAGAAAAAACAGTTTTCGGAAAAGACAATGAGTTTTTATGGAATCATTCTTTGAGTTTAAAAGCTAGTGTTAGACAAATCTGGGGAAATATTAATGGATCTGTGAGATACGAGAGTTATTTACACGATGTAGCTTTAAACCAATTCTCCTTTAATTTAGGTGCTAGAGTAAGATTGTTTAGAGGTTTTACCTTTAATGTAGGTGGAAGATATGATATTACAAATAATCAAATAAATTTACCTGCGGGAAACTTAACTGTAGAAGAGATATTATTACAACAACAACAAATTCAATCTGGATATAATTACAGGTTTAATATCGGTTTTAGTTACACATTTGGTTCTATGTTTAATACCGTTGTTAACCCGAGGTTTGATTAAATGCTCTTAAAGTGTGAAAATTGTTACTAAAACTCCTAGTACAATTGCTGTGAATTTCTGAATATTGAACTTGTGATTTTCATTACTTTCAAAAAGTATTATTGTAGAGATATGTAAAAATACACCAATGATTAAGGCTGTTATTTCTGTGTGATAGTTTGAGATAAAGGCTATTTTATCAGCTACTAATACTCCTAACGGACTCATCAATGCAAAAACACCTAAGAAAATTGCAATCGTACTTTTTGTAAATTTAGAATGCATTAGAAAGGTGGTTAATACAATTGCAATCGGAATTTTATGCACAACAATTGCCCATAATAAATTGGTAGTATCTGAATGAATTGGAATTCCTTCTGAAAATGCATGTATGCATAAACTTATAAAAAGAAGTAAAGGAAACTTTGTTTCATGTGAGTGTATATGTATATGCCCATGTTCTGCACCTTTTGAAAAAGATTCTAAAACAGATTGAATTATAATTCCTGCCAAAATAAAGATTCCAACTCTTTTTGTATCACTAGCTTCAAGAAAAACTTCAGGGAGTAAATGTAAAATGGTTACAGATAGTAAATAAGCACCACTAAAAGACAGTAACAGCCTTGTAATTTTGTTTGATGGCCTAATCAGTAAAACAACTAAAGCGCCAATAAAAACAGAAAGAATTAATAGTACATAACTCATTATGACACAACAAAAATTAATCTTTTAGAACTTTCTTTATCAAATATAGCTAAATTATAATCTCCAAAAGTGTGATTTATTTTTAACCCTGCTTTTTTAAAGTAGGAAGTAAATTTTTCTATATCTATATATTTAACTCTTTCAAAAAAAGAATGATGTTCTCCATCAGCAGTAAACTCAATTTCTTTAATGATAAAGCCGTTTTCAATTTTTTTATGAATACAAAACTCAATACCATTGATTGTTTTTACTTCATTTTTTACCAAATTATTTTTTACATCTAAAACATTTAAGAAATCAATAATTGCAATTCCATTTTCTTTTAACCCTTTTTTTACATTTTGTAATACTTTAACATCTTCATGATCTTCTTTAAAATACCCAAAGCTTGTAAAGAGGTTAAAGATAGCGTTGTATTTGTTGTCAAACGGATTTCTCATGTCGTGTTCGATAAAGTTTAATCTTTCGTTGGCAAATGAACTTGCGTGTGCAATATTGTTTTCAGATAAATCAGCTCCTGTAACTTTATATCCCAAAGAGTTTAAAAACACAGAATGTCGCCCTTTACCACAGGCTAAATCTAAAATGTGAGTTTCTGATTTTAAATCTAAAAAAGAGGTAATGTTTTGCATAAAAATACGTGCATCAGTATCGTCTCTATCCTTGTAAAGAATATGATAATACGGCGTGTCAAACCAAGAAGTAAACCAATCAGATGTTGTTTTCATAGTATATTTGTTGACAAAAATACAGAATTTAATAGGATAATTTCCTTTTTTTAAAGAGTTTCAAAAAATCGTTTTCTACAAGAATCAATCCTAAATTAAAATGTATTTTTGCAATATGAATATGAATAAAGATTTTAAAATGGTGGCTACCACCATATTTGGCTTAGAAGAGGTTTTGGCAACTGAATTAAGAAATTTAGGGGCGCAAGATGTTGTATTAGGTATTAGGAATGTTTCCTTTAAAGGAGATAAAGGGTTTATGTATAAAGCAAATATTGCTTTAAGAACTGCGATTAGAATCTTAAAACCAATCAAATCTTT
Organism: uncultured Polaribacter sp.; assembly: GCA_943788865.1. Lineage (GTDB taxonomy): Bacteria > Bacteroidota > Bacteroidia > Flavobacteriales > Flavobacteriaceae > Polaribacter. The sequence continues at coordinate 70,284 of CALSRX010000001.1, read as the reverse complement.
TAAGGTTTTTGATGAAGAAGATTTATATGAAAGTTTGCAAAAAATAAACTGGGAAAACTATCTAGATGTAGACGGAACTTTTTCTATTGGTGCGGTTGTAAACTCTAAACATTTTACAACAAATTCTCATTATATTACATTAAAGTCTAAAGATGCTGTTGCAGATTATTTTAGACATAAATATAGCAGAAGACCTAATGTAGATTTAAAATATCCAGATTTAAAAATTCATGTACACATTCAAAAAGACTGGTGTACAGTTTCTTTAGATTCTTCAGGAGATTCATTGCATAAACGTGGCTATCGTTCAGCCACAAATATTGCTCCTATAAATGAGGTTTTGGCGGCAGGTTTGGTATTGCTTTCTGGATATACAGGTGATGAAAATTTCATCGACCCGATGTGTGGTTCTGGAACTATTTTAATAGAAGCAACTATGATTGCCAATAACATTCCGGCAAACATCAACAGAAAACACTTTGGCTTTGAAAATTGGAAAGATTATGATGAAGATTTGTACTTTTTAATTCAAGATGTATTGTTAAAAAAAATACGCAGTTCTCATTTTAAAATTATGGGATTTGATAAAGCACCCTCTGCAGTTAGAAAAGCACAAGACAATATCGAAAATGCAAATTTAGATGAGTTTATAGGGGTGCATCATGTCAACTTTTTTAACTCCAAAAAAGAAGTTTTTGGGAACACCACCATTTTGTTCAATCCGCCGTATGGTGAACGATTGAATATTGATACAGCAGAGTTTTATAAAAAAATAGGAGACACCTTAAAAAATGGATACCCAGACTCTAAAGTATGGTTTATCACATCAGACTTAGAAGCTTTGAAGCATGTTGGTTTGAGAACTTCTAAACGAATTCCACTTAAAAATGGAGATTTAGATTGTCGTTTAGTACGTTATGATATGTATGCGGGAACACGCAAAGTGCGTTCCGATGAACGTGAATTACCAGAAGAAGATCTAGAAGATTAATTATTCTTTTGATAACGTGTTTATATATGCTTCAAATTCATTCTTAAAATCAATATAATTTTGCCCAGTTGCTGGTCCACTGAACCCTGTGTGTATTTTTCTTACTTTTCCTTTCTTGTCAATAATGATAGTGGTTGGGAAAGAAATAATATGATTTAACATGGGTAGTTTTTTATGTGCTTCAATTTTGTTTTCAGAGCCAAAATGAGCTAGAAGTATAGGGTACTTAATTCCAATACGTTCTTGTAAACGCTTTATTCTTTTAAATGCAAGTTCTTTAGTTTTTGCAACTTCAAAAGCAAGCGCAAGTATTTCTATATTCTCCTTTTTATGTTGCTCATAATATTTTGCAAGGAATTTACTTTCATCTAGGCAATTCGGACACCAACTTCCCATTATTTGTAGAACTACAACTTTATTTTGAAATCGATTATCAGAGAGTGATACAAAATTGTAGTTTTCATCCGGAAAAGAAAATTCTAAAGCATCAAACCCTTCTTTTAAATAAGTTAGATTTTTTGTGCTAGGCAATTTATATGCATTGTTCAATTTTGCAATGAATGATTTTTTCAATTGATTCCCAGAATAAAATTCACCAACCATTGTAGAATCAGTAATTTTTGCTACAAATAAAAATGCTCGAGAACCATCAAAAGTAGATAGCTTTAAAGAATCTCCATCTACAATCCCTTCTAAATATCTGTAATCTCCTGTTGTAGTGTTAAAGGTACCTGTAACTTTATTATTGGTTTGATTAAAAACAGCTTTGGCAAGATAACGCTTTGTAGTACTATTGGTATTAAAAACAGTTTCCCAATTGCCAGAAATAGTATGTTTTGCATTTGTATTTTGTTTAAATCGTTCTGAACCTTTAATTGCTTTAAATGGAATTATCATATCATAACTCTCCTTTATAAAGCTACCATTCAGGCCGTTTTTTGAAACCTTTGCTATTATATATCCTTCAAAAACTGGAGTTTTAATGATTACTGAATCATTTTTATAGCTAATTTCATCAACAGTTATCACCTCTGTTGCATTATAGATTTCTATTAAGGAATCATTAATAATATTCATGATAAAAGGCAATTGTTGGTTTTCTTGAACTGTTAATTGAGCTCTATAAACACCTAATTCTAACTTGGTGTTTTTTGCACAAGACGCTAAAAGTAAAGTAAGTAATAATGTAAAGAAAAATTTCATAAACGGTGTTTGTGTTTTAGGATATAAACTTACTGATTTAACTCTTAAAATAAAGATAATTTACTTAAATTTGCATCTGAAATTTGACAAAAGAAACATGAAGATATCTTACAATTGGTTGCGACAATTTTTACAGATTGACTGGGAAGCAGAAAGAGCAGGAGAATTATTAACTGATTTAGGGCTTGAGGTAGAGGGAATTGAAACCAAAGAATCTATAAAAGGAAGTTTAGCAGGAATTGTAGTTGGAGAAGTGTTGACTTGTATACAACACCCAAATGCAGACCGGTTAAAAATAACTACCGTAAATTTGGGTTCTGGAGAACCTGTGCAAATTGTTTGTGGTGCACCCAATGTTGCAGCGGGTCAAAAAGTACCTGTAGCAACTATAGGAACTACCTTATATGATGAGAAAGGTGAAGGCTTTAAAATAAAAAAAGGAAAAATTAGAGGCGAAGAAAGTCATGGAATGATTTGTGCTGAAGATGAATTAGGACTTGGAAGCTCTCATGACGGAATCATGATTTTAGATCCAAGTTTAGTGCCAGGAACTCCAGGTGCAGAAGTTTTTAATGTTGAAAAAGACGAAGTTTTTGAAATTGGATTAACACCCAATCGAGCAGATGCGATGAGTCACTTTGGTGTGGCTAGAGATTTACGTGCAGGTTTACATGCAACAAGATATCAACATCGAATTAATTTCTCCATCGGTAAGTGATTTCCACGTAGATGAAAGAAAATTAAAGATTGATGTTGAAGTAGAAGATAAAGATTTAGCGCCACGTTATTGTGGAATTTCAATTACAGATGTTGAAGTGAAAGATTCACCAGAATGGATTCAAAATCGTTTTAAAAGCTATCGGAATCACTCCAAAAAATAATATTGTTGATATTACCAATTATGTGTTGCATGAATTAGGACAACCCTTGCATGCCTTTGATGCACAAAAAATTAAAGGAAATAAAGTTGTCGTTAAAACGTTAGCTGCAGGCACAAAGTTTACAACTTTAGATGAAGTTGAAAGAGAATTGAGTGCTGATGATATCATGATTTGTGATGCAGAATCCAATCCGATGTGTATTGCAGGAGTTTTCGGAGGAATACATTCTGGAGTTACAGAAAACACAACAAGTATTTTCTTAGAAAGTGCTTATTTTAATCCGGTTTCTATCCGTAAATCTGCAAAGAGACACGCCCTAAACACCGATGCTTCTTTCCGTTTTGAAAGAGGAATCGATATCAACTTAACAAAATATGCATTAAAACGTGCAGCTCTATTAATTGAAGAATATGCAGATGGAACATTAGCTTCAGATATCATGGATTTTTATCCTGAAAAAGTTGAAGATTTTCAAGTGTTTTTATCTTATATAAATGTAGATCGTTTAATTGGTCAAGAGATTCCAAGAGAAACCATTAAAAACATTTTAGCTTCCTTAGAAATTAAAATTAGTAGCGAAACTGAAGGCGGTCTGGGATTAACCATTCCGTCTTATAGAGTAGATGTGCAACGTGAAGCAGATATTATTGAAGAGATTTTGCGTATTTATGGATATAATAATATTGAATTTTCTCATAAATTAAATACTTCTATTTCTTTTGATATAAATAAAGAAGTCAAGATAGAAAACATAGTTGCTAATCAATTAAGTTCATTAGGATTTAACGAAACCATGGCAAACTCGTTAACCAAAGCAGATTATGTTGGCTTAACAGAAAGTTTGAATGAAGAGCACAATGTAGAAATGTTAAATCCGTTGAGTAGCGATTTAAAAGTGATGCGTCAATCCTTATTATTTAGCGGTTTAGAATCTGTAGCGTATAATATCAACAGAAAAAACAATGCGTTAAAGTTGTATGAATTCGGAAAAACCTATCATAAATACAACGAAAAATACCAAGAGGATAAGCATTTAACGCTCTTTGTTACAGGAAATAGAACTAAAGATAGTTGGAAAACTGCATCACAAAATTCTGATTTCTTTTATGTAAAAGGAATTTTAACAGCTCTTTTTGAGCGATTGGGAATTTCTAATTTTAAGACATCTCCTGTAAAATCAGACGTTTTTGCTGAAGGAATTACCTTAAGTTTAGGAAAAATAAAGCTAGTAGATGTTGGTGTTGTAAAACGAACGCTTTTAAAAGAATTCGGAATTAAACAAGAAGTATTGTTTGCAGATATCCAGTGGGATAACGTTTTAAAATTATGTGGCAACAAGAAAATTAAAGTTTCAGATTTGCCAAGATTTCCAGCTGTTAAAAGAGATTTGGCGTTGTTGTTAGATAATGACAAAACATTTAAAGAGATTTACAATTTGGCTTTTCAGTCAGAAAAAAGTTTGTTGAAAGAAGTTGATTTGTTCGATGTCTATGAAGGAGACAAATTGCCAGAAGGGAAAAAGTCTTATGCAGTGAGTTTTGTATTGCAAGACGAAAACAAAACCCTAGAAGACAAGCAGATTGATAAAATAATGCAAAAATTACAAGCAACTTTTGAGAAAAACTTAGAAGCTGTTTTAAGATGATAGAAAGCTCCTTTTTGGGGCTTTTTTTGAATTTAAATGTCATTCCTGCGAAAGCAGGAATCTCATAGAAGAAGTAATAAACCAAAACGGATTCCTGCTTTCGCAGGAATGACAAGATTATGTACAAAAACCTAATAAGACCCATATTATTCCTTTTTGACCCAGAAAAAGTACATCATTTTACATTTTCTGTTATTAAGCTCTTACATAAAATTCCCTTTGTACCAGGAATCATCAGAAGCATGTATCAAGTACACGACAAACGATTGGAAAGAACTTTGTTCGGAATTACCTTTAAAAACCCCGTTGGGTTGGCTGCCGGATTTGATAAAAACGCTGTCATTTATAACGAATTGGCAAATTTTGGTTTTGGTTTTATAGAAATAGGGACGGTGACGCCTAAAGGACAAGTTGGAAATCCTAAAAAACGGTTATTTCGTTTAAAAGACGATCAAGGAATCATCAATAGAATGGGGTTTAACAATGACGGAATTGAAGCTGCCATCAACAATTTAAAAAAGAACAAAGGTCAAGTCATTATTGGTGGAAACTTAGGAAAAAACACAGCTACCTTACCAGAAAATTATACTCAAGATTATTGCGAAGTTTTTACAGCATTGCATCCGTATGTTGATTATTTTGTGTTGAATGTGAGCTGCCCGAACGTGGGAAGTCATGCAAAACTAAATGACAAAGTTTATTTGATAGAATTGATTACCGCTTGTCAACATTTAAATCAAGAACTATCTACTTTGTCACCTCAAGCGGAGTCGGGAGGTCTCAAACCAATCTTACTTAAAATCGCTCCAGATTTAAACAATAATCAATTGGATGAAATTATTGAACTGGTAGCAGAAACAAAAATTGATGGTGTCATTGCATCTAATACATCAACTACGAGAGATAATTTAAAAGCCTCTGCAGAACGTTTGGCGGAAATTGGTAATGGCGGTGTAAGCGGTCAACCAATCAAAGCACAAAGCACGAGAGTAATACAATACTTAGCAGACAATTCAAATAAAGCATTTCCAATAATTGGAGTAGGAGGCATTCATTCTGCTGAAGATGCTATAGAAAAAATCAACGCAGGTGCAGATTTGGTTCAGATTTATACAGGCTTTATCTACGAAGGCCCGAGTTTGATAAAGAAAATTAACAAAGCAATTCTAAAACAACTATAATGTCTTTCCTGCGAAGGTAGGAATCTCATAATAGAAGAAATAATCAAAATGGATTCCTGCTTTCGCAGGAATGACAATAAAAGAGAATAATAAAGAGATTTTAAAATAATCATAATTCGTCATTACGATGAATGAAATGAAGAAGTAATCTTTTTATTATGAGATTGCTTCATTATATTCGCAATGACAAGAATTAAAAAATGATAGAAATCCTTTTTTCATTTGTACTAGCAACCTTAGCTTTGGCAGTTTCACCTGGGCCCGATAACATTTTTGTACTCACACAAAGCATTGTAAATGGTAAAAAATTTGGATTGGCGACGGTCTATGGATTAATGACAGGTTGTATCATTCACACTTCGTTGGTGGCATTTGGAGTTTCAGAAATTTTAAAGAGAAACGAAAACTTGTTCTTTGCCATTAAACTTTTTGGCGCAGGGTATTTATTGTTTTTGGCCTATCAAGTATTTAGAAGTAATTCTGACATTGCTTTTTCTACGGATAACGTACCTCAAAAAACGACAATGCAGTTGTTTAAAACCGGCTTCTGGATGAATGTGTTAAACCCAAAAGTAACCATCTTCTTTTTGGCTTTTTTTCCACAGTTTTTATTTTCTGAAGAGATTTCTACCGTACTCCAATTTTATGTGTTGGGCGGACTTTTTATCATGACTTCTTTTATAGTATTTAGTACCATTGCTTTACTAGCAGGTAGTATTTCTAGCTACACAAAAACCCATAAAAATGCAGGTTTATTTTTTAAATGGTTACAAATTGTGGTGTTTATAGCGATTGCTATTTTTATTTTGAAATAAGTGTTTCGCTAACTTTAATGATATCGAACGTTTTAATGATCTATATCAAGAGTTAGCGAAGTTATCTTTTTTTAGGTTTAGAAACAAGTTAAATTAATTTCTAAAATCCAACGCTTTGGTTATCTTTGGTTTTCATGAGCAAGACCATTAAAATTATAGAATGCCCAAGAGATGCCATGCAAGGCATTAAGTCGCATTTTATCGCTACAGAAGCTAAGGCAAACTATATCAATGCCTTATTGCGTGTTGGTTTTGATACCATAGATTTTGGTAGCTTTGTATCTCCAAAGGCAATTCCTCAAATGCGAGATACAGCCGATGTACTTTCTCAATTAGATTTGTCGTCTACTCAAAGTAAATTGTTAGCCATAATAGCCAATGTACGTGGTGCAAATGAAGCCGCTCAGTTTGAAGAAATTAAGTATTTAGGCTATCCGTTTTCCATTTCAGAAAACTTTCAAATGCGGAATACCCACAAAACCATTGCTGAATCTATTGTAACCTTAGATGAAATTTTAAACATTGCTAACAAATCAAATAAAGAAGTAGTTGCTTATTTATCTATGGGATTTGGAAATCCGTATGGAGATCCTTGGAATGTGGATATTGTAGGGGAGTGGACAGAAAAATTATCGAATATGGGCGTTAAAATATTATCCCTTTCAGATACTATTGGAAGCTCAACACCAGAAGTAATTGACTATTTATTTTCGAACTTGATTCCAAAATATCCAACCATAGAATTTGGAGCACATTTACATACAACTCCAACTACTTGGAAAGAAAAAGTTGCAGCTGCCTTTAAAGCTGGTTGTCATCGATTTGATGGAGCCATTATGGGTTATGGTGGTTGCCCAATGGCAAAAGATGAGCTGACAGGAAATATGCCCACAGAAAAATTACTGTCTTATTTTACAGCAGAAAAAGCAGCAACAGGTATCAAACCTATGAGTTTTGAGAGTGCCTATAATGAGGCCATGAAAATATTTAATTAGTAAGGAAATGTCATTCATGCGAAAGTGGGAATCAAAAAAAGTAATAAAAATAAAAAGATTCCTGTTTGCACAGGAATGACAAATTAAAGTTTCTATGAAATCAATCAAGTCAGTATTATATCTAGCAATCGTATTCATTTTCCTTTCTTGTTCTAAAGAGGATGGAAAAATCGATTTTACTTTTTTGCAACTTAATGATGTGTATGAAATAGCACCAATTCAGGGTGGAGAATTTGGCGGAATGGCACGTGTAGAAACAGTACATCAACAATTGTTACAAGAAAATAAAAACACCATGTTAGTAATGGCAGGCGATTTTTTAAATCCGTCATTACTAGGAACAGTTACCTACAACGGAGAACGAATTCGTGGAAAACAAATGGTAGAAACCATGAATGCCATGAATTTTGATTTGGTAGCCTTTGGGAATCACGAATTTGATTTGAGTGCAAATGATTTACAAAAACGCTTGGATGAAAGTAATTTTAATTGGATTACAAGCAATGTATTAGAAAATAAAGATGGAAAAACAGTACCCTTTTCTAACAAAAATAATAAAGTTAGCGAAACCTTTATCAAAGAATTTACAGATGCAGACGGAACCAAAATAAAAGTTGGTTTTATAAGTGTGTGTGTGCCTTCTAACCCAAGAAGCTTTGTAACCTATAAAGATGCTTTAGAAGAAGCTAAACGTTCTTACAACGATTTAAAAGACAAAGCGGATGTTGTTTTTGGATTGACACATGTAAAAGTATCACACGACAAAGAAATTTTAAAAATGTTACCTAACATTCCATTAATTATGGGTGGACACGAGCATACCAATATGATGGTTCCTGTAGGTGATTCTTTTGTCGCAAAAGCAGATGCCAATGCAAAATCGGCCTATATCCATCGAATTTCATTTGATACAAAAACCAAAAAGGTTGTAATTAAATCTGAATTGAAAGAAATCAATGCAGATATTGTAGAAGATGAAAAGGTAGGAGCTGTTGTTCAAAAATGGCAAACCATATTGACTAAAAAAATTAAAGAGGTTATAGAGAATCCTAATGAAATCATTCTGAATGCAAAAACGCCTCTAGATGCTAGAGACAAACCAATTAGAAGCACACAAACCAATATGGGCGAATTGATTACCAAATCAATGTCTTTTGCATTTGATGATACCGTAGATTGTGCCCTAGTAAATGGTGGTTCTATACGAATTGATGATGAACTAGAAGGCAATATTACAGCTGTTGATATTTTTAGAGTATTGCCTTATGGAGGAGCTGTTTTAAAAGTACAATTAAAAGGAAGCCTGCTACAAAAAGTGCTTGATTACGGAGAGAACGCAGCAGGAACAGGCGCGTATTTACAACGTTATAATGCTGAGAAAACAAACAATAATTGGTTGGTGAAATCGAAGCCAATCAACCCAAATAAAACCTATACTGTTGCCTTTTCTGATTATCTATTAAAAGGATTTGACATTCCGTTTTTATCAAATAAAAACAAAGAAGTACTCTCAATTTCTACACCAAAAGCTAGTGATATTTCATATGATATCAGAAATGCGGTCATTCTGTACTTAAAATCTTTGTAGGTAATTATCAGTTTTTTAATCACTTATTTTTTTCTTAGTTTTTTATTTAAAATTATTATAAATAAGCTTTTTTAATTTAAAAAGAGGTGCTATTTTTGCGTCATAATTCAATTCTATTTAAAACCAATCTAAATAAAAATGAGAAATTTTTTCATTCTAATAGCTTTTAGCTTTTCATCTATTCTAGTAGCACAAACTGTAAATAATCAACAAAATACAGCACAACGAATTTTATCAGGAAATATCAATACAAAAGGAGTAACAGTAGGTGGTTACGGAGAAATTACATACAATAGACCAACAGGTAAAAATGCCGAATTAGATGTACAAAGATTGGTGCTGTTATTTGGTTATAAATTTGATGAGAGAACGCAGTTTATTACAGAAATTGAATTTGAACATGTTAAAGAAGTTTTTGTAGAACAAGCTTTTTTGCAATACAGTGTTAGTGATAATTTAAATTTAAGAGCTGGTTTGATGTTGGTGCCAATGGGAATTATTAATGAGTATCATGAACCTACCACTTTTAACGGAGTAGAAAGACCTAGTATGGACAATGCAATTGTACCTTCTACTTGGAGAGAAATTGGAGTTGGAATATCTGGAAAATCAAACGAAGTATCTTTGCGATATCAAGCTTATATTTTTAATGGGTTTCAAAGCACAATCTCAGATGGAAATGGAACTATTACTGGAGGAAAACTTGGAGGAAGTAATGGTTTAAGAGGAGGAAGACAAAAAGGAGCGCAATCTAATTTTAACAACATTAATTTTTCAGGGAAGTTAGACTATTATGGATTGCCTGGTTTGCGCCTAGGCTTGTCTGGTTATTTTGGAAGAACTCAATCTCCTTATGATGTTAAAGATGTTGTCGGTGCTGATATTGGAATTGCAATGTTAGGGTTAGATGCTCGTTATTCTAAAAAACGTTTCTCTGCGAGAGGTCAATTTATTCAAGGAAATCTTTCCGATACAGAAGCTTATAATACTGCTACAGGTAAAGATTTAGGAAGTTCTTTGCAAGGGTATTATATAGAAGCTGGATACAATTTACTATCACAAGAAAAAAAACAACAATTGATTAGTTTTGTGAGATATGAAGATTTTAATACACAGGCTTCTGTTGCAGGGAATTTAGCAAAAAACAACACCTATGATAGGCAAGAATGGACACTTGGCTTGAGTTATAAAATTGCAAACGGAGCAGTTGTAAAAGCAGATTATCAGATAAAAAAGAATGCTGCAAAAGTGACTACAAATCAATTAAATTTTGGAGTAGGTGTTTGGTTTTAAAAAGATACAATTAATTTCAGTAACTCTTGTATTCGTCTTGTTAAGTTCTTTTACAGTATCTAATAGGTTGATGAAAAAGATGCTAAAAGAAATTGAAACGACATTCAATGCCAAAGAGGTAAAACTAATTTCTTTAGAATTAAATAAAGAACAACTTATAATTCATGAGAAGGATCATTTTTTTAAAATTGAAAAGAACAATCAACTGTTAGGCTATGCATATTTAGGAAAAGCAGCAAGTAAAACGGATGAGTTTGATTACTTGATTTTAATTGACACAGATCTAATTATTAAAAAAACTAAAATCTTAATTTATAGAGAAGATTATGGTGGAGAAATAGGAAGTAAACGTTGGTTAAAACAATTTATTGGTAAATCAGCAAAAGATGAATTATTGTATGAGAAAGACATCATTGCTATTTCTGGTGCAACAATTTCAGCAACATCAATGACAAAAGCTGTAAATGCATTTTTAAAGAATATCTCAATATTAAAAGAAAATAAAGTTTTATAATGCAAATACACGGAATCATATCTCAATTTCCAAAAGAAGTAAAAGGTTTAATTTTTGCATTTATCATTACGTTAAGTATTGGTTTTTATTCAGGCATTCGCTTTGTAAATGACACCAGTAAATCTAATCCACAAGGCATAGAAGAGCGTTATTTAGGAAATGAAGAAAACGAAGCTGCTACAACGATGCAATATAAAAAAAGCAAGGCCGAGATTATGACATTGGTTCACAATCATATTCTTTCTCTTTCTGTCATCTTTTTTTTACTTGGAGGTTTAGTGGCAACTACAGGAGTTAACAAGAAGTTGAAATTATTTTTAATGATAGAACCTTTTATTTCTATACTATTCACATTTGGAGGTATTTATTTGATGTGGTCTGGAGTTATTTGGTTTAAATATGTCATAATGATTTCTGGAATGCTCATGACTCTTACATTTTTACTTTCAACATTTTTTATTTTAAGAGCGTTGCTAATTAAAAAATAGAATTCTTATATCATTCCAATTAATAATTGTAAATTTGTTCGCAATTAATTTATAAGTTGATTGTACCATGAAAGCTCACAATTCTAAACTTGTTGGAGAAGGATTAACCTACGATGATGTACTTTTAGTACCTGCCTTTTCTGATGTACTTCCAAGAGAAGTAAACATCCAAACAAAATTTACCAAAAACATCACAATTAATGTTCCAATTGTATCTGCAGCTATGGATACGGTTACAGAATCTGATATGGCTATTGCTATTGCTAGAGAAGGAGGAATAGGTGTATTGCATAAAAATATGACGATTGAGCAACAAGCTCAAGAGGTTAGAAAAGTAAAAAGAGCTGAATCTGGAATGATTATAGATCCGATTACCTTACCAATCACAGCAAAAGTTTTTGATGCAAAAAATAATATGCGAGAGCATAAAATTGGGGGAATACCAGTTGTTGATGACAACGGGTTTTTATTAGGAATTGTAACCAATAGAGATTTACGTTTCGAAAAAAACAATGAAAGACCCATTACAGAAGTAATGACTTCTAAAAATTTGGTTACTGCAGCCGAAGGAACTTCACTTGAGCAAGCTGAAGTTATTTTACAAGAAAATAAAATTGAAAAATTACCAGTTGTTGATAGGAACAACAAGCTAATTGGTTTGATTACGTTTAGAGATATTACCAAAGTAACTCAAAAACCAACAGCGAATAAAGATACCTATGGACGTTTAAGAGTAGCAGCAGCATTGGGAGTTACTCCAGATGTTGTTGAAAGAGCAGAAGCATTGGTTAATGCGGGCGTAGATGCAGTAATTATTGATACGGCTCACGGACATACAAAAGGTGTAGTTACTGCTTTAAAAGCAGTAAAAGCGAAGTTTCCAAATTTAGATGTAGTTGTGGGTAATATTGCTACAGCAGAAGCAGCACAATTTTTAGTTGATGCAGGTGCAGATGCAGTTAAAGTAGGAATAGGCCCTGGATCTATTTGTACAACTAGAGTAGTGGCAGGAGTTGGTTTTCCACAATTTTCAGCGGTTATTGAAGTTGCAGCTGCAATAAAAGGATCTGGTGTTCCAGTAATTGCAGATGGCGGAATTAGATATACTGGTGATATTCCGAAAGCTATTGCAGCCGGAGCAGACTCTGTAATGTTAGGTTCATTATTAGCAGGAACAAAAGAGTCACCAGGTGAAACTATTATTTACGAAGGAAGAAAATTTAAATCATATCGCGGAATGGGTTCTATTGAAGCCATGAAACAAGGTTCTAAAGACCGATATTTCCAAGATGTAGAAGATGATATCAAAAAATTAGTTCCAGAAGGAATTGTTGGACGCGTTCCTTATAAAGGAGATTTATTTGAAAGCATTCATCAATTTGTTGGCGGTTTAAAAGCCGGAATGGGGTATTGCGGAGCAAAAGACGTTGCAACTTTAAAAGAAACAGGAAAGTTTGTTAGAATTACTGCAAGTGGTATTAACGAAAGTCATCCACACGATGTTGCAATTACGAAAGAATCTCCAAATTATAGCAGAAGATAATTTATCGTATTTATAAATAAAAAATCCCGAATCTATGATTCGGGATTTTTTATTGAATAGTATTTAATATTATTCTTTGATTCCTAATTTCTCTAAAACCAATTTGGTGATATCATGCTTTGCATCTAAATAAGCAAAATTATTTCCAGTTAAAGTTAAAATTTGTGTATACCCTTTTTCTTTAGCAATTCCTTCAATAATTTCATTTACCTTTTTGTACAAAGGTCTCATAAAATCATTTCGTCTTAATTGCATCATTTTTGTTCCATTTTCTTGGAACTGAGCAATCTCTTGCTTTAGTTTTGAAATTTCAGCAAATTTTGCTTTTTTATCAGCATCAGGAAGTGTTTTAGCACTTTCATTGTACTTTTTTACAGTTGCATCGTGCAGTGAAATTTTTGATTTATTTATTGAATCTAACTTTGATCCATAACTGCTTATGCGTTCTTGTACTGATTTTAATTGTGGCATTTTTGCAATAACATATTCTCTATCAACTGTTCCAACTTTTGTTTGAGCTGTTATAGTATAGCAAACAAAGAAAGTAGCAATTAGTACTGTAATTTTAATTTTCATTTTTGTAAGTTTTTGGCAAATATAAGAAAGCGACTGCTTTTACCTAATTTATTAAGAGTTTTTAACAAGTAAAATGATATTTTCTATAAATTTTATGATTTGTTTATGCTCTGATTTAAAATCGAACCAGGTAATTTTTTCATCTTTTTTAAACCATGTAATTTGCCTTTTAGCAAATCTTCGGGTATTTTTTTTAATCTCTTCAATGGCAAATTCTTTTGAAATTGTTTTATCAAAAAACGAAAATAATTCCCTGTAACCAACAGTTTGCAAAGCATTTAATTCTCTGTTTGAGTATAGACTTTTAGCTTCGTCAATCAACCCATGTGCAATCATACTATCTAAACGCTGATTTATTCGATCATACAGGATCTCTCTTTCTGCAGTTAAGCCAATTTTTATCGATTGAAAATTTCGAGAAGCTTTTGGTTTGTTTTTAAAACTGGAATAGGTTTTTCCTGTTCCAATACAAATTTCTAATGCTCTTATGATTCTATGCGGATTATCAATTGTAATATTTTGATAGGTTTGAGGATCTAATTCTTTTAGTTTCTCTTGTAAACTTTCGATTCCGTTTTCTTTTAACCCAGTATTTAACTGCTCTCTAATGGCAGGATCTACATCTGGAAATTCATCCAAACCATCGATAACAGCATCAACATATAAACCGCTTCCGCCAACCATAATAACGATATTGCTTTCTAAAAAAAGTTCAGAAAGTTTTTTTAGGGCATCACGTTCAAACTCACCAACATTATAAGCATCAAAAATGCTTCTATTCTGAATAAAATGATGTTTTGCAGCACTTAATTCATCTTCTGAAGGAACAGCAGTGCCAATACTCATTTCTTTAAAAAACTGACGCGAATCACAGGAAATTATTTCTGCATTAAAATAGTTTGCTAATTGAATGCTTAAAGCGGTTTTACCAATAGCAGTAGGACCAACAATTGTGATTAGAAAGTTATTTTTTGAAGCAGGCATTTATATAATTTTGCTACCACATTTATAACAAAACTCAGCGTTGTCTTTATGGTTATCTGTTAAGCAAGTCGGACAAGATTGTGTATTTGTGTTTATTTTATCAATTTTCGTCATTTCAGAACTTACAATGCCGGTTGGAATTGCGATGATACCATATCCTAAAATCATGATTACACTAGCAATGAGCTGTCCAAATGGAGTTAGTGGTGTAATATCTCCAAAGCCAACGGTAGTTAGAGTTACAATAGCCCAATATACACTTGTTGGTATGCTTGTAAAGCCATTTTCTTCTCCTTCAATCATATACATTACAGTTCCTAAAATGGTGCAAATAATCACAATAAAGAATAGGAAAACAGCAATTTTTGCTTTACTAGCACTTAGTGCCACTAAAAGTTTATTAGAAGCTCCAATATATCTTGCTAACTTTAAAATTCTAAAGATTCTTAATAAACGTAAAGCTCTTAATGCAACAAGGTTGTGAGAGCCGATAAGAACAAAAGAAAGATATTTTGGTATGGTAGATAATAAATCTATAATCCCATAAAAACTAAACACATATTTTAAAGGATTTTTAATAGAAATTAATCGTAAAATATATTCAATTGTAAAAAGAATGGTGATCACCCATTCTGAAATGTTTAGAATATCATGGTATTTGGCATCGATACTAGAAACACTTTCTAGCATAACTAATAAAACACTTGCAATGATTACGGCAAGTAGTATTACGTCAAAAACTTTTCCAGCTTTTGTGTCAGCTTCATAAATAATTTCATGAAGTCGGTGTTTCCAAGAAGTTGTTGGTTTTAGGTTATCCAATATTTATATATTTTTTGCTAATTTACTATAAATTATATTTTATTAAGATAAAAGCTCTAGTTTAAAATAAACTAGAGCTTTTAGACTTTTTCGTATTTGTTTTTTTTATTGCTTTTTGACAAAAATAAAATCTCCTCCTTCATCTCCAATTCCATATATAGTAACATATTGTGGTGTTATTTTGCCATCCGTTTTTAATTGCATTTGCAATGGTTCTCGCTCCATATCCACTTGCCCAACCAACACAAGATGGTTGGCGACCTTGATTTCCTGGAGTAGGAGAATAGGCTTTAAGACTATAGTTTCTTGGAACTGCAGTAACACTTCTTGTAATTAAGGGTACTGTTTCTGTAACATTTTCGTATTTTTCTTTGCTAAATTCTAATCCTGTAACAAATTCTTGGGCATAGAACGTTGTTGTTAGAAACATTAAAAACACAATAAGTGAAAACTTTTTCATGATATTTATCTTTAGGTTATTGTACAAAAATGAGGGAATAGCGTAAAAAACAAACACGCAATTATTTTGTATTCTGCATAAAAACAACAAAAAAGTTTAAACTGCTAAATATTCTAAAGAAATTTTTCTGCTTTTTAAGATTATCTACATACGAATAATTTTCAATACAGATTTCGTTTTTAAATAGTTCTTAATGATTGTTTTCGCTAATGCTTTATTGGTTATTGGAGTAAGCATTTCTTTTAGAATGTTCATTTGGTTTTCTTGAAAAGCTAAATTGGTAAAACAATAGCCTACAACTTCATTGTTTTCAATTAGAATAACAGAATGCTCGTCTAGTGTTCTTCCTTTATCAATTAAAAGCATATTGTCACTATTAAAGTTTTCTGACACTATTCTTTTCCTGCTTCTTAAATTGTATTTGGGCTTATTAAAATCTAACTCTAGAAAATATTTTAAATTTGTGAGCAGAAGATTTCCTGTGATTTCGTAGCTTATTGAGGCAGTTTTCTCTTGAATTTTAAGTCCTCGCTTAGTGCTTTTTATAAACAGGTTTGTAAGATCGTTTTTAATATTATTTCCTTTACCCATAAAAATAATTTGCCCATCACTTCTATGTAAATAATAGACACCCATAATTGTAGGAACGCTATCAAGTAAACCGGTTAATTTTTCAGCAACTTTTTTAGAGTCAAAATGTTTAATGGTATTTTCTATCATTATCTTGTTAACATCTTTTGCTAATAACAATTTGAAAAGTTGAATAGTAGCCAAAGCATCTCCTGAAGCTCTATGTCTATCACTCATTGGAATTCCAATTGACTTGCATAGTTTTCCTAAGCTATAGGATGGTTTATCTGGAATTAATTTTCTACTTAATTCAACAGTACAAAGCGTATCTCTTTTAAATGAATAACCTAAACGTTTGTACTCCGTTTTTAAAATTCGATAATCAAAACTCGAGTTGTGGGCTACGACAATACAATCTTGAGTAATTTCTAAAATTCGTTTTGCTACTTCATGAAACTTTGGAGCATTTCGAAGCATGTTATTGTTAATTCCTGTAAGTTGAACAACAAAAGGCTGTATGTCTTTCTCAGGATTTACAAGAGTAATCAACTGGTCTACAACTGTATGTCCGTCAAATTTATAAATTGCAATTTCAGTAATTCCTTCTTCGTTAAATTTACCTCCAGTAGTTTCAATATCTAAAATTGCGTACAAATTCTAATTCTTTTTAGTAAAACTAAGCAATATAATTTCTAGCACCAAAAATGGCGCTACCAACTCGTACCATATTACTACCATTTTTAATTGCTAATTGATAATCACCGCTCATTCCCATTGAAAGGATTTTAAGTTGAGTATGTTGTGTTTTAAGTAGCTCAAAAAAGTTTTTCAAGGATGAAAACTCTTCAGATAATTGTTCTTGATTTTCTGTAAATGTTGCCATCCCCATTAAACCAACAATTTGAATATTTTCTAATTCTTTTAATTCTTCGGAAGTGATTATTGTTTCAATATCAGAAAAAGACAATCCAAACTTAGTGTCTTCTTTAGCGATTTTAGCTTGCAACAGACAGTTGATAACTCTATTGTGTTTTTTTGCTTGTTTGTTGATTTCTTTTAAAGTACTAAAACTGTCTACACCGTGAATTAAATCAACAAAATGAGCCATGTATTTGACCTTGTTTTTTTGCAAATGTCCAATCATGTGCCATTGAATATCTTTTGGCAATTCATTGTATTTAGCGGCCATTTCTTGTATTTTATTCTCACCAAATACTCGCTGACCAGCATGATAAGCTTCTAAAATATCTGCATTAGGTTTCGTTTTAGAGACTGCTACTACTATTACTCCTTTAGGAATAGAAGATAGAATAGCAGCCAAGTTTTCTTTAATTCCGAACATATATCGTTAAGATAGTAGTTTTATAATTTGATCGGCCAATTCTTTACCAATTCTATCTTGAGCTTCAACTGTAGCAGCTCCAATATGTGGAGTTAAAGAAATGTCTGGATTCATAAGTAATTGAATTTCTGGAGTTGGTTCTTTTTCAAAAACATCCAAACCTGCATATTTTACTTTGCCAGATTCTATAGCGTTTACCAAAGCAACTTCATCAATTACACCTCCACGAGCAGCATTTATAATTCCAACACCATTTTTCATTAAGCCAAATTCTGTTTCTCCAATAATATATTGCTTTTGATTAGGTACGTGTAAGGTAATAAAATCGGCTTGTTTGATGACTTCTTCAAAAGATTCAGTCTCAATTTTTACATCTATAGATTGCCCGTTGTAAAAGGGTACATTGATAATTGCTTCTCCCACATAGCCGTCATTTGCAATCACTTTCATACCAATTCCTAGAGCAATTTTTGCAACTTCTTTACCTATTCTTCCAAAACCAATAATTCCAATAGTTTTCCCTCTTAATTCAATACCGCCAGCAAAATCTTTCTTTAAATCTTTAAAACGTGTGTCACCTTCTAAAGGCATTTCTCTGTTTGCTTGATGTAAAAAACGAACCATTCCAAATAAATGAGCAAACACTAATTCTGCAACAGAACTAGAAGATGCATTTGGTGTATTAATTACGTGTAAACCTTGGTTTATTGCATATTCCACATCAATATTATCCATTCCAACACCACCACGACCAATTAATTTAATACTTGGACACGCATCAATTAATTCTTGTCGAACCTGAGTGGCACTTCTAACTAAAATGGCATCAACTGAATTTTCATTGATAAATTGTTCCAATTGATTTTGTGCTACTTTTGTTGTGATAACTTCAAATCCTCCTTTTTCAAGTGCTTCAATTCCACTTTGTGAAATTCCATCATTTGCTAATACTTTCATCTATTTTTTATTTTATTATGTCATTATGAGAAATAAAATGATGCGGCAATCTTAAAAAAAAGATTCCTTCACTTTGCTCGGAATGACGTTTTTATGCTTTTCTTTCTAATTCTTGCATTACATCTACCAATGCTTGAACACTATATAATGGTAATGCATTGTACATGCTTGCTCTATATCCACCAACACTTCTGTGTCCATTAATTCCACTTATTCCAGCTTCTTTACACATAGTGTAAAATGTTTCTTTTAAACTTTCGTCTGTTAAAGTAAAAGTAGCATTCATATTACTTCTATCTTCTTTAGCAGCAAAACCTTTAAACAACGGATTTCTATCAATTTCGTTATATATTAAAGCAGCTTTTTTGTTATTTACTTTTTCGATAAACGGAATTCCACCTAAATCTTTTAGCCATTCTAAGTTTAACATAGAAACATACACCGAAAAAACAGAAGGTGTATTAAACATACTGTCTTTATCTATATGAATTTTGTAATTTAACATTGACGGAATAGCTCTTTCAACTTTTCCTAAGATCGCTTCTTTAATTACTATTAAAGTTGTCCCAGCAGGACCCATATTTTTTTGAGCACCAGCATACATTAAGTCGAATTTAGAAAAATCTAATTGACGAGAAAAAATATCTGAACTCATATCGCAAACTGTTACACCATCAAATTTTGGAAACTCTTTTATTTGCGTTCCAAAAATGGTGTTGTTACTTGTGCAATGGAAATAATCTACATCGGTTGGAATTTCAATTCCTTTTGGAATGTAGGTGTAGTTTTGATCCTTAGAAGAGGCAACTTCTACTAGCTCTCCAAAGAGTTTTGCTTCTTTGATTGCTTTGTCAGACCATGTTCCTGTATTTAAGTAGGCCGCTTTTTTATTTAACAAATTATAAGCTGTCATTAAAAACTGCGTGCTTGCTCCACCTTGTAAAAACAATACTCTATAACCTTTGTTTTCTAGATCTAACAATTCTAAAACCAAACTTTTTGCTTTGTCCATAACGGCAACAAAAGGCTTGCTTCTGTGAGAAATTTCTAAAATAGATAAGTCATCGTTATTAAAATTGACAACTGCTTCAGAAGCTTTTTGTAATACTTCTTGAGGTAAGATTGATGGTCCGGCGCTAAAATTATGTTTTTTCATTTTTGTGTTTATTGTGGAGATACTAAAGAACAAATATCGTGCTTTTTGATGACTATTGTTTTAAATTTTTGATAAAAAATCTAAGGTATTTATTCCGTCTGCATAATCCCATAATTCTGGATTTTGAGTTTTTCCAAAAGGAACTTCAGAATCTAAAACTCCATTTGACACCACACATTGTATTTTATCAGCATCTTTATGAAGTTTTTCTTTTAAGTCATTGATGTCTGAGTAGTATTCGTAAAAAACAGTAGCAATTGGAGATGAATAACTTTCATCTTCTTTAAGCATTAAAAAACCATTTTCAAGTAAATCATACAAACTCATTAAATATACTGCCTTATTATAATCGTAATTATTTGCATATTTAGCGTTGTTTATAATGTCACGTTTTTGATACATTCCATTAAAAAAAGCATCAAAATTATAGTCAACTGGGACAAATAATTTAGAAACACTTCTGCAACCCAATCCAAAATATTGAAAAATATCATTACCAAGGTTTGCTAATTCAGTGTCCGTTTCATTTCCTGTTAAGACAGCAACAGAGTTTCTGTTTTTTCTTATGATATTTGGTTTACCCTTAAAATAATGTTCAAAATAACGAGCTGTATTATTGCTTCCTGTTGCAATTACAGCATCAAAATTTGTCAATTTACCTTCTGTAAACTCTATTTTTCCTTTAAAACTAGGTTCAAAATATTCTATATATTTGGCTAAAAAAGGAAGTAAGAAATTATCGCTTGAAGACTGTTTTACTAAAACAGTATGCCCGTAAATTAAGACAGATAAAAAGTCGTGAAAACCAACCAAAGGAATGTTTCCAGCCATTACTATAGCAACCTTTTTAGTTGAGTTTTGTGGAGCTAGGTTAGAAGTCCATTTTAAAAGATATTCTTTGGTAAGTGCTTTTGACCAACTATCTAAAGAAAATAAAATATTATCTTTAGTAAACCAGCTATTATTCTCTTCTGCTAATTTTAGTTGATGTTTAAAACCATCAAAAAATAAATCATTAAAATCAATTTGCTCTTTCTTTTCAATGCCAGATTGAGAAAACTGACTTAAAAATGTTCCTAATTTTACAAAAGCGTCAATTCGTTGTTGCATTATCTCTATTTCTTTTGGTTGTGAACTATTTTGGGCTTATTTTTGCACCGCAAATATACGTAAACTGAAACAGAATAACTATGGCAATAATAATTACTGATGAATGCATAAATTGTGGCGCTTGTGAGCCTGAATGTCCAAATACAGCAATTTACGAAGGAGCAGATGATTGGAAGTATTCAGATGGTACAGATTTAACTGGAAATGTAGTATTACCAAATGGTAAAGCTGCAAATGCAGATGAGGACCAAGAACCTATATCTGATGAAATTTATTATATAGTTGCAGACAAATGTACAGAATGTAAGGGTTTTCATGAAGAGCCTCAATGTGCAGCAGTTTGTCCTGTAGATTGTTGTGTGCCTGATGAAGATCGCGTTGAAACAGAAGAGGAGTTGTTAACGAAGCAGCGTTTTATGCATAACGAATAACATCTAAGATGATACAAATAACTAAAAGACGTTTAAACCTCGAATAAAATCGAGGTTTTTTTATGAATAAAATCTATATTTGCACACGCAAAAATCAAGTAAGGGTTCTTGCGTTTTTACCTAAATATCTTTAAGAAATATGAAAGCCGGAATTGTAGGATTACCAAACGTAGGAAAATCAACCTTGTTTAACTGTTTATCAAATGCAAAAGCGCAAAGTGCAAACTTTCCATTTTGTACAATAGAACCTAATATTGGTGTTGTAAATGTGCCAGATGAAAGATTGCAAAAATTAAAAGAATTGGTAAATCCAGAAAGAGTTCAGCCTGCAACTGTAGAAATTGTTGATATAGCAGGATTGGTTCGTGGAGCAAGTAAAGGAGAAGGTTTAGGAAATCAGTTTTTAGCAAATATTAGAGAAACAGATGCTATTATTCATGTATTGCGTTGTTTTGATAACGATAACATCATTCATGTAGATACTACAATAGATCCAATAAGAGATAAAGAAACCATTGATATTGAATTGCAATTAAAGGATTTAGAAACTGTAGAAAAGCGTTTAGAAAGAGTTAAAAGAACTGCAAAAACTGGAAATAAAGAAGCGCAAGCAGAATTAGTAATTTTATTAAAAATTCAAGAAACCCTTTTACAAGGAGTATCTGTAAGAACTATTGATTTTTCTGAAAAAGAAGCAGAATTTGTAAATACACTACAATTAATAACCTCTAAACCGGTTTTGTATGTTTGTAATGTAGATGAAAATTCTGCTGTTAATGGAAATGATTATGTAAACAGAGTCAAAGAAGTTGTTGCCAATGAAGATGCAGAAATTATTATTCTTGCTGTGGGGACAGAAGCTGACATTAATGAATTAGACGATTATGAAGAGCGTCAAATGTTCTTAGCAGATATTGGTTTGGATGAACCTGGTTCTTCAAAATTGATTCGTTCAGCCTATAAATTATTAAAGTTACAGACTTATTTTACAGCAGGAGTTAAAGAGGTAAGAGCTTGGACAATTAATGTTGGTGACACAGCACCACAAGCGGCAGGTGTTATACATACAGATTTTGAAAAAGGGTTTATTAGAGCAGAAGTTATTAAATATGAAGATTATATTGCTTTAGGAAGTGAAGCAAAAGTGAAAGAAGCCGGAAAATTATCTGTTGAAGGTAAAGAATATATTGTGCAAGATGGAGATATGATGAACTTTAGATTTAATGTTTAAAACATAGAAAAATCTTTCAAAAAATATTTTAAAACTCTGTTGATAACTAATTCAATAGAGTTTTTTATTTTTTACGCTTATTGTTATTTTAGCATAGCATTCAACCAGTAAACTTTTATGGCACAAGAAACAAAATATACCGAAGATAATATTCGATCTCTCGACTGGAAAGAGCATATCCGAATGCGTCCTGGAATGTATATTGGAAAATTAGGAGATGGTTCTTCTCCTGATGATGGAATCTATATCTTATTAAAAGAAGTACTCGATAACTCTATCGATGAATATGTAATGGGCGCCGGAAAAACCATTGAGATTTCTATTAGAGACAAACAAGTTACTGTAAGAGATTATGGTCGTGGAATTCCATTAAGAAAAGTTGTAGATGTGGTGTCTAAAATGAATACCGGAGGTAAATACGATTCTAAAGCCTTTAAAAAATCGGTTGGTTTAAATGGGGTAGGAACTAAAGCGGTGAATGCATTATCATATTATTTTAGAGTTCAATCTATTAGAGAAAATAAAACGGCTTGGGCAGAATTCAATCAAGGGAATTTAGTAACGGAAGAAGACGCTCAAGAATCATCGTTAAGAAAAGGAACAAAAGTTCAGTTTATTCCAGATGAAACTATTTTTGGTAAGTACAAATTCAGAAATGAATATGTAGCAAAAATGCTAAAAAACTACGTGTATTTAAATACAGGCTTAACCATTTTATTTAATGGTGAAAAGTTTCATTCAGAAAATGGGTTGAAAGATTTACTGGAAGAAAATTCTACTGCGTCAGATTTATTATATCCAATAATTCATTTAAAAGATGAGGATATAGAAATTGCTATTACACATAGTAAAACACAATATTCAGAAGAATATCATTCGTTTGTAAACGGACAACATACAACACAAGGTGGTACACATCAAGCAGCTTTTAGAGAGGCTATTGTAAAAACAATCCGTGAGTACTTTGGGAAAAACTATGAATCGTCTGATGTTCGTAAATCAATTATTTCTGCCATTGCAATCAAAGTAATGGAGCCTGTTTTTGAGAGTCAGACTAAAACAAAATTAGGCTCTACAGAAATGGGTGGTGGTTTGCCAACAGTAAGAACATTTATCAACGATTTTGTTAAAACACAATTAGACAATTATCTGCATAAAAACACAGCAGCAGCAGAAGCCATTCATCGTAAAATATTACAAGCAGAACGTGAGCGTAAAGAATTGTCAGGTATAAGAAAGTTGGCAAAAGACAGAGCTAAAAAAGCAAGTTTGCACAATAAAAAACTACGAGATTGTAGAGTGCACTTTGATGATATTAAAAAAGAAAATTATTTAGATACAACATTATTTATTACAGAGGGAGATTCTGCTTCGGGTTCCATTACAAAATCGAGAAATGTAAACACACAAGCTGTTTTTAGTTTAAAAGGGAAGCCATTAAATTCGTATGGTTTGTCTAAAAAGATTGTGTACGAAAACGAAGAATTTAACTTGTTGCAGGCAGCCCTTAATATTGAAGAAGGTATTGAAGGATTGAGATACAACAATATTGTGATAGCAACAGATGCTGATGTAGACGGAATGCACATTAGATTGTTATTAATCACGTTCTTTTTACAATTCTTCCCTGAGGTTATCAAAGAAGGGCATTTGTATATTTTAGAAACGCCGTTGTTTAGAGTTCGTAATAAAAAGGAAACCTTTTATTGTTATTCAGAAGAAGAAAAGCAAGAGGCAATTCATAAATTAAAAGGAAAACCAGAAATAACACGATTTAAAGGGTTAGGGGAAATTTCTCCTAATGAATTTGTCCATTTTATTGGCAACGATATTCGATTAGACCCGGTGATGTTAGATAAAGAAATGCCGGTAGAAGAAATGCTTTCTTTTTACATGGGTAAAAACACACCTGAAAGACAAAAATTTATCATCAAGAATTTGAAAGTTGAATTAGATCTAATTGAAGAAGTTTGAGAAAGAAAAAACTTAAAAACATAATTACAGTCATTTTTGTACTTATCATCGTATTTTGGCTAATACTGATAGATTGGAATCACTTTTTCAGTAAAAGTAATTCTGGTGCTTTTTTCGGGATATTAGCTTCCATTATGTTTATAATTTCAATGAATATTAAAAATAAAGAATCAAAAAATAATTAGTACTCAACAATGAGTGAAGAAGTAAACGACTACGAAAACGAAGAAGTATTAAATAATCAAGGCGATTCGCCTCAAGAAGAAACCATTACCAAAGTTACAGGAATGTACAAAGAATGGTTTTTAGATTATGCTTCGTATGTAATTTTAGAAAGAGCTGTTCCAGCAATCGATGACGGATTTAAACCTGTGCAACGAAGAATTATGCATTCTATGAAGGATTTGGATGATGGTCGTTATAACAAAGTGGCAAACATCGTAGGGCACACCATGCAATACCATCCACATGGAGATGCTTCTATTGGAGATGCTATGGTGCAAATTGGTCAGAAAGAATTATTGATTGATATGCAAGGAAACTGGGGAAATACGTTAACCGGTGATCGTGCAGCAGCATCAAGATATATTGAAGCTAGACTATCAAAATTTGCTTTAGATGTAGTTTTTAATGCAAAAACTACAGAATGGCAGGCTTCCTATGATGGACGTAGAAAAGAGCCCGTAAACCTACCTGTAAAATTCCCAATGCTATTAGCTCAAGGAGGTGAAGGTATTGCAGTAGGTTTGTCTACAAAAATATTGCCTCATAACTTTAATGAATTGATTGATGCTTCTATTAAGCATTTAAAAGGGAGAAGTTTTAAGATTGTTCCAGATTTTTTAACAGGCGGAATTGCAGATTTTACCAATTACAATGAAGGTAAGCGTGGTGGTAAAGTTAGAGTTAGAGCCAAAATTTCTCAATTAGACAAGAAAACCTTGGTTATAAATGAAATTCCTTTCGGGACCACAACCACTACTTTAATTGAGAGTATTATAAAAGCAAATGAAAAAGGAAAGATTAAGATCAAAAAGATAGAAGACAATACAGCTGCAGATGTTGAAATTTTAATTCATCTTCCACCAGCAATATCGCCAGAAAAAACGATAGATGCACTGTATGCTTTTACAAATTGCGAAAGCTCAATTTCACCTTTATGCTGTGTAATTGAAAATCATAAGCCAGTTTTTATTGGTGTGTCAGAGGTGTTGAGAAAATCAACAGACAATACGGTTCAGTTATTAAAACTAGAATTAGAAATTCAATTGAATGAGCTAGAGGAGCAATGGCATTTTGCCTCATTAGAGCGTATTTTTATTGAGAATAGGATCTATAGAGATATTGAAGAAGAGGAAACTTGGGAGGGTGTTATCGCTGCTATTGATAATGGTTTGCAGCCACATATCAAACATTTAAAAAGAGCAATCACCGAAGAAGATATTGTTCGTTTAACAGAAATTAGAATTAAAAAGATTTCTAAGTTCGATATCGATAAAGCGAAGCAACATATTGAGAGTTTAGAAGAAAAAATAGCTGAAGTAAAAAACTACTTAGCAAACCTTATTGAATATGCTATAGATTTTTTTAAACGCTTGAAGGCAACTTATGGTGATGATAAAGAACGTAAAACAGAAATACGAGTTTTTGATGATATAGTTGCAACAAAAGTAGTAATTCGTAACACTAAATTGTATGTAAATAGAGAAGAAGGTTTTATTGGAACTTCGTTACGTAAAGATGAGTATGTTACCGATTGTGCAGATATTGATGATATTATTGTTTTCAGGGAAGACGGACAAATGATGGTAACCAAAGTAGCCAACAAAACTTTTGTTGGTAAAGGAATTATCCATATTTCTGTATTTAAGAAAAAAGACAAACGTACCGTTTATAATATGATGTATAGAGATGGAGCTCGTGGTGCGAGTTATATGAAACGTTTTACGGTTACGGGAGTTACAAGAGATAAAGATTACGATTTAACCAATGGAAACAAAGGTTCAAAAGTATTGTATTTTTCAGCAAACCGAAACGGAGAAGCAGAAGTGGTTACAATAAATTTAAGAGCTGTTGGAAGTATAAAAAAATTAAAGTGGGATATTGATTTTGCCGATTTAGCAGTAAAAGGAAGAGCTGTGAGAGGAAATACAATTACAAAGTATCCAATTAAGAAAATCGAGTTTAAATCTGCAGGAGTTTCAACTTTGAAACCTCGAAAAATTTGGTTTGACGACACGGTTCAACGTTTAAATGTTGATGAAAGAGGAGAGTTGTTAGGAGAATTTAGAGCTGATGATAAATTATTAATCGCTTTGCAATCTGGAGTAATAAAAGCTGTAACACCTAATTTAGCAAGCAGGTTTGAAGATGATATGATTGTCCTTGAAAAATGGAATCCTAAAAAAGCCTATTTCAGCAATATATTTTGACGGAGAAAAAGAAATCTATTATGTGAAGCGTTTTTTAATTGAAAATGTAGATAAAGAAGAAATATTCATTTCAGAACATCCAAAATCACAGTTAGAAATTATTGCTACCGATTATAGACCTATTGCAGAAGTGCAGTTTTCTAAGCGAAGTTTAGAAAATATTGAAGTAAACTTTGAAGAGTTTATTGCCGTTAAAGGAATTAAAGCTCAAGGAAATCAACTGACAAAAGAGAAAGTAAAACAAGTAAGTTTATTAGATTCTTTGCCGTATGAAGAGCCCAAAGCAGAAGATATGGAGGTTGTAGAAGAAGAAGTGTTAGAAGCAAATTCTGAGGAAGATTCAACTTCAAAAGAATCTACCGATAAAAAAGATGACGGACAGATTACATTATTTTAATAAGTATACATGAAAAATAGCATAGATAAGTTTTTAGGATTAGAGAGTTTTTGGAGTATCTTTTTTTATTGTTTGCTTGTTTTTTTTGTTACATGGATAATATCTAGAATTGCACGTTTTATCCTAGTTAAATATATCAAACATAAAAAAACAGAACGCTTTGGAGGGACTAGCGTTTTTTTTCTAAAAAACTCTATTAAATTCTTTTTAGGATTGTGTGCCCTTGGGTATTTGATTTATACAGTACCTTCTTTAAGGAGCAAGGCAACTATAATTTTTTCAGGAGCAGGGATTTTAGCAGCTATTATAGGTTTTGCTGCCCAGGCTGCCTTATCTAACTTAATAGCAGGTGTTTTTATTGTTATTTTCAAACCTTTTATAGTAGGAGATTATATAAAAATTGACGAAGAAAGAATTGGAATAGTTCAAGATATTACATTGAGACATACCATTATTAATACTTTTGAAAACAAGCGTTTAATCATTCCAAATTCTATTATAAGTACAGAGTCTATCTTAAATCACACTATTGAAGATTCTCATATTTTGAGTTTTAATAACTTTAGAATTGGATTGAATGCCGATGTAGATTTGGCTAAGAGAATTATTCGAGAAGAAGCATTAAAATTAGATCATGTGATAGACAACAGAACTCCTGATGAAGTGCTTACCGAAGATCACCAAATTATCATTCGTTTTATAGATGTAAATGAAGGTTATATTCATTTACGTGCCTATGTATGGGTTGATGAACCTTTTGAAGAGTTTCGATTTAAATGCAATTTTAAAGAAGCAGTTCATAAACGATTTATATTGGAAGGAGTAGATTTACCAATTCCATTGCGTAAAATCTATACAGCTTAATTCATTTTTTCAAAAAAAGTAAGTGTATACTCCTTTAGTAATTCTGGGTGCGTAATTTTTATAATGTCTTTTAATACCAAGTCTGGTCTTGTCGGACCTAATTCAAAGTAAATAACACCACCTGTTTTTCCCACCTTGTTTGCAAAAGTATACAACTGGTTGTTTTTAAAGGCGTTAAAATCTTTGTAATTTGAGTTTTTAGATAGCATTTGTTTTTTTGAAGAAAAATAACCTGGTGCAATCCAGATATCAGCGGCTTTTCCTGTGTCTAAAATACTTTCAAAACTAATAGATAAACTTCCCTTTCCTTCAGAATCTTTCCATAAGTATTTTGTATTTGCATCGGTTAAGAACTGAGCAACAAAGCTCTTTCCAGCGGGCAAATTCCAAATATCTTTACTCATTATAGCTCCAGATAAAATGGTTGGAGAATAAGTTGCTTTGCTAGCAATATCCTTAGCTTTATTGTAATTATTTTCTATGGCGTTAAAAATACTATCAGCTTCTTTTTCTTTATTGTATAAAACACCAAAGAATTTAATCCATTCTGCTCTCCCTAAAGGAGTTTCTTCTAGCCAATCGCCATTTAAAACAACCGGAACACCTGATTTTTCTATTATATTTAAAGACTTATTACTATTTGTCATGCTAAATCCTATAATAACATCTGGATTTAGGTCTAGCAAAACTTCTGTATTTAATGATGATTTTACACCAACTTCTTTTACCAAATTAGCGTCAATTAATTTTCTTGTTTTTGGTGATGAAACATATTTTGTATGTGGAAAACCAATTAAAGTATTTTCAACACCTAATAATTCTAACATAGGAATATGTGTTGTAGAGGTTACCACAACTTTTTGAATTGGAGTATTGATTTTAGTACCTGACACCGTTTGCAATTCATTGTTGTTTGAGTCGCTTAAAATAAACTCAAATTGCTCTTTAGAATTTTGATATGGTGACTTAATAATTAATTTTTTGTAATTTTTAAAATACTGTATATCAAAACCTTTAGCATACTTTATCTGAAGTGATTGTTTATTTTGTTCTTGTTGAATAGAATTGCTATTTTTGGGCTTGCAGTTGGTAAGTAAAATGGATAAAATAAATAATTTCAGAAACTGTTTCATAATTAATTTTAATGTAATAATGTTGTAAAAAAAGAGTTATATAATTTTTTTGATTTCTGTTTTAATAAAGGCAATAGCCGTTTCAGTTGCAGGAGCTTTGCTTTGGTAAACAAGCATCATTTTTTCTCTAAAATCTTGCGTATTTTGACTTGTTGATGCTACTTGTTTCAATTTGTTAATGATTGCAATTTTAGAGGTAATTATTACATTCCAACATTCATCAGAAATATAAAGTTGTTGCACTAAATTATGTTCAAATTCTTGCTCAATATTCTGCAACAAAACAAATAGGTAATCATTAATAGAATCTGATGCGGGTTTCACTCTCACTAGCATTTTAAGAGGGTTGATACGTTCGCAAAAAAGCAGCATTCTCTCGTAAGCTTGCAGTTTTATAGGTAACGCTTCTTTTTTTCTATCCGCAAATAAGTTAATCTTTTGTTGACTGTTTTGAGATTTTACTTGCAAATTGAAAAAATAAAAAGCTATAATTCCAATACTCAGAACTATACCAATCATTTCTAAAAAACTAAAATCCATGTTTTAAAATTTGATGAATCTATATCCGTTATTTTGGTATTGCAATAATGCTGTCATCGCAGAAAGCGCAAATTGTACTTCAGGCATCACAACAGTTCTGTCTATTTTTCTAGACATCGCTGTTTGTCCACAAATAATGATATCTACACCAGCATTTCTCAATTCTTTTATCAGTTGAGAGTTTGGGTTTACAACACCAAATTTCTTTTTGTAATCTGCATCATTCAATACATCTTTCCATGCAGCACCATGAATTGTCATAGCTACTTTTAATTGACTCAATTTCATACCTAAATTGGCATGCATATTTAAAAATCGAGCAGCTGTAACAATATTTTTATTGATAATGTTTACATCTGATGAAGTAGCAGAAACATCAAAAATCACTTTTAGTTCTGCAGATGTATCTGTTTTTATGTCGGGGTTGTTCACCTCAAACGTTGCTCCAAAATTTTTAATTATTTTTCCTTTTGCTCTACTATTTTGAGATGTAACAAGAGCTGAAAGCATTGTGAATACTAGTAAAAAAAAATACTTTTTCATGATAATAAGAATTATGATGTAAATGTATTTATAATTTTATGAAACTAATAAATAAAATTGAGGAACATTACCTAAATTTACGCTTTAAAATTTTCCAATTGTCAAATTATTTAGATTCTTTAAACCCTGCTCAAAAAGACGCAGTTTTACAAAAAGATGGACCCATGATTATTATTGCTGGTGCTGGTTCTGGTAAAACTCGTGTGTTAACGTATCGTATTGCGTATTTAATGCAACAAGGGATCGATCCCTTTAATATTTTATCGCTAACGTTTACCAATAAAGCAGCAAGGGAAATGAAAGAGCGTATTGCAAGTGTAGTAGGAGCAAGTGAGTCTAAAAATCTTTGGATGGGAACGTTTCACTCGGTTTTTGCACGGATTTTGCGTTCTGAAGCAGACAAACTAGGCTTTCCATCAAATTTTACAATTTACGACACACAAGATTCTGTTCGTTTGATTGCCTCTATTATTAAAGAAATGCAATTGGATAAAGATCGATACAAGCCAAAACAAGTGTTGAGTAGAATATCATCTTTAAAAAATAGTTTGATCACCGTAAACGCTTATTTTAATAATACTGATTTGGTAGAAGCAGATTTGCATGCAAGTAGACCAAAATTAGGCGATGTGTATAAAGAATACGTAGCTAGATGTTTTAAATCTGGTGCCATGGATTTTGATGATTTGTTGTTAAGAACCAACGAACTGTTAGCTCGTTTTCCTGATGTTTTGGCAAAATATCAAGACCGATTTAGATACATTATGGTTGATGAGTATCAAGATACAAATCATTCGCAATACCTCATTGTAAGAGCGTTGGCAGATCGTTTTCAGAATATATGTGTGGTGGGTGATGATTCGCAAAGTATTTATAGTTTTCGTGGCGCAAACATCAACAATATTTTAAATTTTCAGAAGGATTATCCTGAGGTAAGCACCTTTAAATTAGAACAGAATTATCGTTCTACTAAAAACATTGTGAATGCCGCCAATTCTGTCATCGAAAAAAACAAAACACGATTAGACAAAGAAATTTGGACTTCTAATGATCAAGGAGAGCCCATAAAAGTAATGCGAACAATTTCTGACGGTGAAGAAGGACGGTTTGTAGCACAATCTATTTGGGAAAATATGATGAACAAACAGTTGTCATCGGATGCGTTTGTTGTCTTGTATCGAACCAATTCACAATCTAGAGCCCTAGAAGATGCGTTGCGTAAAAAAGACATCAAGTATAAGATTTATGGAGGTATTTCATTTTATCAACGTAAAGAAATTAAAGATGTTCTTTCTTATTTACGTTTGTTAATCAATCCAAATGATGAGGAAGCACTAAAAAGAGTTATCAATTATCCAGCGAGAGGAATTGGACAAACTACTATTGATAAGTTAACCATTGCTGCAAACCACTATAAAAAATCAATTTTTGAGGTTTTAAAACATATCGAGAAAATAGATTTAAAAATAAATGCAGGAACGAAAACAAAATTGCAAGATTTTGTGAATATGATCTTGCGTTTTCAAATAGAATCTGAAACTAAGAATGCTTTTGATATTGCTGAAGATGTTGTAAAGCAAGTTCGTTTAATTAAAGATTTAGAAAAAGAAGGAACACCAGAGGCAGTAAGTAAAGTTGAAAATGTTCAAGAATTGTTAAACGGAATTAAAGATTTTATTACCGATAAAATTGAAACAGGAGAAGATGCTTCATTAACATCGTTTTTAGAAGATGTTGCCTTGGCTACCGATTTTGATTCTGATAAAAAAGACGACACTCCAAGAGTTTCTATGATGACCATCCATCAATCTAAAGGGTTGGAATATCCATATGTCTATATAGTTGGATTAGAGGAGAATTTATTTCCATCTGGAATGAGCATGAACACAAGAAGTGAACTCGAAGAAGAACGGCGTTTGTTTTATGTGGCCTTAACAAGGGCAGAACACCAAGCTTATTTAACCTATGCGCAAACTAGGTATCGCTGGGGGAAATTAACCGATGCAGAACCTAGTCGGTTTTTAGAAGAAATTGATGAAAGTTATTTGGAATACTTAACTCCAAAAAAATCAGAACAATCTGTCAATAGGTTTGTAGATGCAAGTTTATTTGATGAATCACCTAAGACAATTCGTTTTCAAAAACCAATTCAAAGAAAAAAAATGGAGTTTAAAGAAAAAAAAGAACAATCTTTTTCACCTCCAAAAAACTTAAAGAAAGTTTCACAAGCTACTACAGAGAATACAAATCTATTTGATAGTAAAATAACCGTTGGTTCATTTGTAGAACATAATAGATTTGGAACAGGAGAAGTATTAAGTCTAGAAGGAAATGGGCCAAATAAAAAAGCAGAAATTAAATTCGGAACTGTAGGAAAGAAAAAATTATTATTACAGTTTGCAAAGTTAAAAGTAATCGGATAAAATAGCTGATTATTAATTTTTGATTACTTAAAATTAATCCCTAATTTGCAAGCCTTAAAATACTTCAAAAACAAACAGAGATAAAAAGCGTTATCGCTATATATTTCAATAAACTTTAGAATGGAATTCGAACTAGAATACAACTCAGAAAGACCGTTAATGATTATCCCTGAATACGGCAGACATATTCAAAAATTAGTAAATCATTGCGTAGCTTTAGAAGATAAAGAAGAAAGAAACATCATGGCAAAAGCCATTGTAGATGTAATGGGTAATTTACAACCTCATTTACGTGATGTCCCAGATTTTAAACATAAACTTTGGGATCAATTATTTATCATGTCAAGTTTTGATTTAGATGCAGATTCGCCTTATGATAAGCCATCTAAAGAAGAATTACAAGAGAAGCCTGAATCTTTACCTTATCCAAAATCTGCATCAAGATATCGTTATTATGGTAATAATATTCAAGAAATGATTGATGTGGCACTTTCTTGGGAAGAAGGGGAGAAAAGAGAAGCATTGGTGTATACTATTGCTAATCACATGAAGAAATGTTATTTAAATTGGAATAAAGATACTGTTGATGATATAATTATTTTTAATCACTTATTTGAATTGTCAGATAGCAAAATAGATTTAAGAGATTCAGAAGAAGTGCTTTCTGAAAGCAGAAATTTACTTAAAAAGAGAACTTCTCAGCAAGGTAAAAGCAATACAAAGAACCACAGAACACCTAGAACAAGCAATAGCAACAATAGCAACAATAGCAATAACAGCAGCAATAATAACAATAGAAAAAAATAAGCATGGCATCATTTAAAATTGAAGGGGGTCACAAATTAAATGGTACAATTACTCCACAAGGAGCTAAAAATGAAGCTTTGCAAATTATTTGTGCAGTATTGCTAACACCAGAAAAAGTGGTTGTAGATAATATTCCAGATATTTTAGATGTCAATAAATTAATTTTTATTCTTGGAGAGTTAGGTGTTAAAATTGAAAGACTAGATACAAACTCTTATTGTTTTCAAGCAGATGACATCAATTTAGAATATTTAGAATCTTCAGAATTTAGAAGAGATGGTAGCTCTTTAAGAGGTTCAATTATGATTGTTGGTCCTTTATTAGCTCGTTTTGGAAAAGGATATATTCCAAGACCTGGAGGAGATAAAATTGGAAGAAGAAGATTAGATACACACTTTGAAGGGTTTATTCGTTTAGGAGCTAAATTTAGATACAATAGAGAAGAATATTTTTATGGTGTAGAAGCAGAAGAATTGTACGGAACAGAAATGTTGCTAGACGAAGCTTCTGTAACCGGAACAGCTAATATTTTAATGGCTTCTGTATTGGCAACAGGCACAACAACTATTTATAATGCTGCGTGCGAACCATATATTCAACAATTATGTAAAATGTTGAATTCAATGGGAGCTAGAATCTCGGGTGTAGGTTCTAATTTACTTACCATAGAAGGTGTAAAAGATTTAAAAGGGTGTCGCCATAGAGTGTTACCAGACATGATAGAAATTGGTAGTTGGATTGGTGTAGCAGTGATGACTCAGTCAGAATTGACCATAAAAGATGTAAGTTGGAAAGATTTAGGGCAAATACCAAATGTATTTAGAAAACTAGGAATTCAACTAGAAAGAAAAGGAGA
The DNA here is from genome assembly GCA_943788865.1 of uncultured Polaribacter sp. Classification (GTDB taxonomy): domain Bacteria; phylum Bacteroidota; class Bacteroidia; order Flavobacteriales; family Flavobacteriaceae; genus Polaribacter. The sequence continues at coordinate 35,539 of CALSRX010000001.1, read as the reverse complement.
TGATATTTACATTCCGGCACAAGAGAGTTACGAAATTCAGAATTATATTGATGGTTCTGTGTTAACAGTTTCTGATGCTCCTTGGCCAGGATTTACGCCAGATTTATTAAGCATTGTTTTGGTTATAGCAACACAAGCAAAAGGAACAGTATTGATTCATCAAAAAATGTTTGAAAGCAGATTATTTTTTGTTGATAAATTGATAGATATGGGGGCAAAAGTTATTTTGTCTGATCCGCATAGAGCTGTTGTAATTGGGCATGATCATAAATCGCAGTTAAAAGCAACCAAAATGACTTCTCCAGATATTAGAGCAGGAATTTCATTGTTAATAGCAGCTTTGTCGGCAAAAGGAACTTCAATTATTAATAATATTGAACAAATTGATAGAGGCTATGAAAATATCGAGGAACGCTTAAAATCAATTGGAGCAAGAATTGAAAGAATAGAAGATTAACACTGAACTTGTTTCAGTATTTTAAAAATACAAATAGTGTCAGATTGACACTATTTTTTTATTGGCAAAATTATTGCCAATAAATTGTTTACAATTTAACGATTACAACAAATGAGTACAAAAGATAATACAAAAGAAGAAGAACATTTGAACAACGAAGCAGAATCACAAGTTGAAGAAAACCAAGAAGTTGAGGCAACTGAGCCAACTGCAGAAGAATTACTTCAAACTGAAAAAGATAAATATTTGCGTTTGTTTGCTGAATTTGAAAACTATAAAAAAAGAACAACGAGAGAAAGAATCGAATTGTTTAAAACTGCGGGTCAAGAATTAATGACAAGTTTACTGCCTGTCATGGATGATTTTGACAGAGGTTTGGCAGAAATCAAAAAAGCAAAAGACAAAGAGTTGTTAAAAGGAATGCAATTGATCAATGATAAATTGAAGAAAACACTTGAGCAAAAAGGCTTAACGCCAATGAACGTGAAAGCTGGTGATGTATTTGATGCTGATATTCATGAAGCTATTACACAAATACCTGCTCCGTCTGATAAATTAAAAGGAAAAGTTATTGACTGTTTAGAAAGTGGATATACATTAGGAGATAAAATTATTCGTTTCCCAAAAGTTGTTATCGGACAATAATAAATTACAATTAACAATGTACAATTATCAGTGATCATTGATTACTATTAATTGATAATTGAAATAATATGGCAAAAAGAGATTATTACGAAATATTAGGAATCAATAAATCAGCTTCAGCTGCAGAAATTAAAAAGGCATATCGAAAGATGGCTATTAAATATCATCCAGATAAAAATCCAAATGATACAACTGCAGAAGCAAAGTTTAAGGAAGCAGCAGAAGCTTATGAAGTTTTAAGCGATGACAATAAAAAAGCACGTTACGATCAATATGGTCATGCTGCTTTTGAAGGAGGTCATGGTGGCGGCGGATTTGGCGGTGGCGGAATGAATATGGAAGATATCTTTAGTCAATTTGGAGATATTTTCGGTGGACATTTTGGCGGCGGTTTTGGAGGCTTTGGTGGCGGTGGTCAACGACAAGCTAGAGTAAAGGGGAGTAATATGCGTATTCGTGTAAAATTAACCTTAGAAGACATTGCTAAAGGAGTAGATAAGAAAGTAAAAGTTCGTAGAAAGGTTCAGGCAGATGGCGTTACTTACAAAACCTGTACTACCTGTAATGGTTCGGGTCAGGTAACACGTGTTACAAATACTATTTTAGGTAGAATGCAAACAGCTACTACCTGTAATACTTGTCAAGGAGCAGGGCAGAGTTTAGATTCAAAACCAAAAGGTTCTGACGCAAACGGACTTATTGAAAAAGAAGAAACTGTTTCAATTCAAATTCCTGCAGGAGTTACAGAAGGTGTTCAATTAAAAGTTGCTGGAAAAGGAAATGAAGCTCCTGGTAAAAATTCTATTCCGGGTGATTTATTAGTTTTAATTGAAGAAATTCAACACGAAAAACTAAAAAGAGAAGGAACAAATATCCATTATGACTTATACATTAGTTTGTCTGAAGCAGTTCTAGGGATTAGCAAAGAGGTAGAAACAGTTACTGGTAAAGTGAAAATTAAAATAGAGGCTGGTACGCAATCAGGAAAAATTTTACGACTTAAAGGAAAAGGGTTGCCAAGTATTGAACGTTATGGTAATGGAGACTTTTTAATACATATCAATGTTTGGACACCACAAGAATTAAATAAAGAACAAAAGAAATTCTTTGAAGACATGCAGCATGATGAAAATTTTATACCACACCCTAATGCATCAGATAAATCTTTTTTTGAAAAAGTAAAAGATATGTTTATGTAACAAATGTTACACAAAAACTAAGAAAAGTTAAATATATTTGAAGTTATTATTAGTTTTAACTAATAATTTCTTTTTCATAGCAATTTTCCCACTTAAGAAATTAAGTGGGTTTTTTATTTGTACTTTTGTAGCAAAATATAGCAGGTCAATCTTATCGCCACGCTATTAGCGTGGAGGAAAGTCCGGACACCAAAGAGTAGCATAGCGGATAACATCCGTCCAGTGTAAACTGAGGACAAGTGCAACAGAAAGCAAGTACAGTTCGGCTGTAGTGAAACCAGGTAAACTCTATGCGGTGCAATGCCACGTATATTGGAGATTGAGAACTACTCGTTCGATTCCAAGGGGTGGGCAGATTGATTCTAAAAGTAATTTTAGAACTAGATAAATGATAAGATTTCGTTGTATGACGAAAACAGGATTCGGCTTATAGACCTGCTTTATTTTTTTCTTCATTATCAATTTGATAAATTTTTAAGATTTTTAATTAGCAATTTTATAGATAATTTATTTTAAAATAAATGAATTATATATTTTGTAATAGTTTCCACATATTAATGTTTATTGTGTAATTTCATTATAAAATTGTATTTTTGCAAGACAGAAAAATAAACAAATACTACCTATGGCTTTTGATATTGAAATGATAAAATCGGTTTATTCTAAAGTAGTTGAAAGAGTAGATGCTGCTCGAGAAATTACTGGGAAACCACTAACACTTGCAGAAAAAATATTGTATTCACATCTTTGGGATGGTAACCCAACCAAAGCTTTTGTAAGAGGAAAAGATTATGTTGATTTTGCTCCAGACAGAATTGCATTACAAGATGCAACTGCACAAATGGCGTTATTGCAATTTATGCAAGCTGGAAAAAGTAAAGTTGCCGTACCAACCACAACACATTGTGATCATTTAATTCAAGCTAAAAATGGGGCAACAATGGATTTACAAAGTGCTTTAAACACCAGTAATGAAGTTTTTAATTTTTTAGAATCAGTCTCTAATAAATATGGATTAGGTTTTTGGAAACCAGGAGCAGGAATTATACATCAAGTAGTCTTAGAAAATTATGCATTTCCAGGTGGAATGATGATTGGTACCGATTCTCACACCGTAAATGCGGGTGGATTAGGAATGGTGGCTATTGGAGTTGGAGGAGCAGATGCTGTAGATGTAATGGCAGGAATGGCCTGGGAATTGAAATTTCCTAAATCAATAGGGGTGAAGTTAACAGGTAAATTATCTGGTTGGACAGCACCAAAAGACGTGATTTTAAAAGTTGCTGATATTTTAACGGTAAAAGGAGGTACAGGAGCTATTGTAGAATATTTTGGTGAAGGTGCAACAGGAATGTCTTGTACCGGAAAAGGAACCATTTGTAATATGGGTGCAGAAATAGGAGCAACCACTTCTACTTTTGGTTATGACGAATCTATGGAGCGTTATTTACGCGCTACCGATAGAGATGATGTTGCAGATGCAGCAAATCAAGTAAAAGAGTATTTAACAGGTGATGCAGAAGTATATGCAAATCCAGAAGCTTATTTTGATCAAGTTATTGAGATTAATTTATCAGAATTAAGTCCGTTATTAAACGGACCTTTTACACCAGATTTATCTACCAAAGCAGGTAAAAATATGACTGAAGCTGCTACAAAAAACGATTGGCCATTACAAGTTGAATGGGGATTGATTGGTTCTTGTACAAACTCATCATACGAAGATTTATCGAGAGCTGCTTCTATTGCACAACAAGCTATTGATAAAGGATTGAAAACAAAAGCTGAATTCGGAATCAATCCAGGTTCTGAAAAAGTAAGATATACAGCAGATAGAGATGGAATTTTAGGTGTTTTTGAAAAATTAGATGCCAAAATATTTACCAATGCTTGTGGTCCGTGTATCGGGCAATGGGCAAGATATAGCGATCCTTCAAATGCTCCAAAAAACTCTATCATCCATTCGTTTAACAGAAACTTTGCAAAACGTGCAGATGGTAACCCAAATACTCATGCCTTTGTAGCCTCTCCAGAAATGGTGGCAGCGATAACCATTGCAGGTCGTTTAGATTTTAATCCGATGACAGATTCTTTAATCAATGAGAATGGAAAAGAAGTGAAATTAGACGAACCAACAGGATGGGAATTGCCTCCAAAAGGTTTTGAAGTAAAAGACGATGGGTATTTAGCACCAGAGGCAGATGGTAGTGGTGTTGAAATTAAAGTGAATTCAGATTCAGAAAGATTGCAATTACTTGCACCTTTTACACCTTTAGGAAATGATTTAAATGGAGTAAAATTGTTAATCAAAGCACATGGAAAATGTACAACAGATCATATTTCTATGGCGGGACCTTGGTTGCGTTATCGTGGTCATTTAGATAATATTTCTAACAACTGTTTGATAGGAGCTGTCAATGCGTTTAACATGAAAACCAACTTTGTAAAAAGTCAGATTGATGGTGAATACGATGCGGTTCCAAAAACACAAAGAGCATACAAAGCTGCCGGAATTAAAACCATTGTAGTTGGAGATCACAACTATGGTGAAGGTTCTTCTAGAGAGCATGCTGCTATGGAGCCACGTCATCTAGGGGTTGCTGCAGTGTTGGTAAAATCATTTGCTAGAATTCATGAAACCAACTTGAAAAAACAAGGAATGTTAGGATTGACCTTTGCAAATGAAGCAGATTACGATTTAATTCAAGAAGATGATACCTTTAACTTTGTAGATTTACAAGAGTTTGCTCCAGGTAAACCATTAACTTTAGAAGTGGTGCATGCAGATGGAAGCAAAGACACTATCATAGCAAACCACACCTACAATCAAGGACAAATTGAGTGGTATAACGAAGGTTCTGCATTGAACTTAATTAAAAAAGAAAACGCTGCTTAGAATAGAGCAGTACTTCATACATTTTAAAGCTCCTAAAATTAGGAGCTTTTTTTGTAATTAGACATATTATTTGTCGACCAAAAGCTTATAATTTTAGCGCATGAATTTTATAAAAAAAAACTACTCCAATATTCTTTTTGTCATCATTATTGGTTTGATGATTTATCCGCCTACAAAAATTTATTTTATCCGGTTGATTTCTTTTTCTCCTTCAGAAATTAAAGCAGAAAATCAGCAACAAATTACAAATGTAGATTGGCAATTAAAGGGTTTAAATACGAATAGCATCAACTTACAAGAAATTGAAAATCGTGTGGTGTTTATTAGTTTTTGGGCAACTTGGTGTGCGCCATGTATTGCAGAAATGCCAAGTATGCAAGAATTGTATAATGATTATAAAACCGATGTTACTTTTTTGTTAGTTACCAATGAAAACTGGCAAACCGTTTCTAAATTTTATACAAAGAGAGGCTTTGAGTTTCCAACATATAATCAAGTAACCAACGCTCCAAAAGGGTTGGAATCTAGAGCGATACCTACAACGTATATTTTAGATAAAAATAAAAAAATTGTTGTTTCTAAAAGCGGTGCTGCAGATTGGAATTCGTCTGCAACAAGAAAAATACTAGATCATTTAATACAATAAAAAAGCTTCTAATTTCTTAGAAGCTTTTCAGAATCAATCAATCTACACCAAACTAACTAGATTGAATCATCTTTAAGGGTATTCTGTAAACGGTTCCTTTAGAAATTCCTTTAACCGTTACTTTTTTGTAGTTTAATTTTATTTTCACAAAATTTGTGATGGTTTCACTTTTTGAATCTACGGATACGACTACCAATTCGTTTTGATTGTTTAACATTACAGAAACTTGTGCTTCTAAGGTTTTGTCTGATAAATCATACGAATGATTTCCTAATAAGCTTACAATTTCTGTTCTTAAAACTGTTTTTGCATTTTCAGAAGTTGGTTCTGTACCTGTTTTTGCAGTTGCTGAAAACACTGAAGAAATACTGATTGCTACTACCGCAATAATTGTTTTTAAATTTTTCATTATATATGTGGTTTTAAATTAAATGTTTATATCTAATAGACCACTATAAAGCAAAAAGGTTTCACTAAAAAAGAGGTTTTGGCAAGAACTTAACAGCTTTTAACAGATTTTAAGAAGCAGGTGTTAAAATCTAAGAAATTTTTAAGAAGATTATTATTGTGAAAATAAAAAAAGCCTTCCAGAAAGGAAGGCTTCTTATAAATAGTTTAAAATCTATTGTATTATTTATTCTGTTGCTTTATCTACAACAATACGTTCAGCACGATTTGCTAATTCCCATGCCGTATGGAAAACCAAACGAGATCTATTTTCTAACAAGTCGTAGTTAATTTTATCTGGAGTATCTGTATGTCTGTGATAGTCAGCATGTGTTCCGTTAAAATAGAAAATAATTGGAATGTTATTTTTTGCAAAGTTATAATGGTCAGAACGGTAGTAAAAACGATTTGGATCGTTTTCATCATTATACGTATAGTCTAATGTAATATTTGTAAACGTTTTGTTTACTTGTTCTGAGATGTTGTGTAAATCAGTACTTAACTTATCACTTCCAATTAAGTAAATGTAATTTCTATCTCCTTCACGTTTTGGGTCTATACGTCCAACCATATCAATATTTAAGTTAGCAACTGTATTTGCTAAAGGGACCAGAGGGTCGTAATCTGTATAATATCTAGAACCTAACAATCCTTTTTCTTCTCCAGTTACGTGTAAGAAAATAACAGAACGTTTTGGTCCATGACCTTTATCAGCAGCAGTTTTAAATGCTTCAGCAACTTCTAACAACGATACTGTTCCAGAACCATCGTCATCAGCACCATTAAAGATTTCTCCTTTAGCATTTACCCCTACGTGATCTAAATGTGCAGAAATTATAATATACTCGTCTGGTTTTTCAGAACCTTTTATCATTGCTACAACATTTTCAGAAGGTTGAGATACTGTAATACTTTTGTAGTTCATTTCTAATTTTGCAGCAACTGTAGCGGTTTCGGTAGATTTAGTAATGTTACTTACCAACGCTTCACCCATTTTTTCGCTAATTAAGAAATAGTACATTTCAGCACCACCATCTTTTTTTGCAGGTAATGATAATCTTTTACTTCCGCCATTTTCATCACTAGCTTTATAGAATTTTGAATAGCGATCAAATAATTCAGAATCCATAAAAAATAATGCTTTCGCACCATTTTCTTTGGCAGCATCTCTTTTAGAAGAAAGAGCTTGACGTCCATTAGACCATTTTGAAGATTTTTTATCACCTGTAATAATTTTATTACCGTCTTTGTCTTCTGGTTCACCACCTCTAACAACTACAATTTTTCCTTTTACATCAAGGTCTTTATAGTCAGAATATTTTGCATCATCTATACCATAACCAGCATACACAACATCTGAAGCACTCACTGTACCAGTAGCTGCTGCAGTTTGTGAAATATAATCATCAAAATAATTGAATGCTTTACCATTTACAGTAATACTTACTTCTGGAGTTTTTACTATGCTTAAAGGTACATTTTGAAAATAATTTCCATCAATAAGAGAATTAATTCCTAAAGTTTCGTAGTATTTTTTAAGATACTCAACCGCTTTTTTCTGTCCTGGCTCACCAGTATTACGCCCTTCAAATTCATCTGAAGCATAAATGTATAAGTGTTCTTTTAACTCAGCTTGAGTAATTGTTTTTCCATATGCGGTAACGTCTTCTAGTGTAGCTTCTTTTTTACAAGAAAAAGCTATGAACAATACGCATAAAAGTACTAGTGTTTTTTTCATCTTATTTGGTTGTTTTTATTAGTGTTCAGCGATATTACAAAAAAGAAAGACTAGGTTGCTTTAAAAGCATGTATTTTAACATTTTTTAACACAATTAAAGCCTGCTTTTCTAATATTGTTAGTTAATAGATATAGATAGTAATTAAAATATCCATTCAGTATCAAAGTAAATTGAACTAAGAAAAGGGTACAATCTCTTGATTTCTTAAAATATCATCAAAAGTTTCTCTTTTTCTAATCAGATAATCTTTTCCGTTATGAACCATAACTTCTGCAGGCTTAAAACGCGAGTTGTAGTTAGAGGCCATAGAAAAACAATAGGCACCCGCATTGTGGAAGCACAATACATCTTCTTCTGTAATTTCGTTTATTCTTCTATTGTTACCAAATGTATCAGTTTCGCAAATATATCCCACTACTGAATAGTAGCGTTCTCTTCCTTTAGGATTTGAAATATTGGTGATATGGTGATAAGAATCATACATCATTGGACGTACTAAATGATTAAAACCACTATCAACTCCAGCAAAAACAGTAGAAGTTGTTTGTTTGATCACATTTACTTTGGCTAAAAAATAACCCGACTCACTTACCAAGAATTTTCCTGGTTCAAACATTAGCGTTAATTCTTTTCCGTAATCTTTACAAAATTGATTAAATCGGGTTGACAATTGTTTTCCTAACTGCTCAATATCTGTAGAAATATCACCTTCTTTATAAGGAACTTTAAATCCGCTTCCAAAATCTATAAAATCTAGATTTTCAAATTGTGCAGCAACATCAAATAAAATCTCTGTAGCTCTTAAAAACGTGTCAATGTCTAAAATATCTGAACCCGTATGCATGTGAATTCCGTTAATACGCATATTGGTGTTTTCCATCACACGTTTAATTAAAGGCACTTGGTACATAGAAATTCCGAATTTAGAATCGATGTGGCCCACGGAAATCTTACTATTTCCTCCAGCCATAATATGCGGATTGATACGCACACAAACAGGAATGTTAGGATGTTTTTGACCAAACAATTCTAAGATTGAAAGATTGTCAATATTAATTTGAACACCTAATGCAGCTACCTCTTCAATTTCTTCTAAAGAAACACCATTAGGAGTAAAAATGATGTTTTCTGGCAAAACACCCGCGGCCAATCCTAATTGTACTTCTTGAACAGAAACAGTATCTAAACCAGAACCAAGCTGATTGAATACTTTTAAAATGTTAATATTAGAAAGCGCTTTTACAGCATAATTGATTTTTACATTTTTAACTCCAGAAAAAGCATTGGTAATTCTGTTGTATTGGGAAGCAATTTTATCTGTGTCATACACATACAATGGACTTCCATATTTTTTTGCTAATTGCAATAAAGAGCTGCTATTCATTTCTGTTTTCTAAATTTGGTTGGTAAAAGTAAAAAAATATTACAATTAAGAGTTTGAATTTGTTAAAATCTAACAATATATTTTATTCTGTTATTTAAATCTAAGAGCAACAATCTCTGTGATTTTTACAATTACTTGTGTAGCTTTGATAATTGACTCTACTGGGACATATTCGTATCGACCATGAAAATTATGTCCGCCTGCAAAAATATTAGGGCAAGGCAGCCCTTTAAAAGATAGTTGAGAACCATCTGTACCACCCCGAATGGCTTTTATTAAAGGTTTAATTCCTAAGTCTTTCATTGCTTCCTCAGCGATATCTATACTATGCATTACAGGAACTACTTTTTCCTTCATATTATAGTATTGGTCTTTTATTTGAACAGCTATTAATTCTTTTCCTAGTTTTTTATTTAAATCATCTGCGATAGATTGAAATTGTTTTTTGCGGTTTACAAACAATTCCATATCATGATCTCTAATAATATATTCTAAAGTAGTTTTTTCTACATTTCCATGTATATCATGTAAATGAAAGAAGCCTTCATAACCTGTAGTTTCTTGCGGAATTTCTTTAGAAGGTAGGGCAGAAATAAATTCATTTGCAATAAGCATAGAATTGATCATTTTTCCTTTGGCATATCCAGGATGAACGCTTTTACCCTCTATGGTTACAACAGCAACAGCAGCATTAAAATTTTCATATTCTAATTCTCCAATTTGACTTCCGTCCATTGTATATGCCCATTCTGCTCCAAATTTTTCTACATCAAATAAATGGGCTCCTTTGCCAACTTCTTCATCAGGAGTAAAACAAATACGTATGGTTCCGTGTTTAATTTCTGGATGATTGATTAAATACTCCATTGCAGAAACAATTTCTGTAACCCCAGCTTTATCGTCTGCACCCAACAATGTTGTTCCATCGGTTGTAATTATAGTTTGCCCTTTGTATTGTAATAAGTCTTCAAAATACGCTGGAGAAAGCACAATGTTTTCTTTCTCGTTTAAGACAATATCATTTCCGTCATAATTTTTATGAATCTGAGGATTTACATTTGTACCGGTAAAATCAGGGCTGGTATCTATATGAGCAACAAAACCAATTGTTGGTACTTGATAATCAACAGTACTTGGCAAGGTTGCCATGATGTAACAATTCTCATCCAAATGAACATCTGACATTCCAATTTCTTGAAGTTCTTTAACAAGTAACTTCGCTAAATTCCATTGCTTCTCTGTGCTAGGGAATTCGGCATTATTTGGGTCAGAAGTGGTATCAATTTTGACATATCGTATAAATCTGTTGATGATTTTTTCTTTCTGCATTAAAGGTTAATTCAATTTTAATTTACCAATTTTTTGATGACCAGATAACCAAGCAGTATTTTTATCTACAAAATCGATTGCATAATAACCATCTTTACTAATATCTTTCCATGTTTTTCCACCATCATTAGAAAATGAAACACCTGTTTTACCTACAGCAATAACTTCTTTTCCTTTGGTTCCAGGAATGTACTTTACACAGCTTTTGTAATTTGGAGCTTTGCCATCAGCAACTAAAGTCCAGGTTTTTCCTCCGTCAGTTGTAATTGCTTTATTTGCTTTATTTTCATTGGGTTTAGAAAAATCTCCACCCATAATTATCCCAGTGTTTTCATCGTAAAAATCTACAGAATAAATTCCTTGTGGCCCATCTCCCTGAATAAAAGGAGTTTCAATAATTTCCCAGGTTTTTCCTTTGTCGCTAGATTTTAATACTCGTGCTCTTGTTCCTCCAGTTACTACCCATATATTGTTTTTGTAAAAACCAATGTTAGTATTGCTAGAGGCAAAAGAAGCTTCTCCTTCTTCAACTTTTGGTAGTTTTGAACAATCAATTTTTTTCCAAGTTTCTCCACCGTCATAGGTCATGATAATAGAAGTGCAACCACCCATTGGATCTCCAATAGCAACACCTGTTTTATCGTCTAAAAAAGTCATCGCATCATAAAACACTTTTTCACCTTCTTCTTTGTACACTAGTTTTGTGTTTCCAGAAGTGATTTTATATAACAACGCAGGATTTGCAATTGACAATGCAAAAACAGAGGTAGCTGTTTTTGCCAAACTTCTAAAATGCGGCACAATAGAATCTTGATATTTTAAGTATTGTATATTCCATGTTTTTCCACCATCATCAGTTAAACCAATATCACCACGAGAACCAGCAAACAATAACTCATTAGAATCTACAGCAACAATTGCTCTAATACTTGTGCCGTCTATATCAAATTTTTGAATGTTAACAGCATCAAAATTTCTCACAACATATTCTTGTTTACAAGAGGTAAAAAAGGTGATAAGACAAACTAAAAGAATCGTTTTTTTCATTTTTTATATTTTTGAACGACTAATTTACAATATTGGTTTGTTTAATTGTAAATTGATCAAAATTTTTTGTCAATTTTTTATAAGGTGTTTTAATGAGTTATAGTAAAAAAGCATTAGTGATTTCAGGAGGTGGAAGCAAAGGAGCTATTGCAGGTGGTGTTGCACAATATTTAATGGAAGAGAACAAGCGCGATTATGATATTTTATTGGTACTTCTACAGGTAGTTTAATGGTTTCTCATTTGGCTATTGGTAAAATTGAAGAGCTTAAAAATATTTATACGAACGTAAATCAGCAAACTATTTTTAGTAATAACCCCTTTATTATTAAAAGACGACACGGAGAAAATGTGATTGCAATCAACCATTTAAATACTCTTTGGAATTTATTGAATGGTAGAAAAACATTTGGTGAAAGTAAAAACCTTAGAAAACTGATTAAAAATATGTTACCGAAGAGCTCTTTTTAAAAATTATCAAGAACGAAACAGAGGTTGTTGTTACAGTGTCTAATTTATCTACAAATGAAGTAGAATATAAAACCTTAAGAGAGTGTACGTATAATGATTTTTGTGATTGGATTTGGGCTTCCTGTAATTATATTCCGTTTATGAGTTTGTTAGAAAAAAATGGTTGTCAGTATGCCGATGGAGGTTTTGGATGTTTGGTTCCGATACGAGAAGCCATCTTACGTGGAGCCAAAGAAGTAGATGCCATTATTTTAGAAACAGAAGTCACTCAAATTAATAGATTGAAATCTAAAAATCCATTTTCATTACTGTTTGATGCATTCGATTTTATGTTAGAACATGTAGAGCGGCATAATATTACAATTGGTAAACTCTCAGCAAAACAAAACGATGTAAAGCTAAACTTATATTATACACCTTCTGTTTTAACAACAAATTCATTAATTTTTGATAAAAAATTAATGAGTAAATGGTGGCAATCTGGTTTTGATTATGCGAAATCTAAAAATGAAAAAGTAATGAATGAATTTAGACCAGATTTATTAGAAGAAAATAGTTAATAATGAAAAGAATCACAAAAGTATTTACCATAGCAATAGCCCTATTTAGTTTGTGTTCAATTGCACAATCCAAAGAAATAAATATTTCAGGAAAATGGGAAGATAAAGAAATGAAAGTTGAATATAATTTTTCTACAAAAGATAAAGCATATTTTTCCCAAATGGGTTATGGAATGCCTCTTTCATATAAAGTAGACATTACAAAATCACCTTATTGGATTGACTTTACAATAGAACGTGGAGGAAATAAAATAAAAATCCCTGGTTTGTTAAAAATTATTGACAAAGATACTATTTGGATAGAGCAATTTCCACCGTATTCAAAACATCCAACAGAATTTTCTAAAGATTTTAAATCTAAATCAAGAAAAATTCATGTTTTGCTAAGGAATGAGTAAACTTTAATTCGTATTCGGCAAATCTTGTTTGATAAAAACACCAGTATCTATAAGTTGTTGATTTCGAACAGAGTTGTGTAAATGTTGAAAATTATTTGAATTGCAAAATCCAGGTGGATTGGGAGGAATGCCATTTATAAAATCAATTACTTCTTTTAATATGGGGTCAGTTGTAGTTCCTAAAACGCCTAAATTTAACACATCCTCTTCGGTACATATTGTTATGTCTGGCATAAAACCATCCACAAAAGTGTTTCCATCCTTGTTCAAATACTCTAAGACAATTGGTTGAACAGCAGTTGTGTGATTTGTGCTTTTCCCAATAGAGTCATAATCTATAGAATTATACAATGTAATTGAACCCGTATTATTTCCATCGGTTGTTTTGCTATTAATGATGTGAACATTTATATAGCTCTTTAAGCTGTTAATTAATAATTCTGTGGATGAAGAGCTTCCGTTTAAAATGAGGTATACATCTGTTACTTCTAAGCTGTTGATAGGCGTAGTGTTGTATAATTTATCCGTAAAATTTATAATTAATGAATCTGGTTGATTCAACTCAAACCAAGATTGTGCTTTGCTATTCCAACGCTTTTTTACAAAAGGTTGATCTTTAAACTGTCCGGTTATCATACTGGCAATCTGATTGATGTTTGTAGCAAAACTTCCGCCGCCAATGTTATACCGTAAATCTAAAACCAATTGATTAACACCTTGATTTTTAAATTGTAAAAACGTGGTGTTTACATCAGACAAGTAGTTGCTAGAAAAATCGTTATTGTAGATTAAGTAACCAATATTCTTAGATCCGGTTATGATATTTTTACTCATAAACACTGAGTTATGTGTGTAAGCCGTTTTAGTTAACGGAACATTATTTGCATTTGGAGTTACAATGGTTCCATTAAAATTAGCCATATTCAATTCAAAAGAAACAGTAGCTCCTTCTAATAAGTTATTATAATTACTTCTAGTTAATTGTACATTGTCTACTGCATAGAAAAAATCGCCTCTTTTAATATACTGTATCGCAGCATTTGAATTTGGAAGAATGTATTGAACGTATCCAATAACATTTGTTGCGCTTCCTGGTTCAGCTATAATACCATATTCTACACCATGAGTTGTTGATGTTCTATTACTTGGCCTGTTAATTAAATTATAGTCGTTAAGCAATGTAGATTTGTTATCTATGGTTGGTCTGTCGTGTAGTACATTTAAAAACAGTTCATTTGGAGTTGTAAAACTTCTTAAGTAGTTGTTTAGTTCTGGTTGAGAGTTGAATCTTCTATCTGCTAAATCCGGAATTTGATTTTGATACAAATAATAAGCGTTCATTGCTTTCCAAACAAAATCATTGATTTCAACATCTCCAGGGATTTCATCAACCTTAGTGCAATTAAATAAGACAAGTGACATGCATAAAAAAAGTAAAGTCCTAAAGTTGTTTTTCATTGATGCATCGTTTATTAATAGCCAATTTAAGTAACGTAATTTAGATAATTATAGTACATTTAAAAAATTGATGTAACAAAATTAATTGTGCGTCGTCATAAAGGTGTAAAAGCAATTAAAAGAAACATTTTACAAAACAATTATAAACAACTAATGAATCAATCAGAATTTTTAAAATCTGTTTTACCTTTTAAAGACAAGGTCTTTCGTTTAGCCAAAAGGCTTTTAGTATCTACTGAAGAAGCAGAAGATGCAACACAAGAGTTTTACTTTAAATTATGGAAGAACAAAGAAAAAATAGCTGAGTATAAAAATGTTGAAGCATTTGCGATGACAATGACTAAAAATTATTGTTTTGACAGATTAAAATCTAAGCAAGCATCAAATTTAACATTGGTTCATAGTAATTATAAAGAAAAAGATACTTCTTTAGATAAAAAGATGGAGTATCGAGATAGTGTTAGCCAAGTACATAAGCTCATAGAAAAGCTGCCAGAACAGCAAAAGTTAGTTATCCAATTAAGAGACGTTGAAGAATACGATTATGAAGAGATCGGAAAAATGTTAGACTTAAAACCAACTGCAGTTAGAGTAGCCTTATCAAGAGCAAGAAAAACAATAAGAGAAGAATTAATAAAACAACACAATTATGGAATTATTTAAAATAGAACAGTTGTTAGAAAAATATTTAAATGCAGAAACTACTTTGCAAGAAGAAGCAACATTAAAAAACTACTTTTTATCAGGTAATGTAGCTCAACACTTACAAGAGTATGAATCAATGTTTGGTTATTTTGCCTTTAATAAAGCAGAAACATCTGCAAAGCCAATCCAATTAAAAACTAAAAAAACGAATTGGAGATGGTTGTCAGTAGCTGCATCCGTTGTATTATTATTCAGTGTGTATATGGGTAATGAATACCGTAAAGAACAACAAGTAAAAGCACAATATGCAGAAGTAATGAGTACATTAAAAATGTTATCTACCAACCTTAATAAAGGTAATGAGGCAATGGCAAGTTTATATGTGTATGAAGATACTGTAAATAAAATATTTAAATCAAAGTAAAAAAACCAAGTAAACAAATTAGTAAAATAAGTAAACAAGAGAAATCATGAAAAAAATAATCGTATTAATAGCGCTAGTAATAGCACCTGCAATGAGCTTTGGGCAGGAAAAGTCTGTATTTGATAAATTAGAAAACATGGAAGATGTTGCTTCTTTTGTCGTAAATAAAGAAGCTTTTCAATTATTACAAAAATTCAACCCAGATATGGGAGAAGGTAATGAAGCCGTTGAGGTTTTCAAAATGGTTCAAAACTTAAATGAATTAAAAGTTTTCAAAACAAACAGCGTAAAAGTTGCTAAAGAAATGGAATCGATGGTAAAGAATGCTGTTAGTTCATTAAAGTTAATCGAGTTAATGAGATTCAAAGACAAAGAATCAAGAGCAAAAATTTATGTAAAAACAGGAAGCAATAAAGACTATGTAAGCGAAGTTTTAATGTATGTAAGCGGAGTTAGTGCTGCTACTGAAGGGAATGCAGAATCTATAGTTGTTTCTTTAACAGGTATGATAGATATCAATAAACTATCTAGTTTAGCAGATAAATTTTCGAAAGAAGGAAAAGGATCTAAATAATAATTTAGACGTAAAGAAAAAATTGCTTGAAAAATTATTAACTTAAATTAAAATCAATGAAAAAAATAACCACATTAATAGTAGCTTTTTTATTAGCATTCTCTTTTACTTCATGTAACGATGATTCTTTACAGAGCTATTTAGTCAAAAGTCAAGAAAAATCTGGATTTATCACTTTTGATGTACCAGCTAGTATTTTGCAAGTAAAAACTGATAAAGTATCAGAAGAAACAAAAGCAACATTAAATAGTATTAAAAAAATTAATATTGTAGCAATGCCTTTTAAAGACAATGCAACTGAAGTTGAAGCAGAAAAAGCGCAATTAGATAAAATTTTTAAAGGGAAGAGTTATAAAAGCATCATGAGGTTTTCTGAGAATAATATGAAAATAAGTTTATATTATACTGGTGATCCAGATGCAATAGACGAATTGATTGCTTACGGATACGGTGCAAAACAAGGTGTTGGAGTTGCAAGAATTTTAGGAGAAAATATGAATCCTTCAAAAATTATGCAAATGGTGAACGATGTTAAACTTGATGGTAGTGGAGTAAATTTAGATCAGTTTAAGTTTTTACTTAAATAAAAAAACATCAAATACTTATACAAACCCAAAATCGAAGTTAGATTTTGGGTTTTTCTTTTTAACGAGTTATTAACAAGGAAACATCTTAATTTTCTTACTTTTGAATTCTTGATATGAATAACTATTTATGAAGCTTCAAAAGGTCACTTTTATCATTTGTATGTTTTTTATTTCTTTAGTTTCTGCGCAAACTAAAAATCCACAATCTATATACAGAAAAGAGAAAGATAAAGTTCACACTTTAGAGCACACAAAGCTTGCTGTTTCTTTAGATTTCAAAAACAAAGAATTGAAAGGTGAAGCATGGCTTACGCTACGTCCTTATTTTTATGCAACAAACAAAGTAACATTAGATGCTAAAGCTATGATTATTCATGGTATTCAGTTAAACAATAAAGAGGTAGGTTACAATTATGACGGGGAAGAACTTATTGTGGAGCTCTCTAAAAACTACACAAAAGAGGAGGCATTTACATTGTATATAAAATATACTGCAAGACCAGAAAAAGTAAAACAAAAAGGAAGTTCTGCGATTACACAAGCCAAAGGATTGTATTTTATCAATGCAAACGGATTGGATAAAACAAAGCCAACTCAAGTTTGGACACAAGGTGAAACCGAAGCAAGTAGTTGTTGGTTTCCAACCATTGATAGTCCAAATCAAAAAACCTCTCAAGAACTTATAATCACTGTTCCTGATAAATACAAAACCTTATCAAACGGAATCTTAGAAAAACAGACAGCTAATAATAACGGCACAAGAACAGATTATTGGAACTTTAAACAGAAGCATGCTCCTTATTTATTCTTTTTAGGGGTAGGTGAATTTGAAATCATTAAAGATTCTTATAAAAATATTCCGGTTGAATATTATGTGGAGAAAAAATATGCTCCCTACGCAAAAGACATTTTTGGTTTGACCCCAGAAATGATGGCATTTTTCTCTAAAATTACAGGAATTGAATATCCTTGGAGCAAATACAGTCAGATTGTTGGTAGAGATTATGTAAGCGGAGCTATGGAAAATACCACGGCTGTTATCCATGGAGAGCAAGCGTATCAAATGCCAGGACAATTGATTGATGAAAACATACAAGAAAATACAATTGCTCACGAATTATTCCATCATTGGTTTGGTGACTTGGTAACTGCAGAAAGTTGGAGCAACTTAACTTTGAATGAATCTTTTGCAAATTATAGCGAGTATTTATGGAGAGAATATAAATACGGAAAAGAGGATGCAAATGCACATTTATTGGAGAGTGTAGAAGCCTACAAACAAGGTCAGAATTTCGACAAAAATTTAGTGCGCTACTTTTACAATGACAAAGAAGATATGTTTGACCAGGTAAGCTACAATAAAGGCGGAGCGATTTTACATATGCTGAGAAATTATGTAGGAGATGAGGCATTTTATGCAAGTTTAAAACTGTATTTAACAGAAAATAAGTATAAAACAGCAGAAGTAGATCAGTTGCGTTTAGCATTTGAAAAAATTACAGGTAAAGATTTAAATTGGTTTTTCAATCAGTGGTATTTTTCTAGCGGACATCCTAAAATTCAAGTTTCTTATGATTACAATACTTTAGAGAAAAAAGTTGCCGTTAATTTTTATCAAACAGAAGGAGAGTTTCAGTTTCCGATAGCAATAGATATTATTGAAAACGGAAAAGTAATTCGAAAAAATGTTTTTGTAGATGGGAAAGATGCTTCGTTTGTTTTTGATTATGTAAAAACCCCAGAAAACATTCTTGTAAATGCAGACGGTGTATTGTTGGCCGATTTTATAGAGGTTAAAACTACACAACAATACTTAAGTCAGTTAAAGTACACTACAAATTACGCGCTTAAAAGAGAAGCGATACTTAAGCTTGCTCCGTTACAAGAGGATAAAAATGTTTTTGAAGCTGTTGCAAGCTCTTTAAACGATCCATTTTACAAGATTAGAATTTTGGCAGTAGAGAACATCAATTTATTTAATAAGTTCTCTAAAAGAGATGTTATTGATAAAATTAAAAAGATAGCACAAAACGATAAAAAGACCTTGGTTAGAGCTGCTGCAATAGAAACATTAGGAAAATTAACAGAGCCAGAGAATTTACCAATATTCCAAGAAGCCTTAAAAAGTAAATCTTATAGTGTTTTAGGGAAAACTTTAGTAGCTATTTATTATATCGATAAAATGTCGGCAATTAAATTATCCAAAGAATTACCTGACGATGTTAGAAAAATTATAGCTACACCACTGACAAGGATATTTATTGAAGAAAATGATGATACTGAGCTTGAGTTTATTGCTAAAAACGTGTTGGCTGGTATGTTTTTAAATAGTGATAACAGAATACAATCACTCTATAAAAGAGCCTACGAGAAAATAGCAAAGAGCAACAATACCAAAGCCATTCAGAATTTAGTAGATGACATTATTGCGAAAGGTATTCAGTTTAAGCAATTTAATTTTGATAAAACCGCAGTAAATTTATTGCAGCAAATGGTTAATTTTCAGAGAGACAGCGAAGTTGCTAACAGGAATAAGCATATACAAATCATAAGAATGGGTTTGACGCAGTTAGTGAATTAGGGAAACGCAATTTTTTTAAATATTAATAAAGCCTTTAGAATTTCTAAAGGCTTTTATTTTTTATATTCTTCAAAAGTACCATCAGAATAAAAGACCACAATACGTTCCATTTTCTTTTCTTTAGGAGTGATTTGTTGTGGAATAGACGCTTCGGACGAAAGGGCAGGGGTCTTTTCAATCGGTTTTTCTTCAATTTGCTTAGGAAAAGTCCCTTTACCATTTAACAACCAATAAATATCTACATCCTTAAAGGTATTTGTGACTTTTAAGATAAAATCTAAACTAGGTTTGTTTCTGCCAGAAATAATATGAGAGATGCTAGAACGCTGCACTTCTATTTTATCTGCGAATAATGATGCAGTTAATTGATGGAATTCCATCACTTCTTTTAGCCTTGTTGTAAAATCACTTGTGTTTACCATTGTAAATTAATTATGATGTTACAAATGTAAAAAATTATACAGTAACAATTGCGCTCTTATGAAATGATTTTAATTTTAAATACAAATGCCTTTAACTTAAAGTTTATATAAAGTTATTTAATTTACTATATATTAGTATTTTACGTTATTATTATAAAATAAATTTATGCCTTATTGTTGTTTACTGAAGATTACTGCTTTTAATTTTAAATCACCCAAAGAACCTATTACATTTGTATAGTAATTTGTGGACATGAATGGTTATAATTGTAATATTTATTAAATTTACTTTTGTTAAAAAAAAGGAATTAGCTAAAACTGAATTTGTATTTTTGTAACCTTATTTGTTAGCAATGGAGATATTAGATGTGCAAGAACTAGAATCAATTTATAATTCTAAAAAAGAAACGACTCTTTTTGGAAAATGGATTCATTACGCACATATTTCTCCTTTATTGTCAAAATTATCAGATAAACTGACTATAAATGTTGTTGGGTGTTCTGAAAATAAGGTTCCTATTCATACAGTACAATTTGGCTCTGGTTCAAAGAAAATTTTAATTTGGACACAAATGCATGGAAATGAGAGCACGGGCACAAAAGCCTTGTTTGACTTTTTTAATTGTATCGAAACCTCAACAAACCCTGTTTTTAAAAGGATTCTAAAAGAATGTACAATATTATGCATCCCAATGTTAAATCCAGATGGTTCCCTAAACTATACGCGTGTAAATGCTGAAAATATTGATTTAAATAGAGATGCTGTAGATAAAAAAGCTATAGAAAGCAGGTTGCTCAGAACTATTTTAGAAGATTTTAAGCCAAATTATTGCTTTAATCTACACGATCAAAGAACAATTTTTGGTGTTGAGGGCACTAAAAATCCAGCTACTATATCCTTTTTGGCACCTTCTGAAGAAGAAAGCAGAAAAATTACAGCAGGAAGAAAGCTAACAATGAATGTTATTGTGGCTATGAACAACCTTTTGCAAAAAATCATACCAGATCATATAGGTAGATATACAGATGAGTTTTATCCGACGGCAACAGGAGATAATTTTCAGAAATTAGGATTCAATACTATTTTGATTGAGGCAGGTCATTTTCCTGATGATTATGAGAGAGAAGAAACACGAAAATTTAATTTTTTCGCACTTGTTCAAGGAGTGTATCATATTGCTACAGCTACTGATTATAAAGAGTATTTGCCTTATTTTGATATTCCCAACAATCAAAAAAACTTTTTTGACATCATAGAAAAGACTAAAAATTCTACCGAAGCAAAAGGGTATCTTTTTGTTGATAAAGTTGTAGAAAATACATTTACAACAGAAACTGTGTTAGAAAAGGAGGGAGACCTGAGTAATTTTTTTGGTCATGCAATAAAAGTGTAGTTTTTATGTATTTTTTTAGTGATTTTCTTTTTCTTTTAAATATAATTCATAAATTTGTAAGATTAATTGAATTATGTTTAAAAAATGAGAAAGTTTGTTTTAGATGAAATCGATCATCAAATACTAGATGTGTTAATTGAAAATGCCAGAACACCATTTACAGACATTGCTAAAAAATTATTGGTTTCTGCTGGTACCATTCATGTTCGAGTAAAAAAAATGGAAGATGAAGGAATAATTCAAGGTTCTACATTGACTTTAAATTATGAGAAAATGGGGTATTCTTTTATTGCTCACGTTGGTATTTTCCTTGAAAAAACATCAATGACTCAAAATGTCATTAAAGAGCTTAGTGCAATTCCAAATGTTACTGTAGCCTATGTAACGGCTGGGAAATACAATATTTTTTGTAAAGTAAGAGCAAAAGACACAAACAACGCAAAAGACATAATTTATATGATTGATGACATCAGTGGTGTAAATAGAACAGAAACAATGATTTCTTTAGAAGAAAGCATTAACGATAAAAAAAGAATGATGCACGCAATTTTTAAAGAATTGTAAGCAAAACGTGCATTAAATTACAATCCTTATCAATGTTTGATAAGGATTTTTTATTTTAGTTAGCAATTCAATAGCTTTATGAATCATATTTCAAAACTTCCAGATATAGAGACTACTATTTTTACAGTGATGGAGAATTTGTCTAAAAAACACAAAGCCATTAACCTCTCTCAAGGCTTTCCTAACTTTAAAAGTGATCAAAAATTAATTGATTTGGTTTCAAAAGCAATGAATTCTGGTTACAATCAATACGCTCCAATGCTTGGAGTAAGAGAACTCAGGGAAGCTATTGCAGAGAAATTTGACAAGTTGTATCAGACCTCTTACAATCCAAAAAACGAAATTGTTGTTACGGCAGGAGC
This sequence comes from uncultured Polaribacter sp., assembly GCA_943788865.1. Lineage (GTDB taxonomy): Bacteria > Bacteroidota > Bacteroidia > Flavobacteriales > Flavobacteriaceae > Polaribacter. Next base: position 13,312 of record CALSRX010000001.1, on the reverse strand, counting down.
AACCCAAGCTATTTTTACGATTATTTCTGCTTTTATAAGTCCAAAAGACGAAGTTATCTTATTCAAACCGGCCTATGACTGTTATGAGCCTGCAATTGAGTTAAATGGTGGGAAAGTAATTCCAATACAATTAAAATACCCAGATTATCAAGTAGATTGGGATGAAGTAAAAAAAGTATTTTCTGAAAAGACAAAAATGATTGTTGTCAATACACCACAGAATCCGTGTGGTACTGTTTTTTCTAAAGAAGACATGCAACAATTAGAGACTTTAACGAGAAATACCAATTGTATTGTTTTAAGTGATGAAGTCTATGAACACATGGTTTTTGATGGATTTACACATCAAAGTGCTTGTTTGTTTCCAGATTTAAAAGAAAGAACCTTTATAACCGCTTCATTCGGAAAAACGTTTCATAATACAGGATGGAAAATGGGCTATTGTTGTGGGCCAAAAGAATTGATGAAAGAATTTATAAAAGTGCATCAATTTAATGTGTACTGTGTAAATCATCCAATCCAGATTGCTTTAGCAGAGTATTTAAAAGAAGCTAGTGTTTACAAAGAATTAGATTCTTTTTATGAGAAAAAAAGAGATCTCTTTTTAGCTGCTATTACAAATTCAAATTTTAGTTTTAAACCTTCTAAAGCAACCTATTTTCAACTTTTAAATTACACTGCTATTTCCACTGAAAAAGATGTTGATTTTGCTAAGAGATTGGTTACAGAGTTTGGGGTGGCTTCAATTCCGTTATCGGTTTTTAACACAAACCGCTTAGATGAAAAAGTATTGCGTTTTTGTTTTGCTAAAAAAGAAGAAACATTATTGAAAGCAGCAGAAATTTTAAACACATTATAATTTACATTCCTATTTAAGTAATGCATTGTAGTTCGCTTTTTATTTTTAAATTCGCAACTACAATTAACCAATTAATTACATGATTGCTCAAATCAACTACACAAATTCTACTGTAGAAACATCTAAGCTTATAGCTCTTTATAAATCAATGCTTAAGTCAAGATTGATAGAAGAAAAGATGCTAATCTTATTACGTCAAGGTAAAATATCTAAATGGTTTTCAGGCATCGGCCAAGAAGCTATTTCGGTGGGAGTTACATCTGCATTGACAAAAGATGAATACATCTTGCCAATGCATCGTAATTTAGGGGTGTTTACTACTAGAGAAATTCCGTTATATCGCTTATTTTCACAATGGCAAGGAAAAGCAAACGGATTTACAAAAGGAAGAGACCGTAGTTTTCATTTCGGGACACAAGAATACAATATCGTAGGAATGATTTCGCATTTGGGCCCGCAATTAGGCATTGCAGACGGAATCGCCTTGGCACATAAAATAAGAAACGAACAAAAAATATGTGCTGTATTTACAGGAGAAGGAGGAACAAGTGAAGGAGATTTTCATGAAGCCTTAAATGTAGCGTCGGTATGGAAATTACCTGTGTTGTTTTGTGTAGAAAATAATGGTTACGGATTGTCAACACCTACTTCAGAACAATTTAATTGTGAAAATATAGCTGATAAAGGTATTGGCTACGGAATGGAAAGTCACGTAATTGACGGTAATAATATCATAGAAGTTTACAGTAAAGTATCTGAATTGGCCGAAAGTGTTCGTCAAAATCCAAGACCCATTTTATTAGAGTTTAAGACCTTTAGAATGCGTGGTCATGAAGAGGCGAGTGGTACTAAATACGTTCCTCAAGAGCTGATGGATGCATGGGCCGCTAAAGATCCATTAGAGAATTTTCAAGCCTATTTAAGAGCAAAAAATATACTTACAGAAGAAGATGAAGTTCAATTTAAAGAAGCTATTGTTCACGAAATTAATGAGCATTTACAAATGGCTTTTGACGAACCAGCAATTACAGTTGATTTAGAAACTGAAATTAATGATGTTTTTAAAGCCTTTCAACCAGAAATCATCAATCCCTCAACAGAAACCAAAAAAATACGTTTGATAGACGCTATTTCTGATGGATTGCGACAATCTATGGAGCAACATGATGATTTAGTAATCATGGGGCAAGATATTGCAGAATATGGTGGTGCGTTTAAAATAACAGACGGATTTGTAGCACAATTCGGAAAAGATAGAGTTCGGAATACACCCATATGTGAATCTGCCATTGTTTCGGCTGCTTATGGTTTGTCTATAAACGGAATGAAATCTGTCATGGAGATGCAGTTTGCTGACTTTGTTTCTTCAGGGTTCAATCCGATTGTAAATTTGTTGGCAAAATCGCAGTATCGTTGGAGTCAAATAGCTGATGTAGTGGTTAGAATGCCTTGTGGAGCAGGAGTAGGAGCTGGCCCCTTTCATTCGCAAACCAATGAAGCTTGGTTTACAAAAACACCAGGTTTAAAAGTTATCTATCCTGCCTTTCCAGCTGATGCAAAAGGCTTATTAATTGCAGCAATTAATGATCCGAATCCGGTATTGTTTTTTGAGCATAAAGCCTTGTATCGTTCAATATACCAAGAAGTGCCAGAAAATTATTACACCTTACAAATCGGAAAAGCAGCAACATTAAAAGAAGGAAATGACATCACTATTATTAGTTATGGCGCAGGAGTACATTGGGCATTAGAAACGTTAGAGAAAAACCCAACCATTTCTGCAGATGTGATTGATTTAAGATCTTTGCAGCCGTTGGATGTTGAAACCATTTATTCATCTGTGAGAAAAACAGGAAAAGCCATTGTATTGCAAGAGGACTCCTTATTTGGAGGAATTGCAAGTGATATCTCTGCTTTAATTACAGAAAACTGTTTTAAAGACTTGGATGCACCTGTAAAACGTGTAGGAAGTATTGAAACTCCTATTCCGTTTGAGAAAAACTTAGAAAATCAATATTTAGCTAAGAATCAATTTGAAAAGGCTTTACTAGAATTAGTATCTTTTTAATAAGGTGTTAGCTAGTGGTTATTGATTTTTTAGAAAGAGATAAAATCAAACCTAAAGAAAGTAATCCACAAATAAAGAATCCTATAAATAAAGGCAGTGCACTTTCTGTTACATAACTTCCAATATAGGTTGCAATTGGAACCGCCATTACAGTAGATACAAATCCATTGATGGCTGCACCAACTCCGGCAATATGCCCCACAGGTTGCATAGCTAAAGCTCGCAAGTTTCCGAATAAAAATCCGATAGCAAAAAATTGCAATCCACAGAAAATTAGAAATATCTCAATAGACGGATTTTGTGTTTGATAAAATAGGATTGCATAAAGTAGTGGTGTTATGGTAAAAACAATCGTAAATAGGGTTACTAGTTTGTACATACCAAAACGCATTACAAAGGTTCCGTTTAAAAAAGTAGCAAACCCAACTGCTATTGCCAATCCAGCAAAAATATAAGGAAATTCTTCTTTTAAATAATATTGATCTTGAAAAATATGCTGAGAAGCAGATAAGTAGACCATAAAAGAACCGGTAATAAATCCAGATACTAAGGTAAAAACGACTGCCTGTTTGTGTTTTATAAACTCTATTGAGCCGTCTAAAAATAAATTCAAACGAAACTTGGTTCTTTTTTCTACAGCTAGTGTTTCTGGTTGACGTTTCCACAACCAAATCATAATAACAACACCAATGATTAATTGGCTATTAAAAATTGCTTTCCAACCATAGGCGTCTAAAATAAGTTTACCAATTGCAGGTGCTACAACAGGAACTAATATAAAAATCACCACAATAAACGACATAATTTTTGCCATATAATCGCCACTAAAACTATCTCTAACCATGGCAATACTAATGGTTCTTGGTGCTGAAAGTCCAATGCCTTGTAAGATTCTTCCTACAATCATGGTTTCTAGATTTGTTGCTGTAACACAAATAAAACTGGCAATCACAAATAAAGTAAACCCCATATAAATTACAGGTTTCCTTCCTAAGCTATCAGAAATTGGTCCGAAGATCAATTGCCCAAATCCCAACCCAAGAAAAATCATGGTAACTAATAATTGATTATCTGTGGTATCTTGAATTCCGATTGAAATACCAATACTTTCTAATGCTGGTAATAGGGCATCTATTGACATCGCTACAATAGACATTAATGAAGCCATTAAGGCGATGAATTCTAATTTTGAGGAACTTTTTGTTGACATGAAGGCAAAAGTACTTCATTTGTAATAGAAGCTTTAGTGTTTGCTATTATTATTTTTTATATTGCTATCTATAATATAATCCAACTAACTAACCAACAATGAAAAAACTACTAATTTTAAGCTGTATACTGTTATTCTCTTGCGGAAAAAACGAACCAAAAGAGGTTGCTAAAAGCATTTCTTTTATAAGTCCGATTCCAGAAAAGATAGAAAAAAAAGCATTTGACACCACGAGTTTGTTATGGTATACAAAGGCTGCTGAAAAATGGGAGGAAGCCTTGCCAGTTGGAAATGGGAGAATTGGAGGAATGGTGTTTGGTGGTGTCGAAGAAGAACAAATTCAATTAAATGAAGAAACCTATTGGTCTGGAGGTCCATACAATTCTTCTGTTAAAGGTGGATATAAAGAGTTGCCAAAAATTCAGCAACTTATTTTTGAAGGAAAACCTGTAGAAGCCCATAAATTATTTGGGAGACATTTAATGGGGTATCCTGTTGAACAACAGAAATACCAATCGGTAGCAAATTTACATTTGTTTTTTAAAAAAGACCAAAATGCCACGCATTATAAGAGATGGTTAGACTTGTCTAACGGAATTACGGGAGTTGAATATACCGTTGATGGTGTTACCTACAATAGAGAAATTATTTCCTCTGCTGTAGATCAAACAATTGCAGTTCGATTAACAGCAAGTAAACCTGGAATGTTGTCTTTTGAAACTGAATTAAGAGGCGTTCGGAATCAAGCACATTCTAATTATGCAACCGATTATTTTAGAATGGATGGCGACAAAGAAAATGAATTAGTAGTCACAGGTAAATCTGCTGATTATTTAGGAATAGAAGGGAAGCTACGTTATGAAGCACGTGTAAAAGTGAACGCTGAAGGAGGAAAGCTGGTACGGAAAGGGGCTAAAATCTTTGTAGAAAATGCAACTTCTGTGACCATTTATTATGTGGCGGCTACCAATTTTGTAAACTATAAAGATGTTAGTGCAAATCAGAAGGAGCGCGTTCAGAATTATTTGAACGACCTTAAAGGGAAAAAATTTGATGCCGTAAAACAAGAAGCAGTTAAAGACTATCAGCAGTTTTTTAACCGTGTTCAACTACAATTACCAGAAACAGCCAATTCGTTTTTACCAACAGATAAGCGTATGAAAGCGATTCAGACAAGTCCAGACCCACAAATGGCGGCTTTGAGTTATCAATTTGGACGTTTTTTACTAATTTCATCAAGTCGCGTTGGTACACAACCTGCTAATTTACAAGGGATTTGGAACAACAATATGAATCCGTCTTGGGATTCAAAATACACCACCAATATCAACACAGAAATGAATTATTGGTTGGCAGAATCTGCAAATCTTTCAGAATTGACAGAGCCTTTGTTTAAAATGATTGAAGAATTGACAGATCAGGGTACCGATGTTGCTAAAGAACATTACGGCGCTAGTGGATGGGTTTTTCATCAGAATACAGATATTTGGCGTGTTGCAGCACCTATGGACGGACCTACTTGGGGAACATTTACTGTTGGAGGGGCGTGGTTGACTACACATTTATGGGAACATTATTTGTATACGCAAGACAAAGATTTTTTAGAAAAAGCATATCCTATTTTAAAAGGATCCGTTGATTTCTTCATGGATTTTCTAGTAGAACATCCTACTAAAAAATGGTTGGTGACCAATCCGTCTAACTCCCCTGAAAATCCGCCAAAAGGACCTGGGTATGAGTACTTTTTTGATGAAGTAACAGGGTTTTATTATTTTACCACAATTACAGCGGGAGCAACCATGGATACTCAGATTTTAAAAGATTTATTTGATTATTATGCAAAGGCAAGTGCTATTTTACAAAAAGACCTTTCTTTTGCAGAAAAAGTAACCGCAGCACGGAAACGATTGGCTCCATCGCAAGTTGGAAAAGATGGCACCTTACAAGAATGGGCTGAAGATTTAGAGCAATTAGAAGACAAACATCGTCATTTTTCTCATATGTACGGATTGTATCCAGGAAATGTATTGTCTGCAAAACGAACACCAGAATTGGTAAATCCGATTAAAGCTGTGTTAGAGCAACGTGGAGATGGCGGAAAAGGATTTTCTAGAGCTTGGAAAATGGCATTATGGGCACGACTTTCTGATGGAGATAGAGCAAATAAAATTTACAAAAGTTATTTAGAAGAACAGTGTTATCTGTCTTTATTTGCAAAATGTGGAAATCCGTTACAGGTAGATGGCTCATTGGGAATGACAGCTGCAATTTCTGAAATGTTAGTGCAATCTCATGAAGGAATTATTGAATTGTTACCAGCCTTGCCAACAGAGTGGCATTCGGGTGCGTTTGATGGAGTAGTAGCTAGAGGTGCTTTTGAATTGGATTTGGAGTGGAAAGATGCAACAATGAAATCGGTTTCTGTGCTTTGTAAGGCAGGAAAAACCTGTAAAATAGCAACAAAATCTCCCGTTAAAGTATGGGTAAACGGAAAAGAAATTGTAGCAACTCAAGGAGACGGATTTGTAAGTTTTGCCACCAGTGTAGGAGAAACCTATACCATAAATTTTTAAAACTAAACAATTGAAAATAAAAGAGTTAAAGTCAGAAATTGAGGGCATAGATATTTATTTGTTAGATCAAATCTTAAAAGAAAGATACCAGCAAAATGATGTGATTTTAGATACAGGTTGTGGTTCTGGTCGGAATTTAAAATGGTTTTACGAAAATAAATTTACTGTGTATGGAGTCGATTCTTTGGAGTCTAGAATAGAGGAAGTAAAAGAAAAATATACAGAACAACATTCGAATTTTTCTGTGCAAAACCTGGATCAGTTACAATTTGAAAATCATTTCTTTGATCATGTAATTTGTAGTGCTGTATTGCATTTTGCTCAAAATACACAACAATTTAAAAGAATGGTTGCAGAATTGTTTAGAGTTTTAAAACCAGGCGGAAGCCTGTTTATAAGAATGACTTCTAATTTTGGAATAGAAGATAAGGTACAATCAATTTCGGATGGAGTTTATTATTTGCCAGATACCACCAATCGGTTTTTATTGACGAGTGATTTAGTAGCCTATTTAAAAGAAACCTTTTCTTTTACGTATTTAGAGCTTTTAAAAACGGTAAATGTTAATAACATACGTTGTATGAGTACTTTAGTGCTCAAAAAGGAGTAAGATGATAAAACATGGTATACATTTTGATAGTTTAACTACTATCTATTAAAGACTAAAAAGATGAAAAAACTAGGAATACTTTGTTGTTTGCTTTTGATGGGTTGCGGAATTGCCAAAAATACCGTTTCTGAAGAAAAAGCAACAGCATTAAAAAAGCTCATTGACTCTAAAAATTTTAACATTGTATCACATACAGCCATGCCAATGGCTGGTATAGCCATGCAACAATTGGTTAATTCTAATTTGTTGGGGACAGGAAACTCAGCAAATTCTATTGATTTAACAACCAATGCCAATTATTTTAAAGTATCTAATTTAGGTGCATTGTCAGTTTCTTTACCATTTTACGGAGAAACAAGATCTGCTAGTTATTCTGGCAATTTAGGAAACATAAAATTTGAAGGAGTTCCATTGGCTTCAAGTTTTATATTTAACGATTCAAAAAAACCGTTATGAAGCATCATACGAATTCAAAACTAGAAGTGATGTTTATAAAATAACCATTCAAATCTATTTAAATTCAAAAACCAGACTTATGGTAATTCCTGGAAATAAATCTGCTATTACATATTTAGGAGTAGTACAAGGAATTTAATAACATACTCATATTTAAAGACTTACAAATTTACTATTTAACATAATGTAAATTATAGAACATTTCACAACAATTAGTGTAATAGCGCTTTTGGGCGATATTTGACATAATTGCAGATATAATGTCGCAGACTTATATCGACAGTAATTATGTCAAGCTAATTGTGGCTTCTTAGTTGTATTTAATGTAGTCAATGAATTCCGACTTCAAATACGTCAAAAAGAACCGAAACAAACAAAAGAGCTTTATATCATGCTTATTCATTTGAAATTGACTAACTTAAAGCATCTTTTAAATAGAGACACTAATGTTCTATTAAATGTCGTTGATGAATTGAATCTCCTTTGGGAAGTTTTTATATCAATTCTAAGAACTTGCAGTACATCCTGAATTGTACAAATGCGATATTTATAACCTAGCTATTATAAAACCTGAATAATTACATCAAAAAGTAAAGCAGTTTATGCTTGTTTTGGATTTGATGATTTCTACGTTTCGAAACCTACATATAGATAATTTTGGATAGTAAGCCCTATAAATTATAACGAACTACGTACCCAAATAACGGGACAATTTAAGGATATGAATATGAACTATAAAAAAAACAGTCTATCACTAATAGGTGCTGTAGCATTGGGTACTGGTGTAATGATTGGTGCTGGTATTTTTGCCTTATTGGGTCAGGTTGCTGAACTGTCAGGGAATTTATTTCCTCTTGCCTTCATTGCTGGAGCCATAATTTCAGGGTTTAGTGCTTATGGATATATCAAAATGTCAAATGCATTTCCATCTTCTGGCGGAATAGCGATGTATTTGGTCAAAGCCTACGGAAAAGGAACTGTTGCGGCATCTGGTGCACTTTTAATGGCGTTTTCTATGATTATCAATGAAAGCCTTGTCGCCCGAACTTTTGGCTCTTATACCCTACAGCTCTTTAATGTGGGCAACAACAGTGTTTGGGTGCCCATATTAGGTGTTGTTCTAATTGTAGGTGCCTTTCTAGTAAATATTTCTGGAAATAATTTTATTGGAAAATCTTCATTAGTTTTGGCAATCATTAAGGTTGGTGGTATTGCTATTTTCGCCATTGGAGCACTCTGGGCTGCTGGTTTCTCTTTCCAAGATGCTATTTCATTAAACAATGCAACAACGTATGCAACAACAGATTATTTAGGTGCATTGACTTTATCTATTTTGGCGTATAAAGGATTTACAACCATTACAAACAGTGGTGGAGAAATTGTTAACCCAAAAAAGAATGTGGGACGGGCAATTATAATATCTCTTTCTATATGTACCGTAATATATTTATTAGTGGCATTTGCAGTTTCCTCTAATTTAACTATTTCAGAAATTGTAGCTGCCAAGGATTATTCATTGGCTGAAGCGTCAAAGCCAGCTTTTGGTCAATATGGATTATGGTTCACTGTTGGTATGTATCGCAATTGTAGCGACCATATCTGGAATTATAGCCAGCATCTTTGCCGTTTCAAGAATGACAGCAATGTTATCAAAAACCTTTAAATAGAAACAGATGAAAATATCAGCAACAAATAAATTATCTATTATGAGAACATTAGCGATTGTAATTATCGGATTAGTAACCTTAACCAGTTGCAATCATAGTACTGAAAATTCACAAATGATGCACAATAATGGAGGTTCCTATTACTGGGAATGCATATGGGATGGTGGTTTTTCGCACTTCTAATTGTAATAATATTAATATTTATCAAATTCAAAAAAAGAAAATAAGTATGGAGATAGTAAAGTCCAAGAATGAATTTTAAGAACGCTCGGAAATAGCTTGAATACGTTAATTATTATTAATTTAAAATCTAATATGATGAAAACAACAACAACAACAACAACAACAACAACAACAACAATTATTTTAATGGCAATTGGCTTCATAAGTCTATCTAGTTGCGAACAGAAAACAGATACTAACGCAATGTTCGAAAATTCAGAAGCAAGAACTGAACTTTTTGATGCGATTGCGAGTAACCACAATTATATGACAGAATTCATGAACAACATGCAAGATAACGACCATGCAATGCAGATGATGCAAGTGAACCAAATGATAATGGGTAATATGATGAAAGGTCAAGGTTTGCAGATGATGATGAATGATAGTCTGATGTCAATGAATATGATGCAATCAATGATGAAAGATGGAAAAATGATGAATCAAATGATGCAAATCATGCATCAGAATGGTATGATGAGTGAAGATTGTATGAACTCCAGTATGAAGATGATGAATGATAAAGGAATGCATATGGGAGGCATGAATCATTAAAAACAAAATAAACACATTATGCTTCCCTCCTACGTTATCTCGACTCCGCTCGATAAAGGTTAGCATAAAAAGTTTTTTTAGTTATTTGACCCCATATTTCTTTTTCTGTTCTTCCGACAAAAGTAATTTTTCCAAAGGAGCTAAATAATCACCTTCTAGAAACGCATCCAATGTTACTACTTTCAATAAACGCTCAATATTATCACCTGAGTTTGTTAAAATTGTAGTGCCGTCTGGAGAAAAGGCCACACTATTGACCGAACCCAAATGCTCCATTGATTTTCCAATTTGATTCCCATGAAGATCCCATAATCGTGCAGTACTATCATCTGCACCCGTCAATACCATAGTTCCATCTGGTGAAAAAGCATTGATAGTTTTTGTATAATCTCGAATAGGACTGGTTTGCTTCTTGTCCTTTTTGAGTTTTTTTGCTGCTTTTTTAGCGGGATCTACTAAATAGGCCAACCAGTTGCTATCGGAAGAAAACGCGACTTGTTTTCCATTAATTACTGTTCGTAGCGTGTCACCATCAATTTTTCGGATGTGCAACGTTGCATCTCCTTCATTTGGAGTATATGCATAGGTCATATAGCTTCCATTTGATGAAATGACGGTGTTTCTTATGCTATTCCATTGTGCATAATCCTTTAAGGTTAAAGTTTTTTGTTTTTGAGCAACACTTAATTGACTAAAAGAAGTAAACCAATGATGAATGTAAAAAAAACGGTTGTTTAAGATAGTTCTCATGAGAAATTGGTTAGTTGAATTCAAATATAACTTTATTTCACTAGAATAGAAAGTCTAAGGTATTTAGGATGCTCTAATAGGTAATTAACACTAGTAAAGAATAGCTCGAGTTAGGGAAAGGCACCAAGCAGAACATTATAGTTCATTATTACAAGCTATTTAAATACAATTATAGCAATCTCCTTATTCCAATAAATAAAAAAATCAACAATGTATACCAAATAAAGAATGAAATAATAGCGTCTTTATAACCCAAAATAAGCATGGCACTTATTATTAAAAGTTGAAACCCTAAGCCAAAAATTGAAATAGCCGACATAAAAAGGTTCGGAAATCGTTTGCTCTTATAGGCACCAGGATCTAGTATGTGAATTACTGTATCGAAAGTGCCATAAAAAAATTTATACAAAGCAAATAGTATGTTTACATTTTCTTGTGATTCTCCTTTTAAAGCTATTGGAGTATCGTGTTCGAATACTCTACTCGTTGTATCACCATTTAAATTATTTCTCAGAATTACATAGTAATAATTATATAAAGTCCCTTGTAATTGAATTCCAAGGAAAGCAAAAAAAGTAAAGATAAAATGGGTCTCGGTTGTATACCATAATGCCATAAAAACAAATAAATTTAGAACTATATCCGAAACAGAATCAAGATAACGACCTGTATAAGAAGGAGTGTTTTTTATTCTTGCTAATTCACCATCAGCAGCATCTAAAATAGATTTAACTATTAAGAAAAATGCAGCAAACCATAAATGGTTGAAAAGAATGCAATAGATAGCAATCAATCCAGCAATTACAAACCAAATAGTTACGTGGATGGGTGTAGTTGAAGTATTTTTTAAAGAACTTGCTATTAAACGTCCAATCGGCCTACCATAATCTGAGAGATCAATAAACTTATGTGTACTTGGTAATTTCGACATCTTAACTTGATATGCTTTTTTGACTAATTAATAGGATTATACCCAAACAAATATATTTTAACTTTTTTAATAAATCAGATAAAGTTAAATATTGTTTAAGAAATAAGATTAAAAGTTAGACAAAAATAGTATATTTACATAATTAAATTTTTATTTAAACGATTTAGAAGAATTAAAGAAATGAATAAAACTGCCATTATACGGTGTGAACACTTCAACGCCGCACACAGATTGCATAATAATGCTTGGAGTGACGAAAAAAATCGGGCAATTTTCGGAAAATGTAATAACTCAAATTACCACGGCCATAATTATGATCTGGAAGTTAAGATCATTGGTTATTGTGACCCTGAAAGTGGCTATGTAATTGATGTCAAAATTCTTTCAGACCTTATTAAAGAAAACGTTCTTGATAGGTTCGATCATAAAAATTTAAACTTAGATACACAAGAGTTTAAAGAGTTAAACCCAACTGCAGAAAACATTGCAATGGTGATTTACACTATTCTAAAACCAAAATTAAGTAAAGAACTAGAATTAAAAATTAAACTTTATGAGACAGCAAGAAATTATGTTGAATACCCATATTAATGAGCCTATTTTTGACGCACTTTCTGAAGAAGAAATAGGTGATGACCATATGTTTACAGGGTTGAATACTCCAATGAAATCAGATGCATTTGCACTATCTGATCTTGAGAAAAAAGAAAAAATTTCAAATTTATTTGCTCAAATAATGGATGTAATGGGGCTTGATTTAACTAATGACTCCTTAAAAGGCACTCCTAATAGAGTTGCAAAAATGTATATTGATGAAATTTTTTCGGGCCTAAATCCTGATAATAAACCTAAGATATCATTGTTTGATAATAGTTATAAATATAACCAAATGTTGGTTGAAAAGAATATCACTTTCTATTCGAATTGCGAGCATCATTTTGTTCCAATAATTGGAAAGGCGCATATTGCATATGTTTCTTCAGGAAAAGTTATAGGTATTTCTAAAATAAATAGAATTGTACAATATTATGCGAAACGACCTCAGGTACAAGAACGATTGACAAATCAAATTGCAATTGAGCTTGCATCTATTTTAGACACTGAAGACATTGCTGTTATTATTGACGCGAAGCATTTATGTGTTTCCTCGCGTGGTATTAAGGACGAAACTTCTGCAACAGTGACATCTTATTACGGAGGTATCTTTAACACGCCACAAAAAATTGTTGAATTACAAAATTATCTTAGTCACTAATAGATTTTTAACTATAGTTAATACATACATATATGTTTGGAATATTTAAAAAGAAGTCAGAGAAAGAAAAGTTATACGAGCAATATCAAAAACTTACAAAGGAGGTGCATAGCCTCTCTAAAAGTAACAGAAAATTAAGTGATCAAAAAGTTTATG